>NZ_CP130738.1:639500-1279000 GCF_030553095.1 Zobellia laminariae | reverse complement strand
TATAAAAGCCCCGTCTGACTAATCATCAGACGGGGCTTTCTTTTTGTTATCACGTTGCTTCAAAACTAATAGCTTGTGAAATAGATGCGATAGATTAGATATCTACTCTAAAAGGAAAATCAGCGTACTCCTATGAGTGCAGTATTACCTAGTTACTTATATATTCGATTAACAAAAGCACTCATACTGCTTAAAAAAAACAGCCCTGACAAATTAATGTCAGGGCTGTTTTAAACACTTAAATTTAATTTCTAGTAACCTGGGTTCTGAACTAGGTTAGGGTTCAATATAATTTGTGTTGCAGGTATAGGAAACAATTGTTTGTTGGTGTCGCCTATAGCAGAAGGATCTTTAAACTCCCAGTCTTTAGTATATTGACCAAATCTAATCATATCATTTCTTCTCCAAAATTCAGCATACAGTTCTCTACCTCTTTCGTCCAATAAATCTTGCTCGGTAACTGTAGCCAATGGCTCAGCACCTCTCAAAACTCTAAGTTCATTTACTAAAGTTGTTGGGTCTCCACCACTACGCATGATAGCTTCTGCTTTCATTAAATGCGCATCAGAATATCTGAAGAATATTTCATGTTCAGCAAATTCACCATATTGTGGATGATACTTTATCACACGGATACCAGTTACTTCACTATTTTCAACTAAACTTTTTTCGCCGTTAGTTGCATTAGTAAAATCTCTCGTAAAGTTCAAAGGAGATGTGCCTCTGTCCGTAAGTTCGTCTCCATTAGGAGCAAACTGTTGTCCTATTAAGAAGCCAAAACCAATATTAGATCCATCAGCTAGACCATCTGCATCTTTATCAGTAGTTCCATCAATTCCCGCAGGTTTTCCAGCTGAAGGAACATAGCCTCTTCTTTCTTCTTGGTCACCACCTTCTACGTTAGAATTCGCGTCACCTTCAAATATGTCATAAAATTCAGCTAAAGTACTAAAGCCATTCCATCCACCGGCTTGATCTGGCGTTGTAAGGTTGTAGTGAAGACCGTTCCAGATTCTATTACCAACAGAAGTCTTTACCCAAAAAATAGTTTCTTGGTCTGTGTCTGCCTTAAATATGTCAAAATATCCAGCGACCAATCCAAAGCCATCACCGTTAATTTCATCCACTAAAGAAACTACTCTATTCATGTCTGCAGCATCAGCTGTTCCGGATCCATTGAATATATGTTTGTTTAGCATAACTTTTGCCAATAAATATCTAGCGGCAGATTTTGAAGCCATAACGGTTTCGCCATCTGGTGTTGTAGCAGGTAGTGTTGAAATAGCTGTCTCTAAGTCTGCTACTATAAAATCAACAGCTTCGTTACCTGTTAAAACAGCAGGATCGTCTAATGGGTCTGCAGTTGTATCTCTATAAGGAACTTGACCGTAATTATCTAAAATCACATACATACCCAAAGCTCTAAGGAATGCGGCATCAGCTCTTGATGCTTCAGATGAAGCTGATCTAGAATCTAGCACTTCACTAGCAGTAAGTTGCAATTCGTTCCATTGGTTCCATACGTTTGTAATATAGGAATGGTCAGGTGTCCAGGTATGTTGGTGTAATTGCCTCCAAATTCCGTTATCTCCCCAGTCAGAACCTCTAGTCGGAACTAAAAGCTCGTCAGTAGTAACTTCGCTCAAAGCGAATAAGTCTGCTTGGTTTCCAATATACCCGTTGATTTGATTGTACATTGCGGTAACAGAACTTGCTGCTTCTTCAGCAGTTTCGATTCCCTCAAAATTGGCAACCAATAAAGAGTCTGTTTCTTCAACCTCAAGGTCGCTACATGAGAATAATACGGACAGGCCTATGGCCGGTAGTATCAGAATCTTCGATGTATTTTTAATATATTTTATCATTGCTCTTTTTTTATAATTAGAATCTAGCATTTATTCCTAAAGTGAATGTTCGAGGTCTAGGGAAAGAAGTATAGTCTATACCTTGGCTCGGAATTCCTCCTGTAAAATCCCCATCTGAAGAAGTCGATGATGAAACTTCTGGGTCTAAGCCACTATAATCGGTAATCAAAAATAAGTTTTGACCGGTAAGTGATAATCTTAGGCTGTTTAGAGCTCCTTTTCCACTTAGTGGTACATTGTACCCAATACTCGCATTTTGCATACGAACGAAATCACCTTTTTCTAAATATAGTGTAGAAACTTCTGATGATTGAAGCTCAAGAGCTTCTGGAGTTACATTTCTAGAGGTTTGAAAAGCTGCAGCGTTTAAGAATGCATTTGCTGTATTATTGTATACAGAGAATCCAAATTGTCCTGTAAAAAATGCTGATACATCCCAGTTTTTGACTGTCAAATTTAATGCTAAACCTGTAGTAATATCCGGTACAGCATCTTCATCTACAAAATCCTTGTCATCTGCATTGAAATTTGGATTACCATCTGCATCTTCAGAATAAGTAGCCATGTAGTATGAAAAAAGCGATCTTCCTTCACCAAGACGTTGTGCAAATGCACCTGTAAGCCCTGGACCGTTCAATACACCAAAATCTGCAGTAGCTCCTTTTAATCCTTCTACGGTGTTGTCATTGTAGGCTATATTGAAAGATGTAGAAAAGGTAACATCATCCGATTGGATGAAATCGTAATTTAGACCAAGCTCAACACCTTGGTTTATTAAAGTACCATCTTCTAAGTTAGTAAATTTAAAAGGGTCAAAAGCTGGTGCCGCCGCAGGCTGTCTAAATAATAAATCCTTAGTCTCTCTTCTATATAAATCTATTGATCCATTAAAACGGTCATCTGCAAATCCAAAATCTATACCTAAGTTGTAATCTGTAGTAGATTCCCATTTTAAATCTGAATTTTGTACAGCAACCGTTTCTGTACCGGGTCTGTTTATACTGCCGTCATTATCTATAGTAGGTTTGCTATAACGAACTCTTTTTAGATAGTTGGCGTAACCTAAACCTTCTTGATTACCTGTTGAACCAGCACTTACTCTAAGTTTAAGAGTAGAGAATGCATCCCCAATGAAGTCTTCATCACCTAATTGCCATGCAAATGCACCAGAAGGGAAGTAACCGTATTTGTTGTTCGTACCAAATCTTGAAGAACCATCAGCTCTAAGTGTTACGGTAAATAAATATTTGCTGTTCAAAGAGTAGTTGATTCTACCGAAAAACGATTGCAACTCATCCGTATTATCAAAAGCATCACCCCATGCTGATCGAAAAGAATTTGATTTTGTGCCTAAAGTGCCAGCATCATTAAAAGGGTTTAGCGAGTTTACGAAACTGTCATCGGCATCATACCCAAACTGTTGGTAAGGAGTATTTATAGAATAACGTAAGTCATATATAGATTGCTTTAACTCTTGACCTATTCTATCAAGGTTGTTAAGGGATGTTCCCCAGCCTTGAGAGTTTATACCTTGTCTCTGAAAATCTTGAAAAGTGAAACCTACAATAGCATCTATTGATGAGTTTGTAAACTCTTTTTTGTAATTCAAAGTAGCTTCCAACAATTTGCTGGTGGCTTCTAGCGTGTTGAATGCTGCTTGACCATTATCAACAACTCTATCAAAATTTCTTACTCCCGGAGATATGACTGTAATTGCTTGCGCATCTGATCTGTCATAACCAACTGATATCTTTGCGGTAAGTTCTTCTGTAAGGTCATATTCCGCCGAAAGGTTGGTTAAAAACCTATCCGTATGCGTTTCCGATTGCCAGTTGGCTAAGTAGTTTGCTGGATTTACAAGATTTCCATCTATACTAAATGTACTACTTGAAGGCCAAGTTGGGTTAGCTGCATAAGCTGCACCAATTAAGTTTCCACTTGATCCTGAAGCACCACTAATTGGCGGAGCTTCATCATTTACTCTAGAAAGGGTAGATTGAAAATTAATTCTTAATTTATCATCTAAAAATCTTTGAGCGATGTTTACTCTACCTGTAATTCTTTCTTGTGAAGATTTTTGAATTACACCAAATTGCTTTCCATAAGAAAAAGTAGCTCTTACGTTTCCACTACCGTAGTTATTGCTATAAGCTAAGTTTTGGTTCTGAGAAGCAGTGTTTCTAGTAATGTAATCCTGCCAATCTGTATTTTGTCCAAAGTCTAAGCCGTCTGCAATTTCTTGAGATCGTAAGCTTGCTGATCTAGAAATAAATTCAGGTCCATCAAACAAGTCGTATTCGTCTGCTGGTGAAGAAACACTAAATGTTGAGTTGAATTCCCAGTTTCCTCCTGCGCCTGCTTTTCCACTTTTAGTGGTTACGATAACCACACCATTTGCACCCCTTGATCCGTAGATTGCTGTTGCAGAAGCATCTTTCAATATAGAGATACTTTCAATATCACTAGGGTTTATAAAGCTTAGAGGGTTTTTTGTTGCATTTCCTCCGTTAACAATATCTCCACCGCTTGGAGTAGTGGATTCCCCTGAAAGCGGAACACCATCAACTACAAATAAAGGATTGTTGTTAGAACGAATTGAATTTGCTCCTCTAATACGAATATTAACCCCGGCACCATAGGTCTCCACTTGATTGTGAAATCTGTACCCCGGCACTTTTACCTTGTATTAGTTGTTCAGGAGACGCTATAACACCTCCGTTGAAATCTTCGGCCTTTACTGCGGTAACTGATCCCGTAGCATCCTTTATAGTAGTTGAGCCATAACCTATAATAACAACCTCATCCAAAGCTTGAGCGTCTTCTTGTAAGGTAATGTTAAGTGTAGATTGACCATTAACCGGTACTTCTTGAGAAGCATAGCCAATGTAACTGAATATTAATGTGGCATCTTCGGGCACGCCGCTTATTGCGTAGTTTCCGTCAAAATCCGTTTGTGCTCCTGTAGTTGTGCCTTTAATTACAACACTTGCTCCCGGCAAGGGGCCGCTGGCGTCGGAAACGGTTCCCGATACATCTTGAGCCTGTGCTATGCCAAAGCTTAGAAAAGCCGCAACCATAATAAGGTTTTTTAGTAGCATAATCTTCATAAATGAATTGTTTTAAGTTGAGTTAAATTATAATATAATGTTAAATGTATACAAAAATCATGTTAATGCCCATCAATTAGCATTAGTAAAAACTACGAAAACGGTTTCGTGTTGATAACTTTCATAAAATACGATACTATTAAAAAAAATATCGAATTAATATTGAATCAATAAAAAATGTGGCTGAAAATGGGGAGACGGTATCTAATTCCAAATATACAGTTTTCTTTTTAATTGAAAAACGGTTGAAATCTAGTGATGATTAGTTAAGATTGTTAAAAATTATAGAAGGTTGTCATTTGCCCATATTAAAGTTTAATTTCACTATCCAAAAGTTATAAGATTTGAAACGAAAGATTACTCTAAAACAAATAGCACGAGAATTAGGGGTGTCTATCTCTACGGTTTCAAAATCGTTAAAGGACAGCGACGAGATAAGTACGGACACCAAACAAAAGGTGCAGGCCTTTGCTAAACTTTATAATTACAGACCTAATAATATAGCTCTAAGCCTTAAAAATAGAAGAACAAAAAATATAGGAGTTGTCATTCCAGATATTGTGCACCACTTTTTTACTACCGTTTTTAGAGGTATTGAGAAATATGCCAACGAACATGGTTATAATGTGGTGGTATGTGTTTCTGACGAATCTTATGAAAAAGAAGTGTTCAATATGGAGCTTTTAGCGAATGGTAGTATTGATGGTTTTATAATGTCTGTTTCTGCGGAAACGCAACAAAAAAATGATTTTAGCCATTTAAAAGAGGTGATGGAACAGGGTTTTCCTTTAGTTCTTTTTGATCGTGTAATTGATGAAATTGAATGTGATAAGGTAATAATGAACGATGAAGAAATTGCCTATCAAGCTACAACTAAAATGATTGCAGAAGGCCGGAGAAAAATTGCGTTGGTAACTACGGAAAGCTATTTTAATGTTAGTGAAAAGAGGGCGGAAGGTTATAGGCGAGCACTTAAGGATCATGGTGTTGATTATGATGAAAAACTAACCTTGGTACTACCTTTTAAAGGAGTAGAAGAATCATATATAGAGGATTTTGTAGAAAGCAAGAATTTTGACGGGGTACTTTGTGTAAACGAAATTTTTGCAGTGCTGCTTATGGCGGCAACTCAAAAGAAGGGGATTAGAGTTCCTGAAGATGTATCGGTAATTGGTTTTACAGATGGGCTCTTGTCGCGTTATTCATCGCCAACATTAACTACTGTTGCTCAGCATGGAGAGAAAATGGGCGAAATGGCAGCTGAGATGTTGATAGAAAAACTTGAAAACGAAATTGGGTTTCATGAAGAGGAAGACTATAGGACAGAAATTATTAAAGCAACACTTATAGAAAGAGGTTCTACTATAAATACCTAGCAGAAACGCAGGTTTAAATAATCAACTTTTTTATATTATAATAAGTCGAAATTATATGAGTATATCAGCATTTATATTTGACCTAGACGGTGTTATTGTCGATACCGCAAAATATCATTATTTAGCTTGGAGAAAACTGGCCAATGAGCTTGGTTTTGAATTCACAAAAGAGCAAAATGAACTGTTTAAGGGGGTAAGCCGCAAGAGGTGTCTAGAAATTCTTTTAGATATTGGCGGTAGGACAGCAACCCAAGAACAATTTGATAAGTGGATGGTTGAGAAAAATGAGGACTATCTAGAATATATAGAAAAGATGGATGAGTCGGAAATTCTTCCGGACGTGCCTAAGGTTCTCAATTTTCTAAAGGAAAGAAATATTCCTATTGCTTTAGGTTCGGCTAGTAAAAATGCTAGACCTATTCTAGAAAAAGTACACCTATTGTCTTATTTTGATGCCATTGTAGACGGTAATGATGTGACAAAAGCAAAGCCGGACCCAGAAGTATTTTTAATTGCAGCTAGAAAATTGAAAACAGCACCTGAAAAATGTCTTGTTTTTGAGGATGCAGTAGCGGGAATACAAGCAGCAAATAATGCTAAAATGTTGAGTATAGGTATTGGGCATCCAGATATTCTTTCAGAAGCCAAGTATAATTTTAAGGATTTTTCCGAAATGAGTATTGAGTTCCTTACGGGCTTAATTTCTGAGTAAGTGTAATTTCAAAAACTTTTCCCACCCCTAAATTTTAAGTAAAATGCAAGAGTATATAAAAGCAGACCCTTGGTCAATAATTGAAGAGGGATTTGATAGAGAATTGGTCAAGTCATCTGAAAGTATTTTCAGTATTGGTAACGGTGCCATGGGGCAACGTGCCAATTTTGAAGAACAGTATTCAGGTGAAACTTTTCAGGGGAGTTATATAGCTGGGGTTTATTATCCTGATAAAACTCGTGTTGGCTGGTGGAAAAATGGCTATCCGGAGTATTTTGCAAAGGTTTTAAACGCACCTAATTGGATTGGTGTTGATATTTATATAGATGGAGAGGTTCTGGATTTAAACACTTGTAAAAAAGTAGAAAGATTCAGCCGGGAGCTTAACATGAAAGAAGGCTGGTACCAACGTATTTTTACTGCTGTCTTGCCAAATGACGCAAAAATTTCAGTAAAAGTAACCCGATTTTTATCTCTTGATTTAGATGAGGTAGGAGCAATCAATTACGAGATTACAGCTGAGAGCGGTGATGTAGAAATCAAATTTGTTCCTTACCTAGATAGTGGTATTACGAATGAAGATTCTAACTGGGATGATAAGTTCTGGAACACCACTTCCGTTACTTCAGAAACCAACCAGGCTTTTATTGAGGCACATACTATGAAAACCAATTTTGAGACCTGCACTTTTATGGAAAGCAGGTTATTTCTTGATGGGAAAGCGTTGGACAGTAAACCTGTGGAAAAAACCGCAGAATTCCGTGTCGCACACGAATTTGTACAAACGGTGAAGAAAGGTGAAACTTTGGCGCTTCATAAATTTGGAGGGTATGTGGTTTCTCGGAACCATAAAGCTTCCGCATTGGTAGAAGCTTCTAAAAAGTCGCTAGCTAAAGCTTTCGATTTAGGGTTTGAAGCGCTGTTGAATAAACAAAAACAGGCTTGGGCCAAAATTTGGGAGATGAGTGACATCACTATTGAAGGTGATATAAAAGCTCAGCAAGGAATCCGGTTTAATATTTTTCAGCTAAATCAAACCTATTTGGGTAAAGATTCCCATTTAAATATAGGTCCAAAAGGTTTTACAGGGGAGAAGTATGGCGGTAGCACCTATTGGGATACTGAAGCCTATTGTATTCCTTTTTACATGGCTACTAAGGACCAAAATGTTGCTCGTAGTTTATTAAAATATAGATATAATCATCTGGAAAAGGCTATCGAAAATGCTCAGAAATTAGGCTTTTCTAACGGTGCGGCCCTTTATCCAATGGTAACTATGAATGGTGAGGAGTGTCATAATGAATGGGAAATTACTTTTGAAGAAATACACCGTAACGGAGCTATAGCTTTCGCTATTTATAACTACTATCGTTTTACGGGAGACTATTCATATATCCCTGAAATGGGTCTTGAAGTTCTTATTGGTATTGCTCGTTTCTGGCATCAAAGAGCCAACTTTTCGGCCCTTAAAAATAAATACGTGATTTTGGGTGTAACTGGTCCCAATGAATATGAGAACAACGTTAACAATAACTGGTATACGAACTATTTGGCCAAGTGGTGTATTGATTTTGCCATAGAGCAATTGCAGAAAGTAGATGACGGATATAATGAAGATTATAATCGCATTATCGGTAAAACTAAACTTACCGATGCAGAGGTCGGTCAATGGGCAAAGGTAGCTGACAATATGTACTTTCCTTATTCAGAAGATAAGGGTGTCTTTTTGCAGCAAGATGGTTTTTTAGATAAGCAATTGGTTACGGTTAGTGAACTTCCAAAGGCACAAAGACCTATCAATCAAAAATGGAGTTGGGACCGTATTTTGCGTTCGCCATATATTAAGCAAGCAGATGTACTTCAATGCTTCTATTTCTTTGAAGACCACTTTTCAGAAGAGGAGCTAGAAAAGCATTTCGATTTTTATGAACCATTTACGGTTCATGAATCATCATTATCGCCTTGCGTGCATAGTATTCAGGCTGCAAAGCTCAATCGCATGCAACAGGCCTATACCTTCTATCTGAGAACATCTAGATTAGATTTGGATGATTATAACCGTGAAGTCGAAGAAGGTTTGCATATCACTTCTATGGCTGGTACTTGGATGAGTATTGTTGAAGGTTTTGGCGGAATGAGAGTTGTAGATGATAAACTTTCTTTTGAGCCTAAAATACCGGAACAATGGGAAGCGTATTCATTTAAAATAAATTTTAGAGATAGAATCCTTAAGGTAACTGTGAAAAAGGACAGCACAGAGCTTTTATTGAACGGTCAAGAAGATATGTCAATCCGCTTAAAAGGAGAGCGAATTGTTTTGGAGCCCAACAAGATTAAAGTCGTTTAAAACATGGGTCAAAATAAAAAGCAGGTCGTATATCATGTGTTTACAAGATTGTTTGGCAATACCAACACAACTAATAAACCATGGGGTACAATTGAAGAGAACGGAGTAGGCAAATTTGCCGATTTCTCTAAGAAAGCCTTACAGGAAATAAAAAACTTGGGTGTTACTCATATTTGGTATACCGGCGTGCCTCACCATGCTGTAATAAATGATTATACTGCGTACGGGATTTCTAATGACGATCCAGATGTTGTAAAAGGTAGAGCAGGTTCGCCTTATGCTGTAAAAGATTATTATAATGTAAATCCGGATTTAGCCAAGAATCCAGAAAACAGACTGCAAGAATTTAAAAATTTAATTGGCCGTACGCACAAAGCAGGTCTTAAGCTAATTATCGATATCGTGCCCAATCATGTGGCGCGTAAGTATGAGGGTGGGTCTACACCAGACGGTCAAGAACCTTTTGGAGCTTCTGATGATATATCGGTTGAATATCATCGAGATAACAATTTTTATTACATTCCCAACACTCCTTTTCAAGTACCTGAATGGAGAGATGGTTACTTACCGTTAGGGGGAGAGAATCACGAAGGCTTAGACCATAAATTTTATGAAAATCCTGCAAAATGGACTGGCAATGGCTCGCGTTTGGCTAAACCTGATTTTAATGATTGGTACGAAACCGTAAAGATTAATTATGGAGTACGACCAGATGGCTCGTATGATTTTGATGTGCTTCCGGATGATTTTGGAGGAAAGGACTATAAAGCTCATTTTGAGTTTTGGCAAGAAAGGTCCGTACCTAATTCTTGGGTGAAGTTTAAAGATATTGCCCTTTACTGGATAGATATGGGTGTAGACGGGTTCCGTTACGATATGGCCGAGCTGGTGCCGGTAGAATTTTGGAGTTATATGAACTCTAACATTAAAATGAAAAATCCCAATGCCTTTTTAATGGCTGAGGTTTACAATCCTCATGAATACCGTAATTATATTTTTAGGGGAAAAATGGACTACCTATATGACAAGGTAGAGATGTATGATTCTTTAAAGGGTATCATGCAAGGCAATGGCTGGACGGACCATATACCAGTAATAAAAAGTGGAACTAAAGATATTGAACATCATTTGTTACATTTTTTAGAGAATCATGATGAGCAGCGTATCGCATCCCCAGATTTTGCTGGTGATGCTAAAAAGGGAAAACCTGCTATGGTGGTTTCGGCAACGATGACTACTGCTCCGGTTATGATTTATTTTGGACAGGAAGTGGGTGAGCCCGCAGCAGAAAAACCTGGTTTTGGAGGTCCTACCCGTACATCTATTTTTGATTATATAGGTGTGCCACATCATCAACGATGGTTGAATAATAAGAAGTTTGACGGTGGTCAGCTTTCTGAAAACGAAGCCGAATTACGTGATTTTTATCAGCGGTTATTGACTTTTACGGTCAATAGTGATGCATTAATGGGCGCTTATCAGGACATTCACTTTTACAATAAAGACCATACGGAATACTACAATCACCATGTGCTTTCTTATGTGCGTTGGTCAGATAATGAGAAACTAATTGTTATCTCTAACTTTGATGCTAATGATTGGTTCGGTTTTGAACTGAAGCTTCCTGAAAACATTGTTCGTGAATGGCAATTGTCTAATGGAGAACATACTATAACCGATGCACTTTATGGGGTTGAGAAAACTTTGAAAGTAGAAAATGGTTTCGCTCAAGTGCGAATCGATATAAATCCACTTGAATCTTTTATTTTCGTCGTAAAATAGTTTGTCATGAGTAAGTTGTCAATTCTGACTGTCTTTTGTGTTTTAGTTTTATCAAGTTGTATGGAAAATAATAAACCCCTCGTAATTGGTCACCGTGGTGCCATGGGGCATGAAACAGAAAATACTATTGCCTCTATAGAAAAGGCTATGGAATTAGGTGTGGATATGTTAGAGATTGATGTTTTTAAAATCAAAAGCGGGGAAATCGTAGTTTTTCATGATGACTCTGTAGAACGGCTGACCGATGGTAAAGGTGAAATAGAAAGCTATACGCTAGCGGAGCTGAAAGCTTTGACGGTAGAAGGTGGACATAAAATTCCAACGCTTCAAGAAGTATTGGATGTCATGGGAGGAAAAACCCAACTTAACATTGAGTTGAAAGGAAGAAACACAGCAACGGATGTAAATAGAATGATCGAAGCCGATGTGGAAGCAGGAAAGTGGAAGCTAAACGATATTATCATTTCTAGTTTTGAATGGGATGAATTGCGAGACATACGCAAATTAAATTCAGATGTTCGTATTGCTATCCTAATTGAGGAAGACCCACTAGATGCACTAGAAGTTGGTAAAGAGTTAAATGCAGAAACTATCAATCCTAGTTTTAAAAAACTTACAGCAGAGAACAACCTGAAAATTAAGGAAGCAGGTTTTAAAATTTATCCTTGGACAGTGAACGAACCACAAGATATTCTACATATGAAGAGATTTGGTGTAGACGGTATCATTACCAATTATCCTGAACGCGTAAATTAATGTTTGATGTTATAGTTATAGGTGGTGGAGCAGCAGGGTTTTATACGGCAATTCATATTGCGGAGGCAAAGCCCAATCTTAAAATAGCAATTCTAGAACGCGGTAAAGATGTGCTGGGAAAGGTAAAAGTTTCTGGCGGAGGCCGTTGTAACGTAACCCACGCAGAATTTGATCCCAAAGAATTAACTAAAAACTATCCCAGAGGAGAAAAAGAACTTTTAGGCCCTTTTCATACCTATTGTAGTGGTGATACAGTCGGTTTTTTTGAGGAAAGAGGGATTACCTTGAAAATTGAACCAGACGGCCGTATGTTTCCTGAATCAGATTCTTCTCAAACAATTATAGATTGTTTTTTGGGTGAAGCAGACCGCTTGGGTATTAAAATACTAAAGCATAGTGCAGTTTCTAAAATTGAGTCTATTCCATTAGGAAATGATGAGTCAGGCTGGGAGATAACAACAATTAAGCATGCCTACCAATGTAAAAAAGTGGTAGTAGCTACGGGTAGCAACCCCAAAATATGGAAGCTTTTAGAGAATTTGGGTCATTCCTTGGTGCCTGCAGTTCCCTCTTTATTTACTTTTAATTGTAAAGATGAACGTATTTCTGGTATACCTTATGTAAGCACTATGGCAGAAGTTGAGGTGTTTGAGAACCAAGTATATCAATCAAAAGTAACCACAAAATTAAAGAGTAATAGTTCTAAATCTGCTGTGCTAACTTCAGATGGGCCACTGCTTATTACCCATTGGGGTTTGAGCGGACCGGCAATTTTAAAGCTATCTGCATGGGGAGCGCGATTGCTAAGCGAAATGGAATACCGATTTAAAATTCGAGTAAATTGGTTGCCCGAGTATAATTTTGAAGGGTTGATGGGACTGCTCTCTGAAATTAAAGAAATAGAGGCTAAAAAAACAGTATTGCGTACCAAAGCGGTGGAGGTACCGCGCCGGTTGTGGACAAATCTTGTAAGGGCCTCGGATATTTCAGAAACCGATAAATGGGCAGATGTTACCAAAAATCAATTAGAAAAATTGGCTAAACAACTTACCCAATGTGAATTAAAAATTGATGGTAAGAGCACGTTTAAAGAAGAATTTGTAACGGCTGGAGGTGTTGATTTAAAGGAAGTTAACTTCAAGACTTACGAGAGTAAAAAGTTGCCATAAGGTATGTACTTTGCCGGAGAGGTTATAAATGTAGATGCTATAACCGGGGGGTTCAATTTTCAAAATGCATGGACCGGTGGTTATATCGCTGCTCAGGCGGTTGTAAAAAGCTTTTAAATGAAAGTTTATATTGCTCTTTTAAGGGGAATCAACGTTAGTGGTAAAAAGAAAGTACCCATGGCAGACTTGAAGGCCATATTAACAAATATGGGACTTACCAATGTAAAAACTTATATACAAAGTGGCAATGTAGTTTTTGAAAGTAAAGAAGACAGTATAGCCATTTTAGAAGATTCAATCGCAGAACAGATTAAAAGTACCTTTGGCTTTGAAGTGCCTGTTCTGGTGAAGACTAAAACAGAACTTGAGGTAATATTTAAAAGTAACCCGTATACGGATTTAAATGCCATTGCCGAGAAGCAAGTGTATTTTGTGTTGCTGAAAAATCCCGCGGAAAAGGAACTTGCAAAGGCGTTTCATTCAGAAAAATATGTCAATGAGGATTTTAAAATAACCGATGATTGCGTTTATTTACTTTGTAAAATAGGCTACGGAAAAGCAAAATTGAATAATAATCTTATTGAAAGAAAACTGAAAGTAGAAGCCACAACGCGTAATTATAATACGATGGTGAAGTTGCTAGACTTGTCCTCTTAAAATCATTAAGAATTTAGTTCCCACAGTTTATAATTCAGGACCGTGGCAAAACAAACCCATAACAGATAGGGTACTAATAACCATGCAGCGGTTGTACTTACTACTTTGAACCTTTTTATAGTAATTGATAAGACTATTACAAGGGTAACTATTATTAGAAGCGCTAAGAATGGTTCTTTTAATCCGAAGAAAACTAGGCTCCAGGAGGCATTGAGCATCAATTGAAACCCAAAATGATAAAGAGCGGTCTGTACCCAAAGGTGATGAAGACCCTTTGCCCAAACAATGCCTGCGGCTACGCCCATCATAATATAAAGAACCGTCCAAACAGGAGCGAACAACCAGCTGGGAGGGTTAAAGCTAGGTTTATTAAGCGTAGTGAACCAATCGTTTACTGAACTTTGTGTCGCGAAACTAGACAGAAAGCCAATGGCCAAGGCAAATACTTCGGCGTATGCTATATAAAGGGCTTTCTTTTTCAAAATGATTAGTGTTTCCCCCTAAAATAGTGATTTATTCTATTGACTGCCATCACAATCTTGGTAAAAACTATCTTTGCACAAAATATTTCGCGATGACCGAAAAAGAATTTATTCCTTCTCCTTGCACAAAGTCCGTTTCATCTGGAAAAACGACTTACAAATCTCCAAGTAATATTGCTTTGGTGAAATATTGGGGGAAGAAAGAAAATCAGATTCCTGCCAATCCATCCATCAGTTTTACTTTAAGTGAATGCGCCACTGTAACTACACTTTCGTATAAAAAATTAGATACGCCAAGTGCTATTTTTTCTTTTTTGATGTTTCTTTAGATGGAAAAAAGGAAGAAGGTTTTAAACCAAAAATCAAGACCTTTTTTGAACGGATTTACCAATATCTTCCTTTTTTAAAGGAATATCATTTTGAGATTGAAACTTCTAACTCATTTCCGCACAGTAGCGGTATTGCTTCTTCGGCATCTGGTATGAGTGCGTTGGCGCTTTGCCTTATGGAGATAGAGCGAAACTTAAATCCGAATATGACTGCGGAGTTTTTCAATCAGAAAGCTTCCTTTTTAGCACGATTGGGTTCAGGTAGTGCGGCTCGTAGCATAAAAGGTAGTTTGGTTCAATGGGGTGAGCACGCAGATATCGATGCAAGTTCTGATTTGTATGGAGTAGAATATCCTCACAAAGTGCATCCTGTTTTTCAAAATTATTGCGATACCATTCTTTTAGTTGATAAAGGTCAAAAGCAGGTAAGTAGTACGGTAGGGCATGATCTTATGCATGGTCATCCGTTTGCGGAGCAACGTTTCAATCAGGCGCATGAAAACCTATCGAAATTACAATCCATTTTTGAAACCGGAGATATTGATGCATTTATAGGAATTGTAGAAAGTGAGGCATTAACACTTCATGCTATGATGATGACGAGCCGACCGTATTTTATTCTTATGAAGCCAAATACGTTGGAAATCATTAATAAAATTTGGGTATTCAGAGAAACTTCTAAAACCCACGTTTGCTTTACGTTAGATGCTGGGGCGAATGTTCATGTACTTTATCCTGAAAACGAAAAAGTAGAGGTAGGGCAGTTCATAAAAGATGAACTGGCTCAATTTTGCCAAAACAGACAATTTATAAACGACCATGTAGGAAAGGGTGCACAAAAAATAAACTAGAAACTTCATAATTAAACGGAGTGAACACCGTTAATGCTTCAAGAAGAATATGCCGTTTTAATCCGTAGCGCTTGAAAAAACGTATATATAGCATATCTTTATAAGAAGCTGATAACCAATTGAGCTAGTGTCGGGTAAGAATTACCTCTTAATTCCGACTTATTACAGCAGGGTTAAGGGCTTTAATAGATAAAATTGTAGCGTTAATCGTGTTGTGGAGCAGAATTGTATAACCATCAATGGTATATTTTGTATTTTTGCACCATATCGAATCAACTAGATAATGAAAGGACCGTTATTTTATTCAAAAATACTTCTCTTTGGAGAATATGGAATTATTAAAGACTCTAAAGGGCTTTCTATTCCGTATAACTTTTTCAAGGGAGCTTTAAAGACCGATGAGAATCCGTCTGAAACTGCCAAGAAATCTAATGCTAGCCTACGTGAATTTGTAGGTTATCTAGAGATGGTACATAAAAATAGCCCTGACTTAGTTTCTTTTGATTTTGATGCTTTGAAAGCAGACGTTACCGGTGGTATGTACTTTGACAGTTCTATCCCGCAAGGTTACGGTGTTGGTAGTAGTGGTGCGCTCGTAGCAGCTATTTACGATAAGTATGCACAAAATAAAATTACAGTTCTTGAGAACTTGACTAGAGAGAAATTATTGACACTAAAAGAGATTTTCGGTAAAATGGAGTCTTTTTTTCACGGAAAATCTTCAGGTCTTGATCCTTTAAACAGTTATTTAAGTATTCCTATTCTTATCAATTCACAAGATAATATAGAGTCTACCAGTATACCTACTCAAAATCCAGAAGGTAAAGGTGCAGTATTCTTGTTAGATAGTGGTTCAACAGGTGAAACGGCTCCTATGGTTCAGATTTTCATGGAAAAGATGAAGCAAGAAGGTTTCCGTAATATGCTTAAAGACCAGTTTATTAAGCATACAGACGCTTGCGTAGAAGACTTTGTTAGTGGCAACGTAAAATCACTTTTCGGTAACCTAAAACAATTATCTCACGTAGTACTTGATAATTTTAAGCCTATGATACCTGTAAAATTCCATGACTTATGGAAAAAAGGTATTGAGAGCAATGATTACTATCTAAAACTTTGTGGTTCTGGTGGCGGTGGCTACATTTTAGGTTTTGCAGAAGACTTGGATAAAGCTAAAAAAGCGCTGAAAGACTACAACTTGGAAGTGGTTTACAACTTCTAAAATCTCATATACATGTTTGGTAGAAAAAATAGACTTTTACTGTTAAAGGTATTTAGTCTTTTTTCTGTTGTGCGCGGCTACAATATTCTAATGGTTGTTTTGGCGCAATATCTTGCGTCCATCTATATTTTGGCTCACCAGCTACCGGTAAGAGAGGTTGTTTTTGATCTTAATCTTTTCATTATCGTGGTTTCTTCAGCTTTGGTTATCGCCAGCGGTTATATTATCAATAATTTTTATGATGCAGAAAAGGACTTGATAAACAAGCCAAGGAAAAGTATGATTGATCGCTTCGTAGGGCAACAATTTAAGCTTACGACGTACTTTATTCTTAATTTTTTAGCGGTTATAGCCGCAAGCTACGTATCGTTTAAAGCAGTGTTTTTCTTTTCCGCCTATATTTTTGGTATTTGGCTTTATTCACATAAACTCAAACGGCTCCCTTTCATTGGCAATTTCGTATCGGCAACTTTGGCAATTGCACCGTTTTTTGCAGTCTTCGTGTATTACAAAAATTTTGAAAATGTAATATTCGTCCATGCTATGTTCTTGTTTCTTCTGATACTGGCGCGCGAGATGATAAAAGATTTAGAAAACCTAAAAGGAGATTTAGTGCAGAACTATAAGACCATACCCATTTTATACGGTGGTAGAGTATCAAAAATTCTCATTTCCATATTAATTGTATTAACGTTGATTCCTTCGCTTTTGTTAATACTTAGGTTTGATGTGGGATATATGAATTACTACTTTATGGCTAGTGTGGTCCTTCTTATTCTATTTCTGGTTTTACTTTTTAAATCGAAATCAAAAAAAGAGTACGTCTGGTTACACAACATTCTGAAATTAATTATAATCGTAGGGGTTTTTAGCATTTTGTTGATAGATGTTGGCCTATTTTTTAAATAGAATTTTATAATGGAAAATATATTAAAAGTGGCCATGGCCCAGATTTCGCCGGTTTGGTTGGATAAAGTGGCAACGCTTAAAAAGATAGAGGCTACCATTCAAGAAGCTACCAAAGAAAAAGCGGAGCTTGTTGTTTTTGGAGAAGCCCTTTTACCCGGTTACCCATTCTGGTTGGCATTGACGGATGGCGCTGATTGGGATACGAAGGTTAATAAAGAATTACATGCTCACTACGCTCGTAACGCAATTCAAATTGAATTAGGCGAACTGGATTCTATATGTACATTGGCAAAGGAGAATAAGATTGCTGTTTATTTGGGTATTATAGAAAGAGCTCAGAATAGGGGAGGGCATAGTTTGTATTGCTCTTTGGTATATATTGATGCAAGCGGAGAAATTAAATCGGTGCACCGTAAGCTACAACCCACTTATGATGAACGCCTGACTTGGGCTCCTGGTGATGGAAACGGACTTCAAGTTCATCCGCTAAAAGAATTCACCGTTGGTGGACTAAATTGTTGGGAGAATTGGATGCCTTTACCAAGAACCGCGCTTTACGGTTTAGGTGAAAATTTACACATTGCCGTTTGGTAAGGTAGTGATCATAATACAAGAGATATTACCCGTTTTATTGCACGTGAGTCTCGCAGCTTCGTAATTTCGGTTTCTTCCTTGATGAAAACAGAAGATTTTCCTAAAACCACACCACATTTAGCTGAAATTTTGAAAAAAGCACCTGCTGTTATGGCTAATGGTGGTTCATGTATTGCCGGTCCGGATGGTGAGTGGTTGGTTGAGCCTGTGTTAGATAGTGAAGGATTACTGTATCATAACCTTGATTTTAACAGGGTTTACGAGGAACGTCAGAATTTTGATCCCGTTGGGCACTATTCAAGACCAGATGTTACTAAGCTTAGCGTAAATAGGGAGCGACAATCTACTGTAGAGTTCAAAGATTAAAGTTACCTTTGCATAAATTATAGACATGGGTAGATCAGATTCCAACGATGATAAGAGAGCTTCAGGCAGGCAAGGTGGTACTTTTCGCAAGAAAAGTTACGCGCGAGGAAATTCACCTGTAAAGAAGAATACAGAACAACAGCAACCTAAGAAACCATCAGATCCCAACTTGATTCGCTTGAACAAGTATGTGGCTAATTCAGGTGTTTGTTCACGTAGAGAAGCTGATATCTATATTTCCGCAGGTAGTGTTACCGTAAACGGAAAGCCTGTAATTGAAATGGGTTATAAAGTGAAGCTTACCGATCAGGTTAAATTTGACGGTCGTTTGCTGAATCCTATAAAGAAAGAATACGTTTTACTTAACAAACCAAAAGACTTCACAACTGCAGCTCGTAACGAGCACGGTAGACGTACCGCTCTGGGTTTAATTTCCAAAGCAACTAAAACGGAACTTCTACCTGTTGGTAAATTGAGTAAAGATACTACAGGGCTTTTGCTGTTTACCAATGATGGTGACTTAACTAAACGTCTTAACAGCCCTAAAAACGGTCTTAGAAAGATATTTCATATTGAACTAAGCAAGCCTTTACGTAGTGCCGACTTAAAAAAGATTCAAGAAGGTATTTTGGTAGATGAAAACGTAATTAAGGTACAGGACGTTAGTTTTGTAGATAAAGCACCCAAAAACCAAGTGGGTATGGAAATCTTCAGTACACGAACCAATATCGTACAACGTATCTTTGAAACATTGGGTTATGAAATCGTAAAATTAGACCGTGTAGTTTATGCAGGTCTTACCAAAAAAGATTTGCCTAGAGGACACTGGCGTTACTTAACAGAACAAGAAGTGGTTAATTTGGGTATGATTAAATAAAAGCTCCTTTCGGAGCTTAGTAATCTAGATTTTATTTTCATTGACTTTTAGTTGGATTGATATCCTTTGCCAAAGCGATAACTAAGCATAATACCGTGCGTGTTACCAACTGGTGAATCTTTTAATGCCATATTATAATGGTATATTAAACGAAAGTTTTTAATAAGATAGAGGCCTGCTAATAGGTTCACGGATGAATTGCTTCGGTATCCTGCACCTAGTTCAAAGCGGTTTTTAAAACTTATAGAAACGTTTGTGTCTACTTGCAAGGGTGCCCCTTTTTCAGTTTTAATTAGAATACTTGGTTTTAGCATAAAATCTTCAAAACGATTGTTATAAAAACGATAACCGAAATAACCATATATAGGGCTTTCGAGTTTTAGGTCGTCATTTGATGCCAAACGGTCTCCTAGTACATTTGGTGATGAAACTCCAGCATAAAAATGTGCGTGATTAAATAAAAATCCAATGCCAACCGTAGGTATGGTTGCATTAATGTTTTGGCTGAAATTAGGATCGTCTGTAATACCTAGTTCTAACAAATTATCTTGATATTTTTGCACTCCTGCTGTTATACCAAAAGACAAAGTACCTATTGGTAAATTTGCCAATAGGGGCGATCGTCTTCAAAGTCAAAGAATATTTTATATGAATAGGCCATGAAAGCACTGGTAGAAGTTGTAACTCCAATTTCATCACGAATTAAACCAGCGCCAATTCCTATCTTGCCTTCTTGTCTTCCTACACTAATGGGAGAGTGAAAACTAAGACTAAAGTTTTTAGGACTTCCTTCAAAGGAGCTGAATCCCGTATTGGTTATTGTTACTTCAGTATCGGGCAATAAACCTGCGTAGGCCGAATTGATTACAAACGGATTGAAATTGTATTCTGGGAAAACAGCGGTTTGCTGACCAAAAGTTGAATTGCATGATAAGAATGACAGTAGAACACCTAGTGCTAACTTGCCAATTTTCTGATTTATTTTCATTGGTTTAGCGCTTGATTACTACGTATCCTTTAGTTTTCTTAAGAATGGTTTCTCCTTCAATTTCAATATGGAAGAAGTAGGTGCCTGATGGTAATTGGCCAGCTCCCATTTTGGTTTTAAGGTTGGCATCACCTCTAAAAACTTCTGAACCATTATTATAGTTTTCTATTTTAAAGACGGCATCACCCCAGCGGTTATAGATGGTTACCATGTTTTTAGGATAATAATCTATATTTTCTATATGCCAATATTCATTGATGCCATCACCATCCGGAGAGAAGCCATATTTGGTATCATCTTCTGGTATAAGTGTAGTAAATGTTTGTTCTTCACATGTTACAGCATCTCCCTTACTATTGTATGCGGTAACGTTTACATAAATTTCCGTTCCAAACGGAAACTCTCCATTATGCATATAACTGGTTAATGGACCAACATCCTGATTGTTAACAATGTCAGTTCCTCCAGAAGTTGTTCCAATAGAAATGCGATAACCGTCTGTTTTCTCTACTTCGTTCCAAGTAATAGTACTTTCTAAGGCAACCTCGCTTTCTCCGTTAAAAGGACTTGTAATTGAAGTACATTCTGGAATAATTACCTCGGTCTCAAAACTATCTGAAGTACATCCAAGAGCATCACCAGAAGTGTTGTATGGTACTATGGTTACAAATAGTAGTGTTTCAGAAGGAAGGTCATTACCAAAAGTATAGCTGGTTAGCGATGCAACATCTTCATTATTTACAATATCAGTTCCGTTGGCTGAAGTACCGACAGAAATTCGGTAACCATCAGCATCAAGACTTTCATTCCATGAAACATCCGATATAATGGAAACTTCGGTGGCATTGTTTAATGGAGACGACAAGTTGGTACAAGGAGGTATGGGTCTTATGGTGAAACTTTCGGAAGTACATCCCAGTGCATCGCCAACCTCATTGTATGGGGTAATGGTTACTGTAACAACTTCACCTTGGTTAAAATCATTTTGAAAAATATGGGTAGTTCCAGTTACGATTAAATCAGTTTGGTTGTTAGATGTTGTACTTCCCGCATTTATTGTCAACTTATAGCCATCTGCATCTGTAATTTCATTCCATTTTAACTCACTGACTTCCGCAATAATATCATTATTAGCAGGGGAGGTCAAATTGGTGCATAAGGGAACCGATTTAATTGTAAAACTCTCTGAAGAACATCCAAGGGCATCGCCCACTTCGTTGTAAGGAGTAACAGTTACGGTAACTGTTTCAGATTGTTCAAAGTCATTTGTAAAGTCATAAGATGTACCAGATGTTATATTGAAGGCGGTTAAATTATTGGCTGTACTATTGCTTCCAGTTACCGTTAATTTATAGCCAGTAGCATCAGCAATTGGAGTCCATTCAATATTAGTATCTACTGCTACATCAATAGCATTTGCCGTGGGGGAAACTAAATTGGTGCATAAAGGCACTGGTTTAATGGTAAAGCTTTCTGAAGAACATCCAATAGCATCACCAACTTCATTGTAAGAAACTAGTGTTACGGTAACTGTTTCTCCTTGTTCAAAATTGGAAGGAAAATCGTAGCTATTACCTGTAGATAATACTAAATCGGTTACA
This sequence comes from Zobellia laminariae, assembly GCF_030553095.1. Lineage (GTDB taxonomy): Bacteria > Bacteroidota > Bacteroidia > Flavobacteriales > Flavobacteriaceae > Zobellia > Zobellia laminariae. The sequence continues at coordinate 1,257,010 of NZ_CP130738.1, read as the reverse complement.
TTGTTAGCGGTACTGCTCCTAGCGGAAACAGTTAATTTGTATCCGTTGGCTTCGGCAATTGGAGTCCATTCAATATTTGTGTCTACAGCTACATCAATGCTGCCATCAATAGGTAAAGTTAAGTTAGTACACGAGGGTACGGGTTTGATTGTAAAGCTTTCCGACGAACATCCAATGGCATCACCCACTTCGTTGTAAGGTGTAATGGTTACGGTAACCGTTTCACCTTGTTCAAAATCATTGGTAAAAGAATGCGTTATGCCAGAAGTAACGTCAAAATCCGTTAAGTTATTTACAGTACTACTGCTAGCCGTAACCGTCAACTTGTATCCTGTTGCCTCTGGAATAGAGTTCCATGTAATATCAGTATCAACGGCAATGTCAACAGCAGTATTTATTGGAGAGCTTAGTGTTGTACATGACGGAACAGGCTTAATTGTAAAGCTTTCTGAAGTACATCCAACAGCACTGCCTTGATCATTGTAAGGAACGATTGTAACAGAGACGGTCTCACCTTGTTCAAAGTCGTTAGTAAAATTATAAGTAGTTCCTGATGTAACATTAAAATCTGTTATGTTGTTAGCTGTACTACTGCTAGCTAAAACCGTGATTTTATAACCTTCTGCATCTGTACTTGCATTCCATTCTATAGCTGTATTCACAGGAATATCAGTAGCTCCGTTTGCAGGAGTGATAAGTGATGTACATGGCGGTGGAGTAATTGTGAAACTTTCTGAAGTACACCCTAAAGCATCACCAACTTCATTGAAAGGAACTAGAGTTATTGTAACTACTTCACCATGTTTGAAGTCATTAGGGAAATTATATGTTGTTCCCGAGGTGATACTATAATCAGTTAAATTATTAGCTGTACTGCTGTTAGCGGAAACAGTTAATTTGTACCCAGTGGCATCAGAAACTGTAGCCCATTCAATATTAGAATTCGCTGCTACATCAATGCTGCCATCAATAGGTAAAGTTAAATTAGTACACGAGGGTACGGGTTTGATTGTAAAGCTTTCCGACGAACACCCAATAGCATCACCCACTTCGTTGTAAGGTGTAATGTTTACGGTAACCGTTTCACCTTGTTCAAAATCATTGGTAAAAGAATGCGTTATGCCAGAAGTAACGTCAAAATCCGTTAAGTTATTTGCAGTACTACTGCTAGCCGTAACTGTCAACTTGTATCCTGTTGCTTCTGGAATAGAGTTCCACGTAATATCAGTATCAACGGCAATGTCAACAGCAGTATTTATTGGAGAGCTTAGTGTTGTACAAGCGGGTACGGGAGGTGGAATTATAGTAAAGCTTTCCGAAGTACATGGTCCGGTTGCATCACCAACTGAATTATAAGGTACAATGGTTATAGTAACAGTTTCACCTCTTTCAAAGTCATTGGAAAAAGTGTGAGTTGTACCAGAAGTAACGTCAAAGTCTGTTAAGTTATTTGCTGTGCTACTACTTGCCGTAACGGTCAACTTATAACCATCTGTATTGCTACTAGCGCTCCACTCAATATTTGTATCAACTGCAATATTCGTAGCTCCGTTTGCAGGAGTCATTAAGGTAGTACATGATGGTGGTCCGTCAGTAGTGAAACTCACCTCGGTACAAGGACCTATGGCATTCCCATTATCATTATACGGAATGACTGTTACATAAATAAGAGTGCTTTCGGGAAGGTCTGCTAATAAATCATAAGTAGTTACATTATTTACATCTGCGGTAAAAATATCTGTGCCTCCAGAAGTAGTCCCTACGTTTAACATATATCCGGTAGCCGAACTAACTTCAGCCCATGTTAGATTAGTGGCAGGTGATACTTCTGTTGCCAAATCTGCCGGTGTTGTTAGTACAGTACAACTTGGAGGACTTGTAGAGTCTCCTGTGGTAAACGTTTCTTCAATACAGCCTGTAGCATCACCTTCATCGTTATAAGGAACAATAGTAACGTAGTGTAATCTACTTTCTTGTAAATCTCCTGGAATAACATAATTTGTAACACCTACTACATCCGCATTATTTACTACTTCAATTCCCCCAGACGATGTGCCTACAATAACTAAATAACCGGCAGCATTTGCTACTGGTGTCCAACTTAATTGGGTGTCAATAGGAACATCATTTGCGCCATTTAGCGGTGCTGTTAAGCTGGTGCAAGTTGGTGGTACAGGAATTAGCTCTGTATGGAAAAATTCTTCGGTACATGCGTTTGCATCACCTTCGTCATTGTATGGGGTAATGGTTACAAATATATCGCTGTCTTCTGGGAGGTTTGTTGCAAATTCATAAGTGGTTTTGTTACCAACATCTTCAGCGTTAAGTATATCATTTGCCCCTGTGGATGTACCAACTGTTAATTTGTAACCGTCTGCGTTTGAAATAGGGTTCCAGCTTAAGTCACTAGTTACCAATACATCAGTTGCGGGAAGCGTAGGTTGTGTAAGGTTAGTACATTCTGGTATAGTAGCAGGGTTGTTAGATATGGTGAAACTTTCTTCGGTACAAGGTCCTACTGCATCTCCTTCATCATTAAAAGGAATTATAGTTACGTAGACAACGTCTCCTGTATTAAAATCTGATGCAAATTCGTACGATGTTTCATTGGTTATAGTTACATTATTTACAACATCAGTACCGCCAGCTGTAGTGGCAACAGTTAAACGATAACCTTGCGCAAAAAGAGCGGGTTCCCATGTGATGTTGGTATTTACTGGTACGTCTACATCTCCATTTAATGGTGATGCTAGTAGTGTGCAGTCTGGAATTGGGCAATCGCGAACATCTAAACTAAACGTCCACCCAAAATTGTCTATCATGGCTTGTCTTTCTTCTTGCGCATCGCAATAAGGAAGACCTTCTGCGCCAAGTGTTATGCCACTTGTCAAGGTTTGTTCTGACCAAGCAATTAATGTGTTATCATAGTTTTTTCTAATTAGTGCGGTGTTATCCAGCATGTCTCGCATATCGGTAACTCCACTTACATTCCATTCGGCTAAATTTTGATTTAGTGCTGTAGCATTATAGAAAGCAGAACGCATAGTTACATTACCTAAATTCCATAAATCCATTGGTTGGTTATATGCTGAAGCTCCATAGAACATATAGTCCATATTGCTAACACCAGAAAGACGCCATTTATTTAAACTTTGATTAAAAGTCGTTGCATCACGAAACATCTCTTCCATGGTGGTAACATCTCTTACATTCCATGCTTCAATAATTCCATTGAAAGTAGTGGCTCCATTAAACATATCTTCCATAGTAGTTACAGAGGCAACATTCCATGAATTCATAGTTTGGTCATAGGCAACTGCATTTTCGAACATAGATTCCATCGTTTGCACATAAGAAACATCCCAAGAATCAATGTTTTGATTAAAAGCAGTAGCGCCGCTAAACATTTCTTCCATAGTTAAGACTTCGCCAGTATTCCAATTCTGAATGGGTTGATCAAATACAGATGCATCTTCAAACATAGATTTCATATTGGTTACAGAGCCAACATTCCAATTGCCAATAATATCATTAAATGCCGCTGCGCCTTTGAACATTAAAGGCATTAAGGTTACCGATGAAACATCCCAAGAATTTAATGGTTGATTAAATAATAAAGCACTTTCAAACATAGAAGTCATGTCGGCCACTGCACTAACATTCCATTGATCTAAGGGTTGGTTAAAAGCTTCCGCTGATTCAAACATGGATTGCATGCTTACCACTGAGTTTACATTCCAGTTTTGCAAAGGTTGATTAAATACTTGAGCATCGTTAAACATAGAATGCATGCTGGTTACACGAGAAACATTCCAGTTGGCAATGGGTTGGTTGAACAAAAAAGAATTTTTGAACATAGATGCCATATTTGTTACTGAACTGACATCCCATCCATTTAGTGGTTGATTGAAATTTTCTGCACTTTCAAACATACTTATCATGGTTGTAACAGAAGATACGTCCCAAATATTAATAGCTTGATTGAATGCTGTTGAACGTGAGAACATAGAATTCATATTCGTGACTTTTGCGACATCCCAGTTATCAAGCGGACTATCAAAAGCAGTGGCTAGGCTGAACATATAACTCATATCGGTGACATTACTAACATTCCAATCATTTAAGTTTTGATCGAAAGAAGTAGTACCGTTAAACATATACCTCATGTCAGTAACGTTACTAACATTCCAGTTATTCAAGGGTTGATTAAAAAATTCGGTTCTTCTAAACATTAACCCCATGTTGGTAACCTTACTTACATCCCAGTTATTTAGTGGTTGATTAAAATCCATGTACCGTACAAAACCATCAAACATTCTGTACATATTTGTTACGTTGCTAACATCCCAAGAATTTAAAGGTTGGTTGAAAAGTTCGGCTCTTTCAAACATTGCTGACATATTAGTCACATTACTAACATCCCAATTATCTATATTGCCGTTAAACAATGAGGCCTCCGCGAAAGCTTCGGACATATCTGTTACTTGTGAGAGGTTTGGAACGTCTGTAGCATTGTAAATCATGTTTTCACAACCGCTACAGGCCTTTTTCATAGATTGGTACACATGAGTACCCCACTGATCAATGGAAATTACTTCGTCATCATCTCCACTCGAGAAGTAGGGAGCAGGAAAATCGCCAATAATCGCTATAGTATAAATTCCATGAGTGTTGTAAATGTGGGTAATATCATTTGTAACATTATTATTGTATTCACTATCACCCCAATCAATTGAAAAGTTATAAGAAAATGAAGTATTTCTTTGTATTTTGAAATTGTATTGATCAAGACCGGAAGCTGATCCAAGTCTAGTATCAATTGTAATCTTGTAGGCATCGAGGCTATTTACCCATGATGGAACCGTTGTAAAAGTAAATTCTTCGCAACCAACTGCAGGTCCTTCTGCATTGTAAGGGGTAATTGTGATGAAAACAATATCACCATAAGAAATTCATTGGTAAAAGTTAAAATTTGCACGTTACCAACATCGTAATTATCTGCAGGTGAACCATTAATATTCACATAACTTCTTACTCCAGCTCTTTCTACTTCAAGGTCAATATAATAACCCGTGGCGTTCGGTGCTGCGGCCCAATGAATGTTTGAATTCGCGGGTACGTTAGTATCTCCTGCTGTAGGGTTTGTTATCGTTGTGCAAAATACATTACTACAGTTTACAATATCACCAGTAATATTCCAGCCATGATTGTCAATAAGATCTTGGCGCACCAATCGACTATCGCAATATTTTACACCGGTAGCACCTAAGCTTACATTGTCTTTAAAAGTTTGTGTTGCCCAACCAATTAGCGTTGCATCATAATTCTCTTGTGAAAGCGCGGAATTAGATAGCATTGTACTCATATTGGTTACTGAAGAAATATCCCAAGTAGATAAATCTTGATCAAAAACTCCAGCACTAGCGAACATACCGCTCATGTTGGTAACAGAGGAGGTATCCCAATTATCTAAAGGCTGGTTAAATAATGGAGCTTTACCAAAAATTCTAGATAAATTCGTAACTGAATTTGTAGACCAATTATTAAGAGGTTGATTAAAAGCAGTAGCGTTATAGAACATCTCATTCATGTTGGTAACACTAGATACATCCCAACCTTCAATACTTTGGTTAAAACTAGAATTTGCAAACATGCTGTCCATATTGAGGACAGCGCTTACATCCCATTGGTCTAAGGGTTGGTTGAAAACAGTAATGTATGACGTTGTCCACCCTCCGAACATATTACTCATGTTTGTTACCTTGCTAACATCCCAGCCATTTATGTTTTGGTTAAATGCATCAGTGGTATAAAACATTTCTGACATATTGGTAACCTTACTAACATTCCAACCATTTAATGGTTGATTAAATGCGTCTGTCCAACGAAAAGTTCTGCTCATGTCTGTAACATTAGACACATCCCACATGTTTATGTCTTGGTTAAAGTTGTTATTACTTGCAAAAGTGCTTGCTAGTGTTGTAACCTTACTAACGTTCCAATTGTTTAAGGGGAGATTGAAGTCACAACTACCAAATGTTGAAGACATATCTGTAACGTTGTCCACTACCCAATTATTTATAGGGTAATTAAAGTCTGTTGCATAGAACATGCCTGCTATAGTAGTAACCTTACTAACATCCCAATTACTCATAGGCTGATTAAAATCTCTGGCGTAGTAAAATAGATTGGACATATCCGTTACTTGAGACACATTCCAATTGTTGATATTCTGATTGAATTTTTCAGCGTTTTTAAACATGTTAGACATTGTAGTCACAGCGCCTGTATTCCAACTATCTAAGGGCTCATTGAATAGTTCTGCTTTGTAAAAAGAAAATGACATGTCTGTTACCGAGTTAGTTGTCCAATTAGCTAATGGCCTATTAAATATTTCGGCTTCATAGAAAATGCCTGATATATCAGTAATGGTGCTGGTGTCCCAATTATTTACTATACCATTAAATGAGGTACAGCCTCTGAACATTTGCTTTAGAGAGGTAATCTGAGAAAGGTCAGGTGAATCTATAGCATCAAAATTTAAGTTTTCACAACCATAGAAAGCATTTTCCATGGTTTGCCATTGTATAGTGCCCCAATTTAAAATTTCAATAATTTTTAGTCTATCTCCTGTATCATTAAAATAGATTGATGGAAAGTCACCACTTATAGAAATTGTATAAGGTCCTGTGTTGCGTATGAATGAGTAATGTCACCAGTAACTCCAGTATCGGTATTGCTATCTCCCCAATCTACCGAATAATTATAGCTGGTGTAAGCTGGGTTAGTAGGTATGGTAACTTCATTAATGGCAGAAGAACCGGTACTAATATTGTTTGTATTCCAAATAGAAGTAAACGATTGGGAGAAAACGCCCGTGCTAACTAGTAATAATACTAGCAGAGATAGTAGGTTCTTGGTCATTTTAGGATGGTTTTTGTATCTAGACCACAAAGAGGTCCAAATACGTAGTTTGGTGACTAGGGCATTTAGTGACTTGGAGAATTACTCCTCGTTTAGTATAATATCAGCTAGTATATCTTCCATTTCGTTTTCGGTGAGCCCAGCAGTAATTTTTGAGCTATAAATAAAACGAATGATGTCTTTTTCTACGGGAAGAAAATCATTGTCTGCACTAATTTGTGAGCAGAGAAAGCTAAATTCATCTTCGCATTTGTCTGAATGACCAAAACCAAGGGCATGCCCTAATTCATGCTTTAACAATACTTCTAAGGGATTCGAAATCCAAATACGTGTAGAAACTAAAACTGAGTTTTCGGAAGGAGTCATTGCAAAACCGTCGTAGTTTCCATCTTTTATTTCTTCATACATATCCGGCCAAATAGTTTCTACTTCTTCCTTCGTTCCAAAAAATAGATTGGCATTTGCTTCTTCTGAATTTTCAACTAGAGAAATACTAAAGGCGCTATCTGTAAATAAGGAGTTGTACTGCGTTATTACACTTTCAACGGTAGTTTTATATTCTTGTGAAATTGTTCCGTTGAGGTACATTTTCATGGGGCTTCCCCATTTTTGGTTGGCGCTCAATGGTGTGTTACTAACACCTTTCCAGAAAGTTAGGTGTTGGGCGTAGGTAATTATTTCTTTTTGTTCTTCGGATAGAATAGTGGTCTCATCAACGTCGTTTATCGTAAGATTAAAATTCTGGTCAACAATTGTTTTTCCATCAAAAGCAGATACGGTAAATGTATAGGAATTTGTGGTTTCAAAATCGAGTTTGAGATTTGTTCCTGTTTTAATTTCACCTGTAGATTCGTTAATGAAAATATCCGCATCGGATTCTAAGGTGTAGGTTATCTCATCATTATCATCATCAGTAGCGCTTACAAAACCAATGGAACTATCTGATGGGGAATGCTCATTAATTGAGTAGGTACCTGTTTTGAAAACCGGAGATTTATTTGAGCTTTCTTCAGAGGGGTTCTCTGTTTTTTCTACTGTAGAAGTGGTTTCTTCTGCCGTTTCGTCAAATGATTCAGCTGTAACATTTTCAAGGTCCGTACTACAGGAAATTACCCATAAGGACAATAGGGGGATGAAAATTCTTTTCATAGGTTTGGTTGGTTGAAATCGATTTGGTCATATCAACTAGGTTGTTAAAAGTATAGGATAGGCATATGGTCGAGAAATTTTTGTTGTGAACACCATGATTTGTATGGCGAGTATGTTAAAATTGAGAGTTTGGAAATTTCTGTCAGACAGAATAGCTGCTATATTGTTGATTTTTAGAAAATTAAATAGTTTCCGTACGAGTTTGGAAAGCAGCGTGTATTCTCCCGAATTTATCGGGAAAAAGAGAAAGATATAATGTGAAGTGAAATTTTTAAGCTTGCAGAATTCTATTAATTATTCTTCTCTTCAAACAACAACCAAGATTCAGGATCTAGAATAACATTGTCCGGTTCGTAGTCCAATTTTATGGTAATGTTCTTTCTAGCGGTTGCCATATCCATTTTATAGATGACTATTTCCCCGTCTTTTAGCACCCCAATTTCTATGGGAAAATTAAAAACATGGTGTTTTTGAAGTTGCTCAAGATTAATTTGCAAATTTTTCTTGGCGTAACTCCAGGTCCATTTAATTTGAGGATGTCCTTTGGTAAAAAGCCATTGCTGAAAGAACGCTTCAAGGTCTTCACCGGAAGCCTCCTGCATTATTTTTTGAAAGTCGGCTGACATTGCATTGGAATTCCGATAAGCTTTGTAATAGGCCTGTATGCCTTTCCAAAAAGTGTCATCACCTATTTTATGGCGAAGCATATTTAATGTCCAACCTCCTTTTTGATACGTGTTGATGCTCAAGACCTTTAGCGGGTCAGTAATGGAAGGGTCTACAATGGGTGAGGGGTTTTGCAAGTAGTAGTCAATTATCTGCTTGCGGTCAAGTTCTAATTCTTCCTTTCGCTTGTCATTACCATAAACACTTTCTTGATAGAGTATTGCAAAGTAGGTGGCAAAACCTTCACTGAGCCAAACATGGTTCCAATCGTTCTCACTGGCGGAATTTCCGAACCATTGGTGTGCGATTTCGTGTGCAATAAGACCTTCAACTTCATTTTTACCAGTTACAGAATTTTCAAAGTAAGAAATAGTTCCTGCATTTTCCAGGCCTCCCCATTGGGTCTTGGCTTGCATGTTGGCCAATTTGGCGTACGAATATGGACCAATGTTATCGATAAAATATTTTAAGACCTTGGTTGCTACACCATAATCTGAAAAACCATCTAATCGGTTTTCAGGGTATACCCATGCACTTACGGGAATGTCATAAACTTCGTCCAACAAAGTGCTGGCAAACTTGGTTACACCAATAGTAACCACTTTCATAGCTACGGGGGCAGGTTCTTTGTAGGTGGTGAGTTTTAAATCATTTCCTAGATTGCTTTCTTCAATTTTTTCACCAGTAGCTACTACATCGTAATGGTCGGGAGCAGTAATTCTGAATTCAATTGTAGCCTTGTCCGAAGGGTGGTCTACCGATGGAAGCCAATGGCGTGCTAGGTTAGGCCAGTTGTCACCAAAGAACGAGCGTTGGCCAAATTTAGTGGTGTCAATGACAAGGCCTCTTTCGGGAATACCTTCATAAAGGACTTTATAGGTTCTTGTTTTTTCTTCGGATAAAGTTGGAGTGATTTTAATCTTATTCTGCTCAAAGGAGTACTTAGCAAGCTTATCGCCTTCAAAGACATTAGTAACTTGCATGCCGTAGTTACCTGATTTAGCAATAAGGTCCAACGCAAACGGATTAACTTTATTTTTAAAGACTACGGTAATTTCAGCCTCTCCTTTTATGCTATTGGATTCGTCATTTAAAGTAAGCCCGAAAACATAACCCTGCACGTCAGCAGATGTATTTCTTTGGTAGGTGTCTTGGGCATTTGCCTTTTGCCCAATTTGCACTAATAAAATCAAAAAAATAAAATACTGGTTGTGAGCTCTTGTTTTCATATACCGTTTCCTTCTATGCTAGCTAATTTAAGAGATTTTGTCCATCTTCCCTTTAATCTCCTTCAAACAAAGATTCCCTAAGCTACCTTCGTGTGTGTGGTGGATATCTCGTTTTGGCGTAAAAGTGCCTTCTTGAATTTCTTGTCCCATTTTTTTATAGGCATCTCTAAAAGGCATGCCGCTTTGAACAAGCTCGTTCAATGTATCTACACTAAACAGATAGTCATATTTTGGGTCTTCTAATATACCTTTGTTCACCTTCATTTCCTTAAGGCTGAAGGTCAGAATCTCAATACAGGCTTTCATATCCTGAATAGCTGGAACAATTATTTCTTTCACCAATTGTAAATCTCGGTGGTAACCACTTGGTAGGTTATTGATAACCAAAGTCAACTGATTGGGAATACTTTGTAGCTTGTTACATTTGCCACGTACTAATTCAAAAACATCGGGGTTTTTCTTATGTGGCATAATACTACTACCGGTGGTCAACTCATCCGGAAAAGATAGGAAGTTGAAATTCTGACTCATGTACAAACAGATGTCCATAGCCAATTTAGATAGGGTAGCGGCAATATTTGCCATACCAAATGCAGTAGCTTTTTCTACTTTTCCACGACCCATTTGAGCAGCGACTACGTTGTATTTTAAAGTCTCAAAACCCATTTCTTTAGTAGTGAAACTACGGTCTATAGGAAAGGAGCTTCCGTAACCTGCGGCACTACCAAGCGGATTTTGGTCTGCTACTTTATACGCAGCATCAATAAAATACAAATCATCAATAAGGCTTTCTGCATAGGCGGATAACCACAGCCCAAAAGAAGATGGCATTGCAATTTGTAAGTGGGTATATCCGGGAAGCAAAACGTCTTTGTGTTTTTCGGCAAGTTCTAATAACAAATCGAACAGTTCCTTGGTACCGGATTTTATTTCTGAAAGTTCGTTTTTCAAATATAGGTGCATGGCCACCAAAACTTGATCGTTTCTAGACCGTGCAGTGTGTATTTTTTTACCAGTGTCGCCAAGTTTTTCAGTGAGTACATATTCTATTTTTGAGTGCATGTCCTCAAAAGAATCTTCAATTACAAACTCGCCTTTTTCAATGGTTTCGGCAATAGCATCCAATTCTTTGACCAAAGCGTTAGTTTCTTCTGTGGTCAATAATCCTATTTTACCTAACATCTTAGCATGTGCCTGCGATGCGATAACGTCATATTTGGCCAAATGTAAATCTAGTTCGCGGTCGTTTCCAACAGTAAAATGGTCTATTTTTTTATCGGTGCTAAAGCCTTTGTCCCAAAGTTTCATAGTGTTCTATATTGGTTGGTATCTACTTGTAAATAGGTGTCGATACCGTTATTCGTTTTATTTTTTAATAAAGCCGTCTAATATTTTAATATACAAATCAATACCGTCTTCAATTTCTTTTACGTAGATATATTCATCTGCAGAATGCGAACGAGTACTATCACCAGGTCCCAATTTTAAAGATTGACAACTTAATGCAGCTTGGTCTGAAAGAGTAGGGGAGCCATAAGTTTTTCTACCTAAAGCAATGCCTGATTTTATAAGTGGATGGTCTTTAGAAATAGCCGAAGAATTTAAACGTAACGACCGTTCTTTTAATTCACACGGAGCTTCTTTCTTCAGTAGTTCAGCTATTTCTGCATTGGTGTATTTGTCATTTACACGTACATCTATGACCAATTCTACTTTTGCTGGAACTACGTTATGCTGTGTTCCTGCATTTATTTGGGTAACGGTCATTTTTACTTCACCTAAAGCTTCGGAAACTTTATCGAACTTATAATTTTTGAACCATTCCAAAACCTCAATAGTATTATAAATGGAATTGTCATCGTTAGGGTGTGCAGCATGAGAGGGCGTACCTTTTATGACTGCATCAAAAACAATGAGTCCTTTTTCTGCAATGGCTAAATCTAGTAATGTTGGCTCACCAACAATAGCCACATCAATTTTAGGAAGTATTTCTAACAGCCCTCTTAAACTATTTGGGCCGGCAGTTTCCTCTTCCATAGAGGCCACCATTAAAATATTATGATTAAGGTTTTCTTCGGCATAAAAGTGCGTAAAGGTCGCTATTAATGATACCAATGGACCACCTGCATCATTACTGCCTAAACCGTATAATTTTCCATCTTCAATATGCGGATTGAAAGGGTCTCTAGTGTAGGCAGAGTTTGGTTTTACCGTATCGTGATGGGAATTTAAAAGTAACGTAGGCTTGCTTTCGTCAAAATGTTTGCTCACCGCATAAACATTGTTTATGTGGCGCTTGAAAGGAATGTTAAAAGACTTGAACCAGTTTTCAATGGCGTCTGCAGTTTTATCTTCCTCAGATGAAAACGATTGAATCGAAATCAGTTCTTTTAATAAATCTATCGCTTTTTGCGTTAATGCTGCTTGTTCCATTTTTATAAGGTAAGAGTCGTGAATAAAGTAGATTTAGGGTCTAACATACTAATATCTCCAATACGCACCTGATGTACGTTTTTTTGTAAAGCGTGAAAGCAATTTTCCATTTTTGGAAGCATACCATCAGCTATAATTTTCTGTTCCAATAAGTCTTGGTATGATCCGCTATCAATATGTTTTACTACTGAATCATCGTCATTCACATTTAAAAGAACACCTTTTCTTTCAAAACAATAGTAAAGAATAGTTTCATAGTTTCCGCTCATGCCTATAGCAAGTTCAGAAGCAATGGTATCTGCATTGGTGTTTAACAATTGACCTTTACCATCATGTGTCATAGCACAGAAAACAGGAGTAAGACCTGCTTCTAAAAGCTTTGTAATGGTCTTTGTGCTCACGCCATCAACATCGCCCGCGTAGCCATAATCAATGTCTTTTACAGGTCTTTTATGAGCTTGAATGGTATCGCCATCCGCACCGCTTAATCCAATGGCATTACAGTCGTGCGATTGCAATTCTGCTACAATATTTTTATTTACCAGTCCGGCATAAACCATGGTAATCAGACCCAAACTTTCTTCGTCAGTAATTCTGCGGCCATCAATAAGTTTTGATTTAATACCTAATCTGGCACCTAATTTTGTGGCTAATTTTCCTCCACCGTGGACCAATATTTTGGGCCCTTTCAATTCGGAAAATGCTTTTAGGAACTTAGAAAGTTCTTCTTTATTCTCGATGACGTTTCCGCCTATTTTTATGATGGATAATTTCATGCCTACTGTTCCAAGATTTTCTTCAATACAATCTGCGCCGCATAAGTTCTGTTATTGGCCTGTTCTATAACAAGCGATTGGTCACCATCTAAAACAGCATCTGCAACCACTATGTTTCTACGTACAGGAAGACAATGCATGAATTTTGCGTTACCTACTTTTTCTGGTGTCATCGTCCAGTTTTTATCTTGGCTCAGTACTTTGCCATAATCAGAGTAGCTACTCCAGTTTTTTACGTAAATGAAATCAGCATTTTCACAAGCTTTTTTCTGGTCGTACTCGATGGTTGTCCCTTTGGTAATTTCTGAGTTCAACTCGTATCCCTCCGGATGTGTAATAACAAAATCGGCATCTTGCAAATGCATCATCTCAATAAAAGAATTGGCAACTGCATGCGGTAATGCCTTTGGGTGCGGCGCCCAAGAAAGTACCACTTTAGGTCTAGCCTTAGTGTTTTGTTCGGATAGGGTAATGGCATCTGCTAGGGCTTGTAAAGGATGACCTACCGAACTTTCCATATTTACGATGGGAACACTGGCGTATTTTTTGAATCCGTTCAAAACCTTTTCCGCCTCGTCTTCCTCTTTGTCCTGTAATCCAGCGAAGGCTCTAATGGCAACAATATCACAATACTGAGAAATAACCTGTGCAGCTTCCTTAATGTGCTCAGAAGTGCCTTGGTCCATAACGGTACCATCAGCATATTCTAAAGCCCATCCTTCACTTCCAAAATTCATAACAATAACTTCCAATCCAAGGTTCATAGCTGCTTTTTGAGTACTTAAGCGCGTACGAAGACTGTTGTTGAAGAACAATAAACCAATGGTTTTATCAGAACCTAGGCTTTTGTGTTTTCTGGGGTCTTCTTTTAAGTCCCGGGCTTCCTCCACCCAATTGTCTAATGAATCTATGTCTTGTAAAGAAAGGTAATGTTTCATTTATGCTCTGTTTCTCTAACTATTCTTACTTATTTTCTGTGGATGTGTTCTACATCAATGGTCTTCTGAAAACTGACCATCTTTGGTTTTTATTTTGGTATGTTTTCCTGAACCGGCAAAAGCATCCGTAATGAAGCTATCGTTAAGTCCGTTTACAATCCATGTTTCTATACCTGCATTCTGTGCAATGGTCGCAGCTTCAACTTTTGACTGCATTCCGCCAGTACCGTGCGATGATTTTCCAGAGCTAACTTCTTGTTGTAAACTAGAGACGCCCAACACTTCGGAAATGGTCTCTGGTTTCCCATTCTCTATGGAAATTTTGGTGTAGATACCATCTGTATTGGTGGCAATCATCAAAAGGTCTGCTTTAAGAAGCGCTGCTGTTAGTGCCGCTAATTTATCGTTATCACCAAATTGAATTTCATCTGCAGCAACCGTGTCATTTTCATTAATAATGGGAATGAAATTGTTGCTTACCAAGATGTCTATGGTATTTTTGATGTTGGCTTTGGATTTTGGGTTTTCAAAGTCTGAGTACGATAAAAGACACTGTGCTGAAAAAAGGCCAAGCTCTCTAAAGCTTTCTTGGAACATACGCATTAAATGGGGTTGTCCAATGGCAGCTAGGGCTTGTTTTACGTTTATATCTTCTCCATTGTGTTCCAGTTTTACGAATTGTTTGGCTGCGGCAATAGCGCCCGAACTCACAATAATAAACTCATAGTCGTCTTTGAGCGCCGCAATTTGCCTACCTATATCCTCTATCTTTCCTCGGGAAATCTGGTTGGTTTCCTTCGTTAAGGTATTTGAGCCTATTTTTAATAAAATCCTTTTTTTCATTAGGTGTTCTTTTACTTCATCTGGGTGATAGAGAATATTTGAAATTTATCCTCTTGTTTGCCCGTTTCCTTTTACATACCACTTATTGGTTACCAAATGCTGAAGACCGATAGGGCCTCTTTGGTGTAATTTATCCGTACTGATGGCAAGTTCCCCACCTAAACCAAATTGACCTCCATCTGTAAAGCGAGTGGAAGCATTGTGATATACTGCAGCCGTATCCACATTATTCATGAAATAGTCCGCTGTTTCATTATTTGATGTGATAATCGCTGCTGAGTGGCCACCACCATATTTGTTTATTCTTGAAATAGCATCTTCAATATCTGAGGTTTGTCCAATTACAATCTTGTAATCTAGGAACTCTTCATACCAAATTTGTTCATCTTCTATGGTTTTAGTGCCTTCCATACCAGAAATAACATCATCGGCAAAAATTTCAACATTACTCTTTTGCAACTCTTGTATTAAGTGTTGAAGAAATTGTTGTTTACGAGGCAAATCCGAAGAAATAAGAACCTTGTCTAGTGCATTACAAGCTGATATTTTAGTAGTTTTTCCATTGATGATAATATCAATAGCCATTTCTAAATCTGCTTCCTCATCTATGTATACAAAATTGTTTCCACGACCACTTATAATAACTGGGCAGGTAGCATGTTGCTTTACAAAAGCAATTAGTCTTTCTCCTCCTCTAGGTACAATAAGATCTACTTTTTGGGTAGGTTTTTCAAGAAAAGCCTGTGTTTCCGTTCTGTCAAATTGCAAATAGGTAACCCAATCTTCTTCGGCTTCGTTGGCTTCAAGAGCCTTGTGCCATAAATCCACCAAAAATAAATTACTATTCAGCGATTCTTTTCCGCCTTTCAATAAAATCTTATTCCCTGATTTAAAAGCAATACCAGCTGCTTCAATAGTAACATCAGGTCTAGATTCGTAGATAATTAGAATAGTTCCAAAAGGAGCAGTTTTATTGCTAACCTGCATGCCGTTGTCATGGGAAAAACTAAAACGTTCAACACCCAAAGGCTCTTCTTGAGCTGCAAGTTGTTGCAGGCTCAGAATCATACCATCTATTTTTCCTTGGTCAACTTTAAGGCGATCACGCATAGCGATATCATCACCCAAATAACTGTCCATATCTATTTTGTTGGCCGCTAGAATAGCAGTCCGTTCTTTTCCCAACAATTGCGCCATGTCTAAAAGGACAGCGTTGCGTTTTTTGATGTCTAATAGTAAACTCATTACAATTCTGCTTTTAGGGCGGTGAAAAAGTATCTAAATAAGCTTCGGTAATATTCAAAGCGGGAAGAACCCGCAATACATGTTTATCCTTAGCCCCTCCGGTAAATAGTTTTTGATTGTGAATCAATCGTTTTCTTAAATCGGCAATCTCAAAATCAAATTCAAGGCCTAACATTAGTCCTCTACCTTTTACTTTTTTGATTTCAGGTATTTCTGCGGCCAATGCTCTGAAATAACCTTCTAAATGCGCTGCATTTTCAATGAGTTTTTCATCTTCCAATACTTCTAGAACCGCTAAAGTAGCCACGGAAGCCAAATGATTTCCTCCAAAAGTAGTTCCTAATAACCCATAAGAAGCTTTGATGTCTTCATGGATTAAAATGCCGCCCACGGGGAAGCCATTACCCATTCCTTTGGCAACGGAAATAATATCTGGTTGTATGTTGTGATGTTGAAAAGCAAAGAATTTACCGCTTCTACCAAAACCACATTGTACTTCATCTGCAATAAGTAAAGCTTCGTTGGCTTTGGCTAATGCTGCAATTTTTTGAAAAAACTCAGTAGTTGGCTCGTCTAAACCACCAACACCTTGTATGGTTTCTATAATAACCGCACAAACATCGCCTTTTACTATTTCAGACTCAAATGCCTGTAAATCATTGAAAGGCAAAAACGTAACTTTTTGCTGTAAGTTGATAGGAGCGTTTATCTTGGGGTTATCCGTAGCGGCAACAGCTGCAGATGTACGGCCGTGAAAACCATTGGTGAATGCAATTACCCTTGATTTTCCTGTGTGAAAAGAGGCTAGTTTTAAGGCGTTTTCATTGGCTTCAGCACCAGAATTACATAAAAAGAGATTGTAGTTTTCGCAATCTGAAAGTTTACCAAGTTTTGTAGCCAGTTCTTCTTGCAGCGGGTTTTTTACAGAGTTGCTGTAAAAACCAATTTTATTTAGCTGATCGGTTAGGCGTTTTACGTAATGTGGGTGAGAATGACCAATAGAGATTACGGCGTGTCCACCGTAGAAATCTAAATAATCTATTCCTTTTTCATCTGTTACTACAATTCCTTTTGCTGAAACTGGGGTGACATCGTATAATGGGTAAACATCGAATAAATTCATAACTTTTGCTGCTGTGCTGATCATATTTTCTGGCACATTTTTTAGCGAGGGGTTTTACAACTGACCCTCTTTAATTCTACTGATTTTTTCATAGGAAGCTACGATTCCTTGTATAAGGGATGAGCTTAAACCTTGGTGTTCCATTTCGTTCAAACCTTGAATAGTACAGCCTTTTGGGGTTGTTACCCTATCAATTTCTGCTTCTGGGTGGCTACCGGATTCAATTAGCAAGCTAGCTGCGCCACTACAGGTGTGCATGGCTAATTCTTGTGCCTCTTTAGCATCAAAGCCTAACTGAATGGCACCTTGTGTGGTAGCGCGTATTAAACGCATCCAAAAGGCAATACCACTGGCACAAATAACCGTTGCAGCTTGCATTTGCCCTTCGGGTATTTCCATAGAATGACCCATGCGATTGAAAATGGCCTTCGCTAAATCAATTTTCTTTTTACCTTTTTCATTACTACAGATACAGGTCATAGATTGACCAACTGAAATAGCGGTGTTAGGCATACTTCTTATAATATTATAGTCCGCGCCCAGAATAGCTTCCATTTTGGCAATACTGAACCCTGTAATGGTAGAAATTACCACATGGTTTTCAGTAAGCAAATCCTTGATGTCCTCAAGAATATTTTCTAGTTGACTAGGTTGCACGGCTAGAATAATAATATCAGAATTTTTAACGGCCTCTCTGTTGTCTGAGGTGGTCGTAACATTACCGTACTTTTCATACTCCGCTATTTCAGAAGTATTTCTTTTCGTAAGGTACATGGTTGTGGCACCGTTGGAATTTAGAATTCCTTTTGCAATGGAAAGTCCTAAATTCCCAGCTCCTATAATGGCTATTTTCATTTTCAAATTTTTGGTTGTTTCCGTTTTAAGTCCGATGGAATTTTATTGCGGAAATAGTTTTCTGTTAATCGTTAAAAAACGCCAGCTTTAAGGTTAAGGCCTGTGCCTTCTCCAAAGCCGAAAATAAGGTTCATGTTCTGAATCGCCTGCCCGGATGCGCCTTTGAGCAAATTATCTATAGCCGAGGTGATAAGTAACGTGTTTTCGTGCTTATGCAAATGAATATGACATTGATTGGTATTTACAATTTGTTTTAGGTGAATAGGCTCTTCGGTTACTTGGGTGAATAGCGCATCGGCATAAAACTCCTTGTACAAAGCAATAGCATCCTCTAAACTCCCGTCATATTCGGTGTAAGCCGTAGCAAGAATACCGCGGGTAAAGTTTCCACGGGTTGGAAGAAAGAACAACTCACCTGAGTCTGATTGCAACGATTTTAAACTTTCGTTTATTTCGCCCAAATGTTGATGGGTGAACGGTTTGTACCAACTAACGTTATTGTTTCTCCAGCTAAAATGTGAAGTAGCAGAAGGACTAACTCCTGCACCAGTACTACCGGTAACCGCATTGATATGAACGGTATGCCCCAACTTATTTGCTTTTGCCAGAGGTAAAAGAGCTAATTGAATAGCCGTAGCAAAACAACCATAGTTGGCAATATATTTAGCCTTCTTTATCTCTTCTTTTTTAAGCTCAGGAAGTCCGTAAACGAATTTTTTTCCTTCAAAAACAGCATCGGCCTGCAACCTGAAATCGTTGCTGAGGTCAATTATTTTCGTGTTTTCAGAGAATGTGTTTTCCTGTAAAAATTTAGAGGAATTACCATGACCTAGACATAAGAATACGACATCTACATCAGGATTGATGCTTCCTGTAAATTCCATTTCAGTGGTTCCCAATAAATCAGCATGTGCCGTTGTAACCTTCTTGCCAGCTCTGGTTGTACTGAAAACAAAATCTATTTCAGCTTCAGGATGATGCAAAAGAATTCTAATGAGTTCCCCGCCTGTATAACCAGAACCGCCAATAATTCCTGCTTTAATCATTATTCTGATTTACGTGGTTATATATTTTTCCAGAATTGGAAAGTATTTT
Source organism: Zobellia laminariae (assembly GCF_030553095.1). Lineage (GTDB taxonomy): Bacteria > Bacteroidota > Bacteroidia > Flavobacteriales > Flavobacteriaceae > Zobellia > Zobellia laminariae. The sequence goes on along the minus strand of NZ_CP130738.1, from coordinate 1,237,734 downwards.
TATAAAACCTTTTGCATCATCAGCAGACCATCCTTTATTTACTTCACCGTAGCTACCAAAAGCATCGGTCATTAAATCATGTTTAGATGAAATTCCGTTTAATCTAAACTGGAAAGGGTAAAGGCTTAGGAAAACATCACCAGAAACGTTCTTTTGTGTATCTGTTAAGAATGCTTCAATATTTCTCATTACAGCATCTAGGTAGTTGCCTTCGTGCAATAACATTCCATAGAAGTTACCTTGTTGTTCTTTTTGGAATTGTTGCCATTTGGTTAGGGTGTGTTTCTCTAATAAATGGTGTGCTTTTATAATGATTAATGCGGCAGCAGCTTCAAAGCCAACTCTACCTTTTGTACCAATAATGGTATCTCCAACATGAATGTCTCTGCCAATAGCATATTTAGAAGCCATAGCTTCTAGTTTTTCTATATTGGCAACAGGAGTATCTTTATCTCCATTAACTGCAACAAGTTCACCTTTTTCAAAAGTTAGTTTTACATCTGTAGGTTCTTTTTCTTGTAATTGGCTTGGGTATGCACTATCAGGTAATGCATTTTGAGAAGTTAATGTTTCTTCACCACCAACAGATGTTCCCCAAAGACCTCTGTTAATAGAGTATTTTGCTTTTTCCCAGGATAATCTACACCATTCTCTTTTAGGTAAGCAATTTCTGTTTCTCTAGATAACTTGTTATCTCTAATAGGAGTGATGATTTCAATCTCCGGAGCAATGATTTGAAAAATCATATCAAATCTTACTTGGTCGTTACCAGCACCAGTACTACCATGAGCGATATAATCTGCACCAATTTTTTTGGCATAAGTTACTATCTCTATAGCTTGTACAATTCGTTCTGCACTAACAGATAGGGGATATGTATTGTTTTTTAGAACATTACCAAAGATGAGATATTTTACAACTTTATCGTAAAAAATCTGAACGGCATCAATAGAAGTATACGAACTGGCACCCAATTGTATTGCTTTCTCTTTTATAGAAGCAATCTCTTCTTTGGAGAAACCACCAGTATTTACGCTTACTGCATGTACATCAAAACCTTGCTCTTGTGATAGGTATTTAGCGCAGTAGGAAGTGTCTAATCCGCCGCTATATGCTAAAACTAATTTTTTCATTTTAAAAATTGTATTGTCTCGGCCATCATCAAATAAATCAATGACCTATTAGGTTATTCGTTTGTTTTCTTTTTAAGAAAAAGCGATTCTTTAATGCTTTTGAGTCTTTTGAAAGCTTTACTGTTGATATGTTCTTTTTCAACTTTTTTCTCTTTCACATCTGAATCATATAGCATACCTGTACAAAGGCACATTTTACGTTCGGTACGTGTAAGGATATCAAAATTTTTGCACGTCTGACAGCCTTTCCAAAACTCTGGGTCATCGGTTAGTTCAGAAAATGTAACTGGTTTATAACCAAGTTCGTAATTCATTTTCATCACCGCCAAGCCAGTAGTGATACCAAATATTTTAGCATCTGGAAATTTGTCTCTCGAAAGCTCGAAAATTCTTTTTTTAATTTTTTTTGCCAATCCTTGATTTCTATAATCAGGATGAACAATAAGGCCGGAATTCGCTACGAATTTCTCGTGCCCCCAGACTTCTATATAACAGAAGCCGGCAAATTTGTCGCCATCTAAAGCAATAACGGCATTACCATTCTCTAAACGTTTCAGAATATATTCCGGTGTACGTTTAGCTATGCCTGTGCCTCTTACCTTAGCAGATTCCGTAATGGTATCGCTAATGATTTGAGCGTATTTAAGATGTGACTTGTTAGCAATAATTATGTTCATTGCCAAAAGGGTTTAAACTGTAAAAAAAATGAATTGTTGGTCGTTTTGCGGAAATGGACTCACCTATTCCCATGAAATATATACACCCTTACGGGCGACGGCGAGAAGCCGGGCGAACAGGAGCAAGATTGCTCAAAGTGTTAAATATGTGTCTTTGTCCTTTCATGGAAAACCAAATGTACAAGATTAGGACGAAAGTATAAAGGTGTTCGGTTAATTTTTGCGAAAAATAACAAATTGCTCTTTTGAGTTAAAAATTTCGTAAATCAAAAACGCATATACGGAAATATATTCAACGGCAATTAATCCTAAGTTTTCTTTAAAGTCTATCCTTGAATAGGCGTAATAGCTAAGTATTACCGTAGCGGACCAAAGTACAGCAAATTTATAGCGAGTAAAAATGCCAAGCACTACCAGAAATATAATGTACCAAGGGTGTACTGTAGCAGACATGAAATAATACAAAGTAAGTACGGCGAGCATTGAGGTTATTAAAATCGCTATTTTCTGATTGTCTCTTAAAAAAGTGAACAGCAGTACAACTAGTACAGTAATAATAGGGGTTATTTTTCCATAAGTTTTTATGAGTTCCCAAGGTTTGCCGTCAAACTGAATCGAGATTTGTTTAATAGCATTGTAAATACCGGCATTGAATTCAAAGTTTGAAAACCAGAGGCCTACAGTTTCGGAATAGTTAGCAATGAATTCAGAAGAGTAGAACGGGGCGAACATCAGTAAACAGCTTGCGCCTATTATGATATAGAAGGTTATACTTTTCTTGAAGCCCAGATGTTTAAGGAAAAGGGGTAAAAACAATAAGGGTACAAGTTTTACGCAAATAGATAGGGCATATGGAATGGCTGCTAATCTCCATTTTTTAACGGATAATAAATAGAGCGACCAAACAAAAAAGAAAAGCATAACACCTTCAAAATGTAGGTTTCCAGTAAGTTCTATTATAACCAAGGGGTTCAGGAAATACCAAAATATGAGATATGGTGATTGGTTAAGGTTTTTTAATAGTTTTCTGCCAAAGTACAAGATGCCTATATCTGCCAGAATAATCATGGTTTTCATAACGAGTACGGAGCCCATAATACTTTTGCCGCCTAAAAGGGCTGCTATGGCAAACAGTAACTGATTTAACGGTGGGTAGTTACTAAAGTGTTTTGCGCTAAGACTTCCCATACTTTCATAAAGGAGTTGAGCATTGGGGATGACTAAATCGCTTTGAGTAATTAAGTCGTTAGGAACTTCCAAGTAGGGGTTTATGAAATTGCCAACAAGGTGTCCGTCCCAAATAAAACGATAATAATCCTGAGAGAGATTTGGTTCTGTTATCAAGAAAATGAGCCTAAAAATAACACCTACAACCAAAAGAAACTTTAGATTCCATTTTTCGAATTGTATAAGTTTTAAGCACAGAAAAAAGGAAGCGGCAAAAAGAGTTAAGAGCTTAATAAAATCTGTACGCTCTAGTTGAAAAGCAAAGGTGTAATAGAGAATAGCACCCAATAGGGCCATAAGTATGGGCACTTTGTGAAGCTTCCAGTATGTGGCAGGTGTATTGGGCATTTAACGGTTTGTTCTTATTACCGAAAAAATAAGGAAATTAAATGACTTAAAAATGTTTATTGAATATGGCTTAGTTTTATTAAGCACGAGCCGTAAGCGACTTTGTGAAAACAAATCCAAAACCTATAAAAAGCATAAAGTGAAAAGGAAAAAGTCCAAAATCATTTAAAGGAATAGCGCTATACATCCCAAATAGGAAATATACCATAAGAATAGCCTCTAAAATCATGTTGGGAGACAATTTCCTTAAAGGTACTTATTGCCTTTCCAAGAGTCTGTAAGGTTGTTTAAATTGAATTTAGGTGTACGCACAAACTCACTTCTTTTGCCCATATGACCTTCAAGAACAGCAATAGAATTGTGTAATGAAAAACCTAATGCCACTGAAAAGAAAGTAAAGAACAATTTAATGTAGTCTATGAAATTATCAAAGCTACTACCCTGAATACTTTTATAAGTAAACCAATAACAGACAAATAGTATTATAGTACTTAAAACAAAGAAGCTTAGTAACGTAAATACGATATCTAACTGCGGATATAAAGCTTTAATATACATGGCCGGAATGCTTAATAGGGCAACCAGAAATACACATAAGAACATAGAACTGTTCAAAAGGTGCATTACGCCATGAAATTTAGTTTTGAATGAAATGTTTTTAGCGGAAACAACGTTGACCACCGTTTTTCTAAAGTTTTCAGCACCACCTTTATTCCAACGAAATTGTTGCGAACGGGCCGCACTAATAACAACAGGAAGTTCTGCAGGTGTCTCAACATCTTCAAGATACTTGAATTTCCAGTTCTTTAATTGTGCTCGATAACTAAGGTCAAGGTCTTCCGTAAGGGTGTCTCCTTCCCAGTTTCCGGCATCTATAATACACTCTTTACGCCAAATACCAGCAGTACCGTTAAAATTAATGAAATGCCCCTTGGCATTTCTACCTACCTGTTCAAGGGTAAAATGAGCATCCAAAGCAAAAGCTTGAATACGTGTTAAGGTAGAATACTCGCGGTTAATATGACCCCATCGTGTCTGTACAACACCAATTTCTGGATCTTTAAAATAAAGAACAGTCTTTTTTAACCAATCGCTAGAAGGTAAAAAATCAGCATCAAAAATAGCTATGAATTCACCTTTTGCTATCTCTAGACCTTCCTTTAAAGCTCCTGCTTTAAAACCTTGGCGGTTTTCACGGCATATATGTTGAATATCAAGACCGGTTTCTTGTAATGCTTTTACCCGTGCAGCAGTTTCATGTACCGTATCATCCGTAGAATCATCAAGTACCTGAATTTCAAGTTTGCTCTTAGGATATTCTATTTTTGCAATGTTTTCCAACAAACGCTCCATAACATATTCTTCGTTATAGACAGGCAGTTGTATGGTAACGTAAGGAATCTCTTTTGGATCTAGAAGATTAAATTTTGGAGCAATTTGGTTGCGTCTTTTATATCCTAGGTAATTAACCAAAAGGTTCAGTTGCGCTAGACTATAAAAAAATATCAATAGTAGTGCTACACTATAGATTGCGATAATAATGTAAGCAATGATTAAACCCATATATTATTTTATGCTGTATTTAAAAATCCAACCTAATATTTTGATGCCCGCAAATATACTACCTTTTACGGTACCGGATACTTTGGACACTCCAATTCTTTTTTTGTAACGCACTGGTACTTCGGTATATGCCAACTTTTTCTTTAAAGCCTTCAATTGCATCTCTACCGTCCACCCGTAAGTTTTGTCCTCCATGTTGAGTTCTAACAACTTACCATATGATATAGCCCTAAACGGACCAAGATCGGTAAATGTTGCACCGAACAATAATTTCATTAAAAAAGTAGCCAACCAATTGCCAAAAATTTGCTGTGGAGTCATACTACCATCTTCTCTAAGTCGCTTTACACGGGCTCCAATTACAAAATCTACTTCTTTATTTAGTATTGGGGCTACAATCTTATCAAGTTCTTCCGGATAATCAGAAAAGTCTCCGTCAATAAATACGACAATATCGGGTGCTTTGGATTGTTTGGCAATATGGTCCATTCCCATTAAACAGGCGTAGCCATAACCCATTCTGCTCTCGGTCAATACAGTAGCTCCTGCCGCTGTAGCATTTTCAGCTGTTTTATCAGATGAATTATTATTGACTACTATAATTTCGGAGACCGATTTTGGAATTTCACGGATTACCGAAGCTATAGAATCTGCCTCATTGTATGCAGGAATTATGACTTTAATGTCTGGTTGTGGCATTAGTGAAGCTTATTTTAAAGTATAATTATTTTTTCCTTGTTTTAAGGGAATGTGTTTTCCGTTCCAAACCAGTTCGCCCTTCATTTTCTTAGGGATTGTTATCTCTGCTGAAAGCTTGGTTTTTGATTTTTTTAAGTTGAAAACAATATTTCCTTTGGAAGTAGGAAGTAATCCATCCATAGATTGAAGCTTGCCAAAAACGGGAGCAATTCTTACTTCTTCAAAATTATTTTTAACTGATTCTATTCCTGCTAAATAATTAAAATAAAAATAGGCTGGGGAGGCACTCCATGGGTGCACTTCTGAGCGTGTTGGTTTCTTTTTACTTTCAAAACGCTCTAAGGTTGTGGTCATATGATCGTTAATCATAGATTCCCAAGGTTTCTGGGCCAAGTCAAAAAGTTCAGGTGCGCCAACTTTTTCTATTGCTTGAAATAAATAGAAACGATAGTAGTAGGTTGCTTGTAACAAATTTTTATCATTTAAAATTTTTGTCAAAAGTGCTTTCTGTTGATCTTCATCAATAGCATCTGTAAGAATGGCCATGATGTTGGTATGCTGGTCATAAATAGTTTTGTCCGGACGTTCTGCAAAGACCTGTTTGTTTGCATCATAGCAAAGGTCAAATACAGATTTTTTTATGGCATCTGCTCGGTTTTGGTATTTTTCAGCAGTAGGGGTATCGCCAATAACTTCAAATAATTTTGCGGCGTTTTGTAGCGCATGTACATAATGAAGGCTTACCACGGCAGAATTTTTTCCATTGTTTTTTGTTGCTGTTCCTTTACCGTCATTGGGTCCTGAATACCAATCTATAAAATATCTATATTTGGTTTCATTCACCAAGTTCAATTCGTTCATGTTCTTTTCAAAACCGGCTAACGTATGAACGATACCGTCTTTATATTTCTCTATAAAAGATTTGTCGTCAGTAAGGTTGTAGTAATCAGAAACCATATCTACCCAAACTAAAGAATAGGTGGGGTAAATAAAAGTAGACCTAAGTGGGTATGCTCCTAAAATATTGCCCTCTGCATCTCGCGATTGATGAAATTGTTCAATGGCATTTTTAGTATGGTCTAGGTTACCGCTCATAGCTTGCCATAGTAGCGCATGAATTTTAGTATCACCCACATACTGCATGGTTTCATAATAGGCATCGCTTAAGAAATAATCTTGCGTACAGATGTCTACCGTTCTTTTACAGATATCAAAAATGTCATTATACATTTTATCGTCAGAGGTGAAACTAGCCGAAGAAGCAATGTTCGTTCTTGAGCGATAATTGATAAAACTATCTAAGACCAATCCTTGTTCTTTTGTCTTTATTTCAAACTCAACAAAACGGAAGGTACGCATCCAGTTGGGAGTAAACTTTTGAGCGTCTTTTCCGTTAGAAACAATACTGTCATAGTAGCCTAAGAGCTTTTTATTTTTGATGTCATCTCGATCTCCTTTTTCATCATTCTCATCAAATAGGTTTTCTGCATACTTTATTTTGATGCTGGCATTTTTTCCTTTACTGAAAATAAGTTCAGGGAAACCATTGGTAACGTATTTTTGGTCTATTAGAAAGGTTGCTATTTTGTTACTTGGAATCTCAAGCTTTCCTGAGGCAGGGAAAGTGGGGAGTGTGGTTTCAGAACTTCGTACAGTACTTTCAATAGGTTCTTTTTCCCAAGTAAGTAATGGTAAGTTGCGCGGTTCAAGTAAATAGGCCATTGAGCCCCCCATGCTGCTCGCACCTTCAAAAAACATGGTTCTAGACCAATTGGAATCATCAAAACCCAGTTGTTCCCAATCCGTAGGGTATTTGTTCATGTCTACAAAATCCGTAGGGTTGTTGGCATAAAAGCCACCTACAATAGATTTTGGCCCGCCTCCACGCCAGTTAACATCTATGGCTTTATAGGAGTCATCCAATGAGCATAACCAAGTATCTCCTTTTCCAGTGGTAGTCAGCGTTTTTGCATTTTCTGTTACTCCGTTTACCATTACACTGGTAAAAATGGACTGAAGACCGTAGAAGCGTCGCTTCCCAAAGTTGATGACTTTTACGGCAATAACGTTCTTGCCATTTTGAAGGAATTTTTTAAGGTTTAGGGTTTCGAACTTCCAGTGCTTAATATCACTTAATTGTGGACCGTGAGTTACCATTTTTCCATTTACGTAAAGGAAATAGTGGTTGTCCGCAGATATGTTTATAATGAAATCTTGATTTACATCAGCAACATCAAAAGTGTTTCTAAATAAGATTACTCGGTCTTCACCTCCGCTTATATCGGGGTGACTTACCCAGCTGGCGTTAATGTTCTCAGTGGTATACTTTACATCAGGGTAATTAAGCTCAACTTGCGCCGATATGGAAATTGAAAAAAGAAGTAAAAAGATAAGCAAAGGGGAACGTGTCATTATTTAAGGTCTGATAAGTTGTTTTCGCGTCTAAAACTACTAAAACTAAACCATTCCTTAATTTTTTTGCCGTTTTGATATTTCTCCGCAGATATCAATTCTTCGTTCACATACTTTAGGCAGTACCCATTTTTTTTGCCGTTACTCAATTGGCATTTGTGGCTAACTTTTCCCATAGAGTCATAGAATAACCACCAATTAGATTTCATTCCGTCCTTGTAATGACCTTCTTGTAAGGGTTTGCCGTAACTATCGTAAAAGTACCAATAAGATACACGTTGGTTGTTTTTGTAATAGCCTTTTTCGGCTACTTTACCATTGGTGTGGTAGAATTTCCAAAAGTTAGCCTTTACGCCATTTTTTAACCAACCTTCTTCTTTAATAATTCCACTTTGGTAATATTCTTTATGGTATACGGAATTCTCCTTAGGTTGTAACCCGGAAAGAACAAATAACACCATTAAAAATAGTTTCGAAAACATTGTTGGAATTGTATAGTTAAATTGTCGGTTTTTGAAAGGAGAACTAACAAAAAAACCTTTACACTTTTTTTTCTAAAATGTAAAGGTTTAGTGTATGACAATATAATCAAAGGTTATGCCAACTATTTTTTATTTACTAAATCCATCAAATCAACATCATTACCTAACAATACTTCTGTAGGGTTGATACGGCCTTCTTCTGGACCATTTTCTAATTTTAGAACACCACGTGGGCAAACTGCTGAACAAACACCACAGCCTACACAGCTGGATCGTACAATATTTTCTCCTTTTTGAGCGTAAGCGCGTACATCAATACCTTGTTCGCAATAGGTAGAACAATTACCACAAGAAATACATTGTCCGCCGTTGGTAGTAATTCTAAAACGAGATTTAAAACGCTGTACAAAACCTAGGTAAGCAGCTAATGGACATCCAAACCTACACCACACCCGGTTACCAAAAATAGGATAGAACCCTGTTCCAATAACACCTGCGAAGATTGCACCAATTAGTAAGCTATAGGTATTTTGTACACTCTGGGTCTTAATGCCAAATATGGTGCTAGATTCAGTAAAGAAACTATACAGCGTCATACCGGTCATAACAACAGCAAAGAGTAGCACACCATGTATCAACCAACGTTCTACTTTCCAAGAAAATAATGATTTGCTTGAATGCTGGCGATAAGGGTCTCCTAAGGTTTCTGCCAATCCTCCACAGCCACAAACCCAAGAACAATACCATCTTTTTCCAAAGAAATAAACCATTACAGGTACGATAACTAAAGTTAGGACAACACCCCAAACTAGAATGAATAATCCAATGCCACCGCTATTAAGTAGTTCTTTTAAATTCCACTGAAAAAAGAAATCATAGTCTAAAGGAAACGCATTTTTGAAATCATAATATGGCATTTGTAAACGCACCATCATTTCAGGAATCAAGAAAGCAAAGACAATTTGAAAAAATAGAACAGATGTTGTCCGTACTACTTGGTAAACATTGTGGCGGTATTTTATGTACATCCGTACAGCCATTACTGTCATTACCGTACAATACATGAAACCATAAACAAACCAATGCCCTGCAGGATTACCACTAAGACTTTCGCTAATTGGGTCTACTAGAAATGTCCAGTTTACGGCAAACTCAGGTCTGAAGTATAGGATTAAATAAAATGAAACTAAGAATATGAATACTAATAAGGCTATCCAACCTCTGTTAGTGGCGCTATCGTGATAAACGCCATCATTTTTAATCCCTTTTTTACCCAGTAAAATAACATTGGGTAAAATGAACATTAATGCGCCAATTATACCAAGACCAAAACTTAAAAACCACATAAGGCCTTTGTTTTGCGATATAAACCCAGTTCCTGATTTTTTACCTATTAAGGCAGCCATATCATGACCACTGGTATAGATTACCTTGTTGTATTCTTTGTTTTTTTTATGTTGGCTATTTGCCGCATCCAAAGCAGAGCTTATCGTTGGCGATAGACTTAGCATGCCATTGAAATCTTTGCCAACTACATTTTCATTTATAGATTGAATAAAAACATCACTTTTAATGTTCTTCTCCTTTACGATATCATCAAAGGTGCTCTGGTCCAAACTGAACGTGCCTAGTACAGGAACGGCAGTAAAAACGGCAAGTCCTATTAAAAATATGACTAGACCTAAGTTTTTTATTGCTTTCATTTTTTATTTATGGTTAAGCTTTGCTAAAAATTCGTTTCCAACTTTTTTTCTGTACGGATAAGTTGGTTTGCATTACCGAGTTGTACTTTGATATGATTTCCTCTTCGTAATGCGAATAGAATTCAGGGTCAAAATTGGCATCTTTTAAATACTGCATTACATGGTCAATATCTCGTTCCTCGGTGAGCCAACGGTCAAATATTTCATGGCGCATACGAATGCCAAAGGTGTTGATGCCTAGGAATTTCTTGGAGTCCTTATGGTAGGATGCCGTAATACAGATTTTTTCGGAAGCATGACGCCAATGAAAATGACTTTCATGTTCTTGTTTTGACCTTTCACTAAAAACCCAACCGTAAGTTTGGTATTCAATGTCCAAAAATTTAGCGGAGTTAAACCAATGCCCAGGACTATACTGTCTAGGTTTACCACAAATAGTTTGTGACAATGCTTCGCCCATCATACGTCCGGTATACCAGACGGCTTCAATAGGTCTTCTGTTGCCAATGGCTTCGTGCTGTTCGGCACAATCTCCTATGGCATAAATATCTTTTATATTGGTTTCTAGAAATCGGTTGACTTTTACGCCCCTCCCTAATTCAATACCAGAATCTTTAAGAAAATCTATGTTTGGGGTTACACCAGCCGTTAGGCCTACCACATTACATTCTATAGTTTCGCCCTTATCTGTTGTAATGGCTTTAGCTCTACCATTCTCGTCCGCTATAATTTCAACTAGATTGGTTTCCAGTTTTAAATCGATGTGATGTTCTAGAATATGTTCGTTAATCATTTCGGATTCTCCAGAAGGAAGAACGCCGTTCCAAAAGCTATTTTCACGAACCAAGAAGGTTACGGGAATTTTACGTGAGCGTAGCATCTCTGCCAGTTCAATACCAATAAGACCACCGCCAACTATAACTGCACGGTTACAGACTTCTTTATTGGGAGCATTGGCCTCTATTTTATCTAAGTCTTGTTTTGAATATAGACCCTGCACACCTTTTAAATCTTGTCCTTACCAGCCAAATTTATTTGGTTTTGAACCTGTCGCAATTATTAACTTATCATAGGCTAATTCTTTCCCTTCCGCTAATACTAGTGTTTTCTTTTCATGGTCAACAGCAGTGACAAAGCCTTTGAGCAGTTCTATTCGGTTTTTTTTCCAAAACCAATTCTCATAAGGTTGTGTGTGTTCAAATTTCATGTGGCCCATGTAGACATACATTAGGGCTGTGCGGGAAAAGAAATAATCGGTTTCTGCCGATATAATGGTTATTTTTTTATCGGATAATTTTCGGATATGCCTTGCAGCAGTTACACCTGAAATTCCGTTACCAATAATGACGATATGCTCCATAAATTAATTGGGTTGTTGCGGGTTCTGTCGTTCTTAAAGGTAATAACTTAACGAGCTTTTTTAATTTAGAACGATTTTAAATGTTTGCGATTTATGTAAGGTTTTGGATGAGATAACGAACATGTAAAGCCTTGATTGCGAAAATTTTAAATAATCAATAAATAATTCTCTTTTTTTGTATGGATGTTAAAATCGTCTCGACAGAAATGGCAAGCATAACAACAAAACTATCAAATTATGAAATTTTCAATCTTGGTTATTTTTCTTTCAATGGCCACTATATCAGCTACTTTTGGACAAGATACAGCTGAATTTTTTGCAAAGGCAGACACCTTCTTTAAGACTAATGTAACAGATGGTCGTGTTAATTATTCAGCAGTTAAAGGAAATGTATCAGATTTAGACAACCTACTTGATGCTGCAAAAAAAATAAACGTAACAGAATCCAACGCAAATGAGTACCAAGCGTTCTGGATTAATAGTTACAACCTTCTTGTAATTAAAGGAGTAGTAGAAAATTATCCACTAAAATCTCCATTAGATGTCGGTGGTTTTTTTGACAAGAAAAAATATGAAATAGGAGGAAAGAACACGACTCTTAATGATATAGAAAACAAATTATTACGCGCCAAATTTCCATCGGAAGCTCGTTTTCACTTTGTGTTGGTGTGTGGTGGTTTAGGCTGTCCTCCTATAATAAGCGAAGCATATAAGCCCGAAACTCTAGATGCTCAATTAGAAAAGCAGACTAAAATGGCTTTAAATAACCCTCAGTTTATTCAATTGAATAAGAATAAGGTAAAAATCTCTCAGATTTTTGAGTGGTATAAAGGTGATTTTACTCAAAAGGGACAAAGCTTGGTGGACTTTATAAATAAGTACAAAACAGAACAACTTCCTGAACGGACTAAGGTTTCTTATTATCCATATGACTGGACCTTGAACGAAATAAAATAACAACCAGCCCTAACTTTTAAACTGAAACTTATGAAATCAATAAAAAGAAATTTATTTCTTTCGGGCCTTCTTTTGGCCAGTACTATAGTGTTTGCACAAGAAGATGCGGATGATCAAGACAATACAACTCAGAGTAATATTCAACAATACACACCTTCTAAGTTAATTGGAAAAGGGCAAATAGATATAAAATGGTTTAATAACCTGTATACACAAACTGAAAGTACGTTTAGCGATGGTAAGGAGCCTAGGCAGACATTCTTTACTTCTACTTTAGAAGCTTATACCGGTGTTGGTGAAGATAAAAGGTGGAATATAGGAGCTATTTTTGAATTCCGGTCAAATGTAATTGGAGATAGAGATGCCCTAGATGTGTTTAAGTTTGATGGAGAAGGTAGTACTGCACGTTCAGGCCTAACTTCTATAGCGCCATCCGTGAAGTTCGTACCGTTTAGGTCCATAAGTAATTTTTCTATTCAGAGTTCTTTCTTTATCCCATTGGTAGATAATGAAACGGAGTATGGAGTATTCTTGGACCAAAAAGGATACATCTGGCAAAACCGATTTTTCTATGATTATACATTTCATAAATAAATGGCAGTTGTTCAGTGAGTTAAATTCTGAGTTAAGTTTTGGTGATAAGGAAGAAAGCTTTGCTAACAACAGTTTGAACTTAACGCCAGGTGTGTTTTTAAGTTATTTTCCTAGCTCTAAATTTACCATTTTAGCTTTGGCGCAACATTCCCAGCGTTTAGATTTGGGTAATGATTTTGCCCAGAACTTTACTGCGTTAGGCGGTGGTGCAAAATACCAGTTAACCAATGCATTAAACTTAGAGGCATTATACACCAATTTCGTAAGAGGAAGCAATACCGGTCTTGGGCAAACCTTTAATTTGGGTTTACGGGCAATTTTTTAAGAGGTAATCATAAATACTGTATTTTAGGGGTCTTAATAACGATACATGCGTAGATTAGGACTCCTTTTTTTGTGTCTACTTCAGTTTTCCTGTTCAAGTCAGGATAAGAAAAAAATTAATGGTGTAAGCTTTGTAGCCTCAAGAAATGAGGTGCTTCAAGAACATATAGATGGCGTAAAAGAAGTCAATGCAAACCACGCGGCAGTAATGCCATTTGGCTTTATTCGTGATGTGGCTTCTCCTGAAATAGTTTTTAATACGGAACGCCAATGGTTTGGGGAAACCAATAAGGGAGCAATGCAGTACATTGGCCTGCTTCATAAAAATAATATCAGGACTATGGTAAAGCCGCAAATTTGGATTTGGCGGGGAGAATTTACTGGTACTTTGCACATGAATTCCGAAGAGGATTGGAAAAAACTTGAGGTTTCCTACTCCAAATTTATTTTGGCCAATGCTAAAATGGCCCAAGAGACCCAATCCGAAATATTTTGTATTGGTACCGAACTTGAGAAATTTGTAATTAATAGATCAGAATATTGGCATGCGTTAACTGCAGAAATCAGAACTATTTATGATGGAAAACTTACCTATGCGGCCAATTGGGACGAATATTCTCGTGTTCCTTTTTGGGAAGATTTGGATTATATAGGAATTGATGCGTATTTTCCGCTGTCGGAAGAAAAGACACCTTCGGTAGAACAACTACGGGAAGGATGGCAACGGTGGAAAGGAGATATCGCTGCGCTTTCGGAAAAAACAGGTCGTCCTGTTGTGTTTACGGAATTTGGCTATAGAAGTATGGATTATACGGCTCATAAGCCTTGGTTGGTAGATAGAAATGAGGATCAGGTAAATCTAGTTGCTCAGGTAAATGCTAAAAAAGCCATTTTCGCAGAGTTTTGGGATGAAGATTGGTTTGCCGGCGGTTATGTGTGGAAGTGGTTCATAGATTATAAGAAATCTGGTGGGAAGCAGACAATAGGTTTACGCCACAAAATAAACCGGCACAAGAAATAATAAAAGAAGTTTATAAAAATCATTGATATGCGTTCAGGTATTTTTTTTATTCTATTCCTTTTAACGGTGAGCTGCTCATCCGATCTAGAAAACCAAGGATGTTACCCTGAAGGATGCTTTAATGAACAAGACGTCTGTAGTAGATAATGTTATTGCCTGTGCGGCCAGTAATGAAAACGATGATTTGGTGAGTGTGTTTTTCTATCCAAGAGACGGAGCGTCTAACATTAGGTATTATGAAACCGAAGATCTTAATGTCTCCAAGAATGATTACAATCAATATTATCGTTTAGATATTGCGTCTTTTGATGTTTTTAATGGATATCTAAGGAAATTTGAAGTAGCAGTTTCCAAAGAAAAATGGGTCATTGTTAGTTTTGAAGAAGCAGGAAAAACACATCTATCAAACCCAATTAGGTTGAAACATATTACCAAACCTACGGAGTATGCCCCAGAGAATGTTAAGGTTGATTCACTGCAAACCGGTATGCCATTGTTCTCTTGGGAGGATGGAGAATATACAGATACTAAAATCTATTTTCAAGTGGTATCTGATGCTGCAGATAACCTGATTTCTGGAACGTATACCTACGAGAATAGTTTCCAATATTACGACCTTAAAAACGTGGTCCTGAATATTACAAAAGGGAACCCTCTTGCATTAAAAATAGAAGAAAAGCATAATTTCACTTTAATGGGGGTTAGTGAAGATAACTGGGTGAATCTTTTTTCTGAAATAGAATTTTAATGAGTATACATTATATCTACAGTTCCTTAGCTTAAAGTATGATTGGAAGAATACTTCTGTTTATTATAATATTAAATGGGGTGTTCTTGCAGGCGCAAAAAGGGACGGTGCTAAATGTAGAAATTCAGGGAGCTAAACGTACAAAGACTTCCTTCCTAAAAAAACTAGTCACCTTAGAACCATAGGTATGTTGCTAGATTCCGTTCTTTTGGAACAGGATATTGCCCGTTTACAAAGGCTTCCGTCAGTATCACATGCCTATTATCAGGTTTTTTCGTCAGATACTAATGAGCATAGCGTATTCTATAACGTAGAGGAGAACTTCACTTTAATTCCTTTTGCCAATCTTTTTTCATCTTCAAACGATGCTTTTGCTTTTAGGGTAGGCTTACAAGAGTTCAATTTTTTGGGTAGGGATATAAATATTGGAGGTTTCTATCAATATGATGTCTTCAATTCGTTCGGGGTAGCGGTGAGAGCCCCTCATCTGTTCAGTAGAACTACGGGCTTATCTTTTAGCTATAACGATTTTACGACCCAAGAACCTGTTTTTTTTGATGGTACTACAGCAGATTATAGATATAACAATCATGGTTTTGAGGTTATGGGTTTACATGAATTCAACTTCAAAAACCGAATAGAATTTGGAGGCAGTCTTTTTACAGAAGATTACAGATACTTATCCGGTGCTACAAATGACAATGTGCCAAGGGCTTTAAAAGTGGACAAGCATCTCATCAAATTAATTTATAATTATGAAAATATCAAGTACTATTTCTATTTTCTGGATGGCTTCAGAAGCACTCTGAATTTTCAATATGTGGGTAGTACTAATGAGAATTTGCCGGAATTTTTAATTGGCTTTAATGACTTTGTTTACTTTAAACGCGTTGGGGATAAGGGCAATTGGACAAACAGGCTTCGGGTGGGGTTGGCAAGTAATGTAAATACTCCTTTTGCCCCTTTTACTGTTGATAATAATTTAAACATACGAGGCGTAGGGAATACTATTGATAGAGGTACGGGGGCTATTGTTTTTAATACGGAATACCGTCATACCCTTATTGAGAAAAACTGGTTTGTGTTACAGAGTAATGTCTTTATTGACGGTGGTTCTTGGCGTAATCCAGGAGGCAGTTTTAGTGATTTTTCGGATAAACAGAACATTCGTATTTACCCTGGAGTGGGGTTGAGATTTATGCACAAACGTATCTTTAATGCTATTTTTAGAATAGACTATGGGTACGGTATCACCAAAGATGCCTCTAGAGGACTAGTTTTTGGTATTGGTCAATATTTTTAATCAAACGTTCCAGTAGGTGTCATACTCTTCTTGGAAGGTTAGGGTTTCCATATTTGGCATACGGTCAATTAACAAAATTCCGTTGAGGTGATCTAGTTCATGTTGGGCAACTATAGCCGAGAAATCATCAAGAACTCTTTCAAATCTTTCTCCTTTTATATCAAACCCGCTTAGTTTAATCTTTTTGTAGCGTTTCAGCCTACCTCGAATTCCGGGTATGGACAGGCATCCTTCCCATCCTTCAACTTTTTCGGATCCTAAGGGTTCTATTTCTGGGTTTATGACCGTTGTGAGCGCAAAAGAACCTTTATCCGGATAGCGGTCGTTCTGTTTCATTTCCATGGTAAATACCCTTTTGAGCACGCCTACTTGAATGGCAGCGATGCCTGCACCACTTTCTTCTCGCATGGTTTCAATCAGGTCGGCTACAAATTGTTGAAAATCGGCTGATAGTATTTCGTCCGGTGTAACCGCATCGGATACCTTTCTTAATAAAGGATTACCCATTTTTATAACTTCAAGGACAGCCATAATTTCTGTTTTATTTAGCCAAATTTACAACGTTCTCTGTTTCTATTCTAGAAAGCTCTTCCAGTTTTCCTTTTTCTAATAAAGAAGGTAGGTCTGTTAGCGTTGTACCAATAGGTGCTTTGTAGTTAATGTAATCTTGAAATATAATGCCATCTACGGTCCTACGATTATAGGAACTCCTTAAGCGTACGCCACCATCATTTGTTTCGTATTTGTAAGCTAAATAATCTATGGTTTTAGATTTTGTGTTGATCCAATACATAAACACATCATCATGATCGGTGCCTCCACCTTTTTGGTCAAAAGTCACCTCTATGGCTTTGTAATCTTCGCCTTTGATCGTAGTGTGCTCGATATAGGTTTTGTTTACCGCCTTATCATTTAATTTATGCGGTAAAGTGGCAAAATAAATAACAGAGTTTAAGGCTTCGGTATACTTGGCGTTATCCTTTGGAGACAGGGAGACAGGTTTGCCGTTTACTTTACGTAATAATTTACCATTGTCAAGTAGGTCAATGACTTGATTACCTTTTTCCTTCATTGATGCGGTGTAGATATATTTATTACCATCATTTTGAAAGGTATAATCTTTGTCGCGAAAGGTAAAACCGTAATGGGCCTTGTTATAACGATCTCCACCATGTGCGGTAATTGCCTGCTGAACTAAAGTTTCTGCTTCGTCCGGTTCTTCTCTTTGCGTAGTCTTATCAATAGACTGTGTTATTTTAAGAATAGGTTTTTCTACTATTTTCTCCTTTTCTTTTGACTTGCAAGAAGATAATCCTAGGAGTACTAATAGGGTGATAAGATAATAGCTGATTTTCATAAGTGTTTAAATTTCTACAACCCCTTTTGGGCTTTGTATAATAGCCTTTAGACTAATTTTTTCGTTAGGTTCTATTCTTAGCTGCACGCCCAATTTGTTGAACGTGTTATAAACTATGTCGGGATTCGGGTGTGTGCCATACAGCTCAATCAATTTGCAATCCATATTAGGTAAAGCATCATGTGGGTGCGTTTCTGTCTGGCTCCAGTCTACCATAAAAGGAACAAGCTCTGTTTCTGGTGTGGGCAAGGGTAATATAAGTTCCCATTTTAATAGTGCTCCATTTGCCGTATTGCGACTTCCGCCTGTAATACTCCCCATTTCTGGGAGGTATTGTTTTACTATAATGGCATCTTTTGTAAGCTCGTTAGATTTTAATGCCCAACGTGTTATTTGGTCATGGGTAAGTATATCTACACCCATCCATCTTGGGGGTGCTATATTTTTATTGGCCTCATCGGCTGCCAAAAGTTCAAGATAGGTACCGTTGTCTAAGTTTATTAAGGCATTTTTGGTGCCTTGTGTAGGATGGTATCCTCCAAAAATAGCCTTAACACCTAATTTCTTCTCCAGAGCAATAACTGCAGAGTCTAAATCACTAACGGTATAAACAATATGGTCTAATAATCTCTTATGTGGATTTCCTGAATTCATTAGGTTAAAGATATTTGAAAAGTAAACAGTTGCATCATATGTTTCCGAAAATTGCCATGGATTCTCTCTATTGTCCCGTTCTGGACCATAGAACCAAAATACCTTTGTTCCAACAAAACTCTAAAAAATATAATACAATGAAAAGAGCATTGATAATAGGTGGCAGTAGTGGGATTGGAAAAGCAACGGCTCAGAACCTTTTGAATGAAGGCGTAGAAGTTCATGTTGTTGGTACAAACCAAGATAAACTTGGAGTTTTTGAAAAAGAAACAACGGGTAACTTAGTAACTCATAAAGTAGATATTACAAGCGCGAAGCAATTAAAGGAGTTGAATAATAAAATTGATAGTTGGGATAATCTGGACTATTTGGTAAATGCTTCGGGAATTTTTGGTCCAAAACCTTTTTTAGACCATAGTGAGGCAGATTATGATTCATATATGGATTTAAACAGAGGGTTCTTCTTTATAACTCAAACTGTAGCTAAAAAGATGGCGGCTACAGGTGGCGGTTCAATTGTTAATGTTGGTTCTATGTGGGCCAAACAAGCAGTAAAAGTTACGCCATCTTCTGCATATTCTATGCAAAAGGCAGGGTTACATTCATTAACGCAACATTTGGCCATGGAGTTGGCGGATTCAAACATTAGGGTTAATGCCGTGTCTCCTGCAGTGGTTGAAACTCCTGTTTATGATGGTGTTTTTGGAGGAAAGGAAGAGGCGCATAAGGCTTTACAAGGTTTGCATAGTTTTCATCCTATTGGGCGATACGGAAAACCGGAAGACGTAGCAAATACCATCTCTTTTTTACTATCCGATAAAGCTTCTTGGGTAACAGGTGCCATTTGGGATACGGATGGTGGTGTAATGTCAGGAAGAAATTAATAGCTTATACTTATTAAGTTTTAACGCAGTTCAAAATGCTTGCATTTCTG
Organism: Zobellia laminariae; assembly: GCF_030553095.1. Taxonomy (GTDB): domain Bacteria; phylum Bacteroidota; class Bacteroidia; order Flavobacteriales; family Flavobacteriaceae; genus Zobellia; species Zobellia laminariae. The sequence goes on along the minus strand of NZ_CP130738.1, from coordinate 1,218,238 downwards.
AATTGCGTTTTATTGCTTCAAATCATGTAATTTCATATTCTAATTATGACAGAAAAAATCTCAGAATATATCATTATAGGAGCCGGATTATCTGGGCTTACTTCCGCGTATTATTTAAACAAAAGTGGAATAACCGATTTTAAGATACTCGAATCCCGTGACCGAGTTGGTGGGCGTATTGTTACCCGAAACGGCATTGATTTTGGTGCTACTTGGTTTCAGAACCATCATGAAGAGATTATAGCACTTTTGGATGCACTTGGTGTTGAGAAATATCATCAATATAATGAAGGGAAGAGTGTTTTGGTCTATAGCACCATGGCTCCTGAGCATTATTTTGAGAACGATCCAGATACACCATCTGCCTATCGTATGAAGGGAAATTCTCAAGCTTTGATTCATGCTTTGGCCAAACCTTTATCCGAAAAAATAAAATTGAATACCAATGTTATCGGTATTCATGAGACTGAAAATGGAGTAAAGGTAGAGACCGATAAAGAAACGTTTTTTGCAAAAAAGGTTATTGTGACCATTCCACCTTTAATAGCTACGCGCATTTCTTTTTCTCCAGAATTGCCTCCCGAGGTAAATGAAACAATGAAAAAGACCCACACATGGATGAGCAATGCCATTAAAGTGGGCTTGACGTTCAAGACCCCTTTTTGGAGGGCTAAGAATTTTTCGGGTATGCTCATTGGGCAAGTAGGTGCCTTAACGGAGTTGTACGATCATAATGATGCCGAAAACTCACATTTTGCACTTATGGGATTTGTAAATGAAGGGCTTAGGGACGTGTCTGAAGAAAATAGAAAACAACGTATTTTAGATTATTTATCTAAATATCTTGGAGCTGAGGTTTTAGATTATCTTACTTACGAAGAAAAAGATTGGTCTCAAGACAAGCATACTTCTTGCGAAACTATTAAGTCTATTTATATGAGTCCGTCTTATGGAAATCCGGTATTTGCCAAAAGTTTTATGAGCGGTAAGTTGCGGTTCTCAGGGGCAGAGACATCACCAATTCATGGCGGGTATATGGATGGCGCCATTTACAGCGGAATCAATACAGTCAAAAAATTTCTAGGTTGATGCGTTAGTGAGCTATTTTTTTTGCGACCAAGAGATTATAAAATAGTCCCAAGCTAAGCGAATGCAAAATTCGAAGACCAAAATTGAACAGTACCATTTGCATAAGGAGCATCCTAGAAAGCTTCAGTTTGAACTGTACGACCTAAATGCCTACAGAAAAAAAAGTGGGGATTTAGCTGCAGTGCCCCATTCCCATAGTTATTATCAAATTATATGGTTCTTTAATGAAGGCGGCACGCATGCCGTAGACTTTAAGAAGTACGATGTAAAGAAAAATACAGTCCTGTTTGTTACCAAGGACCAAGTGCACGCTTTTGATGAAAATGAAGAGGTTCAAGGTTGGCTTATTCATTTTAATGAAAGTTTTTTAAGCATACAGATATTGATATGTTTTTGAAATTCAACATATTTCATATGTTGGAAAAGCCTTGTTATACCATTGATGAAAATAGTGCAACCGTGGCATCTACTTATATTTCTTTGATTCAAAATGAATTGCAACAACGTGATCGTTTTGGTTATGAAGATATCATACGGTTTTTGTTGAAAGCTTTTTTAATTCAATTGGAGCGCGTTCATCAAAGTGATGCTAGTAAGCCTATTCAACTCAATAGCCTTTATGAAAGGCAGTTTTTTGAATTCAAGGAGCTGGTAGAATTGCATTTTAAAGAAGGGCTTTCGGTTGGTGAGTATGCCAATTTTATGAACGTATCCCCCAAAACATTATCTACACTTACAAATGCAATCGTAGGGAAATCTCCATCTCAGATTATCGCCCAAAGGACCGTACTGGAGGCTAAGCGTCTGGTAAGGTTTACTACTTTGCAGATTAACGAAATCGCTTTTCGGTTGGGGTTCGAAGATGCTTCTTACTTTGTAAAATATTTCAAAAGACATATAGGGCAATCTCCCAAAAGCTATCGCCAAAGTCGGTTTACTTAAAAGTCGATAAAATATAGACTGTTGAAGAAATCGTTAACTAAATTATTCAAGGTCTCGTAGTTTTAATGTTTGGTTCTTTAATTTTGCATCGGATTCAAATAATTTTAGGCATTGTTTTTGATTTTCTGGAATTAGGCGGTTTACCGTAGGAGTAGATGTATGATGGTTTTTGATAAAGTTGATTAATGAATTATAGTTTTTCTTATCGTTTTAAGGTGCTAGGCCTTTTAGTTTTTTTTATGGGTTTCACTGTATTGTCCTTTTCGCAGGATACGATAAAGACTGTTGTTGCCCAAAAAGGTGATGGTATACTTTCTTTATTGAGAAAACAAGGTGTAAATCCTTATGATCATTATGATGATTTTATTTCATTGAATATTGAAAATCTACGAGATAGCATTCACCTGTATGCAGGTAGAACTTACCGCATTCCATCTGCAGACCTTGATACGGTAGCTATTGTGGACTCTATCCAAAGTAAAACCAAAGAAATTAAAAAAATAGAAGGGAAGGTCTATCCTATTTTTGGTAAAGATTATGAAACAGTCCTTCCAAAGAGTAAATTATTGAAAGGAGCGGTCTATTATTTGGTTTCCGGACATGGTGGTCCAGATCCTGGTGCCATGGCTACATATGGAGGTAAATCTATTGCGGAAGACGAGTATGCTTATGATATTACATTACGTCTGGCCAGAGAGCTATTAGCTCATGGAGCAGAAGTGTACATTATAATTAGAGATGAGAATGACGGAATTAGGGATGAGCGTATCTTGGAGATTGATCATGACGAGGTTGCCTATCCTAATAAAACCATTCCTTTAAATCAGGTAGCACGTTTAAGGCAACGTGTAGATATTGTAAATAGTTTATACAAGAAAAATAGAGGTAAGTTCCAACGCCTAATTGTTACTCATATAGACAGCCGTAGTGTGGGGCAGAATATAGATGTGTTTTTCTATCATCATGAGAAGAGTAGAAACGGTAAGAAACTGGCCGAAAGCATACATAAAACCTTCCAAAAGAAATACAAAAAGTACCAACCTAACCGGACATATTCAGGAACTTTTGAAGATAGGACTTCTTTGTATCTTGTAAAAAAGACACACCCAGCAATGACTTTTATTGAAGTGGGGAATATTAAAAATAAGAAAGATCAAAGGCGTATTCTTGAGCCAGAAAACCGACAAGCTTTAGCAAAATGGATTAGCGAAGGGGTACTGCTGGACCATAAATTAGGAGAAATAGGGCCTATTCGTTAAACTGAAATCTTCCGCTTGTAATAATCGTACAGTTGGTCTGGACCAGCACCTAAGTAATTTTTTAAATGCATTATTCCAAAGTGATATTGCAGTTTTACCATACCTCTTTCTTGATACCTTCTTGCTGATGTCTTTACGTGGCGCGGTAAGATTTTAAAGAACGTACTTTTATATAATCTACCAATAAATTCATTGTCTTCATAGACCACATAAGCTTCATTAAAACCACCTGAGCTATTAAAGAGTTCTTTTGTAATGAACAAAGATTGATCGCCTCCTCTACATATTTGATGATTTACCCGCGTAAACCAAGCAAAAAAGCTTAGGAAGATACTGTTACTGTCAAATTTCATTTGAAAACAACCAGTTTCAAAACCGTCTTCTATAGCGTCTATCACAGATTGGTCAAAATTATGAGGAGGCAAGGTATCTGCATGTAAAAAATAAAGAATAGCTCCCTTCGCATTTTTGGCTCCATAATTCAGTTGTTTTGCCCTGCCTTTTGCAGAATGTATAACTCTTGCGCCATGATGTTCTGCTATAGCCGCAGTGTTATCTGCACTTCCACCGTCTACAATCAATATTTCTTTGATGTTTTCTGGGGAGCTGTTCGCGGTTAGATAATTGATTGTTTGGGCAATACCTTTCGCCTCATTCAATACCGGAATAACAATACTTATTTGGAGTCTATTTTTTTTCATTCAAACTCCAGTCGTATGTAACATATTTAATGTCGGCCTTCGGGTCTATGTCCTTTTGGCTGTAGGTTTTGATATAGTCTATAAGGCTGCCGTTTTCCGTGAAATCTTTCTTATACCATTTAAAAATGTTGGAAAGCTGTAATTTTTCTTTGGAAATAATATTTCGGGTAGGGTCGTTTACAAAGTCTTCCGAGGCTTGTTGCAATTGGTCTTCAATTTTTTCGGAAGTATAGGCTTCGTTCAATAGCTTCGGACAGGAGAAAGATGCGCAGTTTATGGCAAAATGAATGCGAGGCTCATTCATTTTACGAAGAATTTTGTGCTCTATATCTCCTAAAGAAAATGTTTCGCTACCAATTCTCACCCATTCTTTGCCCCAGGGGTCTTTAATGTCTTTAATGCTTTTAGTAGGGTAGTTGTTTAAAATTAACTGTACCGTTGCAGCATTGTAAAGATTAATATAATAGGCTAGAGCTTCTTCTTTAGACCATATATCTGACGGACTTGTGTTTCCCAAATACTCTAAATATGAGGTAAGTGCTGCTTATGGTCATTATTGAAACCTTTATAATCTACATTACCCGTATTGTCTACGTATTTTTTTAAAAGGGAGTTGAGCAGTGTGGTCTAAAACCTCGCTTTGGGAAGTGCCTGAGAATTCATGTTGCGGCATTTCTTTTCCTCCAAAAAAAGAAAAAAGGCCAGCTAAAGAAAAAATAGATAGAACTGTCATTTGAGCCATTAGTTTAAATTGCATAGCGTGTAATTTCTAATGATAAGTAGTGCTTACCTGCAAAAACTTACATTGAAGGTTCTAGCAATTTTGCTTGAGACCTAAATTATTTGCCCTATAGCGTCTTTATTAATTCTCTAAATAGCTTTACCATTTTTGGTTCTGCTGCTTCTGCGGTTTTAAGAATTTGTTGTATGTCAGCTGGTTTTAAATTGTCTGGATTACATTCATCTGTAATAACCGAAACGGCTATAATTGGCAGATTCAGGTGGTTTGCTACAATAACTTCTGGCACTGTGCTCATTCCAACTGCATCTGCGCCAATTATTTTAAGCATGCGGTATTCTGCCTTAGTTTCTAGTTGCGGACCCACAACAGAGGCGTATACTCCTTTGTGTAAGGTTATATTTTCTTTTTCGGCAATGTTTGTCAAAGCTTTGCGCATGGGTACATCGTAGGGTTCTGACATATCCGTGAAACGTGAGCCAAATTGGCCAACACCTTTAAATGCTAACGGGGATCCGCCCTGAAGGTTAATGTGGTCTTCAATTAGCATTAAATCACTTTCCTTGTAATCTAAATTAATGGCGCCGGCAGCGTTCGAAATAAATAATTTTTTAATGCCTAATTCATGCATTACGCGAATAGGGTAGGTAATATCCATAAAGTCATAACCTTCATATAGATGAAAACGCCCTTGCATAACTACAGTCTTTTTGCCTTCTAAAGTCCCGTAAATAAGCATTCCGGAGTGAAATTCTACGGTTGCTAGCGGAAAGAACGGAATATGGTTGTAGTGTGCTTCAATAGCGTCTTCTATCTGATCGGCCAGTTTGCCTAGGCCAGTGCCAAGTACAATACCAATTTCAGGATTATCAAACCCTTTACTTTGCAAGTAGGCTACGGATTCGTTCAATTGTTTTCTTATCATGCTTTAATATGTTTTAAATAAGGCTCAAAAGCTTTAATGTCTTTAATATCTTCGTAGATATCCACATCGTTTCGTTCCTCTAAAATATGATGTTTTTCGTTTTTTAAATCTTCTAATGTGTTGGTTAGAACAGTGTCATTACCCCAATCTTTATTAGAAAAGAGTTCTGATTTAAAACTATTCATTCCTAAAAGGTAATAGCCCCCGTCTTCCGCGGGTCCTACAACAAAATTGTTTTTCTTTAATTCCGAAAAAGCGTTTTGTAGGTCATTTTGGTCTAGGTCGTACATATCACTACCTATCACAATAATTCGTTCAAATCCTGAAGCAAACCCGTCTTGAAAAGCTTTTGCCATGCGAACACCTAAATCCGGGCCATGCTGAAGTCTCTTGTCAAATATGCTTGAACTCCAAATGTCATCTTTCCAAATCTCCTCTGAATACCAAACTTGTTTAGCGGCATTTAGATTTTCTGTGATGTTTACAGTATGGTCAAGTAAAAATTTATAGATATCCAAAGCTACTTCGTTACCAACGGTAGCTGCTAACCTAGTTTTACATTTACCTAATTGCGGATTTCGTGTAAAGATGAGCAGTAGGTTCTTAGATGCCACATTAGTATAGTTTACCGTAGCGGCATCTTTCTGTTTTTCTTGCGGAGATATGATACTCAAATGATAGTGATTTTATTGATTTATGATTTATTGAAAAGGAAATTCTGTAAAAAGTATTAGACGTTTTATTTGTCGTAAACTTTCTCTCCGCTAGTAAGTAGTTTTCCCCAATGTTTATTAAAGGCGTGTACCTTTTCGGTCGTGTTTCCTATAGAATCATATACCGGAAGCCCTTCGTTCTTCCATTCAAAAATACCTCCATATAGATTTTTGACATTGGTATAGCCAGCCTCTTCTAATTCTTCTCCAATATTTTCAGAACGTACGCCTATAGAACAGTAAACGACTATTTCACTGTTTTTATTTTGAACTTTTTGTAGAACAGAATCCAATTGAAAGGTGTCATAGCCTACCCAAATAGCATTTTCTAAGTGGCTAACATCATATTCCTTTTTCTCACGGGCATCCAGCAAAATAGGGCTTTCGGTCTTTTCAAGTGTTTCAACGTGAATGTAATCAACTGACTCTTTGTTGAGTTTTCTTAGGGTCTTATCTATCTTGTTTTGAGAAAAAGAAGTAGAAGCTATCAAAAAAAATATAAGGGTGCTTAATATGGTTTTCATGAGAATTTAACTTGTAGTACAATAACAAATATACTATTAAAATGATCTGAGCTTTGTTAAGTAAAGGCTAAGGGAGTTCAAAGTCTATGTACTTTTTTTCAACTATTTCGCGCGCTAGTGCCTCAAGATCAATACCCATGTTTTCTTTGTTTACTTTCAAAGCTTGGGTGCGCAGTGCCAAGGGAAGATTGGAATAACCGTCTTTAGCGCCTAATATCATACCTGCTACCGCTGCAACTGTGTCATTGTCACGACCGTAGTTCACTATAAACTGCATGGTTTGTTCAAAATCGCCTTCGCCATACTGCAGTGCGGTAATCAGAATTTGCCAGATTTCCCCAGAGTGAAAGGGAATAGCTTTTTCATGCTCTTCTAAAAATTGATAAGCCATTTCTTGACGGGTCCAGTCTTTTTGTTTTCCTTGAAATTCTTTGGGAACTTCAAAAATAATGCTGTCTTGAGCCGTTAAGGTATCAGTTAAGGCGAGTTGCTTTAATGCGAGTATTTTTTTTACGGAAGCATCTGCCATGTCATATGAAATGCGGCCGACCAACCTGCTATCTTGATATCCCAGTGGGTCTACAAAAGTTGCAGTGTTAATAATAGAATCCATGTTTGTGGTGCGAAGCGCCATATGCGTCATAGCTGAAACCAAAGCCGAAATATCTTTAGCATATCCCAAGTCGAACAAAGTGTGCTCGTAAGCAAGTTTGTAGGCACTTTCAGGGGTATTGCTGACCAATCCTAGCATAGGCGTGTATAATTGCCCTGCACAGGACATTTCGCCGCCGTAAAAGCGATTCATGGCTTTTAGGTAAGTATCAGAATCTTTTTGATAGGCCATACTTACACGGGCCCATTCTTTGATCCAGTCTATTTTCTCAATTTGAGTGTCTAAGAAATCGGTGTCGGGCACGGAACCGTTATCACTTATAGTCTTTGTGAGCGACCCATAGTAATCGGTGATAAACTTGGCAAAGTTAGAGGCGTTGAGGTCTCCTTGTTTTGGGATAGGTACTTTACCATGGCAAATTTCCAGCGGGTATCATCAGTGGTAGCCCCAGCAATTAGGTTATGGTCCCAAGTGCCTTCAGGAGATTGTTGACGAACGGCAGGGGTCAATGTTGTAATATATCCGTATTTAAGTTGAATGTCCTTTCGGGACCACATTTCTGTAGAAGCGCCCATGGCATCGCCAATGGCAGAACCTACAAGTGCGCCCAGAACCTTGTTATAATAAACTTCTTCAGAAAGGCTTAAGGTGTCTGAGGTATATGTAGTTTTCTTTGGTGTGGGTATATTTATTGAGGGGGTATTCTCTTTGCAACCAATGGATAAGAGAATTAGAAAGAAGCCTATTAACCGTTTCATGAAGCCAAAATAAGTTTGCGCGCTTTTTTTAAAAGTTTGCTTTTTTCTTTCAAGGATTTTTCTAGAGGTAATTGCGCAAGCCCAATTAGTCGTCTCATAATCTCAATACCTGCCACTTGGGACATCAATTTTAAATCGGCATCACCTTGGTAAGCGGTATGAATACGTTTTAAATAGCCTTTCTTCCCTGTGGCAATAATTATGTGCGCAGCCATAACTCCCAAGTCAAATTCAGGAAAGCCTACAAAACCAAATTCAGGGTCTATGATGTAAAGATTATCAGCTTCCGTCATCCAGCTGCCTGGGTAATAATCGCCATGTAGCAAAGTGTTTCCGGGTGACAAGTATTTTTTTCCAACCTTCTTTATTACTTTTTTTATCTTCTTATCCTTTTTAAATTGAAGTGAAAGTTCTTGAAGGCCATATTGTATGTCGTCTAGTTGAAAACCGTTGTCTTCTAAAAAAGGAAGTTCAAAAACGTGTTGGTGGTTAAGTTGGCGCATTTCCATGTTCTCGGGAAAGCTGCTAGGAGCTTCTTTTCGATGAATAAGGCCAAGAATAAAAATAAGTCGGTCTAACTGCCTATTTGATATACACTGTTTTTTATAGATGTAGGTCATGTCTTCACAATGTCCCAAATCTTCTAGCAACAATAGATTTTCGGCAGCATCAAATCCTATGATTTTTGGAACATGCGCATGAACGGCATTGTCCCTAACCGCTTGGTAGAATTTTTTTTCTACTGCAATCCGGTCCAATGGGGCTTTGATCTGCTGATACTTCTGAACATAGGGACGCGATTGTTTTAAGATAAAAGTCCGTTGGTCCGTAATAACGCGGAGTACCACGTTCATGTTTCCGTCACCCGGTTTTTCTACAGCAGTTATTTTTTCTGACGTATTTAGCCATTCTTTAGATTGTAGATAATTCTGAAGTTCTTCTAGAGGGGTGTTGGTGTCTATTGCGGTCAAAACAGTTGTTTTATGCAATATAAGTCCAAAAACAAAAAAATCCTTACGTGAGTAAGGATTTTTTGTGGTGCCTCCATAATCGAACCAGGACACATGGATTTTCAGTCCATTGCTCTACCAACTGAGCTAAGGCACCATGCCCGTTTGCGGGGTGCAAATATAATTTCAAATTTATGATATGCAAACAAAAATCGAAAAAAAGATGTTTTTTAAGTAACATTTTTTGATCTTTGTATCTATGAACTTAGTAATTGATGCTGGTAATACTTGTGTGAAACTAGCGGTGTTTGAGGGAGATACCCTCATATTCCGGCAGAATTCAGACGTGCAAAACGTAGCTCGAGAAATAAAAGAAATTTGTGACCATTATCCCAAAATAAAACGCGGAATCATAGCTTCGGTTGGAAATTTGGACCGAAAAGTGATGTCAGTGTTGACTGTTTTCTGCGAAGTTCACGAATTAACACCCTCAAGCAAAACTCCTTTTAAGAACTCATATGCAACTCCACAATCTTTGGGAGTTGATAGGATTGCTTTGGCAACAGCTGCATTTTATCATAATCCTAAAGGCAATAGTTTGGTGATTGATGCGGGTACTTGCGTTACTTATGATGTAGTAAACGATTATGGAGAGTATTTGGGTGGAGCTATTTCACCCGGTTTGCATATGCGTTATAAGGCTTTGCACGAACAAACTTCAAAATTACCATTACTAAAGCCAAAAGAATTAATAGATTATATAGGAAACTCTACCGAAACCAGTATTCATAGTGGCGTAGTTAACGGCATATGTCAAGAAATAGATGGTGTAATAGACCAATACAAATCTCGTTTTGCAGATTTAACAGTTATTTTAACAGGTGGTGACATGCTATTTTTGTCTAAACGGTTAAAAAATACCATATTTGCGGACTCCAAATTTCTCCTAGTAGGATTAAATTATCTGTTGGAATACAACAAACGCTAATGATCAGAAAAATAGTTTTTGCCATAATTTGCCTTTTTGCAACGGGTATGTACGCTCAAGATGGTTCAGTTTCCCCATATTCATATTTTGGTTTAGGAGAGTTAAGAAGCGGTTCTACTGCGGAAAACCAAATGATGGGTGGGATAGGAATGTATGCCGATAGTATTCATGTCAACCTAAAAAATCCAGCTGCTTACGGTGGATTGGGAATTCAAGGTCGTGATGATTTTGGTATAACCACGTATACTGCTGGTCTGTCTTATAAACAAACTAGTTTAAAAAGTTATACAGAGAGTCAAACTACTGCGGTTACCAACTTAGATTATCTTTCTATAGGTTTAAGCATCAAAAAAGGTCTAGGGATAGGTTTTGGTATTCTGCCATATTCTTCTGTAGGATATAATTTTGAAAGTTTAGTAGGAACCGAAGGTTCTAGAGAAATAAACCAATACTCTGGAGACGGTGGTGTAAACAAGGTTTACATGTCCGTTGGATATGAGTTTGCCAAAGATTTTAGCTTTGGTGTTACGGCAAATTATAATTTTGGAAGAATTGAAACGCTTAAAGTGCAAAGTAACGAAGGTGTGTTGTTGGGTTCTAAAGATGAGAGAGTCTCTAGAATAAACGGTGTAGATTTTAATTATGCACTTAGTTATTCTCCTGCAATTGATGAGAGTCACACTTTATTTACATCTGTACGGGTAAATACTCAAGCCAATCTTACGGCAAGAAATACACAGCGTATTGGTTCTTTTATTGGAACTCCTACTCAAGAACGTTTTGTAGACGAAGTAAATTTAGCGGCACAAGGCAAAGAAGATACGGGAATAACTATACCTACAACGACTACGTTGGGTGTAGGTTATGGTAAAAATATGCAGTGGTTCGTGGGGGTAGAGTATAGTTTCCAAAAGCTTACGGATTTCTCGAACGACTTTTTAGAAATAGATAATTTGGTTTATAAAGACGCTAGTACATTGGCGTTAGGTGGTTTTTATACTCCTGAGAGAAATTCTTTTGGAAGTTACTTTAAGAGAGTGACGTACAGGGCTGGGGTGCGATTGGAGAAGACCGGAATGTATGTTAATGAGAAAGACATAAACAATTTTGGCATAACTTTTGGATTGGGTCTACCGTTGGGTAACAATCTCTCAAATCTTAACTTAGGTTTTGAAGTTGGAAAAAAAGGGACTACCGCCGCAGATTTAATAGAGGAGAGTTACTTTAAAGTTAACCTAGGATTGTCATTAAGTGATCAATGGTTTAGAAAAAGAAAGATAAACTAAGATTGTAAAAATACCTGAGGTTTTATTAGGGTTTAAGCGATAAATTAAAGGATTATTGAATAAATTCGCAAAAAAAATCTCGAAAAGGCATTTTCTATATTTCTCTTAGAGCTCTTGATAAAAAATTAGTACATTACCCAACCAAAAATTAGAACATAATAACGAGCCATATTGACTCTGGACACTAACCACGATTTTGATTGGCAATTTGTAATTTGAAAAACAAGTAAAAATTAAGAAATGAAAACAAAACTTTACTTCACGGCGATTATGCTTTTAGGGTTTATGGGAGTAAGTCATGCCCAAGCTCAAAATCAAGAATGTATGACCAACTTATCTATATATGTTGAGCATGCAAAAGTTAAAAATTATGAGGCCGCATATACGCCTTGGAAAATGGTCTATGATAACTGTCCAGATATTAACCGGGCGAATTTTATCTATGGAGAAAAAATATTAGAAGACAAAATTGAAAAGTCTTCTGGTGCTGATAAAGATGGCTACATAAAAGATATGTTGGCTTTGTATGATAACAGCGCAAAATATTTTCCAAAAAAATACTCTCCTGCTGTAGTTGGTATTGACAAAGCTTTGTTTTTGTATGATAACAAAATGGCTTCTGATAGTGAGTTGTATGATATGTTAGGTTCTGCTTTTGAGAAAGATCCTAAAAACTTTAAGAATCCAAAAGCATTATACTTGTACTTCTCAAGTTTAGTAGACTTGCATAAAGGAGGTAAGAAAGACTTACAAGAGGTTTTTGATGTTTATGATAACGTAAATGATAAAATAGAGGAAGAGAATAAAAAACTTACAGGAGTAATTACACAATTACTTCCTAAAGATTCTACAGGTACAATCACTTCTAAAGAAAAAAGAAGTTTAAAAATCGCAACTACAAACTCTGAATCTTACGGTAAGATTGCAGGTAGTGTAGATTCTAAGCTTGGTGCTTTAGCAGATTGTAGCAACCTTATTCCTTTGTACGAGAAGAGTTATGAAGAGAAAAAAGGAGATGTTACTTGGGTAAAAAGAGCGGTAGGAAGAATGTTCAACAAAGAATGTACTGATGATCCTTTGTTCCAGAAGTTGTTTGAAGCTCAGTTGGCTTTGGATCCTTCGGCAAGTGCTTACGTTTATGGTGGTACTTTAAAAATGAAAAACGGAGATACTAAAGGAGCTCTTGCAGATTTTGACAAGGCAATGAGTTTAGAAACCGATTCATATAAAAAATCTGATATTGCTTACAAAGTAGCAGTTATCAATAAAAGAAAAGGTAGTAAGTCTACAGCTAGAAAGTATGCTCAAATGGCCATTAGCGCTAACAAAGCAAACGGTAAAGCTTATTTATTAATAGCAAACCTTTACGCTACAAGTGCTAACGATTGTGGTAGTACTCCTTTTGAAAAGAGAGCTATCTATTGGAAAGCTGCAGATATGGCTCGTCAGGCTGGCCGTGTAGATCCTGCTGTTAAGGGAGCTGCTAATCAATCTGCTGCTAGTTACGCTGCAAAAGCACCGTCTAAAACAGATATTTTCAACTCAGGTATGGCTGGTAAGACAGTAACTTTTAGTTGTTGGGTTGGTGGTAGCATAAAAGTACCGAACTTATAGAAAGATGATTTCATCTTACGGATATAGTCTTAAAAGTATTGCCATGGTTTTCACCATGGCAATACTTTTTTTTTCGTGTCAAGATAACTATAAAAGGTCTGGGCAAGAAAAAGCACCTTTAGTATACCCTATGGGGATTGCTGAAAATTTCACGGCAACATATACTGAGGCCAGGAGATGTTAGAGAGTGAAGACTCTACTTCTACAAGGGTAATAGCGGTGTTGACAAGTCCTCTAAATGAAGATTATAATAATTTAGAGTTTCCCTACCGTACCTTTCCAGATGGGCTATTGGTCCATTATTTTAACGAAACAGGAGAGAAGAGTATCATTAAGGCAGATTATGGAATTATTTATTCTGCTACAAATGTGATAGATTTACAAGGGAATGTCGTTATTGAAAGCCACGACGGAAAGAAACTAGAGACCCCGCAATTATTTTGGGATCAAGATGATAACTGGATTTTTACTCAAGAGAAGTTTAAATTTACAAACCCTGAAGATGGAACTATTATGGATGGTGAAGGAATGGATTTCAATAGAGATTTAAGTTTCTTCAATGCCCATAAAACGTATGGTCTAATGACTATTAAAGAAGAATCGAATGACTAGAATTTTAAAATATACCGAATACTTATACGTGGCTGTTGCCTTTTTTTCGTTGTATAGAATTTTTACTGATTGGAATACGGATAGACAATCTGCCTATCTATTTATTTTCTTCGCGGCAGTTTCAATAGGAATGTTCTTTTTTAGAAGAAACTATAGGAAGAAGTTTGAACAGCGTAAACAAGATAATCAACAGTAATTGTGGAAACGCCCATTTTAATTATTGTTTTATCCCTGCTGTTTTCAGCTTTTTTTTCAGGGATGGAGATTGCATTTATCTCCGCCAATAAAATACATATAGAAATAGAGAAGAAACAAGAAGGTCTTTTGGCCAAGGTGTTAACGCGTCTAACCAAAAAACCCTCTAAGTTCATTGCTACAATGCTTATTGGGAATAATATTGCCTTGGTAATATATGGACTTTTTATGGGTGATCTTCTCATGGAATGGTTCCAGAGCATGGTGCCTACCAATAGCGAGTTTCTAAATCTAGTCTTGGGAGATTTCAGTTTGGTGACGCAAACTGTTATATCTACGCTTATTATACTTTTTACAGCAGAATTTCTTCCTAAAGTGCTTTTTCAGATATACTCTAACGTTTTGCTTAAGTTTTTAGCGGTACCGGCATATCTTTTCTATCTTCTTTTCTCGGTAATTTCGGACTTTGTTATTTGGGTGTCGGATGCAATTTTAAAAGCTTTTTTTAAGACCGAAGGAGACGAAGTACAACTTGCGTTTAGTAAAATAGAATTAGGAGATTACATTACGGAACAAATGGAAGCCGTAGAAGAAGAGGATGATGTTGATTCTGAAATTCAAATTTTTCAAAACGCATTAGAGTTTGCTGCAGTAAAGGCCCGTGAGGTTATGGTTCCAAGAACAGAAATCATGGCAGTAGAGCTTGACGAGAGCCCTAAAAATTTAGCTAAATTATTTACGGAAACAGGATATTCAAAAATCCTAGTTTATAAAGACACGATAGATAATATTATAGGCTATGTACATTCTTATGAGCTTTTTAAAAAGCCCAAAACCATAAAGAGTATTCTTTTACCTGTAGAGTTTGTACCTGAAACAATGTTGATTCAGGATATCCTGAACGTTTTGACCAAAAAGAGAAAGAGTATTTCTGTGGTTTTAGACGAGTATGGTGGTACGTCTGGTATCATGACAGTAGAGGATATTGTAGAAGAACTTTTTGGTGAGATAGAAGATGAGCATGATACTACAGATTTAATAGAAGAACAGTTAGAGGATAATACATACAAATTTTCTGCGCGTTTAGAAGTCGATTATTTAAATGAGGCGTACAAGTTGGAACTTCCTAAAAGTGAAGAGTATGAGACACTTGGCGGAATGATTGTGAATGGAACAGGTGAAATTCCTGAGCAAGATTCAGAAATACAAGTAGAAAATTTCCTGTTTAAAATAATTGAAGTCTCAAATACTAAAATCGATTTAGTGTCAATGCAAATCATTGATAAAGAATAGTTTTTCAATCCTTTTATAAATTGAAGGAAAAATGGTAATTTCGCACACTGATTAAACAAAAACCTAATTAATGGCAATTTTAGAAAATATACGAAAACGGACCACCGTTCTAATACTTATCATAGGCTTGGCCCTTTTCGCATTTGTTATTTCCGGCGTATTTACCAATGGAGATGTTAACGGTAAAGTAGGCTCTAGTATAGCCGAAATTAATGGTGAAGAGATTTCAATAGATGCGTTTCGCCAAAAGGTGGACGTAGCTTCAAGAAGATCGGCTAATGCATCTACGATGCAAACAGTAAATCAGGTATACGACCAAGAAGTTCGTAATGCGGTTTTAGGACAGCAGTTTGCAGATTTAGGTGTTGATATAGAGCAAGATCAAATTTTGAATTATATAAGTACCATACCATCTTATTCTCAGAGCCCACAATTTCAGAATGAAAGTGGTGTTTTTGATCAAAACAAGTTTAGAAACTTTGTGGCTGAACTTAAGATGAACAATCCTGAGCAGTACAACCTTTGGTTGCAAGATGAGCAAGCAATTATTCAGAGCGCTAAACAGCAAACATATTTCAACTTAATAAAAGCTGGTGTTGGAGCAACTTTAAAAGAAGGTGAGTTAGACTATAAGTTGGCAAATGATAAAATCGACATTAAATATGTTCGTATTCCGTTTACTTCTATAGCAGATAGTACTATTGCAGTTTCTAAAAGTGAAATCCAAACATACATCAATAATCATAAAGAAGATTTCAAGCAAGAGCCTGCTAGAGATATTCAATTTGTTTATTTCCAAGAGAAAGCTTCAGCTGCAGATGAGTCTGCAGTAAAAGAGGCTATCACTAAATTGATGGACAATACAGTAGAGTACAATGCTCAAACTGATAAGAACGATACTATTGCTGGTTTTAAAACTGCCACCAACATGATGGCATTTTTGGATCGTAATTCTGATATTAAGTTTGATACTATCTACAAGTCTAAAAAACAATTGCCTGCTAAGTTTGCAGATACGTTAATGACGTTGCAAGTTGGTGAAATTTTCGGTCCATACAGGGATGGAGATTTCTTCAAGGTTTCTAAGATGATGGATAGAAAACCTAACGGTTCTGTAAAAGCTAGCCACATTCTTATTGCTTACACTGGAGCGCAACGTGCAAATCCGGATGTAACAAGAACTAAAGAAGAAGCTGAAGCTGAAGCTAAGCGTTTGCTCAAAGAGGCTAAAAAGAAAGATGCCAAGTTTGTTGAATTGGCCCGTGATAATTCAGATGGTCCTTCTGCACCAAATGGAGGTGATTTAGGTTATTTCCAAGAAGGTAGAATGGTACCTGCTTTTAATGACTTTGCTTTTGCTAATAAAGTTGGAACAGTTGGTATGGTTGAAACCGATTTTGGTTTTCACATCATAAAAATAGACGATAAAGAAGATGTGGTTCAAATAGCTACTTTGGCTCGTGAGATTGAGCCGTCTGAAGAAACAACGAACAAGTTGTTTACAGATGCTACTAAGTTTGAAATGGAGTCTATTGAATCTAGTAAGGCATTTTCAGATTTAGCAAAAGAAAATGAATATTTGGTTCGCCCTGTGAACAAAATAAAAGCAACCGATGAAAACCTACTAAGGTCTTTCTGCACAAAGAAATATTGTCCAGTGGGCTTTTCAAGAAGATGTTAAGGTTGGTGATATCAAACGTTTTGACTTAACAGGTGGTTACGCTGTAGCTCAGTTAACAAAAACGTATCAAAAAGGTCTTATGTCTGTTGAAGATGCTTCTGCACTTGTTCTTCCTAAGCTTAGAAAAGAACGTAAGGCAGCACAGATCATCGCTGCTAATAAAGGAAAGTCTATTGAAGATCTTGCAAAAGATAACAATGTAAGTGCGTCTACGGCATCTGCTTTAACCGTTAAGTCTCCAACTATTCCAGGAGCTGGTTCTGAGCCTGCTATTGTAGGTACTGCCTTTGCAATGAAAGAAGGGGCTACTTCTGACCTTATTGAAGGTAATACAGGAGTTTATAAGTTAACGGTTACCAAGAAGACGGAAGCTCCAAAGTTGGATAACTATAGCATGTATGCTACCTCTGTAAAAAGCTCACGTGAGTCAAGAGTTAATACTGCAGTTTACGATGCATTAAAAGAAGCTTCTGTAATTGAAGATAAAAGAGGTTCTTTCTACTAAGAAATAACTTTGCAGGATATATAAAAAAAGAGCCTTTCATATGAAAGGCTCTTTTTTATAGTACCATTTCTAGATAAGGTATGATCGTATTGTAGCCTTTTTTTGCAAAGTAGTCTGGTGTATGTTTATTTCCTGTAGCTAGAACAAAATCTCCTCCCCAAGCACCTAAACTCTTTATTATTCCGGGGTAGTCAGGAAAAAGCTGTTGTTTAATGGTCTTGGTTTGTAGTATTTGGGCTAAAAGTATTTCGTGGCGATCCATTAAAGTTTCAAAAGTGGCTAAGTCTTCGCTTTTTGATATCTCTAATGTTAGTCTTGTAATACTTTCCGTGAGTCTGTGAACATCAAAATCCATTTTCCGGTATTGGGCAATACCTTCTCGGCTATTTTGTTTTTTATCAAGGTGAATAAAGAAAAGAGATTCCTTGTATTTAGGGTTAAAGGTTATTGGAGTCACCGTTGGAATTTTATCTTTTAATTGATAAAGAATGGAACTATCGTTTTGAGCGCATGCAATGTCATAACCACTTCCCGAAAAAGCATTCCATAAAAGTTGGAAAGCATCTACTTCCGCCCATTGGGCAATGTTGTTTATGAATGTTGATGAAGAGCCCAGTCCCCAATCTCGAGGAAAATCTAGTTGGGTCTCAACTTTATAACCTTCTGTGCCAGATAAAAATTTAGGATTAAGTTTTTTTGCTTCCCTTAGGACGTTGCAAAGCACACCATTTACAGATTCTTCTGAGGTTTCTTTTTGTGCTTCTAGTATATTGTTGATGTCTAGAGTGGTCTTAAACCAAGTTGTTCCTTCGTTATCCAGACTTTTCCAATCCAATTTTCCGGTTTGGTTAGTTGTTATTTTAAGCGATTGACCATATTTTGTGGGTACGGCAAGACCTGTAGCGCCGTCTAGTATTGCATATTCGCCAGTTAGAAGTAGTTTTCCGTTGCTGTAGAATTCTTTTGTCATTTGTTGTTCCTGAGCTTTTCAAAAGCTTCTACAACCGCATTGTGGGTGGCAGGATGCTTTTTAAAATGATGTGTCAAGATTTTCTTTTCTTCGTCCGTAGCTCCCAATTGGTTTAAAATGTTCAAAAGGTGCATTTTCATATGCCCTTCTTGAATACCTGTGGTGACCAAGGAACGAACAGCAGCAAAGTTTTGTGCCAATCCGGCAACGGCAACAATCTGCATTAACTCTTTTGCTGATGGTTTTCCTAATAATTCCATTGCCAGTTTTACAAGAGGATGGAGACTTGTGAGTCCGCCTATGGTACCAAGTGCCATGGGAAGCTCAATCCAAAATCTGAAAATACCGTTTTCTATAGAAGCGTGCGTTAAGCTGGTGTATTGCCCGTCTTTGGCTGCATACGCATGTATTCCAGCTTCTACGGCTCTAAAATCGTTCCCTGTGGCCAATACAACGGCATCTATGCCGTTCATGATACCTTTGTTATGAGTAACGGCTCTATGTGGTTCAACCTGGGCTATATTCACTGCTTGCACCATTTTTTCGGCAAACTGTTGTGATGTTTCTGTGTTTCCGTTTTTCAATTCTGCTACGGGGCAGCTTACTTCGGCGCGAACTAGACAGTTGGGAACATAATTAGATAGAATGCTCATCACAATTTCAATAGCCTTTTCGTCTTCTGTAAAAAGAGAAAATAACTGTGCCTCGGATTTTAAAGTCTTGGCAAACTGTTCCAGACATGAGTTTATAAAGTTGGCACCCATGGCATCAAGTGTTTCAAAGGTGCAATGTAATTGGTAATAATTGTCGAGGGCATCAGTTTTGTCGCGAAGTTCTATGTTGTTGACTCCGCCACCTCGTTTCTCCATGTTTTTGGTAATGGAAGAGGCATCAGAAAGAAGTTTGGAGCGTACTTGTTCAAAGAATGAGGTAAGGTGCTCCTTATTGCCATTGTACATAAAATGTACTTGTCCTATTTTTTCCGTACCCAGAACCTCGGTCTTAAATCCTCCTTTGTCTAACCAAAATTTAGCGGCTTTACTTGCGGCAGCAACTACAGAACTTTCTTCTATGGCCATGGGTATGGCATAAAGCTTATCGTTTATTAGGAAGTTGGGGGCTATACCAAGAGGTAGATAGTAATTGGTTATGGTGTTTTCTATAAACTCATCGTGCAATTGCTGCACATCATCGTCCACGTTCCAGTACCTTTTTAATAGTATTTTTGCTGCTTCTGGATTGGCTGTGTAGTGAGTTGTTAGCCAATCTATTTTTTGATTTTTGGTCAGTTTTGAAAATCCCTCTATGGGCTTGGTCATAGCATTTGGTTTCAGTCAGTAAAGATAATGATAATCGTTTATACGTAAGATTGAGATAAAGTGCGATAAAACAAGGGATTTTTATGATTTAAAGTTTATTTCTTTGTAAAATAATCACTAAACTTGGGCGATTTAAACCTTTTTATAACATTCTATGCGGAAAATAGTTTTAAGCGTCTCTTTTGTCTTTGCCTTCTTGGCGTTTTCTTATGCTCAAAAGAAGCAAGTAACAGTAGAGGCAGTCTATGGTGGTGAGTTTTCGATTGAAAGACTTGATGCCCTAAGGTCCATGAAAAATGGTAAGCAATATACTATCTTAAATAGGGGTGAAAACGGAGCCACTACAATTGATAAGTTTGATTATACCACCCAGAAAAAAGTGGAAACTATTGTTAGCTCAGCAGATTTACCAGAAATTAATAGTTTCAGTGCTTATCAGTTCAGCGATGATGAATCCCAAATATTATTAGCTACCGAACTAGAGCCTATATTTAGACGTTCTACACTCGGTATTTTTTATGTATTCGATTTAAAAACAAAAAAACTTACAAAGGTTTCTGAAAATAAGATTCAAGAGCCTAGACTTGCCCCCGATGGTACTAAAGTTGCTTATGTTGCCAAGAATAATCTATATCTGTTTGATTTGACTTCTGGTGATACCAAGCAATTAACTAAAGACGGAGAGAAGAATAAAATCATCAACGGTGTTACGGATTGGGTATACGAAGAAGAGTTTGCTTTTGTTCGTGCTTTTGATTGGAATGCCAACGGTACTAAAATTGCCTTCTTGCGTTTTGATGAAACTAATGTTCCCGAATTTTCAATGGATGTTTTTGGAACGGATTTATATCCAACTCAGGAAACGTTCAAATATCCTAAAGCTGGTGAGGCCAATGCTAAGGTAAGTTTACATATGTATGATGTAAAGGCGGGTAGTACTGCTTCAGTTGATTTAAACGATGGCTATTATATTCCGCGAATAAAGTGGATGAACAACTCAAACTATCTTAGTGTTCAGACCCTAAATAGACATCAAAACGATTTAAAGCTGTATTCTGTAGATGCAAAAAGTAATACGGCATCTGTACTTCTTGAAGAGAAAGACAAGGCGTATATTGATATTACAGATAACCTTACCTTCTTAGAAGACGATAGCTTTATATGGACAAGTGAAAAGGATGGTTACAACCATATTTATCTTCACGACCAAGATGGTAATCTTATTACGCAAATAACAAAAGGCTCTTGGGAAGTAACTCAGTACTACGGTTACGACCAGAACGAAGACAAAGTATATTACCAATCTACCGAAAATGGTTCAATTAACCGTGGTGTTTATAGTATTGAGAGTAGCGGAGAGAATAAAAAAGCTTTGGTAGCAAATATAGGAACCAATGCTGCAGATTTTAGTGCAGATTTCACCTACTTCATTCATACGTACTCAAATTCCAAAATGCCTCCTGTTTACATGTTGCACAAAGCGCTTAACGGTAAAAAGGTAAAGGAAATTAAAAACAATAATGCCTTAATTGAAAAATTAAAGGGATACGAATTGAGCGAAAAAGAGTTTTCTACCATAACCATAAATGGCAATGAGCTAAATATGTATATGGTGAAGCCTAAAGATTTTGACGCCTCAAAGAACTACCCTCTGTTAATGTATCAATACAGCGGTCCAGGTTCCCAAAGTGTATCTAACAGTTGGTTAGATGCTCGGGATTTATGGCATCAACAACTAGCTTCGCAAGGTTATGTGGTTGCTTGTGTAGATGGTAGGGGAACAGGTTTTAAAGGTGCTGATTTTAAAAAATCGACATATCTAAACCTAGTGAAGTATGAAACTGAAGACCAAATTGCAGCAGCTAAAGAATTGAGCAAACTGCCATATATAGACGAAAACAGAACTGGTATTTGGGGCTGGAGCTTTGGTGGGCATATGGCAACTAACTGTATTCTTAAAGGGAATGATGTTTTTGAAACTTCTATTGCGGTGGCACCTGTTACAACTTGGCGTTTTTATGATACCATTTATACCGAACGTTTTTTACGTACGCCAGAAGAAAATCCTGCTGGTTATGATGAGAACTCTCCACTTAACTATCCAGAAATGTTGAATGGAGATTACTTATTGGTTCACGGTTCAGGCGATGATAATGTGCATGTTCAGAATTCAATGCGAATGATAGACGCATTGGTACAGGCTAACAAACAATTTGATTGGGCCATTTATCCTGATAAAAACCATGGAATTTATGGTGGTAATACACGTGTGCACCTTTTTAATAAAATGACTAATTTCTTAGGCGAGCACCTTCTGCAGCCAAAAAAATAATAACCAAAACAACAAAGATTGTTTCAGGAAGTTCTTGGAGACAAGGAGGTGAGCCCGATTAAAAAAAGAGTACTTTAATCGGTTCTTGAACTAACCTTGATAAAAATCAATTTAACAAACAACAAATTTTATGGCATTAGTAGAAAAGGCACCGCATGAAAAGGAGCTGTTCGGTCACCCAGTAGGTTTATACATTCTGTTTTTTACTGAAATGTGGGAACGGTTTTCGTACTATGGTATGCGTGCTATATTGGTTTTGTATCTAGTAACTAAGACCTCTGAGACAAACCCTATTTGGGCTGGACTAATAACGAGGCGCTAGCACTTTATGGTTGGTATACGATGTTGGTTTATGTGGCTTCTATACCAGGGCGGAATTATAGCTGATAGAATTTTGGGACAAAAGAAAGCTGTTATCGTGGGAGCAATTCTTCTTGTTATCGGCCACAGTATTTTGGCTATTGAGGAAATGTGGGCATTTTACACAGGTCTAGGATTTATCATTTCTGGGGTGGGTATGTTGAAACCCAATATTTCCACTATGGTTGGAGGTTTATACAAAAAAGGCGATATAAGAAGAGATAAAGGGTTTACGATTTTTTATATCGGAATAAATGTAGGTGCATTTCTTTCGAGTTTGATAGTTGGATACGTAGGCGAAGTCTATGGCTGGCATTATGGATTTGGACTAGCCGGAA
Organism: Zobellia laminariae; assembly: GCF_030553095.1. Lineage (GTDB taxonomy): Bacteria > Bacteroidota > Bacteroidia > Flavobacteriales > Flavobacteriaceae > Zobellia > Zobellia laminariae. The sequence goes on along the minus strand of NZ_CP130738.1, from coordinate 1,195,532 downwards.
TTTGTATGTTGTTTGGTCTTGTTCAATTTATTCTTGGTCAAAAATACCTCCATGGGGTTGGTGATTATCTGGGTAAATCCGAAAATGAAGATGATAGGGAATCTTTGAAAAGACCTTTGACTAAAATTGAGAAAGACAGAGTTATCGTGTTGATTATATCTTTTTTAATGGTTATTGTATTTTTTGGAGCCTTCGAGCAAGCTGGTGGCTTAATGAATATTTACGCAAAGGATTATACCAATAGAATGTTCCTTGGGTTTGAAGTGCCGGCATCATGGTTTCAGGCTGCTAATGCATTCTTTATTATTACATTGGGAACCGCCGTTGCGGGCTATTGGGCAAAACGAAAATTAAAAGGTAAGGAAGCATCCTCATTATTTAAAATGATAATGGGCCTTATAATAATGGGTACCGGATTTTTATTTATGACAGCTGCAACTGCACAATATCAGGCTACGGGTTCATCTGCTATGTATTGGTTAGTTTTGGCTTATTTGTTTCATACCGTTGGTGAACTTAGCTTATCACCAGTGTCACTTTCTTTTGTTACCAAATTAGCTCCCGCAAAATATGCTTCATTAATGATGGGGTTATATTTCGCTACTACTGGATTGGGAAATAAAGTAGCCGGACTTCTAGGTGAATCTGCATCTCAGTTTGGAGAGTATAAGGTGTTCACGGGTATCGCAGTTTTCTGCGTTTTATTTGGTCTTTTGGTTGGAGTATTTTTCAAAAAATTAAAATCTTTAACACACGGGGCTGAAGATGATGAAAGAGAAATGACAAGTGCCGATGTTGTATAAGTATATGAGACAAGAGTAATATCAATCAAAATAATAAGCTCCCTTTTCGCCAGTTGCGTGAAAAGGGAGTTTTGTTTTTAGGCAGGTTTGTTTCCACCTACTTATATAAGAGGTATAGTTATTGCCATCTGCAATAATATACTTTGGTTTTAGTGTGGTAATTGCTCTTTCAAGATTCAGTTTGGGGGATTGTGTAAGAATGAGATAATCAACAGGCGTTTCTGCTTTTGGATACACGCCAAGGCTATCAATGACCAAAACGGTCTTATTCTGCCACAAATAGCTGTTCTTAATTGTAGAGTAGGAGATGTTGGAAATTCGCTCAGCAACGCTGTAATCATCAATTATGTTATCTAGGCGTATGGTATCATTAGTTATAATCACTAAAGTTCTTCCGTTTTGATGCATCAGCGCTGTGTTTTTAGTTTGATGCGCAAGAAACAGCTGGTTCTTTTCCGAAGTTTGGTAGTCAGTAAAAATTCCCCACAGTTGAAACCCTATAATGAACGTGGCAAGTGCAATAACCTTTTTAAAGTTGGGACGGGTAAATAGAATCACGCAACAAAAAAGGATTCCATATGCCATTAAGGACCATTTGGACAGCATCAAAAGAGATATTCTTAAAAATAAAAGCTTCCTGTTGGCCAACCCAGCTTATAATCCAATTCATCCAACCAATTAAAGTGTTATAGATAACTACTAAAAAATTGGGTAATGCATCTACTAATGATAATAAGATTACGAGAATGCCCATTCCTAAAATAACTCCCAGTGCGGGAACAATTAGCAAATTACTAATAAAGAATAGACCCGGGAATTGATGGAAATAAAATAAACTTATGGGTAGTACGCCCAATTGTGCAGCTACACTAACGGATAGCAGTTGCCAAATTTTTCGGACAATTTTGTTCTTTGGGAACCATAATTTCTGCAAAAGCGGATAGAGCCAAACTATGGCGAAGACGGCTGCATAACTCATTTGAAACCCTACCTGAAAAAGAAGGTTTGGATTTATAACCAACAGGATGAAGAACATGGATAAAGCGAGAATGTTAAATGTGTTCTTGGGGCGATTCAGGTACATGCTATATGCCACAAAGGAAAACATGGTAACCGCTCTAACTACGGATGCAGATAACCCTGAAAGCAAAGCGAAGCCCCATAACAAAATCACGATGAAGACTAGTTTTAACGTTTTGCCTTTTGGAAGTCGTTCAATAGGTTGTAAAAGAAACTGTAATAACACTAATAGAATTCCAATGTGGAGTCCAGAAACTGCTAGAATATGAACGGCTCCGGCATTTTTGTAATCGGTGTAGGTCTCTTCTGAAATATCGTTACGCTGACCAAGGAGTAGCGCCTGAATAATACTTAATTCATCTTTTCCAAAACTAGCTTTTCGTAGTTGGGTGATAATGTGGGTTCGAGCCTTTGCGGCCATGCCATATACGGTAACAGAAGGATTTTTAATAGGGATAAAATCTTCTTTGCCTAGTAGAAACTGATGTGATATCCCTAAACCTTTTAAGTAGTTTTTATAGTTAAATTGATGAGGGTTTAACGGCCCTCTTACTTCTTTTGGAGAACCGTAGAAAACCAATTCATCATCAACTTGAAGGCTTTGAAGGGAAGAGTCAGTTACAAAACTGAGTAGAACCATTCCTTCTGAATATTTTTCATCTAATACTTGTATTTTGGCAATATATCTATCGGAAAAGGAAGTTGGTTTCAGTACCTCTGCTACTTTTAAACGCCAAGTGCGAGAGCCGGAAAAATCGTGGTTAAGATAATGATCTGCTTGGTTTTCTGGTAGTGAGAGCGTTGTAGCTAAAATACCAATACCTAAAGTAGTAAGAACGGTTAAGTAACCAAAAATAGGGGATTCATTCTTTTTGTCCGTGAAACGTAAAATACCTAAAACTATAAGAAGAATAAGGCAGGTTGATAAGAGGAGGCGTACGTCTAAATGGAAATAATTACCAACTACAATACCCAGAACCAAAACTAATGTGAGTTTGATGGGTATGAAGCGTAGTAACTTCATTTATAGAATTCTGGTGGCTTTTATAAATGCGCTGCTCCAATAGCCTTCTCGCAACGAAGAAACCATAACCCCTCGTGAAGAGGATGCATGAACGAATTTAATTTCATCGTTTTTCACGGAAACAACCATGCCAACATGATTAATACGTTTACTACGTTTACTTGTTTTAAAGAAAAGTAAATCTCCTTTTACAACATCGCGTTTACGAACGTTTTTACCCTCTTCGGCCATATGATACGAGGTGCGTGGTAGCTTAACATTATTTTCTCCAAAAGCTACATAAAGCAATCCCGAGCAGTCCATTCCTTTTTTAGTTGTACCGCCATACTTGTATCTGACACCCGAAAATTTTAATGCAGAATGGATAACGTCATCTGCTTTTGAGTGCTTATTAGAAGCAGGTTTTCTAACTGGTGTGCGTTCTCTTTTTGGAGTCTCGGTTCTTGCCGCCACTGTTATTTTGCGAGGTTGTCTTTGTGCTACTTTCTTTTTTGAAGACCCACAACTGGCAACAAGACAAATAATTAGAATGAAAAAGAGTTTACGAATCATGTAAGCGATTACTTTTTTTGATATGCATCCAGTGTATATACCAAAATTAAACATTTTCTATTATACGGGTCGCGGCATTTTCACTTGCCCCTCTACCACCCAGTTTTTTTTCTAGCTCATTATAGGCTTGAATCTGTGTTTCGCGGGCTGGTCCTTCAAGTATTTTATTCAGTTCGGTTCGGAGGTTATTGGTAGTCAAATCGTTTTGAATAAGCTCTCTTACAACCTCTTTTTTCATAATGAGGTTCACGAGAGAGATATACTCTAAGGTAATAATGCGCTTGGCAATCTGGTAGGATAACCAATTAGCTTTATAACATACAACTTGAGGTACTTTAAAAATGGCAGTTTCTAGTGTGGCGGTTCCGCTAGTGACCAAAGCTGCATGAGAAATACTCAAAAGGTCGTATGTTTTATTAGCTATGAAATTTACGTTTGGATTTTTTAGAAAAGGTTGGTAAAAATCCAAATCAAGACTAGGTGCCCCTGCAATTACAAATTGATACGCAGAAAAATCCTTAACTACTGATAGCATTAATGTAAGCATCTTCTGAACCTCTTGCTTTCGGCTGCCTGGTAATAAGGCAATAATTGGCTTTTTAGGATCTAAATTGTTTTCCTTTCGGAATTTCTGCTCATCAACCGCATCTCTATCTTCAATAGCATCAATAAGAGGGTGGCCAACAAAATTAACTGGGTAATTGTGTTTCTTTTCGTAAAAATCCTTTTCAAAAGGAAGAATAACATGCATGGCATCAATATCTCTTTTGATGTCTTTTATGCGGCCTTCTCTAGAAGCCCAAATTTGTGGGGAAATATAGTAATTGGTCTTGAAGCCTTGCTCTTTTGCCCATTTGGCAATACGTAGGTTAAACCCAGAGTAGTCAATAAAAATAATAACGTCTGGTTGAAATTTTTGAATATCGGCCTTACAAAATTTAATAGCTTTAGCTATCGTGCCTAAATTCATCAATACTTCTAGAAAACCCATAAAGGCCATCTCTTTGTAATGCTTAACCAAATTACCTCCTGCATTTTGCATAAGGTCACCTCCCCAAAAACGGATATCTGCCTCAGGGTCTTTGGCTATAAGGGCTTTCATAAGGTTGGAACCGTGTAGGTCTCCTGATGCTTCGCCTGCTATTATATAGTATTTCATTACAAATTAGATACAGTTTATACCTGCCCTTTAAAAAGAGAACTCTGTTAGGGAAAAATTCGTATGTCCCTTTCCGTTAAATTTACGGCTTAAAATATTTTATAATAAAGAATAACCAGAGCAGTAAGAAGCGTAGCTATTAGAACACCTTTTGCCCTGTTGTCTCTTCTTATGCGTAAAAAGCCAAAGAACGCAACAAGATTTAAAATAGCCCCTAAGGCTAAAAGACTGCCAACATGACCTTGTTGTACTGCCGCTTTAAATGTATCAGCTATGCCAAATTCTGAAAATAATAGAATATAGAGTAGGGTGCCAACGGTATTAGCAATAATCCCGACCAAGAATCCAATGGCTAGTTCTTTTTTAACGTTCATATTTTTTAAGTTCATTAATGGTATTTGGTCCTGCAAAGGTATACTTCTGTGGTAAATAATGGTAAGTTATTCAAATTGCCACCCGTTCAATTGTTGTATCACATGATGCGCGGTAAGATCAAACTGGGTAGGTACAACAGATACGTAATTGTTGGCTAACGCCCACTCATCCGTGTCTTCGCCTTTGTCCAGTAATTCAAATTCGCCTGTAAGCCAGTAGTAATCCTTACCGCCTGGGCTAGTGCGTTTATCAAATTTTTCTTTCCAGTTGGCACGTGCCTGTCGGCAGATTTTAATTCCTTTTATATCTTCTTTTTGAGCTTTAGGAATATTAACGTTTAGAACAACGCCTTTAGGTATTCCATTGGTCAAAGATTCGCTTACTATTTTTTTAATAATTTCTCTAGCTTGGTCAAAATCGGCATGCCATGAGTAATCGCAAAGAGAGAAGCCAATTGCAGGAATACCCTCAATGCCAGCCTCAATGGCAGCACTCATTGTTCCTGAATAAATAACATTTATAGAAGAATTTGATCCGTGGTTAATACCACTCACACAAATATCTGGTTTGCGGTCTAGTAGTTCTTGGAGTGCCATTTTTACACAATCTGCAGGTGTGCCGCTGCAACTATGTTCTTCTAAGGCGCCATGCTTTTTGTCTACCACAATTTTGTTTGCAAACAATGTGTTGTCTATGGTTATCGCGTGTCCTTGACCAGATTGTGGACCGTCTGGTGCAACCACCACAACATCCCCTAACTCATTTATATACCGTATTAAAGCGCGTATGCCCGGAGCGGTAATTCCATCATCATTTGTAACTAAAATTAAAGGTTTTTTCATACCAAATACTTTATGGGACAAAAATACGTTTACAGAACACAACGACCTAAGTTCGTTTAACAAAAAATTAGTGTATTAGCTCAAAAGGTGGCATGGTTTTTTCAGTATCTTAGGGAATTCATTACTTTTAAGTGTGAAAATCTCAATCTTCCCCAAGATTGGCCATTTTAAAAATTTCGAAAAAAATATATATGAAAAGGAATCTTGCCTATTCTCTTTTGGTAATGCTAATATCGGTTGCTTCGTGCAGTTTTACCAATCAGTCTTTTGAAACCGATGATAAAGACAAACTGCTTTTAGATTTAATTACTTATGTACTAGAAAAGGGTCATTATGAGCCCAAAAACATTGACGATGATTTTTCGGTAAGTGTTTTTGAGGATTTTATTGATGTTTTAGATCCTACTAAAAGATATTTCTTGGAAGAGGATATCAATGAATTTGAGCAGTACAAATTTCAATTGGACGATCAAATAAAAAGTACGGACATCTCTTTTTTTAATCTTGTATACGATAGACTTATCCAGCGTATGGATGATGCTAAAGTGATGTATAAAGAGGTTTTGGAAAAACCTTTTGATTATAATAAAAAGGAAAGCATTAATATAGATTATGAGAAAATGACTTTTGCAGCTTCTAAAAAAGAGCTGAAAGAGCGTTGGAGACAACAACTTAAATATGCAACCTTAGGAACCTATGACTCTAAAATGAAAGGGGTTAAAAGAGGTGACGCTGCGGATGCAAAAGAAGGTTCTGAGAAGTCAAAACCAATGACGGCAAAAGAAGCTGAAAAATCTTCTAGAGAATCTACACGGAAAACTTTAGATGAATTTTTTGATTTCGTAAACGATCTTGAGCGTAAAGATTGGTTCGTACAATACATAAATACTATTGTAGATGAATTTGATCCGCATACGTATTACTTTGCTCCTGATGAAAAGGATAAGTTTGATACCAGTATGTCAGGTAAATTTGAAGGTATTGGTGCGCGTTTACAGAAAAAACCAGAAGGCGCTAAAATTGTTGATATTATTTCTGGAGGTCCCGTATGGAGAGATGCACGTCTAGAAGTTGGTGATCAAATTATGAAAGTAGGTCAAGGTGATGAAGAACCAATTGACATTGTAGGTATGCGTTTAGATGATGCCATTAAATTAATAAAGGGTCCAAAGGGCACTGTTGTTGCGCTTACGGTTCGTAAAATAGATGGATCTTTAGATACGGTAGAGTTAACAAGAGATGTTGTTGAGTTGGAAGAGTCTTTCGCCAAGTCAGCAAATATTATTAAGAACGATGAGAAGTTCGGTATTATTGATTTACCTAAGTTCTATGTTGATTTTGATGATTACACAGAAAGAAACGCTGCTTCGGATGTTGCTAAAGAAGTAGAAAGGTTAAAAGAAGAAGGCGCTGAAGGTCTTATTATAGATTTAAGGGATAATGGTGGCGGTTCGTTAAAGACCGTTGTTGAAATGGCAGGTCTTTTCATAAAGGATGGCCCAATAGTTCAAGTACGTTCTTCCGGAAAAGGTAAGGATGTTTATGATGATAAAGATGAGCGCATTCAATGGGATGGCCCGCTTGTAATTCTTGTTAATGAATTATCTGCATCTGCTTCAGAAATTTTGGCGGCTGCTATGCAGGATTATAAGAGAGCTATTGTTATTGGAAGTAAGCAAACTTTTGGTAAAGGAACGGTACAGAACGTAATTCCTTTAGATAATATAGTAAGAAGCAATGAGCATGGAGATTTGGGAGCTATTAAATTAACTACCCAGAAGTTTTACCGTATAAACGGTGGCTCTACTCAGTTAGAAGGAGTGAAGAGTGATGTAATCGTTCCGGACAAGTATAGCTATATTGATTTAGGTGAAAGAGATCAGGCAAACCCTTTAAAATGGGATAAAATTTCTCCAGCAGATTATAAGCCATGGGACGGTTATATAGATTACGAGCAGACCGTTGCTAACAGTGCTAAAAGAATGGCCGGTAATGCTCAGCTTAAATTAATCGAGGAAAATGCTAAGTGGTTGAAATCTGAGAGTGACGAAATGGAAATTTCATTGAACTATGATGCCTACCGTGCAGATGAAAAAGAGCATAAGAAAAAAATGGATTACTTTAAAGCCATTGGCGAATATGATTCTAAACTATCTTTTGGTTCATTGAAGTATGAAGAAGAATTGTTTACGAAAGATTCTGTATTGCGTGAAAAACGTGACAGGTGGCACAAGAATTTAGCTAAAGATGTCTATGTTGAAGAAGCTGTAAACGTTCTTGAAGATTTAAAGAATAATAGTCTTAAACACGGTAAATTGGCCGCTGTAAAAGGATAAAAAGAATAATACTAAATTGAGAAGCCCTAGGTACTCTAAAGTATCAGGGCTTTTTTTATGTAGTAAGTTTTACTGCCAAATCTGCCTTAGTATGTTCTCTATATCTAGTAAGTAAGAGGTTTAGTTTAGGATTAATGTGTTTCTGGCAAAATGGTTTTTCAGGATTGTTGTAGTAATAATTTTTAAACTCTTTCTGAGATGGTTTAAAAGTCTTAAAAGGAAATACCTTGGTAATCAATATATCATCAAAATTGAATTGAAGTTCCTTTATAATATGGTTTGCTTTGTTCGCCTTATCTGGCGAATAGGTGTAGACCGCAGAGCGGTATTTGGTGCGCATACTATGATTAGATGTGCTTTTATGTGTATGCAAATGTATTTCTATAAGGTCTTTTAAGCTGATGACGATTGGGTTGAAATGAATAATAATTGCTTCGGAAAAAGCACTGTGATTTTCTGTTGATGAAATAAAACCTTGCTCAACTTTAGTTACTCCTTTTAATGATTGAAAGACCGCTTCTGTACACCAGTGGCAACCTCCACCTAAAGCTATTTTATCCATAGAAGATATTTATTTCCTTTGTCGTAATGTTCTAGTTATACTTCCTTTTATCCTAAAAATAAAAAGACCCGCTGTTATAGCAGGTCTTTTAAGTCGCAAAAATAAAGCTGTAGCGCCCAAATCATGCTACAGTTTTTAGCGTAGGTTGAGTATGTATATCTTTTGAAGTTATTTTACTTTGTTCATTAAGTTTTTTATTCTGTACGTAGGTTACATAAAGTGCTATTATACAAAATACGGCAGACGCTCCATTTCCATCCTTAATCATTAGGTGTGCTATGATGCCAAATACAAAGTTTAGAAAGAATCCGGCAAAAGCCCATTCACGAATCCAGTTACTTTTACTGAAGACAAGAGTGGTTAGCCCCAATAATTGGGCAGCTCCTAGTACAAATATTAAATATGATGGGTATCCTAATTCTGCAAACTTTGTAAGTATAGCTTCGTAGTTGAAGAAAGAATTGGCTACAGCGTAAATGATAGCCAAAGAAAACAAAGAAAGCGCAATACGGTAGTAAAGTTGTGTGGTTTTCATAGAATTGGGTTTTAAGATTGTTTGGTAAAATTACTTTCTTAAAACCCATTTTTTGAAGACAGGCAGACCAAATACGGTTTCCTGTAGACTAGTAGCGTAAAATTGGTTACGAGCTAGTTTGTGGCTGTTTTAGCTTATCGCCGTGCATTTTCCTCAACTTCGCCAACTTAGGCGTAATTACAGCGCTACAATACCCCTGTGAGGTGTTATTACGATAATAATCTTGATGATGCTCTTCTGCATCATAGAAAGTAGGCAGCGGGCTTAATTCTGTAACAATAGGGTCATCAAAATAAGAAGCCAATTCTTTAATTACAGTTTCTGCCACTGCTTTTTGGGTATCATCATGAAAATAAATTACAGAACGGTACTGCGTACCCACATCACCACCTTGACGGTTAAGGGAAGTAGGGTCATGGCTTGTCATGAACACAATCAATAAATCTTGATAAGAAATTACCGAAGGGTCAAAAGTAACCTGTACGACTTCTGCATGACCGGTTAAGCCGGAACAGACTTCTCTATATGTAGGCTTGCCCGGTGCGTTGCCACCTGTATAGCCAGAAATTAATTTCTCTACACCTTTTAATTCTTGTAAAACTGCTTCTATACACCAGAAGCACCCACCACCAAGGGTGGCTATTTCTAAATTTTTATTGCTCATTTTTAATGCTTTCTTTTTGTAATTGCATTGATTCTGAATTAATACAGTAGCGCAGTCCGCTTGGTTCTGGGCCATCAGGGAAAATATGTCCCAAGTGGGCATCGCAAGTGTTACACATTACTTCTACGCGTATCATACCAAAAGAGGAATCTTTGTGGTATTTAATGGCATTTTCTTTTATAGGTTGTGTAAAACTAGGCCAACCAGTACCAGATTCAAATTTAATAGTAGAATCAAACAAAGGTGTGTCACAACAGATACAATTATACTTTCCTGCATCATGTGCACTACATAGGGCACCGGTATGTGCTTGCTCTGTACCTTTCTTTCGGGTGATTCTAAACTGCTCAGGAGTAAGAAGTTCGCGCCATTCGGCCTCGGTCTTCTCAACTCTTCTGTCTGGTTCAGGATTCCCTTTTACGCTAAAATTGATTACATCTTTCCATGTAAGCATAACTTTCCTTTCTTTAAACTAATTCGTTACGTGAATTAGATAATACAAAATAAATACATTGCACTGTATGAAGTGTGCTTATTTGTCGAAATTTTTAGCTTTCCCTTACAGTAAAAAGCCACCCAAACGAATAGCCTTATATATTTGATGGTGTTATGGTTATTTCTGAACATTAAAAACAAATAGTGTGTCCGCTCTCTCTGGCTTAACCTAAAATTTGTTCTATTTTTGAACGGAATGAAAAGAAAAACAATTTATACCATTTTGACCATCTGCTGCGCAATAGGCTTTTGGCTGTTCGAAAATTTTTACACTCCGGACACGTATTCACAGCAAACGGAAGACGGACCTACAACTTCTGTAGCGAGTAATTTAATGCCAAGTTCTACAACAGGGGATGTAGTTGAGCATAGCCATTATATGCTGTCTTACAATGAACCGTTTGAACAAGCAGAATGGGTGGCGTATACTTTAAAGAAAGAACACTTAACGCATGATGATCGTAAACGACCTTATTTTATTGAGGATCCAAAAGTGAGAACTAAATCTGCGGATTGGCGAAATTATAAAGGTTCTGGATATGACAGAGGACATTTGTGCCCTGCTGGCGATAGGAGGTTTACCAAGCAGGCGTACAACGAAACTTTTTATACCAGTAATATAAGTCCGCAAAACCGTGAATTTAATGCCGGTGTTTGGAATGAGTTGGAAATGCAAGTACGTATGTGGGCCAAGCAGTACGGAGAAATTTTTGTTGTCACAGCTGGTGTTCTAGAAAATGGGTTAAAAGAGATTGGTGATGAAGATGTAGATGTGCCTAAGTATTATTATAAAATAGTAGCTAGAGGCAAAGGAGATAATTTAAAAATGGTAGCTTTTTTGATGGAAGGAAAACAGAGCTCAAAACCTTTAAAACAATTTAGTGTTCCCGTTGATGAGATTGAAAAACGAACAGGTATAGATTTTTTTGAGAAACTCCCCAAAGAACAGCAAGACCAATTAGAAAGCAAAATAGATACTGGAAGCTGGAAGTTTAAATTCTAACCAGTAAATTATTGATTTATAAAGTATGGGCGCTCCTAAGTTTAAATACCTTCCTTTAATCGGTTTGCATCTAGTTTTAAGAAAATAAACAGTAAAGCCGTAAAGAATAATAGCCCTGAACCTCCATAACTGAAGAAGGGTAGGGGAATACCAATTGTTGGTAGCACACCTATAACCATACCAATGTTTATAAAGTAGTGCACTAGCAGTATGGAAATAACGCCATAACCGTACATTCGGGCAAATCCTGTTTTTTGACGCTCCGAGAGGTAGACCAGTCGCAACAATAAAAAAGTAAAAAGTAAGACAACCGTTGCGGTCCCTAAAAAGCCCCATTCTTCACCAACGGTACTAAAAATATAATCCGTGTGTTGCTCCGGTACAAAATCACCTTTGGTTCGTGTGCCTTCCAGAAAACCTTTTCCGAAGAAACCACCGGATTCAATAGCCTTTTCAGATTGATAGGTGTTGTAGCCAATAGTTTTTCTAATGTGTTCCAATTTGGCAGGGTCCTTCTCTAATCGTAACCAGAGACTAAAACGATCTCGGTGACGTTGCTCAAAGACATTGTTAAAAACAAAATCTACAGAAAGCGAAAATAAAATGGTCAGAACCACAGCTATTACAGTGGGAATGATTGGAACTCGAAATTTTTTCTTTTTTAGAAGGAAGAAAATTACCAAGATTAAAGCAATACTGATTGTAATCCAAATGGTACCGAACATCAATGTAGTTACAAAGACCATGATAGCGAAAAAGACAATGCCCAAATAGTAGATAGGAAGCCCTTCTCTAAAGATTACAAAACTTAACGAGAAGAAAACCAGCGCACTACCAGGATCCGGTTGTGGTATAATCAATATAGCAGGTATAAGTATAATCAGGAAGGCGTATAACTGATCCTTATTTCGTTTTATATCTGTCTGTATATCACTTAAGTACTTTGCTAATGCCAAGGCTGTCGCTACTTTTGCCAGCTCAGAAGGTTGTAAGTTAAAGAATCCTAAATCGTACCATGAGGTAGCACCTGCAATAGTTTTACCAAAAACAAACAGACCCAACAGCAATACCATGGATATGATGTAGAGGACACTTGAGAAGCGTTCGTAAAAGTTGGCCTCTAGAGCTAATAGAATTACAATTGATGCAAAGCTGGTAAGTATAAAGAAAAGCTGTTTGCCGTGTAATGTCCCAAAATCGAATATAGAAGAATCGCTTTCGGAAAAGGTGCTTGAATAAATGTTTACCCACCCAATAGTTAATAAGAGTACGTAAAATAGAACAGTAAGCCAATCAAGACGTTTGAGGACACTTTTGCCGGTCATATGCTATTCTTCTGATTGGTTGTTTTGTAATTTATATACACTAGAATGCTTACTCCAATCGTATTCGTTTATTTTGAATTCTTTACCGCTATAAGGCTTGGCATATTCGTGCTCCAAAGTTCTTTCTAACATCCTTTTTTCAAGGTCTTTTCGGGTAATCTCTCTTTTTATGTATTTTTCAATCATTAAAGAGGCGATATGGCCTGCATATCTAGAGCCATAATAACCGTTCTGAATATATACCGCAATGGCAATTTTTGGATTTTCTACAGGGGCAAAGGCTACAAAAACTGAGTTATCCGTTAACTGAGTTCTAACGCTATCAATTTTAACGTAGTTTTCTACTGTACCTGTTTTTCCGGCAATTTCAATATCCGGAATCTGTACGTACTTAGCTGTTCCTTTATGATAAACATCCGCCATACCCTGAATTACAGGTTCAAAATGTCTTTTGTCTATCGTGGTATATTTAGGCTCTACAAAATCTGGAATGTCGATTTTTTTCCCATCTACCTTTTTAAGTACATGGGGCGTAAAGAAATATCCTCTATTGGCAATTGCAGCTGTCATATTTGCCAATTGTATTGGCGTAACATTTACTTCTCCTTGGCCAATAGCATTAGAATATGTAGTGGTGGCAGACCATCTTTTATCTCCTACTCCATACCATTTGTTATAGAGATCAGTACTAGGAACACTACCTTATGGTCTTCCTGTATAAAGGTCAGAGCCCAAATAAGACCCTAAGCCAAAACTTTTGACGTGCTTTTCCCAAGCATCCATCGCTTCACTATTGGAAGGGAATTGCTCGAATATCTTTTTGTAGACACCTACGAAATAGGCATTACACGATAGGTATATTCCATTATTCAAGTTTCTTGCTCCACCTCCACAGTGGCAGCCTTTTTTATGTCTACCAATAAAAAATCCGTGATGACATGTAAAAGATGTAGAAGGTGTGATTGCTCCTTCTTGTAATGCAATTAGGGCATTAATGGCTTTAAATGGAGATCCTGGACTTTTTTCAAAAGAAATAGATCTATCAAATGTTGGTTTTGAAATAGAGTCGTAATGTAATTTGCTATAATTAGCAGACCTTTTTCTACCTACCAAAAGTGATGGGTCATAGGTAGGTCCTGAAATCATAGATAATATTTCGCCCGTAGCAGGTTCAATAGCAACAATGCCTCCCCATTTACCAACCATAAGCCTTTCTCCATATTCCTGTAGCTCTTTATCAATTGTTATATTAATTTCAAAACCTTGTTCAGGTAAGGTATCCAAAGTTCCATTTTTATAAGGACCAATATCTCTATTAAAACGGTCTTTTTGAATGTACTGTACACCTTTTCTACCTCTTAAAATATCCTCGTATACCTTTTCTACTCCTGTACGTCCTGTAAGTTCACCTTGAACATAGTATGGGTTTTTGGTTAAGTCTCTTTCGTTTACCTCACTAATGTAGCCTAAAACATTAGCGCCACTATTGGTGTCATAGTAACGTAAAGATCGTTTTTGGATATAGAAACCTGCGTAATGGCGCATTTTCTCCTGAAGCATTGCATAATCTTCTTTGGAGAGTTGTGGCACAAAAACAGAAGGTAGTCTTGGGGAATAAATTCTAGCTTTCCGTAATTCTTTTTTAAATTTTTCCTTGTCAATTTTAAGAAGTCCGCATAGCTCTAAAGTATCTAATTCGCGAACCTCACGAGGAATTACCATAACATCGTATGCTGGGTCGTTACCAACCAAAAGCTTACCGTTCCTATCATAGATGTAACCACGCTCTGGATAATCATACACCCTTTTTATTGCAGGATCTTCCAAAACTTGGTCTGGCGAAAAACTGAATATCTGCAGATAAGAGAGTCTGCCGAGAAACGTAATACCAATGATTACGATAATGGATGATAATAACAGCTTTTTCATCTTAGATGAAATTTTAATTTAAGGAGTTTATACTTTTTTGCTTTTTTACTCTTTACGGACACTGAACAGTGAGCCGAATAATAAGCAAAGAATAAGAGTTGCGGTGCCCGTAGCCAATACTTTCTTCAAAATTAATAGGAAATTAGCCAAACTAAAAATTTGGGGTAAAGAAAACAAAGTGATGTACTATAATTAATAACGCCAAATACGTAATTTGTTGTACCCTAGTGGTGTTACTTAATTTAAAACTTTGAAATTCAAAGTTTACACCAAAAACAAATCTCATTATAGCGGGTCTCATGTAGGCTATTGTAATAGTAGATGCCGCATGTATAGCCATAGTGTCCGAAAAGAAATCTATAGCAATCCCTAATAAAAAGCCCAAACCAATAAATGCCGCTCTGTTCTCCTTTATAGGATACCAGTAGAGAAACAGAATGTAAACCATTGGGTTAATGAAGCCGAAAAAATTCAACTTATTGAACACCAGTACCTGTACTAGTACTAGTAGTATAAAACGAATGACATTTAAGAAGTAATAATTACTGACCATTTGTCTCCGTTAGTTTTTCTAGTTTTAAAATTTCTTCGCGATAAGAATTATCTATTATATAGACATTTTTAATATTGGTCATATCATTAAAAAGTGCCACATCTATAGTGTAAAAGCTTTGAGACGTGTTTAAATCAAATTTTCTAATGGTACCAATGGGAATGTTTTCAGGAAAAATACTACTCATGCCTCCTGTTACAATGGTGTCACCAATAGTTAGGGGTACTAATCTGGGTATATCTATCAATTGCACCACATTGTATCTTTTCGTGTCCCATACCAAGGAGCCAAAATGATCGGTATTTTTTATTTTGGCATTAATGTTAGATTTCTCGTTCAGAATAGACTGTACGGTAGCAAAGTTTTTGGAAGTGTTTTCCACGATTCCTAAAATACCTTGACTGGTTATAACACCCATATCTGGTGCAACACTGTCTTTGCTTCCTTGGTCTATAGTTATATAGTTGCGTGGATCTGCAAAACTATTTTTAATGACTTTGCCGGTTGTAATCGTATAAGTTAATTGAGCGGAGTCTAAGACTATAGTGTCTAATTCCTTCCTATTGAACAGTAACTTGCGTAAGTTTTGGTTCTCCCGCATAAGTTTTTGATTCTCGGTATCAAGGCCAAAATAGGTAGAAACTTCATTAGAGGTTTCTAAAATATTGCCAGTAATCCAATTAGAAGAATTGAAAAAACGCGACTGGTGATACGAATGCGATTGAATCGTAAAGCCCAAAGAAACAATCATCAAGAAGACATAAAGAAGGAAATTCTTATATCGTATGATAAAATTGATGATCTGCTGCATTCACTATTAGATTTGGTGAAACCTGCGAAGCAATTCCGAATGGAAATAAAGTTTAAAACCTTTTGAAATCGCCCCGAAATCTTTAGGTTTTATTTGATAAGGATACTCTTGTAGCGCTCTAAGTTTTTAAGTGCTATACCTGTACCTCTAACTACTGCTCGTAGCGGGTCTTCGGCAATATATACAGGTAGGTCTGTTTTTTGTGATAACCTTCTGTCAAGTCCACGTAGCATAGAGCCACCACCAGCTAAGTAAATACCGGTGTTATAAATATCGGCAGCTAGTTCTGGAGGTGTCTGTGAAAGTGTCTCCATAACGGCATCTTCTACACGAAGTATAGATTTGTCCAATGCTTTAGCAATTTCACGATATGAAATCTGAACTTGCTTAGGCTTACCAGTCAATAGATCACGACCTTGTACAGATTTTTCATCTGGTGGAGTCTGTAAATCTTCTGTAGCAGAACCTATTTCTATTTTTATGCTTTCTGCGGTAGCTTCACCTACATATAGGTTGTGCTGCGTACGCATATAATAAATAATGTCGTTAGTGAAAACATCACCTGCAATCTTCACAGATTTATCACAAACAATACCACCTAAAGCTATTACTGCAATTTCTGTAGTACCACCTCCTATATCAACAATCATGTTTCCTTTAGGTTGCATGATATCTAGACCGATACCTATGGCTGCTGCCATTGGCTCGTGAATTAAGTAAACTTCTTTACCGTTAACACGCTCTGCAGATTCTTTAACCGCACGCATTTCTACTTCTGTAATACCAGAAGGAATACAGATAACCATGCGCAATGCAGGTGGAAACCATTTTTTCTTTAATGCAGGAATGTTCTTTATGAACATATTGATCATCTTTTCAGATGCATCAAAATCTGCGATAACCCCATCTTTTAACGGACGGATAGTCTTAATGTTTTCGTGAGTTTTACCCTGCATCATGTTGGCTTCTTTACCAACGGCGATGATTTTGCCAGAAATACGATCTCGGGCTACGATAGAAGGACTATCTACAACTACCTTGTCATTGTGTATGATTAGGGTGTTCGCCGTACCTAAATCGATGGCGATTTCCTCAGTCAAGAAATCAAAAAATCCCATTTGTAATCTGTTTGGTTATGTTACTAGCTTGATAAGGGGTGTATTTCATCGACAAAAGTAATGAAATTAATGCTTGAAATGACGTGTGCCTGTCATAACCATAGATACGCTATTTTCATTACAATAATCGATACTTAATTGGTCCTTAATGGACCCGCCCGGCTGTATAACGCTAGAAATACCACTTTTATTGGCTATCTCTACACAATCTGGGAAAGGAAAGAACGCATCGCTCGCCATTACGGCTCCTTTAAGGTCAAAATTAAATGATTTAGCTTTGTGAATTGCTTGGTTAAGGGCGTCTACACGAGAGGTTTGGCCTGTTCCACTAGCACATAATTGTTTGTTTTTTGCAATAACAATAGTGTTAGATTTTGTATGCTTACATAATTTTGAAGCAAAAATTAAATCTTCAAGATCTTGTTTTGATGGTTTGCTCTCGGTTACGTACTGTAAATCTTCTAAGGAATCTGTTCTGTGGTCTTTCTCTTGAAGCAATATTCCATTTAGACAGGTTCTAACTGTCATTTCTGGCATTTCGACTTCATTTTGAATTAAAATAATTCTATTTTTTTTGCCTTTTAAAATTTCTAGAGCGTCATCTGAATAACTCGGTGCAATAACTACTTCACAGAATAATTTATGAATTTCTTCCGCAGTTGCTTTGTCAATTTCTTTGTTGCTGATTAGAACTCCTCCAAAAGCGGAAACAGGATCTCCGGCCAATGCATCTACATAGGCTTGGTGCAATGTGCTGCGTTGTGCTAATCCACAAGCGTTATTGTGTTTTAAAATAGCGAAAGTAGGCTCGTCATTTTTGAATTCAAGCATTAAATTAACTGCTGCATCAACATCTAACAGGTTGTTGTATGAAAGTTCTTTGCCATGTAATTTATCAAACATGGCGTCAAAATCACCAAAGAAAAATCCTTTTTGATGTGGGTTTTCCCCATAACGTAAAACTTTTCCGTCAGTCTCGCTTATCTTTAAAGCAGCAATGTCATGATTTTTATTAAAATAATTGAAAATTGCCGTATCGTAATGAGACGAAACATTGAACGATTTTGCTGCAAAACGTTTACGATCTTCAAGGCTAGTGCTTCCGTTTCCTTCAGAGATAACATTTAAGAAGTCTGAGTAATCTTCCATTGAAGAAACACAAAGTACATCTTTAAAGTTTTTTGCTGCTGCACGAATTAACGAAATGCCGCCTATATCTATTTTTTCAATAATATCTTGTTCCGGTGCGCCACTGGCTACGGTTTTTTCAAAAGGATAAAGGTCTACGATTACAATGTCTAATTGAGGAATTTCAAATTCTTCCAACTGGGCAACATCACTTTCGTTATCCTGTCGGTTTAAAATTCCACCAAAAACCTTTGGGTGTAAGGTTTTAACTCTGCCTCCTAAAATAGAAGGGTAACTAGTTACATCTTCTACCGGCACGACTTCAACACCAAGGTCTTTTATAAATTTTTCGGTACCTCCTGTGGAGTAGATAGTAATACCGAGTTCTTGAAATTTTTTGATGATTGGTTCCAATCCATCTTTATGGAATACGGAAATCAGTGCAGAAGAAGCTTTTTTGATGCTCATTTTGATAGGATGTAGTTACTAAGTTTTAAAGACATGCAAAAGTACTTTTTTTGAAAGAAAAAATGGACGAGGTTATTAACAAAACTGCTAAAGTTTTAAACCGTTTCGTGTCAAATAACACGGGGCGGCATCGATAAACAGCATTATGATAACCAAAAAGGTCCTTTAAGTTAGATTAAAACGTGTAGATTTTGGCAACTTCGGTATTTACAAACTCTAAAAAACGCTCATCTTCATCAGTAAATGGGTCAGGAGTGTTTGAGTCAATATCAATCTGACCTACATTTTCTCCATCTATAAATAAAGGAACCACAATCTCTGCCTTTACCGTAATGCTACAGGCAATATAATTGTCTTGGGCTTTTACATCGGGCACCACAAAATTCTCATTAGAGACAGCTACTTGTCCGCAAATTCCCTTCCCGAAAGGTATGATAACATGGTCGGTAGGTGCACCTGCATATGGTCCAAGCTTTAATTCTTCTTTGTTGCCGTTTTTAAAATAGAATCCTACCCAGTCATAATGAGGTACGGTTTCTTTAAGAAGCTCACAAAGCTTCAGGAGACGTTCGTCTACACTCAAAGAGTTAGAGTTAAGTATAGAGCTGGTTTTGATTCGTAAGTCGTTAAACATGCTAATTTTTTATGCAAAAATAAACTTTTGAAAACAAAAAAAAGGGATGCCGAATTAACGACATCCCTTTTAAATATTTGAATAATGTTAAGGCTGTATTTTCACATCAAAGACAATATAGTCATCGTTGTTAAAAATAGGATTTATTTCTGTGATTTTTATAAGGCCTTTTTTGCCGTAGTTATCTACAATTTCAATAATATCTCCAACAGCCAATACGCCTGATGTTTGAAATGTAGATTCTGTAACAAAGTCTAGTTCGCTAGATAGTGTAATTCCGTCAAACATTGTGCTAGTTGTAGTGGATAGTTGGAAGTAAGCTTCGTTAAGAGTTTCAGTGTCAGCATTTTCTTCATTGTCTTCCGCTTGTAAACCTTTTACAGGATAGCCAAAAGAGTCGTCATAGGTAGCTGCCGAAGCAAAATAGGCAGAGTTGTTCACGTAGTAATATCCAAAATCCCAAAATGCTCTATATTCTGCTTGTGCCAATGTGTTTGCTGGGTCATATACTAAATACTCTTTGTCATTTAAAAGTGAATAAAAAGTTTCGCTTGTGCCATTTACATCAGGAGCAAATAATTTTACATCTGTGAAAGAGTGAACCTCGGCTGCTGGGTTAGTTCCATTTCCAACTGTAACGGTAATAGTACCTACGCCTAAAGCTTTTCTTTTGGTTGGGTCTCTAAAATCTCCTTTTCCAGTAGTAGTCCAGAATTGGTACACAATCTCACCATTATCAATATCCGGTACAGGAAGTTCAAAAGTAAAATCAATTGCTTTCTGTGTGTCTCCATCTAAATCTACGGAACCATCACCTTTAAGTGCTTTTGTAAGGTCTTTACCTTCTATGTCAAAATTGCTAAAAGGCATTTCACCACCGCCAGATACGTTTTGAGTGATATATAATCTTTTTTGATTTGACGTAGATGTATAAATAATGCGTCCTGGTACCTTTGTACCAACCTCGCCGGAGGCTTCGGCAAACAAAATGTCGCCTGAAGAATCACTATCGTTAATTATAAGTGTGGCTACAGTTTCTTCATCTGGATTCTCTTGTTCTTCACCTATTGGGGTATCAAAAACTGAACCTTCGTCACTGCTACAGCTAGATGCCATAAAGGCTAATGCAAATATTGCAAATCCTGATTTTACTACTGATCTAATATTTTTTTTCATTATTAAAATTTTAAGTTCAATATGGTTAGTGAATCGGATGTGTTGTAAGTTTAATCCGTCATGTGATAACTCCAAAACAGACCGATAAGTATGTGAGAGGTCAAAAAAAATGATAAAAATTATAGATTTGCCTTAAAAATGGAGGTTGAATGATGTTTTATTCTATGATGATTTTATATAATAGCGCGTTTGATTAAAAATATAATTTTTACTTGCTGGTTCGCAATTTTGGAAGTTTTCATGTTTTATGTCACACTTAGTTAAAAGTTAATTGATTGAGGTGATATGGAGAGTGTACAATTTGACTAACATTTGTTGCGTTTTACCAATGTTAGCCTCTTAGGATTTAGTTGATTGAAAAATTAATATGTAATTTTGTGTCAATGAAAAATTTATTACATAAAATAGTTTCGTTTGTCATGGCAGTAATGCTTTTGGCGGCTACTACCTCTTGGAAGGTGGAGAGACACTATTGTATGGGACATTTAGTAGATGTAGCTTTTTTTGGTGAAGCAGAAGATTGTGGTTCTGATATGCCTATGGAAAGTGAAACAGTTGCATCTATAGATAAAAAATCTTGTTGTAAAAGTGAAGTAATCGCTAAGAAAGGGCAAAATGATGTTAAGCCTTCTTTTAATGATTTAGATGTAGTTCAGAAAGTATTTCTTGCTTCATATGTCTATTCCTTTGTTGGTTTGTTCGAGCTAATTGCGCAGAAAAATTCTAATTACACAAATTATCTTCCTCCTAAAATTGTCAAGGACATACAGTTACTTGACGCTGTCTTTTTGATTTGATTTTTTTCAATTTCTTATGTTTTTTACATGAAGTAGGTCTCGGTTTATAAAACTGAGTTTGTTGAAGCTAATGTATTATTGACTTCGCCATTTATTTCTATTTCATGTTTTCGGTTTTCAGAACGAGTATTACCGATAGATAAAAGTTAATTGATAAAATTTCATCAAAGAAATATGAATAAATATATAATAGTGTTGATTTCTGCACTGCTACCTTGGCTTTCTTTTTCTCAGGAAAAAGTAGAAGGTATAGTGCTAGAAGAAGGTGATTTATCTAAAATGGGGATTGCTGGTGCAAATGTGTATTGGATGGACTCGCAGATAGGAGTCGTGTCTGATATAGAAGGGAAATTCTCTATTCCCTTTAAAAAAGAATATAATAAATTAATTATCAGTTATGTGGGGTATGAGTCCGATACATTAACTGTGGATAAGGCTAAAAGTGTTCGTGTAAAGCTAAATCCTTCAAACGAATTAGATGAGGTAGTGGTGCAGCAAGAGCGAGATGATATACAGAAAACGTATTTCAGCCCGCAAAATGTGGTTACTGTAAATAGTGCGGAGTTGTTGAAGGCAGCTTGTTGTAATTTGGCAGAAAGTTTTGAAACAAATCCTGCAATAGATGTAAATCTTTCGGATGGGTTAACGGGTACAAAACAGATTCAGATGCTAGGGTTGACCAGTCCATATTTGCTAATCACTCAAGAGAATATTCCTATGGTTCGTGGAGCTTCACAGGCATATGGTCTAACTTTTACTCCCGGAACTTGGATTGAAAGTATTCAGATAACCAAAGGTGCTGGTAGTGTGGTTAATGGGTATGAGAGTATTTCTGGGCAGATAAATACCGAGTTGGTTAAACCGCTTACGGATAATGCTGTTTTCATAAATGCATATGGTAATGAAAACGGGCGATACGAGTTAAATACTCACTTCAATAAAAAACTGAATGATAAATGGAGTACCGGTATTTACATCCACGGGAATAAAAGAACCCAAAAAGAGGATGATAACGGAGACGGATTTCTTGATGCTCCTTTGGCTAATCAGCTTAATGTAATGAATCGTTGGCAGTACCAAGATGCTGAAAATGGTTGGGTGAGCTTTTTCAATGTCCGGTTTTTGAATGATGAAAAGCAAGTAGGGCAGACCAATTTTAACCCGGCTACGGATAGAGTAGATAATAAAGCAGTACTACCAATACCGAGCGAAGCCGAAACCCCAACACTGAGCGAAGACGAAGTGTGGGGTGGTGAAATTAACACGCGCCGCTTTGATACTTCTTTAAAACTAGGTTACGTTTTTCCAGAAATGCCATTTCAAAGTTTTGGTTTTCAAACTGCGTATAGCTTGCATAAACAGGATTCGTATTTTGGAATTAAAACGTATGACATTAACCATGAAAGTATTTATACAAACTTACTTTTCAATTCTATAATAGGTGATACTAGAAACAAATTTAAAACCGGACTTACATTTGCTTATGATGGGTATGATGAGTTGGTGAATAAAACAGATTATTCAAGAGAGGATAGGTCTGTTGGAGCGTTTGTTGAATACAGTTATGAGAACTTGGAGAAGGTGAGTTTAACGGCGGGACTTCGTGTAGATAATCATAATAGATTAGGTACGTTCGTTACACCTAGATTTCACATACGTTATACTCCTTGGGAAAAAGGTAGTTTACGAGGTTCTTTTGGACGCGGAAAACGAGCAGCCAATATTTTTGCGGAGAACCAGCAGTTGTTTGCATCTTCTAGAGAAATTAAAATTTTAAATTCAGGGGGAGAAGTGTATGGTTTAGATCCAGAGGACGCTTGGAACTATGGGGTTAGTTTTTTGCAAGGCTTTAATTTTTTAAATAGAAAAGGGAGTATAACTTTGGATTACTACATTACTGATTTTAAAAACCAGATTGTTGTAGATTGGGAAACTCCGCAAGAAGTATCATTTTATAATTTAGATGGAGAAAGTAGGGCTGATAGCTTTCAAGTAGAAGTTGATTATGAACTTTTGCCTTATCTTGATTTACGTGCAGCTTATAAATATTATGATGTCTCTACTGATTATAAAAGCGGTAATCTACAGAAGCCGTTACAGGCGCAGAATTTATTTTTTGCTAACTTGGGTTACAAGACAAAAGCAAAAGACAATGGTGCTCAGTGGAAGTTTGATTATACGTTACATAGCTTAGGTAAAAAGCGTTTGCCAGATACAAGTGCAAATCCTGTAGCATATCAGTTGGCAGCCTATTCGTCTCCTTATAATCATATGAGCGGCCAGATAACAAAAGTGTTCTCTAATACGTTTGAAGTTTATGTAGGAGGGGAGAACTTAGCAGGTGTGCAGCAGGATAATCCGGTTTTAGGAGCTGATAATCCTTTTGGCCCTAATTTTGATACGACTA
This sequence comes from Zobellia laminariae, assembly GCF_030553095.1. Lineage (GTDB taxonomy): Bacteria > Bacteroidota > Bacteroidia > Flavobacteriales > Flavobacteriaceae > Zobellia > Zobellia laminariae. Next base: position 1,171,816 of record NZ_CP130738.1, on the reverse strand, counting down.
TAATATATGCGCCTATCATGGGAAGAATGTTCTATGGAGGCTTTAGAATTAAAATTTAATAACGGAAATAAATAATAAGATATATGAAAACTACAATTTTATCAATTGCAATGACCTTAATTTCCTTGGTAACGTTCGCTCAGGAAAAGAACAAGAAAATGACTTTTGATGTTGATGGTAAATGTGCCATGTGTAAAGAGCGTATAGAAAAGGCCGCTCTTAATGTAAAAGGTGTGAAATATGCTGCTTGGGATATTCCTACACATCAGTTAGCGGTAATCATGGATGAGCGCAAAACAGACGCAATGAAAATCAAAACTGCCATTGTTGCTGTTGGTCACGATACCAAAGAATTGAAAGCAACAGAAGAAGCATATGAGAGTGTTCATCCTTGCTGTAGATATAGAGAGGATAATTCAGATGATGGTGCTAATCATTAAGAGTAGATAACTATTAGCTAGGGTATTAAAGCTGATTTTGATTGAATAAAAACGGCGTAAAATATTTTAGTTAATTTTTAGCTAAAGAAATATAACGAATCAAAAAGTGATATATCTTAGATTAGTTTTATTTAATACTAGAAATTATGGCACAAGCAAAAAACGCAGGTAAATCATCTGTTAAGCCGTTATCAGCAAAAGCTGGTAAAAAGGCCGCTCCGAAAGCTGCTCCTAGAAAGAAGTAGTTAGTAAACCCGGTAGGGTTTAGATATCGGACAGGAAAACCATCTCTTAAAAAAGGATGGTTTTTTTGTTCGATATATGTACATAAAAAAACCGCTCTTGAATTTACAAGAGCGGTTTTTAAGTTGTTAGCACAACCAAGCTAATAGTTGCTTATCCGTGCTACGGATTACATCATCTTTAGATTCCGCCTCCACCCATTGGTGGGCCAGCAGGAGTGTCCTCTTTAATATCTGTTAAAGCACATTCAGTAGTTAAGATCATACCAGCAACAGATGCAGCATTTTCTAACGCTACTCTAGTTACTTTAGCAGGATCAATAATACCGGCTTTCATCATATCAACATATGTTTCTGATTTTGCATCGTAACCAAAATCACCTTTACCTTCAAGGATTTTTGCAATTACTACAGAACCTTCGCCACCTGCATTAGATACAATAGTTCTTAAAGGAGCTTCAATGGCACGGGCTACGATTTGTAAACCTGTTGCTTCATCTTCATTCTCGGTTGCTATTTTAGCAAGGATAGATTTAGCTCTTACCAAAGCAACACCACCACCTGCAACGATACCTTCTTCAACTGCAGCTCTCGTTGCATGTAAAGCATCATCTACACGGTCTTTTTTCTCTTTCATTTCAACCTCAGAAGCTGCACCTACGTAAAGTACGGCAACACCACCAGCTAGCTTAGCTAAACGCTCTTGAAGTTTTTCTTTGTCATAATCAGAAGTAGTAGTCTCAATTTGAGATTTTATCTGATTAACTCTTGTTTTGATATCTTTTGCAACGCCACCACCGTTAACGATTGTAGTATTGTCTTTGTCTATTTGTACTTTCTCACAAGTACCTAGCATATCTAAAGTAGTGTTATCTAAAGAGAATCCTCTTTCTTCAGAAATAACTGTACCACCTGTTAATATTGCGATATCTTCTAACATTGCTTTTCTACGGTCACCAAATCCTGGAGCCTTAACAGCAGCAATTTTTAAAGAACCTCTTAATTTGTTTACAACTAAAGTAGCCAATGCTTCACCATCAACATCCTCAGCAATAATCAAAAGTGGTTTTCCTGATTGAGCAACTGGCTCCAATACAGGAAGAAGATCTTTCATTGAAGAAATCTTCTTGTCAAACAATAAGATATAAGGACTTTCTAATTCTGATACCATCTTCTCAGAATCGGTAACAAAATATGGAGAAAGGTAACCTCTGTCAAATTGCATACCTTCTACAACATCAACATAAGTGTCAGTACCCTTAGCTTCTTCTACGGTGATAACACCTTCTTTACCAACTTTTCCGAAAGCTTTAGCGATTAAATCACCAATGGTTTCGTCATTGTTAGCTGAAATAGAAGCTACTTGCTTAATTTTTTCAGAAGAATCACCTACTTTTTTAGATTGCTTTGCTATGTTGGCAACAATTGCTTCTACAGCTTTATCAATACCTCTTTTCAAATCCATTGGATTTGCACCAGCGGCAACATTCTTCAATCCTTCTTTAACGATAGCTTGAGCTAAAACAGTGGCAGTAGTAGTACCATCACCTGCAAGATCATTAGTTTTAGAAGCAACTTCTTTAACCATTTGGGCGCCCATGTTTTCTAGAGGGTCGGCCAACTCAATTTCTTTTGCAACGGTAACACCATCTTTAGTTACCTGTGGGGCACCAAAAGATTTACTGATGATTACGTTTCTACCTTTAGGTCCTAATGTTACTTTTACCGCATTTGCCAATGCATCGACACCTCTTTTTAGGCCGTCGCGTGCATCGATATCAAACTTTATATCTTTTGCCATAATAAATATTAGTATTTGTTTTTCTCACCTAAGTGAGAGTATTTTAAATTAATCTTATGTATTTCTTTAAAAACTCTAGTGGTTGCTAGAATGTGAAAGAAACTATATGATAGCTAAAACGTCACTTTCACGCATCATTAAATAATCTACGCCTTCAAGCTTAAGCTCAGTGCCTGCGTATTTACCATATAAAACAGTATCGCCAACTTTAACTGTCACCTTTTCATCCTTGGTGCTTAAGGTCCAACTGCAACGATTTTACCTTGTTGAGGTTTTTCTTTGGCAGTATCTGGAATGTAAAGACCTGATGCTGTTTTAGTCTCAGCAGCCATAGGCTCGATAAGAACCCTATCTGCTAATGGTTTAATGTTCACTTTTGCCATATTTTTAGTTTTTAGTTTGAAAAATTATATTCTTGAATCCTAATGGGCAGAAATTATGCCATTAGATGAAAACTGACACATTGTTAAACCAAAAATGCCAGCTTGTCACTAAGCTGGCATTTTTATATGTTATGTTTGAAATTTTATAGCTATTCGGCAGGCGTACTTACCGGAGCAGGTGCCTGTTCTGGCAAAGCTTCTGGAACTGTTTCCGGAACAACGGTCTCAATACCGTCTCCGTTTAAAAGTTTTGAATCGGTGTCACTAAAGTTTCCTTTAAGGGCAACGTTAGATGCCAATATAAGAACTACTAGTAGTATGGATAATGTCCAAGTACTTTTATCTAGGAAATCTCCTGTCTTTTTTACACCACCTACAATTTGACTGCCACCGCCACCAAAAGAGGAGGATAACCCGCCACCTTTAGGGTTTTGCACCATGATGACTAGGATTAGCAAAAAGCAGACTATAACAATGAGGATTAAAAATATGGTAAACGTACTCATAACTACTTTACTTATTATCTTGTTGTAACTTCTCTACCGCTTTTATTCGGTCTGCAAAGAAACCACTTTTTTCCGGATATTTCAAACTTAAAATTTTATAAGATTGAATCGCTTTTTTATACTTTTTCTGTTCTAGATAAACCTTGGCCAAAGTTTCTGTCATCAGCTCTTTCTTATCAAGGGTGACAGAAGTTTCAATCACAACCTTTTGAACGTCTTTATTCGGATTAATTTTTGGATTATCTGCAATGAATTTGTCAATAAGGTCAAACTTCTTTCTCTTTAAAATCTCTTCTTCTAAAGGAAAAGCGATTGCCTCGGGCTCTACTTCAACAGGTTTAGTGGTTGATGTTTTATCGTCATCTCTCTTAACCGATTTGAATGTGGTGAGTTGCAGCCATTCTGCAAACGAATATTTCTCTCGTTTGGTGAAGGGTAGGGGTTCTCCTAGTTCTAAATTTTCTGAAGCTTTTCTTTTTGCTTCTGCAATTTCTTCGTCAATCTTAGGGTCTTTGGATCTAAAGAGTTGTGGGTCTAAAAGTTTATCTGCATCGGCAGGGGTTAGAGGTATTGGAATTTCTGTTGAGCTATCGGCATTTGCTGTGTTCTCAACTTCTTCCGAAATTATTTCAGTATCCACCAAAGCTATCGTCTTACCAGATATTTTATCGGCAATGGTATTTTGTAAAAATTCTTCTGAAGTAATAAAATCAAAAAGGACGTCGCGATCAGTGGTGTAGGCTGCGGTTACCTTTAGTGAATTATTATATTTAAAACTGTTTAGATTTTTAAGACCCTTTAATTGCAAAGCACGTGCTGCCTGAAAATACGGATACTCTTCTAACACATCTTCCAGTTGTTTGGTCTGAATAGGAGAGACCACTTTATCTGGGTGCTGTAATAAGTATGTAAAATCTTGTACGTTCATTCTATAGGGTTACTAATAGGTATGTTGGTTCTTAGGTTTTTTTTGTAAGCTGAATACAACTTACCAATCTGCTAATGATGCGTTAAATATGTCTTGGGTAATTCGTTCAAAAATTGTTTCTAATGCTTCAGTTTTTACTGAGGAAAGCTGTGAGTTTGCGGGATAATCATAGAAAAAAGAAAAGCGTTGTTCAAAATCTGCATCTTCTTTAGTCTTATTGTAGAAACGTACTTTTACTGCCATAGATAAACGGTTTTGAGCAGCGGTCTGGTTAGCTGTTGCACTCATTGGGGATATACGGTATTCTACAATTTCACCTTCGTACAATAAATCTCCGTTTGAAGAAGCCAAGTCAAGAGTTGTCTGGTTTAAAATACGGTCTTGCAGCGCTAACGTAAAATCTCTTTCTAGACCATAGGTTCAAAAGTAGAACCATGTTTTGAGTAGCGTAGTTTTGGAAAGTAGGTATCGTAAAAGTAGTGGCCGTACCTACATTACCTCCGGTAAAGTTATAAACACCACAGCCGTTTAGGGTAAGGACTAAAATTAAACTAAAAACTATGTATGCGTTCTTTTTCAAAATTCTATTAGGTATTAAGGTTGTGGCGTTTCAGCTTCCGCTTCATTAACATTATGGGGCCGCTACAAATCGTATTGTTTTATTTTTCGGTATAGTGTGCGTTCTGAAATACCAAGTTCCGCAGCAGCGGCTTTTCTCTTTCCGCGGTTACGTTCTAATGATTTTTTTATGAGCTCAACTTCCTTTTCTTGTAAAGATAGGGTTTCTTCTTCTTGAATTTCTTCGGCAAAATGATACTTATCTTCTGTTGGTGGTTTTGGTGCAGGCATCTCTGCTCTAGGTTCTGGCAAGCGCAGAACTTCGTGAGAATCCCTGTAGTCATCTTCTACTTCTTCACCATTATCGCCGTAGATTTTTTTGATGAGGCCTTCGTTTTCTTCCTGAACCTTTTCGCCATCATTGTTTTTCATTAGCTCTAAGGTGAGTTTCTTTAGGTCATTAAGGTCGCTTTTCATATCAAAAAGAACCTTGTAGAGAATTTCTCTTTCATTACTGAAATCACTTTCGGCTTTCTTTTGTCCAACAACCGCAGGAAGGTTGGAATTATTAGAATTTGGTAGGTAACCATTAAGTGTTGCCCACGATATGCTTCTGCTTTCTTCAAGTACGGACACTTGTTCCGCAATGTTTCTTAACTGGCGGATGTTACCTGTACCAGCGGTATTTTAGTAAGAGGTCTACAGCATCATCATCTAAGCGAATGGTTGGCATTTTGTATTTCTGTCCAAAATCAGAGGCAAATTTTCTGAAGAGCAAATGAATATCGCCCTGTCTCTCGCGCAATGGTGGGATACTTATTTCAACAGTGCTTAATCTATAGTAGAGGTCTTCTCTAAATTTTTCCTTTTTAATGGCTTCGAACATATTTACGTTCGTTGCCGCAACAATTCGCACATTGGTTTTTTGAACCTGTGAAGATCCTACTTTTAAAAATTCTCCATTTTCAAGTACCCTTAATAATCTAACTTGTGTGGTAAGGGGTAATTCGCCAACTTCATCTAGAAAAATAGTTCCGCCATCGGCTACTTCAAAATAACCGCTTCTGGTTTGTGTTGCTCCTGTAAAGGCTCCCTTTTCGTGACCAAAAAGTTCACTGTCAATAGTTCCTTCTGGAATAGCACCACAGTTTACGGCAATGTATTTGGCGTGCTTTCTATGCGAAAGCGAATGAATTATTTTAGGGATAGCCTCTTTACCAACTCCACTTTCACCTGTTACTAAAACAGAAATATCAGTAGGGGCTACCTGAATGGCTTTCTCTATAGCGCGATTGAGTTTTTGGTCGTTACCAATAATCTCAAATCGTTGTTTTATGGCTTGTATATTTTCCATGGCTCTGTGGTTCGGGGGTATTGGTATTTAATTGTTTTCTGAATATCCTACGGCTTCTCCAATTAAGGTAGCGGAAGTGCATTCATCCATTCGCACCATAACAAAATCACCAACTTTATAATTCTCTCTTGGGAAAACGGCAACGGTGTTTTGTGAGTTGCGGCCCATGAAATGTTGATCAGATTTTTTTGAAGTACTCTCAATTAAAATCTCTTGAACTTTGCCTAAGTGTCTTTGTGTACGTTCTTGGCAATGTTGTCTTTGAAGAGCGATGACTTCTGAAAGTCTTCGTTTTTTTGTTTCTTCCGGAACATCATCTTCCATTTTACGTTCGGCCATAGTTCCCATGGTCTTTCAGAATACGTGAACATATACCCAAAATCATATTTCACATACTCCATTAAAGACATGGTGTCTTTATGGTCTTGTTCTGTTTCTGTTGGGAAACCGATAATCATATCTTGTGAAATAGAACAGTCAGGAAGAATTCTACGGGCATTATCAATAAGTTCAAAATATTCTTCGCGGGTATGAAGCCTGTTCATCTCTTTTAAGATACGATTGCTTCCGCTTTGCACTGGAAGGTGAATGGCGTTACAAATATTTTTATGTTTGGCCATGGTGTGGATAACATCCAACGTCATGTCCTGTGGATTTGATGTTGAAAAACGAATACGCATTTTAGGGTAGGCTAAGGCTGTTCTTTCCAACAATTGTGAAAAGTTTACAGCTGTAGCCTTTTGCATATCTGTAGCTTTTTCAAAATTTTTCTTCAATCCACCACCATACCATAAATAGCTATCTACGTTTTGGCCTAAAAGTGTAATCTCTTTGAAACCTCTTTGGGAAAGGTCCTTTATTTCGTCCAATATAGATTGTGGGTCACGACTACGTTCGCGGCCTCTGGTAAAAGGGACCACGCAGAACGTACACATGTTATCACAACCTCTGGTAATAGAAACAAATGCGGTTACACCGTTAGAGTGAAGCCTTACAGGGGAAACATCCCCATAGGTTTCGTCTTTAGAAAGAATAACATTTACGGCATTGCGGCCTTCATCTATCTCTTGGATTAAATTGGGCAGATCCTTATAGGCATCTGGCCCTACGACCATGTCCACTATTTTTTCTTCTTCTAAAAATTGATGCTTTAAACGCTCTGCCATACAGCCAAGTACACCAACCTTCATATGAGGACGGTCTCTTTTTATAGCATTGAATTTCTCTAAACGCTTACGAACCGTTAGTTCAGCTTTTTCCCGTATAGAACAGGTGTTTACTAAGACTAGGTCCGCTTCATTCAGATTTTGAGTTGTGTCAAAGCCTTCATTGGCTAGTATAGATGCAACGATTTCACTATCTGAAAAATTCATCTGGCACCCATAGCTTTCAATGTAAAGCTTCTTGCCATTAGCATTTTTCTTCTTAAGAGCCATGCAGAACCCTGAAGCGATTCGTCTATAATTTTCTCCATATCTATTGTAACCTTTCTAAACTAATGGGCAGCAAAGATAACGCTAAAATCAAACTGATGACAAATTGACAGGTGTAAAGTTTTTATAAAAATTCTAAAATTGGCTGTTTGAGTAGTTTAAGAAAAAACAAAACACCTTAATAAAAACAATATGTTTTGATTTTTAATCATCTTTACATTTACCATAATTAATTTGTTTGAGTTTGAAGATTACGATCGCTTATAAGAATCCCTACAGTTGGTTGTTGCTTGCTTTTTTACTTTGTACACTATTAAGCTGTGAGCCAAAGCAAAAACAATCTGAAGGAGAAGTGTTAGCAAAAACGCTATGCGCTTCATGTCATATGTTTCCGGCACCATCTTTACTGCCCTCAAACATTTGGCTTTCTCAAACATTACCAGAAATGGGTTTGCGATTAGGGATGTCTAATCATGGTCCTGAATATTATGAAAAAGGTTCATCTGGAGATGTCTACCCAAGTAAGCCATTATTATCTCAGAAAGAATGGGAAAAGTTGGTTATGTATTACAAAATAACAGCGCCCAAGGAAATTGAGCTTTATGAGCAGCCTATATTAACAGACAATTCTATATTTAAAATTAAAACATTTTCTTATGATAGTATTCCTTCTTCAATAGTTACCATGCTAGATTATAATCCTAAAACAAGAAAATTGTATTTAGGTGATGGTAGAAATTCTTCTTTAATACAAGTTACTGTTGATGGAGAAATAATTAAAAAAGGAAAGTTAGCAAGCCCACCCGTGAGGATGTCTTTTCTCAAAGAGGAACAATCTTTATTAACTATAGGGTCTTTGTATCCCTCGGACGAAGAGAGTGGGGTGTTGAAATTAGGAAACATATTTATTGACGGATTAAGGAGACCGGTAGATTTTTTGCAAAATGATGTTAATGGCGACGGTTTTGAAGATGTTGTAGTCTGTGAATTTGGAAATACAGTAGGTAGCTTGGCTTGGTATGAAAACAAGGGTGATTTATTATATGAGAGGCATGTTATACAAGAGCTTTCTGGTAGTATAAAAATTGAATTCGTAGATATTGATAATGATGGCAAGGAGGAGTTATTAGCCTTATTTACACAGGAAAGCGAATCTTTACTTGCTTTTTTTTTTGAAAGGAATAAGGTTACTTCTAAAAAACTTCTACAGTTTCATCCAGCTTTTGGAGTGAATGATTTTGAAATTGTGGATATGAATAATGATGGAGATTTAGATATTGTCGTTAGTAATGGCGATAACGCAGATTATTCTGAGGTATTAAAGAATTATCATGGAGTTCGTGTTTATGTGAGTCAAAATGAAGGAGGGTTTATGGAATCATACTTTTATCCTTACCACGGTGCAAGCAAAATAAGGGTGGCAGATTTTAATTTAGATGGTAAAAAAGATATTATTACGGTTTCTAATTTTGGAAATCTAAATGATGAAAATTTTAAAAGTATTGTTTTGCTGATCAATGAGGGAGCAGATAAGTATAAACCAACAAGTGTGGCTAATACTCCAAAAATTGGTTGGCAAACTATAGATGTAGAGGATTATGATAATGATGGAGATGTAGATATTTTTGTTGGAGCTTTTGGGATAAAACTTGGCCCAAAAGAATCTATGTCATCGGATGAAAACAAAATATCATGGATGAGACTTAAAAATTTAACGAATAACTAAAAACTCTAATAACTTATAAATTAACCGTAGTCTTGGGATTCTTATACCATAATATTTGAAACAATTTCAACCGGCTTAATATTTAAAAGGGAGCAAACTTTGTTAGGCAGTTCAGCGGATAAATAAGTTTTTTCTATTTACATACGCAACGTATGTTAAGTTGGTGTATCTGATTTGTAGATAAGTCGGTAAGCGTATCGACTGTTTTTTAAATAAAAGCCAAACTATGAAAAAGAACCTTTGTTTAATATTGATTGCAGCTATAGTCACTTTTTCTTCCTGTAGCGATGATAAAGATGATGTATCTGGAGAAGAATATCTTGTGGCAACACCGGTAACTACAGATTTAAAAAGATTTAAAGAAGAGGCTGTTGAGGTTACTGAACCTGTGCCTATTAATGAATCCGGGAAAATTTATGCATACCATGACTATGTTTTTGTTAATGACGTCAACAGAGGTTTTCATGTCATAGACAATAACAATCCTGTAAATCCCGAGGCTGTTTCATTTATAAAGCTTGAAGGTAATCACGATATTTCCATAAAAAATGACCGCTTGTATGCAGATAGTTATGGTGATTTGGTCATCATGAATATTTCGGACATCAATAATATAACAATGGTACAAAGAATAGAAGACGCTATCTATCAGCAATTCTGGTGTACCGTTGGTTTTGATGTAGATTGGCCACAAGCAGATTTTTATGATTATGGAGACTTTGACGCTAGCAAAGAAGCTATTGTGGGTTGGAAAGTTAAATCGCAACGACTTTCGGAAGAAGAACTTAAAACTAAATACGGGGTTAATGATACTAATGTTGATATAGCTCTTAATGATAGTGCTGCGGAATCAATATCTGGGGGTGATACTGGGCAAGGCGGTTCCTTGGCTAGATTTAAAATTGTTGAAGATTATTTGTATGCAGTAGAATGGTCTAGTATCAGCGTTTTTGATATTTCGGATTTAGATAATCCAAAGACTCTTGAGGATGTTTATGTTAACGGTGCCATTGAAACAATATATAATCAAGGTGATATCTTATTTGTAGGCGGAACACAAGGAATGTATATATATGATATCTCATCACCTGAAAAACCGGAATATATTTCAGAGTTTGTACATGGTACGGCTTGCGACCCGGTGGTAGTAGATGGCGATTATGCTTTTGTAACTCTAAGAGGCGAAAATTCTTGCGGAGGTACTGAAAGCGGACTTTATATAGTAGATGTTTCAAACTTGGCAAACCCTGAACTGGAGAAGTTTTATCCATTAAAAGGTCCTTATGGCATAGGTTTTAAAGATAATTTACTTTTTGTTTGCGATGGAGATGATGGTTTAAAGGTGTACGATAAGACAGACGTAAACGACTTGAAGTTGGTAAGTCATTTTAAAGATATAATTACTTATGATGTTATACCCCTTGATGATTCTCTCCTTATGATAGGGGATAAAGAGCTTTATCAATATAAATATTTAAACAACGATATAAGCTTGCTCAGCACGTTCAGTTTAAAGTGAGTAACTGCCAAATGAATTAAAAACACCTCTATTTATTGGGGTGTTTTTTTATACCTATTATATAAGGTATGGCATCTAATTAAAAAATTCAATTACTTTTGTTTTATCAAACAAACCATGAATGGCTAAGAATTTAGTAATAGTAGAGTCCCCCGCAAAGGCAAAAACGATAGAAAAGTTTTTAGGAAAAGACTTTAAGGTAGAGTCCAGTTTTGGACATATCGCAGATTTGCCTTCCAAAGAACTGGGTGTAGATGTAGAGAATAATTTTGAACCAAAATATATTGTCGATACGGACAAGAAGGCCCTTGTTAAAAAACTAGGAGACCTTGCAAAGAAAGCAGAGATTATATGGCTCGCGAGTGATGAGGATAGAGAGGGTGAGGCTATATCTTGGCATTTGGCGGAGACTTTAAAATTAGATAAAAGCAAGACCAAACGTATTGTTTTTAACTCCATTACCAAATCGGCTATTCAAAAAGCGATCGAAAATCCGCGTGAAATAAACTATAACTTAGTAAATGCCCAGCAAGCAAGACGGGTTTTAGACCGTTTGGTGGGTTACGAACTTTCTCCAGTATTATGGAAAAAAATAAAACCAAGGCTTTTCTGCAGGTAGGGTTCAATCTGTCGCCGTTCGTCTTATTGTTGAGCGTGAACGTGATATTGAAGGTTTTACGGCAGAAGCATCATTTAGAATATCTGCAGTTTTCAAAACCTTAGAAGGTAGTGTGTTTACAGCAAAGCTGAATAAAACATTCCCTTCGCAAAAAGAGGCTCAAGCCTTTTTGGATGAAAATATAGGAGCAGATTTTTCGGTTGGAAACTTAGATAAGAAACCAGCTAAAAAATCGCCTTCGGCACCTTTTACAACTTCAACTTTGCAACAGGAAGCTTCAAGAAAGCTCTATTTTTCAGTAGGTAGAACCATGCAAGTTGCGCAAAGATTATACGAAGCAGGTCTTATTACCTATATGAGAACTGATAGTGTTAACCTTTCTAGTGAGGCTATTGCCGCAACTAAAGATGCTATTATAGATAATTACGGTGAGAAATATAGTACTGTTCGCAAATTCAAAGGGAAATCTAAAGGAGCACAAGAAGCTCACGAGGCCATTAGACCTACGGAAATTACAAATCAGTCTCCATCGCTAGAACGTGATCAGTCCAAATTATATGAATTAATCTGGAAACGTACCATAGCATCTCAAATGAGTGATGCCCAATTGGAGCGTACGAACGTTAAGATTCAGGCAAGTACGCATTCAGAGCAGTTTACCGCTAACGGAGAGGTTATCAAATTTGATGGTTTTCTTAAGGTATATATGGAAGGGCTTGATGAAGAAGACACGGCGGAAGAGCAGGAAGGTATGCTTCCGGCTATGAAGGTAGGTGAAGCTTTACAGAATAATTATATAACGGCAACTGAACGTTTCTCAAGACCACCATACCGCTTTACAGAAGCATCATTGGTTAAGAAGCTTGAAGAATTGGGTATTGGTAGACCGTCTACATATGCGCCAACAATTTCTACTATTCAGAATAGAGGTTATGTAGAGAAAGGTACTATAGAAGGAACGGAAAGAGCTTATGTACAATTACTCTTGGAAGAAGGAGCAGTACAAGTAAAAAATCTTTCTGAAATGGTAGGTTCCGATAAAGGTAAGCTTGTGCCTACTGATATAGGAATGATTGTAAACGACTTTTTGGTAAGTCACTTTGCTACTATTCTGGACTATAACTTCACGGCGAGAGTAGAAGCAAACTTTGATGAGATAGCCGAGGGAGAAGAGGATTGGCAAAAAGTGATGAAAGATTTTTATAAAGACTTTCATCCTAATGTACTAGATGTTCAAGAAAATGCCGATCGTGCTAGTGGAGAACGTATTTTGGGTGAAGATCCTAAATCTGGCCGTCAGGTATCTGTGCGATTGGGTCGTTTTGGACCTATGGTTCAAATGGGTACTGTTGATGATGAAGAAAAACCAAAGTTTGCAAGTCTATTGCCCGAACAGTCATTGGCTAGTATTACTTATGATGAGGCTATGGAACTTTTTAAGCTTCCAAGAAAGCTAGGAGTTTATGAAGGAGAAGAGATAGAGGCTAACGTGGGTAGGTTTGGACCTTATGTACGTTTTGGCAAGAAATTTGTATCATTAGAAAAAGGAGAAAGTGCCTTTGATGTAGATTTTGATCGTGCCGTAGAGTTAATAAAGGAAAAGCAAAAGGCAGATGCACCTATATATACCTATGAAGATAAAGAGGTAACGAAAGGTACAGGTAGATTTGGACCGTTCATTAAATGGGATGGTATGTTCATTAACGTTAATAAGAAATATGATTTTGATAATCTATCGAATGATGACCTTATTGAGTTGATTGAGGCTAAAAAGCAGAAAGAGATTGATAAAGTTGTACAGAATTGGCCAGATGAAGGTATTCGTATAGAAAAAGCTAGATGGGGCCGTCACAATATCTTAAAGGGGAAGATTAAGGTAGAGATTACTAAATCTGTAGATGCAACAAAAATATCTTTGGACGAAGCTAAAAAGCTCATTGAGCAAAAAACTCCAAAGAAAAAAGCTAAAGCTAAAGCAAAACCTAAGGCTAAGGCTAAAGCGAAGCCAAAAGCAAAAAAGTAACAGGCCTAAGTAAGCTGGTGTTGGTTATATACTTATAGTATTAAAATATAGAAAATAGAGGCGCATTATATGCGTCTCTGTGATTTAAACATAAATAATCTTAAAAAATAAATGGCATTTGATTTTTTAGTTCCAGTAGAAGACAAAGTAATGGCCCACTGCGAACTATTTGCCGCCCAATCTTTGGGCAAGCATACAAGGATACATAACAATAGAGATGGTCTGCCTGATCTAGAAAATGTTTCCATTGCTCTTTTAGGAGTAAAAGAGTCTAGAAACGCTTTTGAAAAGAAGACAGAGAAGCTAGATGTTTCCGCTATTCGTATTCAGCTTTATAAGCTATTGTTGGGAAACTGGAATTCAAAATTGGCCGATATGGGCGATATTGAAGAAGGGGCGACTGTAGAGGATACCTATTTTGTAGTAAAGAATACACTCAAGGCCCTTCTTGAAAAAAAGATAATTCCCATAATAATAGGAGCAACTCAAGATATCACATATCCTGCCTACCGTTCTTTTGACGGTATTATAGATTTGGTAAACCTGGTTGCGGTAGATAGTAGATTCGACTTTGGCATGGATGATGAGCTTATCTCATCACATTCATACATGAGTAAGATTATTACAGACAAGCCTAATAACCTGTTCAATTTTTCTAATATAGGATATCAAAGCTATTTTAATGCGCAAGAAGAAATAGACCTAATGGAGCGTCTCTTTTTTGACGCCTACCGTTTGGGAGAGCTCGGTTCAGATATATCTTTGGCCGAACCTGTGTTGCGTAATGCACATATGATAAGTATGGATGCCCGTGCGGTTAGAGCTAGTGAAATTGGATTATCTAATGATTTTTCGCCCAATGGATTTACCGGAAGAGAGATATGTGCCATAGCAAGATATTCGGGAATTAGTGATAAAGTGAGTATTTTTGGCATCTATGAAATGGAAAATACGAATCAATCGTGTCAGCTGATGGCCCAGATAATATGGTATTTCATCGAAGGTTACAATTTTAGAAGAAACGAATCGCCTTTTGAGAGTAGTGAAAACTTTACAAAGTATATTGTACCCACAGATACCGAAGAGCTTACCTTTCACAAGAGTCACCTAACAAATAGGTGGTGGGTAGAGGTACCTTCTATACTAACGCCGCATACTAAATCAAATTCATCGGCGTTATTACCATGCACTAAAAAGGACTATTTGGAAGCGTGCGACCAAAACATTCCTGAACGGTGGTTCAAGGCCTATAAAAAAGGTTTTAATTGATTAAAAAAAATATATAGTATAATTGCTATTGATACAATAATTTGATGAAATCACAGTTTTAGAGTGTAGAATTAAATCATAGTATTTGCAGTTTATAACCAGAATCGAAATTTAACCTAAAGTATGAAAAAGCTATTGTTATCATCTATAGCGTTTGTTTTTTTGCTCAGCAGTTGCGGATCAAAGACAAAGGGAGAGCTAGTCGGGGTCCAAGGAAAGAAGTGGTATCCTGAGAAACCTCATGGGATGGAACTCATTCCAAGAGGATCCTTTATCATGGGAAAATCCGAAGAGGACCAAGGCAAAAATGCAAAACGCACCAACAAAGACCGTAACGGTCCGATCGTTCTACATGGATGACACCGAGATTACGAATAGCGAGTATCGCCAGTTCGTAGAATGGGTACAAGATTCCATTACTAGAACAAAATTGGCCATTTTGGCAGACGAACTAGGTCTAGGGCCAGAAGATGAAGGTATTGGCGAGTATGCATTTAAAGATGCGGATACGACTAAACTTTCGGCTTATGACAAGTACATGTTGGATAATTATGCCGGCATGGGCGAGACTGGTTTTGAAGGACGTGCATTGAATAAAGACCAAGATCTTGTTTGGGATATTTCAGATTATCCAGATGAGTACTATACAGAGGTTATGGATTCATTGTACATCCCTGAAGAGGAGTCTTATAACGGTCAGCGTACTGTTGATGTTACTAAGCTGAAGTACAAGTATAGCTGGATGGATATCGAAGCTGCTGCACGTTCTAGAACAGGAAGAAGAAAAGATTTTATCCGTCAAGAAGAACTTGAGATTTATCCTGATACAACGGTTTGGATTCGTGATTTCGAATATTCGTACAACGAACCAATGCATAATGATTATTTCTGGCATGATGCATACAGTGAGTATCCAGTAGTTGGTATTTCTTGGGAGCAAGCGAAAGCATTTTGTAACTGGAGAACGAAATTCAAGAATGACGATCAAAAAAGTAAGGGAAAACAATTTGTGAATAAATTCAGATTGCCAACCGAAGCAGAATGGGAATATGCTGCAAGAGGTGGTATTGAAGGAGGAACTTACCCTTGGGGTGGTCCTTATGTAATAAGTGACACAGGTTGCTTTATGGCAAACTTTAAGCCACAAAGAGGTGATTATGCAGCAGATGCAGCTTTGTATACTGTAGAAGCCAAATCATATGAGCCTAATGATTTTAATCTTTACAACATGGCCGGTAACGTGTCTGAATGGACAAATTCTAGCTATGATCCATCATCTTACGAATTCGTTTCTACAATGAACCCTAACGGTGGCGATGGGGCAAATGCTAGAAAAGTTATCAGAGGTGGTTCTTGGAAAGATGTTGCTTACTTCTTACAGGTAAGTACTAGAGATTACGAATATGCAGATTCTGCACGTAGCTACATTGGTTTTAGAACCGTTCAAGATTACATGGGAGAAGAAGATTCAACTCAATAGAAAGTAAGAAGTAAATACTATTATAAGAATAACACAGCTGGCTAAAAGTATTGCCTACAGTACAGGAAAACCAGTAGATAAAAATACAATATTAGTAGTATTTCAAAAATCAAGTCGGAATATTACTTTAGTAAAAGTTTTAAATACACAAATACAAATACACCATCGGATTCTTCTAGCCATAGAAGATGATGATAAACAAATCAAACAGTAAACCAAATCTTTATTATTAACATTAATTTTTAAATTAAACCTTAAATTATGGCACAGTCAAAATCAACAAAAAAATTATTTAACATGGCCTACGGCCTTGGTGCATCGGTAGTAATTATTGGAGCATTGTTCAAGATTCTTCACTGGGAGTTCGGACCTTTAACAGGTGGTCTTCTATTAGCGGTAGGTCTTATTACAGAAGCTCTTATTTTTGCAATTAGTGCATTTGAGCCAGTAGATGACGAGTACGATTGGTCTTTAGTATATCCAGAATTAGCCGGTGGTGCTTCTATGGGAGTTGCAAGAAGCAACGAAGCTCAAGAAATTAAAGAAGCAGAAGCTTCATTGTCTGGTAAATTAGACGATTTATTAAAAGAAGCC
Organism: Zobellia laminariae; assembly: GCF_030553095.1. GTDB lineage: Bacteria > Bacteroidota > Bacteroidia > Flavobacteriales > Flavobacteriaceae > Zobellia > Zobellia laminariae. Next base: position 1,154,941 of record NZ_CP130738.1, on the reverse strand, counting down.
GGTGTTGACGCTAGCTTAATGGAAAGTCTTGGATCAAGTATCCGTAATTTCGAAGGTGCAGCTAAGGGTATTGCCCCAACAGTTGACGCTATGGAGTCTACAAGAAAGTATTCTGATGAAATGGTACAAGCTGCAGCTCAAATGGAGTCGTTGAACAGCTTATATAAAGTACAGTTAGAGAGTGCTAGCAAACAAGCTTCGGTAAACGAAGAAGTTGTACAAAATGCATCAGCTCTTAAAGATCAGATGGCATCTTTATCTACTAACCTTTCTTCTTTAAACGGAGTTTACGGTGGTATGTTAACTGCAATGACTAGAAACTAATTAGAGATTAGTTAACCCCAAATCAATTAATTAATCAAACCTAATTAGAAAACATGGCAGGAGGAAAAGCAACACCACGTCAGAAGATGATCAATCTAATGTATTTGATCTTCATCGCTATGCTGGCGTTAAACATGAGCAAAGAAGTACTTGCAGCTTTCGGGATAATGAACGAAAAGATGGAAGCTTCAAACGAAAAGACTACAGAAAGTAACCTAGCTTTCTTAGGTGGTCTAGAGACTAAAGCTGGAGAAGATTCCGAGAAATACGGAAAGCTTTATAAAGATGCTGAGAAAATCAAGCAGATGTCACAAGAGTATTACGACTATCTAGAAGGCCTTAAAAAAGGTATGACAGAAGGTTTAGAAGATGCTACTGACTATGCAAGAATGGATAATTCTGATTTCTTAGATCAAAAATTCTTTCAAGGAGATAATCTATCGGAAGGTGGAAAGGAATTCATGAGTAGAATTAGTGATTACCGCACACAAGTGGCGGCTATTGTACCAAAGGATTTGAAAGAATCTGTTAACGCTCGTTTCAAGACCGGTGATGAAAACGGTAAAGAAGAAAAGAGAGATGGTAGCAAGCAAGATTGGATCAATTACCACTACGAAGGTTATCCTTTAGTAGCTTCTTTAGCTAAACTTACGGCCCTTCAAGCAGACGTAAAAGCTACAGAGGAAGACGCTCTTAAAAGAATGTTGGAAGGTGAGTTAACGAGCCAAGTATCGCTTAAGAATTTTGCAACATCATTACAGGCTAGTAAATCTGCTTTTTACTCTGGTGAGAAGTATGACGGTAAGATTATCATTAGTAAAACTGATAATTCTTCTACTCCTGTAAAAGCTGAATTAACGTTAGACGGAAGAAAACTTTCTGAAGGTTCTGATTATAAATTAGAAGCTGGTGGTGTTCAAATGTTAATTAGTTCAGGTTCAGCTGGTGATCATACTGTAGAAGGTATATTATACTTTAAGCAAGATGGTGAAGAGATTCCTGTACCTGTTAAAAATAGCTTTGCAACTATAAGCAAGCCTAACTCTGCTTTAATTGCAGCAGATAAGATGAACGTTGTTTATCGTGGTGTAGCTAACCCAATGTCTATATCTATACCTATGGTATTCCAGATAACAAGGTAAGTGCATCCGCTCCAGGACTTAAGAAAGTAAGTGCTAGTAAGTATGTAATGAACCCCAAACAGGTAGAACGGTTAAGATTGTTGCTTCTGGTACTTTGCCTGATGGTCAACGTATTTCTACACCGGCAGAGTTTAGAATTAAGGATATTCCAAGACCTGCAGGTTCTGTAAGTAAGCAGACTGGTAGTGCTAAAATGCCTAGATCTAACATGGAAATTGCTACTATTGGTGCAATGTTAGAAGACTTTGATTTTGATTTGAACCTAAAAGTTAGTGGTTTCAAATTCAAAGTTATAGTCAGCCTACTGTAAGTGTTAACGGAAGTAAATTGAACGCTAATGCCAAATCGGCCCTTAAGAGAGCTAAAAGAGGTGATGCTGTTCAGATATTTGATATCCAAGCTTACATTACAAATAACAAGAGTTATAAATTGAAGAAAGTATCTCCGGTTGTAGTGGAGCTTACAAACTAATAACAACTACTAAAAACCGGGCAATCTTTTGATTGCTCGGTAATTTAAAATATTACAAAGATGAATTGGAAAAATGCTTTAGTAATTGGTGCAGTAACATTGTTGCCAGTTTCCATGATGGCTCAGGCGAACGTTTTGAACGCTAAAAAGCCAGAGGAAATAGGCATTAAGACCGAAGCTCAAAAAGCTTTGGACAATGATGCTCCCCTCAAGTATGGTTATGTAGATGATCGTGACATTCTTTGGTCTAAGACCGTATGGGAAGTTATTGATTTAGATGAAAGGGTAAACTTTCCCTTATATTATCCTACTGATACTATAGATATAGGTAAAGATAGAAGATCATTGTACGATGTTCTTTTGAAGAATATTCAGAATGGTAAGCTAAAAGATGTTTATGCAGATTCTTATTTTACGGATAAGCGTAAGTTTAGCGACCTTTCTAGTACGTTGCAAAAGGTAGATACTACAGATTATGGTTACGAACAGATCAATGCAGGTGAAGCACTTTCTCCTGAATATGTGATGAAGAGAAACCTTTCTGCCGCAGATATCGAAGAATACCGTATAAAAGGTATGTGGTATTTTGATAAACGCCAAGGAGAATTGAAATACCGTTTATTAGGTATTGCTCCAGTTGCACCAGACGTTAACTTTATCGATGATGAATCTATGAATCCAGGTGATGCAAATGTTGAGCTTTTTTGGGTATGGTACCCAGATGCACGGCAGATTTTGCACGAGGCCAAAGTTTTCAACCAGAGAAATTCTGCACAACCTATCTCTTTTGATATGTTGTTAAATGCAAGAAGATTTAATGGTGTAATCTATAGAGAAGACAACGTTCATGGCGATCGTAAGGTAAATGATTATGTTACCGATAATGCCTTGTTTCAGTTGTTGGAAGCCGGTAGAATACAAGAGGTCATAAGAGACCGTGAACAAGACATGTGGGCCTACTAGTCCCTAGAATATTCCAATTCAAATAGTATTGAGCGCCCTGACAATTTTTGTCAGGGCGTTTTTTTTGATTGGCAATTTTCTACCTTTACCACATGGTAGATTATTTAATTGTAGGGCTTGGTCTTGCGGGTATTTCGTTTTGTGAGCAATTAGAAAAGAACAACAAAACTTTTAAGGTAGTAAACGATGCTTCTCAAACTTCTTCAATCGTCGCAGGAGGGTTGTATAACCCAGTGATTCTGAAACGTTTTACATTGGCCTTACAGGCAGAAGAACAACTTATGCTAGCTAAGTCCTTTTATGCCAATTTGGAGCGTAAATTAGATGTAAAGTTAGACTATGTGCTTCCTGTCTATCGAAGGTTCCATTCTGTGGAGGAGCAAAATCAATGGTTTGTAGCTTCTGATAAAAAAGGCTTGGATGTCTTTTTAAATACCACGATTAAACTAAATGAGAATAGCAATATAGATGCTCCGTACGGATATGGAGAAGTAATGCATACCGGAAGGATCGATACTAAAAAACTGGTTTTGTCTTATAAAAAGTACCTTCAAGAAAAAGGCTTCTTGTCTGAGGAAACGTTTGATTTTGATAATTTACACCTTACTGAAAATGGAGTTGAGTATGGTTCTATTTCTGCTAGACAAATTGTTTTTGCCGAAGGTTTTGGATTGAAGACCAATCCTTTTTTCAATTATTTGCCCATGCAGGGCTCTAAGGGAGAGTATCTTTTTATAGAAGCTCCAAATCTAAAAGAAGAAAGAGCTATAAAATCCTCTGTGTTTATTATCCCTCAAGGAAATGATATTTATCGGGTAGGTGCCAATTATGAGCACAATGATAAAACTAATTTGCCTACAGAAAGTGCAAAAGAAGGTCTTTTGGCAAAATTAAGGACTGTGCTTAAATGTGAGTTTAATGTTGTAGGCCAAGTAGCGGGTGTACGGCCAACTGTAACGGATAGAAAACCTTTGGTGGGGAGACATCCTAAGTTTAAACAAATGTATGTACTTAATGGTTTTGGTTCCCGTGGTGTATTAATAGGCCCCTCAGCATCAAATCAATTATATGCTTATGTTGAAAATAATGAGACACTGGACCCAGAGTTAAACATAGCCCGATTTACTGAGAAATTTTTTCGTTAAGTTTTTTCTTGTATTTGGCCGGAGCGTTGGGGTCGTAATGGATAAAAAAGTTAATCCAGATATTTCTGGAAAGACGGACAATTAAAGGCATGAAAACAATCATAGTACCTACAATAGCAATAAATGTGTGGAACAATGTAGCACCAATAAATAAGAAGCTAATAACAAATGCGGCCACGGCAAAAGCAATTCCGACACCATAACTAACGTACATGGCACCATAAAAAAAAGAAGGTTCTATTTTGTATTTTGTTCCGCAAGTAGAGCAACGCTCGTGCATATTGAATATTTTACCCAAATGATACGGGTTTTTGTCCTCGTACATGCTCTCTTCATGGCATTTGGGACAACTTCCTGTTAAAATGCTGTATAGTTTGTTTCCTTTTTTTAACATTTGCAAAACTTTAGGTAAAAGTACAATTTTGACTTTTCTTTGAACGTAACGATCATTACAAAATATTGTTATTTTTCACAAATAATAAACCACCTTTTAGGCATGATGCCTATTTGAATCTAGAATTTTTTAAAGTATGTTGAACATTCATAACCTTTCCGTTTCTTTTGGCGGAGAATATCTTTTTGAGGAAATATCCTTTCGTTTGAATGGTGGTGATCGCGTTGGTCTGATCGGTAAAAACGGAGCGGGTAAGTCAACGCTTTTAAAAATGCTTTCCAAAGATATGCCTATAGACTCGGGCACAATTGCAATGGAGAAAAACATTAAAATTGGTTTTCTTCGTCAAGATATAGATTTTGTTTTAGGCCGTACCGTGTTAGAAGAGGCGTATCAGGCTTTTGTAGAAATAAAAGCTTTAGAGCTTAGGCTAGATGATATAAACCATCAATTAGCAGAGCGAACGGATTATGAGAGTGATATTTATCATCAACTTATGGTTGATTTGAGTGATATAACCCATCACTATGAAATACTTGGTGGATACAATTACCAAGGTGAGACAGAAAAAATACTACTAGGTTTAGGTTTTAACCGTGAAGATTTTGATAAGAAAACGGATACGTTTTCGGGCGGTTGGAGAATGCGAATCGAGTTAGCAAAACTTTTACTGCAAAGTAATGATGTATTGTTGCTAGATGAGCCTACGAACCACTTGGATATTGAATCTATTATTTGGTTGGAACAGTTTTTAAAAGGTTATACCGGTGCAGTTGTAATTGTATCTCACGATAAAATGTTTTTGGATAATGTTACTAACCGTACTATAGAAATTTCTTTAGGTCGTATCTACGATTACGGTAAACCTTATTCAGAGTTTCTACTTCTTAGAGGAGAAATAAAAGAGCAACAAATGAATGCTCTAAAAAATCAGGAAAAAGAAATTCAGCAAGCAGAACGTTTGATAGAGAAGTTCCGCGCCAAAAGTTCCAAGGCTTCCATGGCGCAATCACTTATCAAAAAATTAGATAAGATGGACCGGATAGAGGTTGATCAAGATGATAATGCTGTAATGAATTTACGTTTCCCGGTGTCTATAACTCCTGGTAAAGTAATAGCAGAAATAGAAGAACTTTCTAAAAGCTACGGGGATAAAGATGTACTAAAAGGTGTTAATCTACTTTTGGAGCGAGACAGCAAGACAGCTTTTGTGGGGCAGAACGGCCAAGGGAAATCTACATTGGCTAAAATTATGGTGGGTGATCTTGATTATGGAGGTAAAATGAAGTTAGGCCACAACGTACAAATTGGATATTTTGCTCAAAACCAAGGCTGAATATCTTGATGGTAGTAAAACTATCTTAGATACGATGATTGATGCTGCCAATGAAAAAAACAGGAGCAAGATAAGAGATATTCTAGGGTCCTTTTTGTTTAAAGGAGATGAGGTAGAGAAATATGTAAAGGTACTTTCTGGTGGTGAGCGAAACCGTTTGGCTCTTGCCAAAATGCTTTTGCAGCCTTTTAATGTGTTGGTTATGGATGAACCAACCAACCACTTGGACATTCAATCTAAAAATGTATTAAAGCAGGCTTTACAGAATTTTGATGGAACGCTAGTTCTTGTTTCTCATGACAGGGATTTTCTTCAAGGGCTGACCAATAAAGTTTATGAGTTTAAAGACAAGGTAATTAAAGAGTATTTAGGTGATATAGATTATTACTTGGATCAGCGTAAGGTGGAAGACTTTAGGGCAATTGAAAAAAAGCAAGAACAACAAAAGAAAACCGCCGCTCCAAAATCTAGCGCAGCCGATTTTAAAGAGCAGAAGAAATTAAAGTCACTAAAAAATAGACTTAGCTCTGTGGAAGCTGATATCTCTAGACTGGAAAAGGAAATTGCTGATATAGACCATAAACTCTTAATGGACTACGATAAAACTATAGAGGCTCCTAACTTTTTTGATGGTTATCAAAAGAAGAAAAAGCAGTTGGAACAAATGATGGTTAAGTGGGAAGATATCACCCTAGAACTAGAAAATTAATAGGTATTTAGGGTAAACTACAATGGTGAAATTTTACTCACAACAGATTATTAGGTTTTCACAACATTATAGTGCAGTTAGACGATAATTTTTGTTTTTCATCTAGATTTAGGCTTATTTTTGTAGGGTAATTCCCAAAGAATTGCAAAAACCCAAACTGTCAACCAAAAAAATAAGCAATTATATGAAAAGTCTATTTAGTTTTTTAGTGCTTTTTTGCATTATGGTGCATACGGTCTTGGCCGAAGTCCCAAACAAAGAGATGGAGTCATTAGTGGCGCTTTATAATTCTACAAATGGGGACTCATGGGTAAGATCATGGGATATGACTGCTGATGTTAGTACATGGGAGGGTGTTACGATTAGAAATAATCGTGTGGTAGAAATCAATCTTTTTAATAATAATCTTCAGGGAGTTATTCCAAGTAGTATTGGTAGCCTTGAAAAGTTAGAATCCTTGAATTTAGCTTTCAATGGTATAACGGGAGAGTTACCTAAGGAAATTGCAGAACTTTCTAAGCTTCGTATTCTGAAGATTGAAATGAATCGTATTAAAGGAGAGCTTCCGCAAGAACTTGGGAACATGAAAAGCTTAATGGAACTTACTGCTTTTAATAATTTTATTACAGGAAGTATTCCGGAAAGTATAGGAGATATTAAAAATCTCAAAGTTTTGAACTTATCAAGTAACAGCTTAAAAGGTAACATACCAAAATCTGTAGGTGGTCTAGCTCAGTTAGAAAGCTTAGGTCTTTTTGAAAATACATTGGAAGGAAGCATTCCTTCGGAAATAGGTGGACTAACAAAACTAAAGGAACTTGTACTTGCCAATAATCAATTGGGTGGCGAGGTGCCAGAAGAGTTTGGTCAATTGGCTAGTCTTGAGGTTTTACAGATTCAGAATAACAAATTTGATTCTTTCAAAAACCTTCATACAATGAACGAAAAGCAGTTCTTGGTTTTTGACTATGATAAAGAAGATGATAAAATAGATTTCAAAAATGTTGAATACGGCAGAACTAGAATGGCCGACACAAAATTTGAAGATGAATAATAGAAAATAGATTTCCATAATTTATTAGTTAATTTGGTTGAAGGGATGCAGATATGCATCCCTTTTTTTATGATACTTTCAAAAAAAGTAGTTTTAAGATACATTTAACTAAAGCCGCTTAAACTATTAAATAGATTTGCAGTCCAACCAACTGGCCAAATGCCCTCCAAACTTATGAATACACGTAAGATCCTCTTATCAGTTATTGGTATTTTAATTATTGTAGCTTCTGTCTTCGTAGCTAGATCAATAATCAACAGCAAGAAAACTCCAAGACCTAAACCGGAAAAAGTAATTAAAACTGTATTTATTGATACGGTTAAAAACGGAAACGTTCCTATCATCATTCCTGCAAATGGTAATTTAAGTGCTAAGCAGCGTGTAGAGCTTTATTCAGAGGTTCAGGGTGTTTTTAGAAAAGGGAATAAACTCTTTAAAGCTGGTCAGTCATATAAGTCAGGTGAAACTATAATTCGTATAGATGCATCAGAATATGCGGCAAGTGTACAATCTGCTAAAAGCAACTTGTACAATTTAATAACTTCTATAATGCCTGATTTAAGGCTAGATTATCCTGAGATTTTTCCGAAATGGCAAAAATATCTGAGTGATTTTAATATGGAGAATAGCACTCCGGCATTACCTGAGATGACGGATGAAAAAGAGAAGTATTTTATCTCTGGTCGTGGTATACTCACCAATTATTATAATGTTAAAAACTTAGAGCAAAGGCTTTCAAAATACAGAATTTCAGCTCCGTTTAGTGGTATTCTTACAGAAGCGTTGGTTACTGAGGGTACACTAGTACGATCAGGCCAAAAGCTTGGGGAGTTTATCAATACTGATATTTATGAAATGGAAGTAGCTATTGGTAAAGCCTATAGTGACCTTTTAAGAGTTGGAGAGAAAGTAGAATTGGTCAATTTAAACGGAACCAAAACATATACAGGGAAAGTTGCCCGTATTAATGGAAGTGTAGATTTAGCGTCCCAAACAATTAGGGCATACATAGATGTTGAAGATGAGAATCTTAGAGAAGGTATGTATTTGGAAGCTAATTTGGATGCTAGGCAAGAAGAAGATGCTATTGAAATAGATAGAGGTCTTTTACTAGAGGACAACAAAATTTTTGTTGTACGCGACACCATTTTAGATATCATAGATGTAAAACCGGTTTATTTTTCTGATAGAAAGGTCGTGCTGAAGAATGTACCTGATGGAATAACTATAGTTTCAAAACCAGTGGTAGGTGCCTATGCCGGAATGTTGGTCAAGGTTTTTGATGAGAGTAACTCAAAAACCAAAGAATAATGAGGAATATAATCTCTTATTTTATAAAGTATCATATAGCGGTAGATGTCTTTATTCTGGCCTTTATGGTATTCGGTATTGCTGGAGCACTTTCATTGAAATCCAGTTATTTTCCGCTTTCTGATTCAAAGAACATAACTATAAGTATTACTTATCCGGGTGCTTCTCCACAAGAAGTAGAAGAAGGTATTGTACTTAAAATAGAGGACAACCTTAAAGGTCTTGAAGGTGTTGATCGTGTTACATCAACAGCTCGTGAAAACAGTGGTGTCATCAACGTTGAAATTGAGAAAGGTCGTGATATAGATTTCATGCTCTTGGAGGTTAAAAACGCAGTAGACAGGGTGCCTTCGTTTCCAACAGGAATGGAGCCTTTAATTGTTTCGAAGTTAGAGGCGGTTAGGGAAACCATAACTTTTGCGATAAGCGGAGATCATATACCGTTGGCCACTTTAAAAGAGGTTGGTAGACAGGTTGAAAATGAGTTGCGTGCTATTCAAGGTATTTCCCAAATAGCAATGAGCGGATATCCGTTGGAGGAAATAGAGATAGCCGTTAACGAAAATAGCTTATTGGCTTACAACATGTCCTTTAACGAGGTTTCTCAGGCGGTAGCTAATGCTAATATCCTGGTTACTGGAGGTAATATAAAGACGGACGCTGAAGAGTATTTGATACGAGCTAATAACAGGGCTTATTATGGAGATGAGCTCTCAAATATGATTATTCGTGCGGATGTATCCGGTAGTACCATACGGTTAAAAGATGTTGCTATCATACGAGACCGTTTTGAAGAGTCGCCTAATGCTTCTTTTTGATGGAAACCTTTCCGTAAATGTTTCCATTACTAGTACAAATACCGAAGACCTTTTAGGTTCTGCGGAAAAGGTGAAAGACTATATAGAAGATTTCAATAACAAGCACAACAATATAAAGCTAAGCGTGGTAAGTGATCGTAGTATCACTCTGAACCAACGTACAGAACTACTTACCGAGAATGCCATTGTAGGTATGATTTTGGTGTTGGTTTTCTTGTCTTTGTTTTTAAATACGCGCCTAGCATTTTGGGTAGCTTTTGGTCTTCCTATTTCCTTTCTAGGGATGTTTATTTTTGCAGGTTATTTTGATGTAACCATAAATGTGTTATCACTTTTTGGTATGATCATCGTAATCGGTATTCTGGTAGATGATGGTATTGTAATCGCAGAAAATATTTATCAACATTACGAAAAAGGAAAAACTCCGGTACAAGCAGCTATTGATGGAACAATGGAGGTGATTCCGCCAATTGTTTCAGCAATTATCACCACTTTATTGGCTTTTTCTATTTTCCTCTTTTTAGATGGAAGGATAGGAGAATTCTTTAGCGAGGTATCAGTAATTGTAATACTAACGCTGGTAGTTTCTCTAATTGAGGCATTGATTATTCTTCCTGCGCATTTGGCACACTCAAAAGCGCTGAAGACCATAGATAAGGAACCTAAAACAGCTATAGGTAAAGCTTTTGCTAAGTTAAGAGTGATAAATGAAATGGGAGACCGTTTTATGGTTTGGATGCGGGACAAGTTGTATAGTCCTGCTTTACGTTTTGGTCTTCGTTATAAGGTCTTAATGTTTGCGTTTTTCGTGATGGCATTGATGCTTACTTTGGGTTCTGTTGGTGGAGGAGTTATTAGAACCGCTTTTTTCCTAGAGTGGCAAGTGATCGTGTTTCTGTTGATCTGCTAATGCCAAACGGAACCAATGAAAAAGTAACAGATTCTATTATCTCATTAATTGAGGAGAAATCTATCATAGTAAATCAGGAGCTTACAGATAAGTACTTAAAAGGAACAGGTAAGATGCTGTTCGAAAATACTATCAAAAGAATAGGTCCCGGTACTTCTGCCGCTTCTCTAGATATTAACTTGTTACCAGGAGAAGAGCGACCAGATAATATTAGCTCAGATATGGTTACGAATAGGCTACAAGAGCTTATGGGGCCTGTAATTGGGGTGGAAAGCCTTATTTATGGCTCTGGAGGTAACTTCGGCGGTAGTCCAGTATCCGTTTCTCTCTTAGGTAATAATATTACCGAATTAAAGGCGGCTAAAAAGGAACTAAAGGCGGTACTTGAGAATAACGCATTACTTAAAGATGTAGCGGATAATGACCCTGCTGGTATCAAAGAAATTAGACTTCAACTAAAAGAAAATGCCTATTTACTAGGTCTAGACCTTCGCACGGTTATGAATCAGGTTAGGGCAGGATTTTTTGGAACTCAGGCTCAACGTTTTCAGAGAGGACAAGATGAGATTAAAGTTTGGGTTAGATATGATAGAGAAAACCGTTCATCCATTACAGATTTGGATGAAATGAGAATCTCTACACCAGATGGTAACAAAGTACCTTTTAAAGAAATTGCCTCGTACATTATAGAAAGGGGAGATGTGGCTATAAACCACTTGGAAGGGCAACGTGAAATTCAGGTTTCGGCAGATATTAAAAATGAAAAAACTACAAGTGCCACGGACATTATGAATGAAATCCGTACCACTGTAATGCCAGAAATTCAATCAAAATATCCTACAGTATCTGCTTCTTATGAAGGACAGAACAGAGAGGCAAATAAAATGACAAGCTCGTTAAAGGTAGTGGGGCTATCGGTTTTATTACTGATTTATATAACAATAGCGTTTACGTTTAGGAGTTTCAGTCAGCCATTATTACTTATTTTATTAGTGCCGTTCAGTTTAACTGCTGTAGCATGGGGGCATTGGATTCACGATTTCCCTGTGAATATTCTTTCTATGTTAGGTATTATAGCGCTAATTGGTATTATGGTAAATGATGGTCTCGTGCTCATAAGTAAGTTTAACGGAAACCTCCGTGACGGGATGAAATTTGATGATGCTATTTACGAGGCGGGTCGTTCACGTTTTAGAGCTATATTTTTAACCTCTATTACCACTATTGCAGGTCTAGCACCATTACTGTTGGAAAGAAGTAGACAAGCGCAGTTCCTAAAGCCTATGGCTATATCCATTGCCTATGGTATTGCTTTTGCTACTGTGCTAACCTTGTTATTATTGCCGTTGTTTTTAGCGTTTAGCAATAGGGTGAAAGTAACTACGAAATGGTTGAAAACCGGTGATGATATTACTAAGGAAGAAGTAGAACGTGCTATTAAAGAACAGAAAGAAGAAGAAGAAGAAGAAGAAGAAGAAATGTTGGAGCACCCTAAGCCGTTGTTAAATGGTTCTTCTCAAGACGTAGTTAGAGGTTCAGAAATAGGAGAAAACACATCACCCAACACCAATCTTAAGAAACCAGAATAGGAATGATTAAACAATATATAGCCGCCTTTACTTTTCTTTTTCTTACAGTGGGGATTTCGGCTCAAGAGAAACGTCTTTCTAAAGAGGAAGCTGTTCAGTTGACTTTAGAAAATAACTTTGGAATAAAAGTAGCAGGCAATCAAGTGAAAATTGCCGATAACAATCAAGGTATCCTCAATTCAGGTTATTTACCTAGTTTGACAGGAACGGCCGGTGCCAACTACAGCGAGTTGAATAGTACTACCGCTTACCCAGATCAGTTCAATACGGATGGTACGCCTAGACAAGATTTAGAAATTGATCATGCGGAGTCGCAGTCGTTCAATGGGGGATTAAATCTTAACTATACTTTGTTTGATGGTTTAGGTAGATTGTACAACTACAAGAAACTAAAAGAGCAATATCAACTTACAGAACTTCAGGCCAGAGAAACTATAGAGAATACGTTGTTGCAGTTATTCAGTATTTATTTTGAAGTGGCCAGACTTACGGAAAATGAAAATGTATTTAAAGAGGCACTTGCAATCTCTACTGACCGTATTACCAGAGCGGAGTATGCTTTTGAATATGGGCAAAATACAAAGCTAGATATTTTAAATGCGCAAGTAGATGTTACCAATGATAGCATTAATTTATTGAATGCAAAACAACAACTGGCTAATACTAAGAGAGATTTAAATGTAGTGGTAAACCAGAGTCTTGATGAGAAGTTTCAGGTAGATACTATTGTTCGTTTTGTACCTAGGTTGCAATTAGATGAACTCATAGGTCAGGCTAAAGAAAATAACGTAACCATACTCCAGACAGAGCGTAATTTGGCTATTAATGAATACGATATTAAGGTAAATAGTTCTGGTTATTTGCCAACAATTGGTCTTACGGGGTCGTATGGTTGGAATTTGAATCAAAGTGCGCCTAATTCATTCTTACCAGGGCAGGTTATTCCCGGTAGTAATAGATCTAGTCTAACTTTAGGTTTGGGAGCCAGTCTTACGTGGAATCTTTTTGACGGTGGAAGAACAACTACTCTGGTACGTAATTCTAAAATTGCATACGAGAATCAAGAACTGGTGCAAGAGCAGGTGGCTATGGAGGTTGATAGGGATATCCTAAATGCTTTGGCTAGCTATGAAAACCGATTGACTATTTATCAGATTCAAGAACAGAACGTACTTACGAATCAAAACAATTTTGAAAGATCAAAAGAGCAGTTTCAATTGGGTAGAATTACATCCATTGAATTCCGTCAGGCACAAATAAACCTTTTAAACGCTCAGACTAATAAGAATTTGGCCAAGTATGATGCTAAGCTGGCAGAACTTCAATTATTGCAGCTTACGGGGCAACTTTTGAATGTAGAGTTCTAAGAAATCAATTTAAAAATTAGAATTGAAAGATTGTTCTAAATGGATGATTCTTTGTCTTTCATATAATTTCTTCGTAGTATAGTTTTAATAAAATAGAACTATCGTATGTCTCATATTGGCGTTGGAATTATCGGCACAGGTTCAATCGTATATACCTATGTAAAGTGTCTTTCTGAAATAGAGGGAGTGCGGATAATAGGGCTCTGTACCAAATCTGCAGATAGGGTAGAGCAGGTTAAAGCTGAATTCGGTTTACCTGTCTATAGTGATTACAATTCATTCTTGTCACTTCCGGAAATAGATTTAGTCTGTGTCTGTAATGAAAGCGGAAAACATAGTGAAGCCATAAAGGCTGTTGCCATGGCTCAAAAGCATGTTTTAAGCGAGAAACCTCTAGAAGTAACTACAGAGAAAATAGATGGATTAATAGCCTTGTGTGAAAAACAAAAAGTGCTTTTAGGGTGTGTGCTTCAGAATAGGTGTAGTACAGATTATAGAAAGGTAGAAAAAGCTGTGAAATCTGGAAAGTTAGGTAAGTTACTTATGGGTAACGCTAGCATCAATTGGTATAGGTCTGAGGCATATTATTCAAATAGTAATTGGCGGGGTACGATAAAATTAGATGGATGGTGGTGCGGCTTTTATAAATCAAGGTATTCATACGGTAGACCTATTAATAAATCTTATGGGCCCAGCAGTATCGGTCTTTGCCAATGTCCAAACTAGGGTTCATAAAATAGAAGGGGAGGATGTTGGTGCTGCACTTATAAATTACAAAAATAAAGCAATCGGGACTATTACTGCTGGCACGGCTCTATTTATGGATATCCAGAGCGCATTGAGGTGTATGGAGAAAAAGGAAGCATTATTATGGAGGGGGGTAAAATAACCTCATGGAACATTAAAGATGAGCAGGCGCCTAAGTTAAACACAGAATCGCTAGGAAGTGGAGCAGCTGACCCGACTGCAATAGGGCATCAAAATCATAAAATTGTACTACAGGATATGGTAGATGCAATTAGAGAAAATAGAAAGCCAATGGTAAGTGGGGCAGAAGCAAGAAAGTCCGTCGCGCTAATAAATGCCATCTATGAGTCCTCTAGAAACAAAAAACAGGTTCAGCTTTAAGAAGTAATTATGTACGAACATTTTTTTCAATGCCCATATTGCTGGGAAGAAATTTCCATGCTAATGGATCCTTCAATCTCAAGCCAAACCTATGTAGAAGATTGCGAGGTATGTTGCAACCCTATTGAGGTAACCCCGCAATTTCAAGATAATGAACTCATAGCTTTTGAGGCTCATGATATAGAGCAGTAAGCTTAATCCATTTCTTTAATTTTTCCGCCAAACACTTTATCTTTCTCAATACTTTTAGGTTTTCCATAGATGTATATAGATCCGCCAGCACGTACTTTTGCTACTACTTTGTCGGAGGCATTTACGTCAGCTCTTCCTCCAGCGTTAACCACCACTGTAGTTTCTTTGGTGTCTAGTTGTTTGTTGTAAGTTTTACCTCCGGTATTCACCATCACTTCTTGCTGAGTGGCAGAACCGGTAAGAGTCACTTCGCCACCAGAAACGGATTTAGTGTAAAGGTCTTTAATGTCTATTTTTAAGTCGATTTTCCCGCCCTCTTGGGTTTTGATCTCTACACGATCACCTGTAACGGTTTCGTTAGATTTTATTTTTGCATTCTCGTTCGAATCAATTAGGGTAAGGTCCTCCGTGTAGTATAAAGTAGCTTTAGCCTCGTCTCCGTCTAAAAAATTACCGAACTCCATTTTTATTTTTAAGAGACCATCTTTGTTAGAGATACTTATCTCATCCTTGTCATCACCGGTAATGACAATTTTGTTTTCGTTGCTTTTAACAAGGCTAACAACTATCCGGTCATATACTTTAAGCTCTGTAAATTTATCTAAGTCTTTTGTATTTTCCTTCTGTGCTAAAACGCCTGCAGATATGAATAGGGCAAGGGCTAGAAATTTAAATTTTTTCATCTTTCAATTTTTGTAGTGTTCCTTCAAATATACGCTATTTTAGACGATTCCCCTAGAGTGTTAATATCTCTGAAGTAACGCTGTCGTTGCTATTGTGGCTTTTTTAAACAAAAGATGTAGGTGTTGTTGTGGGGTTGAAAATAAGGTAGTTTTAAGAAGGTTGAGTCTGCTTATTGTAAATAAAAAAAACTATTTTTAGCAAAAGCATTATTTAAATGAAAACCCAGTTGACCAAAATTACCTTAGCTGCCTGTATCTTTGGGGTGGTGTTCCAATCTTGTAAATCTTCGCAATCAGCTACTAGTGTAGAGAAAACCGTTGCTGATACAACCAAAGAAATAGTAGCCAAAAAAATACCTTTGGAAGTATCTACTGACGTTTCGAACGGTTATACGGAAACGGTTCCTGAAACCGACAATAGTTTTGATATGGTTTTAATTCCTGAAGGAACTTTTAAAATGGGTAGCCCTGAAACGGAAGTCATTAGGAAAGCAGATGAAGGACCACAGAAAGATGTGGAGTTAGATGCCTTTTATATGGCTAAACATGAATTAACTTGGGATTTGTTTGAACTTTTCTTTAAACAGAACAAAGAACTTTTCGTTAAGCTAGATAACGACCGAGTTATAAAATAGACGCCATTACACGTCCTAGCCCACCGTATGAAGATCCTTCTTATGGAATGGGGAAAGATGGTTTTCCTGCGGTTAGCATGTCTGCATATTCCGCTTTGGTCTATTGTAAATGGTTGAGTACCGTAACAGGAAAGTTTTATCGATTACCTACAGAAGCTGAGTGGGAGTATGCTGCAAGGGCAGGTACAGAGGGTGCTTATAGTTTTGGAGATGATGTTTCCGAAATTGATGAATATGCGGTGTATTATAAAAATTCAGAAAATAAATATGCTAAAGTAGGCTCTAAGAAACCAAACCCTTGGGGTTTGTATGATATGCACGGTAATGCTGCAGAGTGGACGTTAGACGAGTATAAGGAAGATGCATATGCTACAACGGAAAGCAAAAATCCTTGGGTAACGCCAACGGTAATTCATCCAAGGTCTTTTAGAGGTGGTTCATGGGATGATGATGCAGATAAATTACGTTCAGCTGCAAGAACGGGATCAAGTTTAAAGCAACAGAAACGTGACCCACAGATTCCAAAGAGTTTTTGGTGGTTTACAGATTCTAATTATGTAGGTTTTAGATTAGTAAGCCCTAAAGTTCAACCCAGTGCAGAAGAACAGAAAAAGTTCTGGCAGAACGTTTTAGATGAGTAGTAAACTGATTTAGTAACGCCAACAGTAGTTGGCCTATTTAGATATCATGAAAAAAATAGTTTTATTAATGCTCTTTGTAGCTAGTTCCATTCTTGTTCAAGCTCAAGATGAATATACTCTTGCAGATTCTAGTAAGTTAACAATCAGTGGTACTTCTACCGTTAGTGATTGGGATGTGGTGGCTAATTCGGTAGCAGCAACTCTTAGGTATGATGGTGTGGCGCCAAAGCAAATTTATTTGGAAGTAGAAGTCGCAGATATTATGAGTGAAAGAGGAGCTTCTATGGATAAGAAAATGCATGATGCCCTTAAAAAAGAACAGCACCCAAAAGTTATTTTTAAATTAACGGAAGTGAAGAACAAGTCAACTTTGGTTGGTTCGTTAGCTATTGCGGGAGTTGAGAAAACCGTAGAAATTCCTGTAAAAATGGAATCAAACTCTGAAGGTTTAAAAATATCTGGCAAGAAAAAGATAGTATTAAAGAATTATAACATAGAGCCCCCAAGTGCAATGTTCGGTCAGATTATTGTTGGAGATGATGTTACCGTTAATTTTGATTTGGTCTTTTCAAAGAATTAGAATACTCATTTTTTTAAATTATAGTTTCGGTAGGTAGTTGACTTTAACCCCTTTTCTTATGGATGATTACCAAAAAATTAAAAGTCTTGCCACACAATATGCTCCGGAATTTGTAGCCGTTCGTAGACATCTGCATGAAAATCCAGAATTATCTTTTCAAGAATACAATACCTGTGCATACCTCAAAGAACAGTTAATATCACTTGGAATAACGGATATAGAATCTGTTGCAGAAACAGGGATTTTAGCTACGATTAATGGAAACAAGAAAAAGTAAAACGGTTCTTTTACGCTCAGATATTGATGCGTTACCCATACAGGAGCAAAATAACATAGCATACGCTTCCAAAACGGCAGATGTCATGCATGCCTGTGGCCATGATGCGCACAGTGCTTCTCTGTTGCTGTGTGCTAAGATTTTAATAGAATTAAAAGGTGATTTTGCTGGGAGTGTAAAATTGCTATTTCAACCTGCTGAAGAACTTAGTCCGGGTGGAGCTATTAGCGTCATAAAAGAAAAGGCGTATATCGCTTTAGGAACCATTCCTCATATAGGGCAACATGTGCGTCCAGATATTCCTGTGGGTAAGGTCGGTTTTCGTTCAGGAAAGTTTATGGCCAGTATGGATGAGCTTTTCTTGACCGTAAAAGGGAAAGGTGGTCATGCCGCTATGCCCGAAAAAATTATTGATCCTGTTTTGATTGCTTCCCATATTATTGTTGCCGCTCAGCAATTGGTCAGTCGTATGGCAGATCCAAAAACTCCTTCCGTACTTTCTTTTGGAAAGGTAATTGCCAATGGTGCCATCAATGTAATTCCTAATGAAGTATCTATTGAAGGTACTTTTAGGACTATGGATGAAGATTGGCGAAAAATAGCTTTAGAAAAACTCAATAAACTGGTGACTACAATGGCCGAAGCCATGGGAGGCAGTTGTGAACTGAAAATCAATCATGGCTATCCACATTTAAAAAACGACTCGACCTTAACGGAGGATTTAAGAATTCATGCAAAAGATTATTTAGGTGAAGAAAATGTAGAAGAATTGGATCAGTGGATGGCGGCAGAGGATTTTGCTTACTATACACAAAACAATCCGGCTTGTTTTTATATGTTGGGTGTTGGCAATGTGGAAAAAAACATTGCATCTGGTTTACATACACCTACGTTCAATATAGATGAATCTGCTCTGGAATTAGGAGGCGGACTAATGGCATGGTTGGCTATTAAGACACTTTTAGTGTAACTCTACTCGGTAATATTGACTTCTCTAATTAATCAGTAACTTTATAGCTATAGGCAAAATGCTTACTCTAGCTATGAAAATAAAAAACTACCTTCTAATTTCCTTTCTTTTGATGGCAGGGTTTGTATTGGCATCAATCTATAAACCTATAGAAACAGCGTATACTTCCACACCTGTCAATGAGCAAGAAAACCGACAAAATTCAGATACTGCTTTCCATAAAATGATGGACGTGCTTACGCATCCACGTTGTTTAAATTGTCACCCCAGTGATAATGTGCCCAAACAAGGAGAAGACAGTCATCCCCATCACTTTGATATTGCAAGAGGGGAAAGTGATAAAGGTTTTGAAGCTACCAAATGTGCTACCTGTCATCAATCTGAAAACAATCCGTATTCCGGTGCTCCGGGAGCACCGCATTGGTCTTTGGCACCACACTCCATGCGATGGCAAGGTTTAAATCGGTTTGAAATCGCAAAATCCATGATGGACACAGAGCGCAACGGTGGCCGTTCCCCAGAGGAAATCAAAAACCACCTAACGGAAGATGATTTAGTGCTTTGGGCTTGGGAGCCTTAAGACAAATATAAAAGGAGAGCCGCGTGAACTTCCACTGGTATCCAAAAAAGAATTTATTAGTGCGGTAGAAGCTTGGTTTGAAAGTGGCCATACTATACCATCTAAATAATAGAAAAAATCCAACTATGAAAATTTCAATGATAGTCAATGGCCAATCGCATGCTATTGAACTTACTGACGAATACACTCCTTTGCTTTGGGTTATTCGTGATATACTCGGACTTAAAGGAACTAAGTTTGGTTGTGGCAAAGCAGCTTGTGGGGCTTGTACGCTTCATGTAGACGGAGAGGCAGTCCGTTCGTGTTCCTATCCGGTAAAATTTGCAGAAGGAAAACAAATCACAACTATTGAAGGTTTAGGAAATGCAGAGAATCCGCATCCTGTTCAGCAAGCCTGGATAGAAGAAATAGTGCCTCAATGTGGGTATTGTCAGCCTGGGTTTATGATGGCTACTGCAGCGTTATTGAATAAAATTCCTAACCCAACGGATGAGGACATCGATAATAATATTATAAATGTTTGTAGATGTGGCACGTATTATAGAATGCGAAAAGCCATCCATAAGGCTGCGGATAAACAAAATGCTATTAATAAAATTAACGAACCAGCAAAAGCTTAGTAATGGCAGATAATCAATCCTCAGAAAAGAAATTGTCAAGGCGAAAGTTTTTGGTACGTGGTGGTTTGGGAACCATAGGAGTACTTGCTGTTGGTACGTATGTATTGAGAAACCCTATACGAAGGGCCATTTTGGAAAAAGCCAATGAAATGGATTTGGCATACATGGGAAGCACGGATAACCCTATGCTGTGGTTTGAACTTAGCAAGGATAACGTAGTTATCTTACATTCACCCAAGATAGAAATGGGTCAGGGCACCTTTACGGGTTTGGCACAAATGGCGGCAGATGAATTGGAGATTTCCATGTCAAAAATTAAGGTTGTTCATGCAACAACGGCTACCGGTAATATTGACGGCATGAGTACGGGAGGGAGTACTTCTATTTCCGGCTTGTGGCAACCGCTGCGTGAATTGGCAGCTACTTTTCGTGAAATGATGAAGATAGAAGCTGCGAAAAAATTAGGCGTTCCCGTTTCTGAACTTTCCGTACAGGAGGGTATCGTGTCGGGAAATGGAAAGAGCCTTACATATTCGGAAATATCGGAAGGCGTAACGGATTGGACGGTTCCGGATGCACCCGTTTTAAAAGATATAAGCACTTATAAGTTCGTGGGAAAACCTGTAGCCAGAGTAGATTTGGCGGATAAGGTTTACGGCGCTCCCATGTTTGGTTTAGATGCCGAAATGCCTAATATGCTTTATGGGGCAGTAGTAAGACCTTCAAAAATAGGAGCCAAGTTTATAAGTGCTACAACGGATAAGGCTGAAAAAATGCTAAGGCGTGATCAAAATTGTAAGTGAAGATGATTTTGTTGGGGTTGTAGCGGCGAATCGTACATAGAGGCAGAAAATGCCAAACAGGCTATTGAGGTTGTTTGGGAAACTCCAGATGATTTACAACAAGACGCCATAGTGTCTATGATGACCGTGGGAAATGGTAAATCTACGATCATTCAAAAAGAAGGTGATGCTCTTAAGGGAGATGATATCGTTCAAATGGAATTTAGAAGTCCTATTGGTGCACATGCACAGATAGAGCCTAATGGCGTTGTGGCTTTCGTAGAGGAATCCAAAGCTACTATTATGATATCTACCCAGGTAATTGGCATAACCCGAAGGGAGGTATCTTCTAGATTAGGTTGGGATGCAGAACAGGTGAATGTAATTCCAACATATTTAGGCGGCGGTTTTGGAAGACGATTGCATACGCCACATGCGGTGCAAGCGGCAGTAATGTCTCAGGCAGTTGGGAAGCCAGTAAAATATATTTTTAGTCGGGAAGAGGAATTTCAACATGATATGTTTCGTCCGCCAACCCATCATATTCTTAAAGGTCGTTTAAATGAGCAGGGACTTCTTGATAGTCTTGAACATCATTTTGTGAGTGGCGATGTCGGTAATAACTCGGCATTAGTTCCAAATATAGTACCGCCCATTGTTGGAGCGGATATAGGTGCCATTAGAGGTGGGTTTCTTCAGTATTCTGCTGTGCCTAATCATCGGTCAGTATACTGGCATGTAACATTGCCTTTTGCAACGAGTTGGTGGCGTAGTTTAGGTTTGTTGGCCAATACCTTTGCAATTGAAAGCTTTGTTGATGAGATGGCTTTAAAAGCTGGTAAGGATGCTATTGAATTCCGTTTGGCGCAAGTTAATGATGATGAAGCTGGGAAACGGTTAAAGGAGGTTATGCGTACTGCAGGAGAAAGAGCTAGGTATTCGGAAGAAATTAAAGATGGTAGGGCCATGGGTTTTGCTGCTTCGGTAGATGCGGGAACACCATGTGCACACGTAGTTGAGGTTTCTGTGGAGGATAATAATATACGAGTGCATAAAGTAACTGTGGTATTAGATCCTGGTTTGGCGGTAAACCCAGACCAAATAAGAGCGCAATGTGAAGGTTGTGTAATTATGGGAATGAGCGCGGTTCTGTTTGAACAAATGAAAGTAGTAGATGGTTCGTTAACACCAACTATTTATGGTCCATATGAAATGGCTTTGATGAAACACGCTCCAAGAGAAATTGATGTGGTGTTGTTGCAAGGTAAAGATACGCCCGGTGCAGTTGGTGAGCCTCCATTAGGACCAATAGGAGCTGCGATAGCCAATGCCGTAAGAAGATTGACTGGTAAGCGGCTGCAATCCATGCCATTAAAATTGACCTAGTTTAAATTTCTATCGTTTAAAATTTTTAGAGGAGTTTTTGTTAATTTTTAGAATGTTTAAACCCTATATTTCAAACTAAAAAAATTACAGGGAATTGTCCATATCATGAAGCAGCTTGCCGAGAAACTCCGAAATAAAATCTTTTGGTCATTAGATGCTCTTAAAGGAGGTAAACTTATTGCACATTATAGGGATATTGCCCAAATATTGGAAAATTATGACACGCCGGAGTCCCAGAAAAGAAGGGCGAATCTTCTAAAACAGCTGTTAAAGCATGCTTCTGCTACTACGGAATTTTATAAAGAGTATAAAAATCTTCAGAATCTTGAGGACTTCCCTGTAATAGATAAGTGCATTATCCGGGACAATTTTGATGCTTTTCAGTCAACAGAATACATAGATAAATCTAAACAGAAAGTTTCTACTAGTGGGTCTTCTGGCACTCCGTTCATGGTATATCAAAATAGCAATAAAGTAATCAGAAACCGAGCGGATACTATTTATCTTCAAGGCATAGTAGGCTTCAAGATTGGATATCGCCTGTACTATATCCGTCAATGGTTAGAAAAGTTTCGGTTGAATAGCTTGACGCGAAGAATGCGTAATATAGAGATGGTCAATGTAGCGGATTTCTCTGATAATTATTTAGAAAAACTTATAGCAAACCTGAGAAAAGATACCTCAACTAAGGTGCTTTTAAGTTATTCATCAGCCTTGCGGGAAATCTGCAATTATCTTGAACGTGTAAGTGCAAAACCTATTGAAACTAATATTTCATCTATAATCGCTATGGCAGAAGGTTTAAGCGATGATACAAGAGATAAACTCATCAAGTATTTCAATACAGATGTATACTTACGCTACTCTAACCAAGAAAATGGTATTTTATCGCTACAACTCTCTAAAATAAATAACAGTTTACAGATAAACTGGGCTAGCTATTATATTGAAATTCTTCATCCTGAAAAAGATATTCCCATGGAGTATGGGGAATTGGGTAGGGTAGTGGTTACTGATTTATTTAATTATTGCATTCCTTTTATTCGATATGATACAGGTGATTTTGCCATAATGACCCAAGATGGTGCCTTCTTCAATGAATCCCCTGCTTTCTTGAGGGTCGAGGGTAGGAAAATGGACATTATTTATGACACCCAAGGTCTCTCGTGGTATCCGGTTACAACATTCATCACTTGGAATCGCATCCTGATATAAAACAATTTCAATTTGTTCAAGAAGACCGAGCTAAATATTATATAAAGCTAGTGACAGAAAATCGTCTGAAAAGTGAAGAGATAATTATTAATCACTTCAAGACCTTTTTAGGAACTGATGCAAGCATAGAAATAGTTTATGTTGAAGAAATAAAACAGCTTGCATCTGGTAAAAGAAGATTAATTATAAATAATTATCAAAAAGGTAATTAATGAAAAGAATAATTTTTAATTGAAATGCGTTAATTTATTGGGAGTTAAGACGATAATTTTAAATGATAATACCCATCTAATATAATAATGTATAAAGCCTTTATTAAACCCTTATTTGACTTTTGCGTTGCTCTTACTGCGTTGGTTTTGCTTTCGCCAATCTTCATTGTAATATATTGTATTTTAAAGTTTGGTAAGAATCAAGAGCCTTTGTTTTATCAACCCAGACCTGGAAAGAGGGAGGAGGTTTTCTATATAATTAAGTTTAAAACAATGTCAGATGAAAAAAACTTAAAGGGAGAACTTTTACCTGATGATAAAAGACTTACCCGTATAGGCGCGTTAATGCGAAAAACATCGTTAGACGAAATTCCTCAACTCATAAATGTTCTAAAAGGAGATATGAGTTTGGTTGGGCCAAGACCCTTACGAGTAAGGTATTTGCCTTATTATACATCTAGAGAAAATTTGAGGCATGATGTAAAACCATAGACATTACTGGTCTAGCCCAAGTTTCTGGTAGAAACGTCATATCTTGGGACCTTAGATTGGAACTTGATGCAGTGTACACAGAGAAAATGAGCTTTTTATTTGACTGTAAAATTCTTTTAAAGACTTTGGTCAAAGTTTTTGATAGTTCGGTTGTCGAATTTTCCGATGGGCCTGATAGTTTAGATGAGTATAGAAGTGATAAAGTAAAACATGGTTCTATAGAATAATAGGGTGTAGACTATTTTTTTTTTTGGCTTATTTTTTTTGCAATAAATTTAGCTAAATATTTAATTTAGAAGGATTTAGTAATTGACGCTTTAATAATAAAAATTTTTATTTTTTCACTCTTGTTTAATTTTGACGTAGTGTAGTATAATCTAGATTAATCAAACTCTTTTGGGGAATTCCATATATGGAAACATCCCCTTTATTACCAAACTTCGTATTAAATAAAACTAGATTATGAATATTTTATTTACCTGCGCTGGCAGAAGAAATTATTTGATAGATTATTTCAAAAAAGAAATTGGCAGCAATGGTAAAATTATCGTTGTAGATTCTGATTGTACAGCCCCTGCGCTTGCTGCTGGCGATGTAGCAATTAAGATGCCATCTCTATATCATCCTGATTATTTGAACGTTCTCAATAACGTCACAAGGGATTATAATGTTGATTTAGTTATTCCTCTAAACGATCTTGAGCTGCTTTTAATGGCCGAAAATAAAGCGCTCTTGGAAGCGCATAAGGCTAAGGTTGTTGTTTCCGAAGCAAACATTATATCCTTCTGTGCGGACAAATGGCAAACTTATAATTTTTTCAAAGACTTGAGCATAAAGACCCCTCTTTCGTTTCTAAAGATAGAGGATGTAGTGGAAGCCTTATCTAAGAAAATTTTGAGTTATCCAATTATATTAAAGCCTAGGTGGGGGTCTGGTTCTATAGGTATAGAGGAAGTCCGTAGTGAAGAAGAATTGTACTATGCTTATAAGTTGCTTTTAATCAAAATTAAGAGGTCAGTTATAGCCAATATGCACGATGATGATTTAGTTGATACAATAATTTTTCAACAAAAATTAGATGGTCAAGAGTATGGTGTGGATATACTCAATGATTTCAATGGGAACTACAATAGCGCATTCGTAAGAAAAAAAAATAGCCATGCGTGCCGGTGAAACGGACAAGGCCATTACTGTCATAGATAATAAATTTTCAGAAATAGCCCAGAAATTGGGAGAGTCTACAAAGCATATTGGAATTATGGACTGTGATTTTTTTGTTGTGGACAATGAAATTTATTTCTTGGAAATGAACCCTAGGTTTGGTGGAGGGTATCCCTTTTCCCACGAGGCCGGTGTAAATATACCTGCTATATACCTTACATGGTTGCAAGGGGATTTGGATATATCAAAATATATAAACTACAGACCATATTGCACATTTTCTAAATATGATAGGATTATTAAGGTCGTGGAACAAGAAAAACTCAATCTCTACCCTTTAACGTAAAACAGAAAAAAATAGGTATGCATTATATGATGCGCGCTATAAACATTTTACTCTTCCTCTATTTGAGCATTTAGCAGCGTCCTGTTTATTGCTAAACTGTGTGCTAATGCTACTTGCGTGAATTTATAACAGATTAGTATCATAAAAGAAATGATTCCATTGGCATTATTGCTTTCAAATTCTATAAGACTTACTCTGCAAAATGAGGTTGTATTATAAAAATATAATATTGGTTATTGATTTCCAATTTTTGATATAAAATTGGAGCATCAATAGCTAACGCCGTAAGAAGATTGACTGGTAAACGCTTACAATCTATGCCATTGAAATTAACTTGATTATAAGACATAAAAAAAAGGCTTCCAAGAAATTGGAAGCCTTTTGGCTTTAGTGATGGCACTAGGATTCGAACCTAGGACCGCCTGCTTAGAAGGCAGGTGCTCTATCCAGCTGAGCTATGCCACCATTTTTAAAGCGGTGCAAAGATAGTTTATTTTCTCAGAAAAATAACCCTCATAAGTTCAAAAAATATACTTTTCATGTAAAAAAAATAAACCTAGCGAACATAGAACGCTAGGTTTGAAAGTGTTTGCAGTGTGAAAAAGTGAGTTTTTTTTCGCTGTAACTAGAATTATTTGGAATTTTCAAGCTTTGCTTTTAATAGTTTTTGTCTTATAATTTCAAATTCCCTGTTGAGTTCATACTCATCAATAGGTTTTCTGAGAATATGAAGAGGTTCGGTTTTTTTGCATTTTCTAAGGTCGTGTAATCAGAATTTCCAGTTATGTATACAAAAGGGGTGTTAAATTTTTCTTTTAGTATCCTGGCGGTCTCAATACCATTTAAGCCTCCAGAAAGCCCAATATCCAGAAGAACCACATCTGGCGTATATTGCTCTACGGTTTTAAGGGCGTCTTCACCATTGTCCGCAGTCTTAACGTGAGTTTTACCTGCATTTATTATGATATGTTCTATGAACATTTGAATAATTAAGTTGTCTTCTACTATTAGGACTTTTAGTTTCATAGCATTATGATATCTGTTCAATTTCTTGAAACGTTATTATATAGTGTGTACCGTTCTCGGTATTATCTTTCTCTATGTTTCCTTTTAACTGTAGTGTAAGCATATGAATCAATTTTAGACCCAAAGATTTGGTGTTTCTAAAATCTATTTTATCAGAGAACCCATTACCATTATCTCCTATGTGCATTAAGAAATTAGGATATTTTAATTTTTCAAACTTGATTGTAATTTGTCCTTTATCTATATTTTTAAATCCATATTTTAAAGAATTGGTTATGATTTCATTAATCATAAGACCTAGTGGTACGGAGGTGTCCAAATTTAAATGAAGCTCTTCTGAGTCAACCTCTAAATCAATTTCCTTATCTCCTCCTTTCATGGAGCATATTAAAGTAGAGGCTAATTGCTTTGTATAATCTGCATAATTTATTTTACTCAAATCTTTGGATCTATATAGCATTTCATGAATAATGGCCATAGAGTTAATACGGTATTGGCTATATCTAAAAAGACCTTTTATTTTATCATCTTTTATAAAACTAGACTGTAAGCTTAAGAGACTTGATATGACCTGCAAGTTGTTTTTTACTCTATGATGTATTTCTTTTAATAGCGTATCCCTTTCGTCTAGTCTGTTCTTTATGGTTTTGTTTAAAGAGTTAATGTGTTTGTTCTTCTTATAGAGCGTGTAAATAATACTTAAGAATAAGAGTATTCCAACGGTTAGAACACCTGCGGCTATGTAGGTAGATCTTTTATATTCTGCTAATTGTTGTTGAATGGAGAGAATATTTGGTTTGGTGTAAATTGTCCAATTTTGATTCCCTTCCAGACTTATTTCTCTTTGATAATAAAAAGCATTGCCAAATCGGTCTTTTTTGGTAAAATCAGTTTTTGTTGTAGTATAGAGGTTTTCACCCTCGCCACTATAGAAAACTTCGTTTTTAGAATTCAGAAATGTAATGTCTTGGTCTTTAAAACTATCAAGCCAGCTCTTTGCATTTAGATTAAGGCCAACCATGCCATTTAGTTCTTTGTTTAGGTGAATAGGTGTAAAAAAGCGAATGGTAGGTCTATATGGAATTTCTATCGTATCATTTTCAATATTAAGGTCCATGTTAGAAATATAAACATCGCCTTTTTGTAAGGTCAATACTTTTTTAAAGTAGTCTCTATGGCCTTTATATTGAAATTTAGAAACAACGGAACTGTCCTTATTGTCTACCCTTATAATTTCCATGCCCTTTGAATCTATTAATCTAGCTTGGAAGTAATTATGGTCTATGTCTAGGAAATGGGATAATTTTTGTTCCGTTAATTTAAGTGGCGTACTGGTGTGTAAATCCAGTTCTATTAGGTCTCCTAAAAATGCTACATTTCTCTTGCTTATTTTGTAGAGTTCAAAAAGTTTGGACTCCGCATCTTTAAGCTTGTTTTTTGCAGTTATTTCTTCAACAAGGGTAATATTTTTATGAAATAATTTAATGCGTTGAACGGATAGATTCCATATAATAACACACGTAATCATAAAGAGTATAGTGGCCGTGATTATTAACTTTTTCCCCATGAGGTAAGCAATTGTAATTATTCTATATCTGATGTAGTTTTCGGGGATTTTACATATGTAGATAAACTTGATAACTGTAATAGTTCCTTTAAATTTAACATAAAACTACTTGTTGACATGTTAAAACATGTTAAAATTGTAGTATTATTAGTACAAAAATGAACTATTTTGCAAGTTTTAAAACAATTAAAGTAAAGTAGGTAATTCGTACTTCTTTGATTATTAGTGAAATATATGTGAAGAGATTAATTATGCCCTAGCAGTGAAATTTATTATTGTTCGTCGTTTATCAAGATTTCTAGAACAAGAATGGCAGCCTCGGTAATCTTTGTGCCGGGACCAAATACAGCAATTGCACCACTTTCAAACAAAAAAGGATAGTCTTGTTTGGGGATGACTCCGCCCACCACGACCATAATATCATCACGGCCATACTTCTTCAATTCTGAAATAACTTCGGGTACTAGCGTTTTATGACCTCCTGCCAAAGAGGAAACTCCAAGAATATGTACGTCATTCTCTACGGCTTGTTTAGCTACTTCTGCGGGAGTTTGGAAAAGTGGTCCTATATCCACGTCAAAACCTAGATCGGCATAGCCTGTAGCAATGACTTTAGCGCCTCGGTCATGACCGTCTTGTCCCATTTTTAATTAGAATACGTGGCCGTCTTCCGTCTAGCTCAGCAAATTGGTCCGAAAGCCTAGAGGCTTTTTTAAAACTCTCGTCTTCTTTTATTTCTTTTGAATACACCCCTGAAATAGATTGAATGTTCGCTTTATACCTGCCAAAAACTATTTCCAGAGCACTACTGATTTCTCCTAGAGTTGCTCTGTGTCTAGCGGCATCTACTGCTAAAGCTAATAAATTTTCATCTGAACTAGATGGTTGAGCTGTAGAGTCTTTAGCCATTACCATTTTCTGATGGGCAGCATCCGTTAGTTTTTTAAGTGCGTCTGCTACTTTTTCTGTATCTCGACTTTCTTTTATGCTAGTTAAACGCTCTAATTGTTTTTTGCGCACCGCATTATTATCTACTTCCAGAATTTGAAGGCCATCATCATCTTCCGTCTGATATTTGTTAACTCCAACAATAGTATCTTGACAACTATCTATTCTAGCTTGTTTTTTTGCGGCTGTTTCTTCAATTCGCAATTTGGGTATACCGGCTTCTATGGCTTTGGTCATACCTCCCATTTCCTCAACTTCTTCAATAAGTTTCCAAGCTTTATGGGTAAGGTTTTCTGTTAGTTTCTCCACATAAAAACTACCTGCCCAAGGATCAACCGTTTTGGTGATTTTTATTTCTTCTTTGAGAAATAATTGCGTGTTTCTGGCTATCCGTGCAGAAAAGTCTGTGGGTAGTGCTATGGCCTCATCCAGTGCATTGGTATGTAGACTTTGTGTGCCGCCCAATACGGCAGATAATCCTTCTATGGTGGTGCGAGCCACATTATTAAAGGGGTCTTGAGCAGTAAGACTCCAGCCGCTCGTCTGGCAATGCGTCCGAAGCGACATCGATTTATTGTTCTTCGGATTAAATTGCTTTACCAACTTGGCCCATAAAATACGGCCTGCCCGTAGCTTGGCAATTTCGGTAAAATGATTCATGCCAATACCCCAAAAGAAAGAAAGTCTGGGAGCAAAACTATCAATATCAAGTCCGGCTTTTAAACCAGTTCTAATATATTCAAGTCCGTCTGCTTAAATGTACGCCAATTCCAGTTCGGCCGTAGCACCTGCCTCGTGCATATGATAACCAGATATACTTATACTGTTAAATTTAGGCATGTGCTCACTGGTGTATCTAAAAATATCGGAAATCATATCCATAGAAGGCGCAGGAGGGTAAATATAGGTGTTGCGCACCATAAACTCCTTTAAAATATCATTCTGAATGGTTCCTGTCAATTCTTTGAGCGATACGCCCTGTTCTTCGGCTGCAACAATATAAAATGCCATAATAGGGAGCACTGCACCGTTCATGGTCATAGAAACGGACATTTTATCCAACGGAATTCCATCAAACAAAATCTTCATATCCTCCACAGAATCTATAGCCACGCCGGCCTTACCTACATCACCAACAACGCGTTCGTGGTCACTATCATAACCACGGTGTGTTGGTAGGTCAAAAGCAATAGAGAGACCTTTTTGGCCTCCTTTTAAGTTTCTTCGGTAAAAAGCATTACTCTCTTCAGCAGTAGAAAATCCTGCATATTGGCGTATGGTCCATGGGCGCTGCACATACATAGTGCTGTAAGGCCCACGTAAAAACGGAGGTATCCCAGCAGCAAAATTCAGGTGTTCTAAATCCGTCTTACCTTGTTCGGCAATTGATTTATCTGCCGTTTTCTTAAAGGAAATATGTTGAATGTCTTTTCTCATGTAAATCTCTTTCTTGCCACTGAATGGGTTTATTTCCCTTGCCAACCTTCACTTTTCAATCGTTCTTTTTCCAACGTCTCAGTTAGTCGTCTTTCTAGAATGGGCTCGATCAATGTTTTCTCTTTTCGCTGGTTCAGAAAAGGGAATACTTCAAGCTGGTCTTTCATGATATCCTTTTCACTAGTATAGGCATTGGAGCCTACAAGAATTTCTTTAGAAGAGTTAAACTTCTCTTGTTCTTTTTCGGCACTCTCCTTTAATTTTTTATGAACGGTATGGTATTTTAATTGTTTTAGAAAACCACCGTTGGCTTCAATATCCTTAAAGAGGAGCAACCCTTTTTCCGCAAGTTGGTCCGTAATATTTTCAATATAATAAGCGCCTTCTGCAGGATTTTGCAGTTCGTCAAAATAACTCTCCTCTTTTAGTAAAACCAGTTGGTTTCTGGCAATACGTTCCGCAAACTCGTTATTTTTATGATAGATAAAATCATATTTGAGGTTGCAAACGCTATTCGCTCCGCCCAATATAGCCGCCATACATTCCGTAGTAGTACGGATCATGTTCATGTTGTAATCGTAAAGTGTCTTGTTTCGTTTGGAAGGCATTGCCTCTATATGGCAATCCGAAACAATTCCGTATTCAGCCGAAAGTAATTTCCAAAGTCTACGAAGTGCCCTGATTTTTGCGATTTCAAAGAAATAATTACTGCCTACAGCTATTTTGAAGGTAATAGTATCTATACTGGATCCAAAGTGATTTAGATATTCATTGGCGTGGGCTAGTGCATAGGCCAGTTGCTGAACCATAGTGCCACCGGCATTCTGATAAAGTGCGGCATTTATGCTAATGATATTCTTTGGTCTTTGAGTAGTTGGTGTTTGTAAAAGGGTATACAGATTTTGAAGATCCTGCCCCATGTTAATAAACCAATTTCCTTTGGATGCCAGTTGTCCAATGGGGTCTATGTGAAAGGAAATATGTTCTTTTTCAATTTGAGTGGAGTTGGCAAATTTTTCTAAATCATCAGTCAATAGGCTTTCAAACTGACAGTGAATAGAAATAGTAGTATAATCAATATTTACTAAAAGCGACTTGAAATCAACATTTACTGAAGGCAATGTGAATAGAATACTTTCGGCACCACCCTTAATAGCGTTCAGAGCACTTTTGTTGGCCAAAGTAATATCTTTAACTACAATATGCTGTGTAATTTTCCAAGGTGCTAGGACTGCTTTATGGGAAGTGGTATGTAGTTGAGTATCATCTGCATGATAAAAGGGTTTAACCTTAATACCTTCGGGCGATTCCCAAACCAATTCTTGATTGTAATCCGCACCTTTAAGTTCGTATTGAATGTTTTGCTTCCACTCTTTTGCGGAAACCTTTTTAAAATCGTCGAACAGTTTTTGTTTCATGCCAATGGAATAATCCTAATGTTCATGAAAAGTACGATTTTAAGAGGTACTTTAAAAGTATTTCCTATTTGGTGTTAAGTTTGGATAAGGAGAGATGAACTTATCGTAAAATAGGATTTAGGCACTTTCTAATAAAGGCTTCTATACATGCGGTTTAGGTTTTTTAGTAAGCCTTGCCTTCTCCTCTAACCGCATTTACTACCGTTTGTAATACTATTCTTATATCAAGTCCCATAGACCATTTTTCAACATAAAATATGTCTAGTTTGGTTCTGTTTAAGATATCGGCTTTCTCTTCTATTTCACCTCTGTAACCACTTACTTGTGCCAACCCTGTAATTCCTATACTTTACAAAGTGTCTTACTAAATACTTATCTACAGATAATTCATAATCCATGGTGTGTAGTTCCATATGAGGTCTTGGGCCAACAACACTCATATTACCCACAAAAACATTAAAGAATTGCGGTAGTTCATCTATACTGGTTCTCCTAATGAACTTACCTACTTTAGTAATGCGCATATCTCCTTTGGTGGCCATTTTGGTGTCTGCATCCGTAGAAGGCCGCATAGACCTAAATTTGTAGCACCAAAACGTTTTGCGTTTTAGGCCGTGTCTTTTTTGTTTAAAATAGAGGTCTCCAGGAGATTCTAGTTTTATTAAAACATACATTAAAGGTACTAACCATGAAAGTAGGGTAACGATA
This sequence comes from Zobellia laminariae, assembly GCF_030553095.1. GTDB lineage: Bacteria > Bacteroidota > Bacteroidia > Flavobacteriales > Flavobacteriaceae > Zobellia > Zobellia laminariae. Next base: position 1,122,404 of record NZ_CP130738.1, on the reverse strand, counting down.
ACTAAGGAAGAAAATAAGATGTCAAAAGTGCGTTTGGCAATTCGGGCAAACTCGGTATCTAAAGGTACTTTTCTAAGGTTTAAGACAGGTATGTTGTCATAAAGTTCAATAGACATCCCTTTGGTGTAAATCTCTTTATTGTCCGGAATGATTTTAATTCTGATAAGGTTGTTGTCTGCAAAATCAATTAAGTTGTGAAGCTCCTTTTGGTTAAACTCGGCCGCCGAGCAATAAATCTCGTCAATTCTATTTTCTAGAATATAAAGAAAACAATTAACGATTGGCCCTAAATAGGTCTCGCTCCTAGATTCTTTGTCGTCAAAATAGCCATGGTACCTATAGCCTAATTCTGGCTCGTCAAAAACTTTTCTTATTTTCTTTAAGTTTTTATCTCTACCAATAACCACTACGTTTACAGAGTTACCACCCCATAAACGGTATTTTCTTCTAAACCAAAAGAAAACTACCCTAAACCATATTAAGGATAAACAGATAACGCCGTAAACTACAAGCTGATACTCAAGAGATTCATATATTTTACCCGTTATACCAAACAGCGCAAAATAGGCAAGACCGTAAATAAGATAGAGTTGGATTACTTTACGAATATTGGTAAAGAACTTTTCTTTTCTGGATCTAGAATAATACTTGAGCCCGTAGGTAATGAGTAACCAAGAAATATTATAGTGTAGGATATGATAAAAATTACTGTAGGTCTCAGGAGTAAGGAAAAGCAATAAGCCATTAAGAATACACAAGTGCATCGTTAACGTTATTGGTAAAATTAAATCTGAATTTTTTAAACCTCTCATTTCCTAAATCAAGTAATTATGGTAACCGGGTTGTCTTTTTAATTTTTGGGATTCAATCCAAAAAAAAATAACATTTTAATACGGTTACAATTTCATGAACTACTTCTTTTTTTAGAAGTCGTTTCACTAGTGTTTTTTTTGATTAAAATCTATAGTAACATAGAGTTTAGTAGGAAGTTTGTAAGCTTTGGGGGAAGCTTTAATATGTGTATTCAAAGGTATTGTATAACCCAGCATATGCAAAATTAATGCCACGATTTGGTTAGTAAAAAACAGGGTTTGGGCGTATTTTGGATTTGCATTTTAACGACCACTCCTGTTTTTTGTTATACTTGGCAAAGGTTGAATGTTTTTCACTTTTTTTTTGTGATGAAAATGGGGCCTCTCGGTCAGATACGTTTAAAATCGGTGAAGGTAAATTCATGATGTAAAGTAGGTTTGTATTATGCTAACATTACATTTACGTTAAATGTAATTCACTTGGATTTTTAGTCGGCTATTTTTAAAAAGTTTACAGGTGTGTTCTCATCGCTATTCTTTCTTTAAACAGACATGATAAACAAGAATTGCGGAATTTTAAATTGCATTTAGTGGCAACTCTTTAAAAGTTTGGTTAATACCTAAAATAATGTAAGAATAGTTTGATATTGCCTCTTTAATAATTGATATTTACCCGCTTAAATTGAGATTGATTTAAGTTTGTAGTGGTAGTAGAATATCTGCCATTATAATTTTGAGATTTCCCCCCGATAAATCAATCTTAATACTGCTAGAATTCTAAAAACGATGATGCAGTTATCAGATTTTTTAGGATTGAATCTTGTGGTAAGAATAAAATAAATAGAACTAATTTTTAAGATGAAAATCAGTTATTTTTTTCGCAATCCAAGGGTGGGTTATTCAATACATCGCGTTTTTAGAACTTTAATTGGTGAGGTCACCAAATCTGCAGAAGTCTCTATTTACGAAGTGCCTAGTGAGGGGTCAATGCCTTTAGATGTGGTAAAAAATAACATTTTCACCCATAAAAAAAGAGATAAGCAGGCCATTCACCACGTTACAGGTCATATACATGATGTGCTTATGGCACTCCGCGGAACAAAAACGGTACTTACGGTACACGATTTGGTTTTTTTAGATAATGTAAAGAACCCGATAAAACGATTTTATAAATGGCTGTTTTGGCTGTATGTTCCCGTTAAGATTGCAGATGAGGTGGTTTGTATTTCAAATCAAACTAAAGAGGGAATTCTAAATAAAATAAAAACGGACAAACTAACGGTTATTTATAATGCTGTTGATCCCATTTTTACTTTCGTAGACAGACCTTTTAACCAAGCTAAGCCCATCATTCTTCATATAGGTACCGGTTGGAATAAGAATTTAGCGCGTACAGTAGAAGCATTAGAAGGTATATCCTGCAAACTTAGGATTATAGGTAAGTTAAGTGATGACCAAGGTAGCACTTCTCAAAAAACATAAAATTGAATATACCAACCAGTGCGATTTGTCCGATGAGGATATTAGGGATGAATATATTAAATGTGATATTGTAAACTTTCCTTCTGAGTATGAGGGGTTTGGTATGCCGGTCATTGAAGGTCAAAAAACGGGTAGGGTAGTGGTGACTTCTAAAATGGAACCGCTTATTGATGTTAGCGCAGGTGCCGTAGCCTATGTAGACCCTAAAAATGTAGAATCAATTCGGGAAACGTATTTGAAAGTTATAGAAGATGATGCGTATAGAACTAATTTAATTGATTTAGGGATAGAAAATGCAAAACGGTTTTCTGTAGAAACCATAGCAAAACAATATTTAGACCTAATCAAAATTTGAGTAAAAAATGAGAATACTTCAAGTCATAGCTAGTATGGACCCAAAACACGGGGGCGTCTGCCAAGGCATACGTAATACTATTCCTGAGTTACAAAAAATGGGTATTGAGAGTGAGGTTGTTTGTTTGGACGATCCTAAAGCAGATTATTTGGGGCAAGATTCATTCGTAATACATGCCTTAGGAAAGAGTAAAAAGCTTTGGGGGTATCATAAAGACCTCATTCCTTGGTTGCTGGCTAATTTTAGTAGGTATGATGTGGTAGTGGTAAACGGGTTGTGGTTATACCAAAGCCATGCCGCCATAAAGGCCATGTTAACATACAGAAAGACTCATGATGTTTCCCCTAAAATCTATGTCATGACGCATGGCATGTTGGATCCCTATTTTCAAACGGCAAAAGACCGGAAGTTAAAAGCATTGCGTAATGACGTGTATTGGAAGGTGCTAGAGAACAAAGTAGTGAACGAGGCAGACGGCATACTATTCACTTTGCGAAGAAGAATTGTTGCTCGCTCGCACCACATTTCCAAATTACAAACCTAAAAGAGAAATAAACGTAGGGTACGGCATACAGCCGCCGCCAGCTAATAGAGAGGAGATGCGTGAGGCATTTGCCTCCCATTTACCACAATGGAACGGAAAGCCCTTTCTTATATTTTTAAGTAGAATACACCCTAAAAAAGGTGTAGATATGCTCATCAATGCTTACCGTAAATTAGAAGAAGAGTTAGAGGAAGTGCCGCAATTAATCATTGCCGGACCTAATGAACACGAGTATGGTAAAGAAATGCAAGCCTTGGGAGCTGCTTCGCCAAATATCATATTTGCAGGTATGCTAAGGGGAGATGCCAAGTGGGGCGCTTTTTATGAAAGCGAAGCATTTGTATTGTCTAGCCATCAAGAGAATTTTGGAATAGCCGTTGTGGAAGCCTTGGCCTGCAATAAACCTGTTTTGATCAGTAATAAGATAAATATCTGGCGGGAAATTGAAAAAGGACTGGGCGGTATAGTTAAGAACGATACTCAAGAAGACACTTATGATTTGCTGAAACAATGGTTTTTATTAGGTAAAAACGAGAAACAAGGAATGGCGTTGGCTGCACAAGAAGTTTATCGTACATGTTTTACTATGGAGCGAGCAGCAGAACAATTTATCAAGGGAATTAACAATTAAAGTTGCCAAATGAAAAAAACAGGAATCATTACTATTTTAAATGTAAATAATTATGGAGCCGAGTTACAGGCATTTGCTTTGCACCATAAACTCAAACATATGGGGTACGATAACGAAATTATCAACTACCTCTATTATAAAAACCCATTATATAAAAGTGAAGTCGATTCGAGACCTTTAATCAAAACATCAATAAAAAATAAATTAAAGGATTTTGCTTTAAAGTGGATAGATAAGTATAGTGCTTTTAGATATCCTGAAATTGCAAAAAAAAGAAAATTACGTTTTTTTGATTTTCATAAGGAACATACTTCTTTATCAAAAGTATATAAAAGCTATTCAGAATTGTATGAGGCAAAACTAGACTATGAGAATTATGTAGTTGGGAGTGATCAGGTTTGGAACCCAAATAATGGAACCAATTTAGCTCCTTATTTCCTGACATTTGCCCCAAAAGAAGCAAACAAGGTTGCTTTTGCTTCTAGTTTTGGGGTTGGTGAAATTAATGAAAGTTATTATTCAAAATATAAAGAATGGATTAATAATTTAGTTCATATAGGTACTAGAGAAACGAGTGGGGTTGAACTAATTAAAAATATAACAGGGAGAAGTGTTGCCCATGTTGTTGACCCAACCTTATTATTAACAAAGAAAGATTGGGAAGGCTTAATGGTGCCTTATAAACACGAAAACCCATACATCTTGTTGTTTATATTTAAGAAAAATAGCTACGCAGAAGAATTAGCATACAAAATACAAGAGAAAACGGGTTTTAAAATTATTCGTGTTTGTAAAAATGAGATGCCTTTAGAGTCCGATGATAAAATATTAAACATTAGAGACTTTGGACCGCTAGAGTTTTTAGGATTATATAGTGGGGCTAGTGTAGTTTTGACCACTTCTTTTCATGGTAGTGTTTTTTCATTAATTTTTGAAAAACCATTTTACACAATTACACCAGCTAGTAAAAACAATAATAGTAGACAGGAAAGTTTGATGAGGGTGGTTGGACTTGAAAATCGCCTGTTAAGAGAAGGTGATAATGTTGATTTAGACAAGTTGACCGATGTCGATTTTGATTACGTAAAAGAGAAATTAGGAGAACAAATTGACTTTTCAATAGATTATTTGAAACAATCTCTAAAATAATATTATGGGTTCAGAAGCTAGAATTAGTACGATAGAAAATGTTGTTGATGGAGGTTTTTGTGTGGGGTGTGGTGCATGTGCCTTTAGTGCCGGTACAGGAATGAATATTAATAAATATGGAGAATACACACCCGACTTGGATGCTTTAAATGAGAAAGGTCAGGAAGCTCTAGAAAAGGCTCAATTTGTATGCCCGTCTTTAAATCCTTCTTATAATGAAGATGTTCTGGCTACTGAATTTTTAGCTGATGAAAACTCTAATAAGAGTGAGTATATAGGATATTATGAGAATGTATATGGAGGTTATGTAAAAGAGGCCGATTATAGAAACAGAGGGACATCGGGTGGTTTCGGTACTTGGGTTGGGGCAGCTTTGTTTCAAAAAGGGATGATAGATGGCGTTATTCACGTAAAAGAGACTAAGAGAGAAAATCCTTTAGATCCATTTTTTAAATATGGTATAAGCACGACTTTAGATGAAATCCAAAATGGTGCAAGAACAAAATATCACGTGATTGAGCTTTCTGAAATTTTAAATTTAATTCGAGAAAAAGCCTGGAAAATATTTACTGATTGGAGTGCCCTGTATGGTAAAGGCTGTTAGAAGGGTACAATTAACGGATCCATTCGTTAAAGAATCTATTAAGTATACTTTGTCATTGGTTTGCGGTCATTTGAAGAGTATCAATTGGACCTTGTCATTGGCTTGGGGAAAAGGAATAGTACCGGAAAAGGCAACTAAGTTCAAATATAGGACAAAAGGAGAAGGTATATCAGCTAGAGCATACGTCTTCACTGCGTATAGTGATTCTCTGGAAATAGCGGAGGATTCAGCAAAAGTAATTGGAGGGAAGTTTAATCAAGGAGCACTCATGTTAGAGGCATGTAACTTTTGTGATGATGTAGTAGGTGAAACTGCGGATATAACTGTAGGTGATGCGTGGCTACCACAATTTGAGATTGATGCACAGGGAACTAATATGTTAATTGTAAGAAATCGAGAAATAAATGAACTCTTACAACAAAGTATTAAGGAAGATAGAGTCAACTTGGTAGATTTAACGGAGGCGGATGCGAAATATGCACAGGCCGGAGGATTTAGACAACGTAGAGAAGGATTGTCTTTCCGTTTAGGAAAAATGGATAAGCAAAACAAGATGCGGCCTGAAAAAAGAATTAAAGCAAACTCACACGCATTAACGGAATTGCGAAAGACAATCTATACGATGAGGGAAGGGGTTACCACTGTGTCAAGAGAAAGCTTTGTAAAAGCACTAGAGAATAATGATTATAGTATATATAATAAGCGATTGAAGATTTATCTTAAAAGACTTCGATTATTAGAGGTTGCAAGTTCAGCGCCTAGATTTATAAGTAAAAAAATAGCTACGCTGCGTCTAAAAAATAACATATGAGTGATTTGCATAATATGACGGATACCCGGCATAAATTTTCTCTATCCAATAAAATCGGTAGAGTAATTTGGGCAATTATTTGTTTTATATTATTTAAACCTTTTTCAATTCGTATTTTTCGGAAATGGAGAATTTTAGTTCTCAGAATTTTCGGAGCTAAGGTATCTTGGAAATCAACAATTCATTCAAGTGTAAGAATTTGGGCGCCTTGGAATCTGGAGGTTGGCGACTATTCATGTATAGGGCAAAGAGTTAATTGTTACAATCAAGGTCGAATAACATTAAAGAATAATGTTACTATTTCTCAAGACAGCTCGTTGTGTGCGTCAAGTCATGACTATACTAATAAATCACATGCTTTATTCTTAGCGCCAATTATAATGAATGATTCTGTTTGGGTTGCGGCAGAGGCTTTCGTTGGTCCAGGAGTAACGTTAGGCTCTGGTTCACTGGTTGGAGCTAGGGCTGCCGTTTTTAGGAATGTAGAGCCGTGGTCAGTAGTAGGAGGTAACCCTGCAAAATTCATAAAGAAACGCGAAATTAAAGAGTAATGAATTCTATAGCAACTATAATCCTTACCTATAACGAAGAGCAACATATTGAGCGTTGTATCAAGAACGCACAACAGTTTTCAGAAGCAATTTTCTTGGTGGATTCTTTTTCCTCTGATCGAACTGTGGAAATAGCCGAATCATTAGGAGCTAAGGTTTTTCAAAATAAATGGGAAAACAATTATGCCAAGCAATTCAATTGGGGACTTGAAAATTTACCCATTACTACAGATTGGGTTTTTCGTTTAGATGCCGATGAATATTTGATGGATGACCTTATCATCGAAATCAATACAAAATTACCCGCTTTAGAACCTAAATTTTCGGGTGTTGTTTTTGAACGAAAAATGTTCTTTCTGGACACGTTAATGACCAAGGGCATGTTGCAAATGAATATGTTACGGTTGTTTAAGTTCCGTCATGGTTTTTGTGAAGAGCGTTGGATGGATGAGCATATTATTCTCACAGAAGGAGAAAGTACGATGTTTGATGGCTATTTTGTTGATCATAATTTAAATCCTTTAGGGTGGTGGATTCAGAAGCATAATAATTATTCTATAAGGGAAGCTGTTGATTTATTGGATTTAGAATATCAGTTATTGACACCAAAGAGCAAGCAAGCGGAGCAGTACGCGCTATCTGCTGATGCACAATCCAAACGTAACAAGAAAAAGAAGTATGCTAATATGCCTTTATTTTGGCGCTCCTTTATTTATTTTGTCTACCGCTATTTCTTTAAGTTCGGTTTTACGCAAGGTAAAGAAGGCTTTTTATGGCACTTCTTACAAGGTTGGTGGTACCGTACTTTAGTAGATGCTAAAATCTTTGAGGTAAAAAAAGCTTGTGGCTCGGATAAAGAAAAAATTAAACAGTTCTTAAATCAAAATTATAATATAAAATTATAATAAATTCACTTTTTCTCTGCCCTCAATTAGTTTTTCTGCTCTTTGTCGAGTAAAACAGATTGTAGACTATAAAAGTTTGCTTCTAATCTGTGTCTGGCTAGATTAGTACTTTAATCTGTTGTTTATAGATTTAGTAGCCGTTTTTTTATTGCCCCTCCCCCCAAAAAAAGTCTAAGAATCAATTTTTATGCTCAAAATGCTTCTTTATATGAAGTTATTTTTAGCGAAGCTTTTCTATGATTTAGTATTTCGAGCGATAATAGACAAACGACTTTTACAAAGTACAATATTAACTACTAAAGTAAGATGGCAAATATACTTTTTGTAATCGGGCTATACCCTAATTATGGAGGGACCGAAAGGGTGACAACTGTATTGGCTAATGCGTTTGTTGAGAGAGGGCATGAGGTTTCAATAGCTTCATTTGAGCAACCTCATCCTGAATTAAAAGACGAAGAACTAAAAGCTTCAATTGATTTGTTGGAATTGAGTTTTCCCCTTCGTAAAAAATTAAATGGCAAACAATTAGAGGATTTTATTGAAGCCAAAAAGATTGATGTTATCATTAATCAATGGTGCTTACCCTATTATGTTACCTCTCTTATTAACAAGGCTAGAAAGAACCGAAATTGTATACTGATTTCTGTTTTACACGGGGTACCTAATCAAAATAAACGCTTGTTAACTATACTTGAGCGTAAAAACAATTCTAACAACGGTATCAAGAGGATTTTTTACAACCAGTTACATAAAGCTATGCTTTATGTAACTGGTTTGAATCTTAAATATGTATATAGACACAGTAATCAATATGTAGTGCTTTCAGAAAGTTTTATTGATACATTTTTAAAGTTGTCAAAAATTGAGGAAGATTCCAAAATTAGGGCAATTGCTAATCCAATTACCATAGATGCTCCTGATGGTTTTGAGCGTATAAACGAAACTGGCAAAGAGAATTCCATATTGTATGTTGGCAGAATGGATCATGCAAATAAAAGAGTTCACAGAGTTGTAGAAGCATGGGAGGAGATAGCAGTAAAACATCCGGAATGGAAGTTAATTTTAGTAGGTGATGGTCCTGAAAAATCAAATTTAGAATCCTACGTTAAAAAAAATAAGATAGAAAGAGTAGTATTTGAAGGTTTTAAAAAAGAAGCTCCAACAGAATATTATAAACAAGCCTCCATATTGTTACTAACCTCAGATTTAGAAGGTTTTGGATTGGTGGTTATTGAAGGTATGATTTACGGGGTGGTCCCCATTGTATATGGAAGTTACTCTGCTATTTACGATATTATAGAAAATGGAAAATCAGGATTTATAACTCCCGCTCCTTACAATAAAACAGAGACAATACATCAGCTTGATAAAATAATGACTAATAAAGAATTGAGAAGTAAAATGTCCCTTGCGGCTTATGAGCGCTCGCAATACTTTTCATTGGATACTATTGTAGATGAGTGGGAAAGTATGTTTAAAGAATTGAGCTAAACCTTGGATTCTTTATCTTGCCTAGTAAATACAACATTGAATATTTAAAAATGGATTTATCTAATTATAAAGAACCTAAACCTAATCATATCAAAAGGATAATTTGGTATGTAATTAACCGGACAATTTTTTATTTTCTTAGGAGCACCTCTCAGGACACTGCGAAATTTGCTGTTAAGAGCTTTTGGAGCAAAAGTTCCATTAAAGGTAATGGTCTACTCTTCTGCTAAAATTTGGGCTCCATGGAATTTAGAAATGGATGAACACAGCTGTATTGGGCCCAGAACTGAGATTTATAATAAGAATAAGATTATCATTGGTAAGAATTGTGTGGTTTCGCAAGGTGCTTATTTATGCACTGCTACCCATGATATATCAGATAGTAGCCACCCGCTTATTTCATCGCCCATAATTATGAATGATAAAAGCTGGATTGCAGCAGATGTATTCGTGGGGCCTGGAGTTACAATTGGGGAAGGAGCCGTTGTTGGGGCAAGGTCAGCTGTTTTTAAGGATGTGCAGCCTTGGACTGTGGTTGGAGGAAATCCTGCAAAATTTATTAAAAATAGAATTATTAAGAATTAATTACTAATCAGATGAATTTAACTTCTCAATTATAATTTAAATTGAGAAGTTATATATAAGTCGTTGTATTCAAATGCTCAACATTTTAAGGGTAATACTTCTTGTTGATTTTCTTATTTTGCCTCTTCTTTATTTAATTTATCATTATTTTTCTAAGAGCGGTTTAAACAAGGTGAAGGAGGCTTTTTATGATATTTTATATAAGGTAGTTGGTGCCGTACTTTAGTGGTAACTTAAATCTATGAGATAAAAAAAAGCCTGTGGCTCCAATAAAGAAGAAATGTTTCATTTCTTAAATTAAGATTTTTCTATGAAGATTTAAATGATTTATACAATTTATCTGTATTGAAAAGGTATTTGCTGATTCTTAAGGTATCTAAGATTTTTGAAGATAATATGCACATGATAAGCGTGAAGGTAGTTGCGACCACAGAGTAAACTATTCCAGAAGGATCTATATTTAGAAATAGAGTTTTAGAAGGTTTCATTATAATTATGAAAAATGCGTGTAATAATAAAATTATTAAAGTGTTCTGGCCAATCCATGCTACAGCCCTAATAGGCCAAAGATTACTAATAGAATTAGAGAGTGACCATAGAATTGCCATTACTACAAGGCAGTTGATGACTTCAACAGGTGAGAAAGTATAGATAGTAGATTGGGTATAAAAAAACAAACTTACTGCAATTAATATAACCGGACTGTAGTTGGGGAGTTTTTAGGTTTCTAGAGGTTAATTGTTGCAGTATATAGCCTACCATAAAGTAAATTGAAGTTCGTATTAGTACTAAGTTGTTTAAATCCAGTAGGATAAAAAATATAAAGCTTAAGAGGTATAACAGAAAGGTGTCTTTTTCAGGACTAATCTTATTGGCTATGATTAGAGTTAGATTAATTAAAATTAATGAGTGTAAAAACCAATAGGCGCCAGATGGGTGTAAAAACACATTATCTATAAAATCTATAAAGGTTTGAGGAGCAACATTATTAGTAGGAATTCCTATTCTTTTGACAAGTATAAGTCCAATCAAATAAATGGATATAAAGATGATATATGGAATAGCAATTCGTCTTGCAATATTTTCAAGTTGCGGTTTTACATTCTTTGAAATACTGAAAAAATATCCTGAAATTATCAGGAATAATGGCATATGAAAAGTATAAATAATATCTGTTATTTTATTTTGATAATCAGATAGGCTCCCAATATAGGTAATATGCCCGTAAATCATTAAAACTATACAAATACCTTTGATAAAATCAGGTGCGATTAACCGTTCTTTCATTTTTATTGCTTTGGTGTCATGTTGTCAATGAAAATTTTATATTAATTGTTCGCTGAAGGAGTGCATGACTTTATCGATGGCTAAGTACTGCTGTGCATAAGCCCTTGCAGCTTTTTTTATAGCATCATTTTCTTGACTCAAAAAAGCATTTAGTACCCCATCATTTAATGCTTCTTGATTTTCAGCCGCTACCAATAACCCCATATTATGTTTACGAACAATTTGATGTAAAGTAGAGGATGCATTTGCTGTGATAAGGGCTAGACCACCAACCGATAATATAGTGGTTAATTTAGACGGCATAACCAAATCGCTCGCTTTCTCTTTTTGAATAACTAAATGCAAGTTGGCCATGTTTAAAAAGCAATTAAAATCCTCTTTAGGCTGTAGAGGAAGAAAATGTATGTTCTTTAACTGCATTTCTTCTGCCATACGGCGTAAGTTCTTTTTATAAGGTCCAGTACCGCAAATGGCAAATTTTAAGCGCTTATGAGCTTCAAGGGCTTTTGCGGTAAAGAGAATAGCTTCCAATCCTTGTTTTTCGCCAATAGCACCAGAGTACAATACTACCCAATCGTCCGTTGCAAAACCAAATTTTTCTTTTAATGACCCGCAATCTTCCGTTATGGGATAAAAGCTTTTCGTCTCTGTCCAATTGGGGAAAAATAGCAACGGTTTTTTAGCTTTTTTTTCAATTCTTTCCATCATCCCGTCTGATATACTACTGACCACATCACTATGTCTAAATATGTACCGCTCCGTTCCATATAGAAGTTTTAGTAGCCGTGGGTTTTTAATTAGACCTAAATCTTGAGCCGCCTCAATCTGTAAATCTTGAATATGGTGTAAATGTTTTCCACCTCTTATGCTTTTATATAAAGATCCAAGCAAGCCCGATTGAAATGAGGGTGCAATTGAAATAACCCAATCGTATTTTTTTTGAAATAGCAAGGGTTGCATTCGTGCAAAGGCAGATACGGAGAAAGAGGTATCTAAAAGCATTCGTTTTAGGCCACTAGGTTTATTGGGCACGTACATAGGGCAACGGACGACTTTAAGTGTACCTCCGGAAGCAAAGCGCTGAACTTCGTTCTTATACCAAAATCTGTTTTTACGGTAAGGTTGCTGTATTTTCCAATAGGGGTAGTACGGATATGCTGTAAGCACAGTACAGTGATGGCCTTGTTCGGCTAACCACTCCATCATTTCCCCTGAGTATTTTCCTATCCCGGTTAATTCGGGAGCAAAATTATATCCAATAAATAGAACGCGTTTTGTATGTTTTGTTTCCAAGGTAAATAATTTTAAATGATAAATTATTTTTTAAAGTTTCAGCTAATTGGAGCTAAATCCTTTTGCTTTTTTTGTAAAGTTGATTCGTTTGGTCAGAAAGAATTACATTTTTTGTTTTTATGCTAATTTGTTTTTTAGGTTGGTTATTTCCAGAAGTTTAGCAACAGCTAATGATCCTGAAAAGACAATAATTACAATTGCCATTGATAAAATAGTTTTAGTATAGGCTGGTAAATTGATAAGGAAATCGTCAAGGCTCCATAAATCAAGTCCTTTTTGTAGAAGGATAATAATAAGAGGATTAGAGACGAAAATAATTAGTGTATTACCTCCTATGAAAAATATAATATTGTTTAGTTTTTTCGGGACTCTAATGGGGTCTGCTTGTAATATGGATGTACAGAACAAAATAGAGGAGAAAAGAACCCCTAGAGTAATATATTCAAAATAGGTTAGGTTGATTTTCATCATACAGTAGAATTCTATAGCAATGAAAATAGGGGCGTAAATAAAAAAGAAGGGTATTGTTTTTATATGATTATTGGCTAAAGCAATACCTAGAAATACATAGGGTAACCAAAATATAAATGGTCTTTGCCCTAGTTTTTTGATGGTTAATGGGATACTTTCAAAAAAGTAATTCCAAATGATATAAATAGCCAATACGCATATTAAAGTGAGAATACGCATTAGTTTTACATCATATATTTTTTTGATGATAGGGAAAAGGATTAAGAGCTGAAAAAGGATGATGAAGAAGTATTGTCCTGACCAACCATAACCTGAAAAATATTTAGTAAAAAGGTCTTTTATAGTAAGCTGGCCCCAATCAACTTCAATAAAAAAATAAAGTAAAGACCATATAAGAAAAACTCGGAATAAATGTATAAAACGCTTTAGCAGGTATTCCTTCCTTTCATCAGTAGGTTTTTTACTCAATGACTTTTCGAAAAAATAAGCCCAAACTAAAATGAAACTTGGCACTGAGATTCTGAAGATGTCACTAAGGTAAATTAGAATAGACGAATCTTCTAAGATAAATGCACTGTGTATAAATACTACCCCAAAAATAGAGATGCATTTTAGTAAGTCTGCATTTATATTTCGTTTCATTTATAGATTATTTTGAGGTTGATTGGTGTTCAATGCGTTGTTTTTTGATTCTTCAAGGTTAAATAACTTGATTGCAAGTTTCACCAGATGAAATAGGATTAGATAGGTAATAACTCCTTGCAAAAAACCTCTCAATAAAAATGAAATATCAGAGGAAACTCCATTTGCATTTCTAAACATACCTAAGAATAAGAATACGTTTATTAGGGCGAATGGAGCATACTTTATACCCTGCCTAGTATGCAGAATATAACTGTTGAGTACTTTGAAGACTAAATAAAAGGCAAAGAACTGAATTAGAAAGTACCAATGTCCAAATGTGGCAAGACCATCACCAACATGACTGGTTACGATAAAACTCTTAAACCCTGGTTTGTACAAAAAATCACCCCGAGAAAACTCCATTTTACTTTTGTCTATGCTAACTCCAAAAATTCCGAGTACAGGGGTTGGGAAAAGAACTATTATGTTTTCCTTAAATAATTTTTGCATTTCTTTATTTCCATAACCTCTTTTTTCAGCATAGTATAAGGTCTCGTCGGTAATACGCATATTAGCGTATCGCTGAAGCATAAAATTATCTACATAATATTCTGTCCACCCCTGTTGATATGATTTAAGTTTCTCGTCTCGCCTATCTTTTGTAGCCTTTAAGCGCTTCATAAGCGCTTCATCTTGAACCGTCTCTATAGTTTTTTGGAATAACTCTAGTTTGTCAATATCATCCCTCACATTACGAGTATGAAGCATGGCCAAAGAGACTTTGGATAAAAGACTTAATACCAACAATAGAAATATGACGGCAACCAACATTTTGGTAGGGGAGATATAAGAAGTAAGCTTAAGGTTGTTCAGAACAAGAAAGAGAAAAAATAAGATAAAAACGGTAGCAATGGGCATGATAATACTTTCCCTACTGTTAGAGGCAATATTGATTATAAAAATAATTCCGGCATAAATAAATAGTGCTTTTTGATTTTCATATTTTAATTTCAATAAGGAGGGAAAAAACAAGCATAAAGGAGCATACATGAGGTAATCTAAACCTATTAAAAATTTACCGCCTACGTCTCCATATTCTACATCGCCAGCACTAAAATTATAAATACGAATGACAAAACCAATGGCTCCCATTCCCCAAAGTATGGCTGGGGTAATTTCAAAAAAGCCAACTCTATCAAGACTTCGTTGTATAAAGTTATTTTTCTTCTTACTTATTTTTTCAGGATTTCTACAAGCCAAGTAAAAGGCCAAAGAGGAAACTAAAAACAATAAAATCTCGTACAGGAAGGTTTCATAGGGTCGCTCAAAACCAAATGTAATGGGCTTGCCTTCAATAATAGTGGCTAGTAACGGCAAAAACCGGTACATAAACATAGAAAGGTACATGAGAAAGGCAAAGGGGTAGTATCTAATGTATGCTTCTTTTAAAAAATAGGTAAACACTCCGTAAGCAATAACCGCCATAACACAGCCATAAAAATTGGCCAGACTGGGAAAGAAAATCATTTCGCCCACAACCGCAAGAACCAATGCTATAAGCATGCCTCTTTTTAGTTGTTTTAGAATATGTACGTTCTCTTTGCTCATATTACTGTTTTCACCTTTTTCTATGAAAAGGGGTATTTTGTTTTACACTTTCGCTCTAATACTTTGTAATTTATGTCTTGCTTGAACCCCAAGAGTTTGTAGGTCTTCCAAACCGTGGGTGTATAATTCTTTTAAGGACATGCGCATAAGTTTGCAACCTTCTGGCATAACCAATACTACTAAAATGAGGTCTAAAGAAATAGCACCCATAGCCGCCCCGGTCAACCCAAATTGACGGGAAAGCAGGTAAGAAAGTCCTACAGAAACTACAGCACCTATAAGACCGTATAACCCCATTTTACGAGGTTCGTTTACAGCCCTAAAGACCATTTCTGCCGTATACCACAATGCGTTCAATAACATGCCAGAAATAAAGAGGTACCACATGGTTTTAGGTACTTCTAGTTCATGGTTGGTCCATACGCCATAAAACCATAGGCCAAAGAGTGCTTATAAGACAAAACCAACTGCAGACAGCATAAAAACACCAAGTATAGATAGTCTAAAAATTTTCTGTGCGGTTTTCCAATCACCCTTTCCTATTTGATTGATAAGTTCCGGGAATACTGTGGGTTCTACCATGTATAAGAGTTGGTTGAGCGAACGACTTAATGTTCTAACTGTATTGTAAATGGCCACAGCTTCTGGTCCAAGCACAATCCTGACCACAAAGGTGGTGCCCTGAAAGTATAGAATTTGCCAGAGGGGTAACATCAAATAGCTTAGGCCTTTGGTGGTAATACTCTTTAAAATGATTGGGTCTTTTTGACCGCTATAAATCTTAAATAGCCCAATAACTTGTCGCCCTTTGATCCAATAGAGAACCATAAAGATTAACATGACCAACAATTGTGAAATGGCAAATTCTACAATACCGTAGCCCAACAATAAAACCAATAGTCCTGCGCCCAAATTTGCGGCTGCTTTAAATGTGAGTAAATTAATGCTCAATGCCGCTCTTTCCGCTGCGCGATAATAGGCTTCTATCAACTGTAGATAGAAGGTCAATAATTGTGAGAAGATAAGAATGGAGACGGCTAGTATAGCCTCTTTGCTGTCGATCAACGACTTATCAAAAACATGAAAATAATCTAATGTAAATATGGCCACTGTGCTTATCAGCATGGCCACAAGAACCATAATAGAAATAATATAGACCCCAGTTTTGCTAATGTTGGCCGCTTCCTGTTTTTGGTTGGCTGCATAGCTCAGTACAAAACTATTTGCAGCGGCAGAACCAAAGCCCAAGTTAGAGAAGGCAATAACACTAGGTATAATGGTAAGCGTTAGCCACTCTCCATAATACGCCGCACCCCATGCCGAAATAAAGAACGGCACCAGAAACAATTGCTCCAACACCCGAACTCCTTTTTGGAAAACGGAAGCCAGCCCATTGCTAAGAACCCTCTTTTTTAATGACATTTGGTTGGTTTAAATGATTTATACATCAACTATACTATTTCAATATTTAGGTTTACACCATATTGATGATTGTTCTATTTACGTTTGTTCTTGCCATAGCCATACCCGTATGTTTGGGTAGCATTGGTATCGTTTAGTAAGACCATAGTATTCTTTAGCTTACCATCTTTATAAATGCCTTCTATAGTGCTTAAGCTTTCTTTTTTGGTCACATCTTTACGAACCACATATATGGTGCTATCTATATAAGGATTTAGTGCAAAGGCATCTGAAATAAGACCTATAGGCGGCGTATCTATAATAATCCGATCATATTGTGCCGTAAGTGTAGCCATTAATACTTCTATGCGTTTGCTAAGCATAAGCGGGCCAACTTGGTTGACATCCATTCCAGAACCAATAAGGGATAGATTGGGTATGGTAGGGTGGTTTTGAATAATATCGTTAACCGCTAACTCCCCTTTTACAATAAAGTCCGTAATTCCTATGAATTGGGGAGGTCAAAGTTTTTCATTAACTGAGGCTCTCTCAAGTCAAAAGCCAAAGCCACTACTTTCTCCCCGTTTATGGCTAGGGTAGTGGCAAGGTTAGAGGCAATAAAGGTTTTACCCTCGCCTTTAACCGTTGAGGTCACTAATAATGTTTGGTTTTTTGATGTCTTCTTTAGATAGTCCAGATTAAATTGAAGCAGTCTAAAGAGTTCGGACATGGGCGACTGATAGCTGCTTTCCGTAATTAACACACTATCTTCTTTATTCTTGGCAATCTCTCCTAAATATGGTGTAGAAATGTGCTCTGTAATATCTTCGGCAGTGGTTACCTTATTGTTCATGGCTTCTCTGGCCTGAACAAATGAAAACGGTAAGAATACACCAACCAATAGACCGGCCAAGTAAAATAATTTTTTGTTTGGGCTTACAGGAAAACGCCCTGCTTTTGGTAAACTAACAATTCGTGTAGAGGATACCGGAGCTGCTAATGATAGCACTTCTTCTTCTCGTTTTTGCAGTAAGTATAAATACAGGCCCTCTTTGGTACTCTTATCACGGCTAATATCTACCAATTGGCGCTCCATGGCAGGTACTTTGGCAATCTGAGCCTGATATTTATTAGCATTGGCCTGCAGGTTGTTCTGTGAAATCATTAAACGGTTTTTACCGCTTCTAACATTTTCTAAAATAGCTTTGCTAAGCTCTCTTAGCGTTCGGTCTAGATTTACAATAATAGGGTTGGCGCTAGAAGCAGATTGTGACATCTTTCCTTTTTCCAGTAAAGTCTCGTTGTACTGATCAATAATATTACTCAAAGAAAGGTCGCTAGCACTAAGTGACCCTGGTATTGGGGTGTCTAGATTGCCCTTTATTAAATATGCTTCAATAGCGTTGTACACATTAATATTTGTCTGATAATCGGCAATCAGCTTCTTATAGTCATTGGCTTGGGCAATGTAAAGATCTGCGTTGCCAGAAACACTTGTAGGGTCATTTTTGGTCTTGAATTCCTCTACATTTTTTTCTACGCCTTCAAGCTCTCCTGATAATAGCTTTAGGCGGTTGTCAATCATTTTGATGGTATTTTCCGCTAGCTCATTTTCGTACTTAATTTTTTCCTCAACATAGGTTTCTATAAGACCGGAAACCACGTCTTCTCCCTTTTTTTGATTGGTAGATAAAAATCGTATGCCCAAAAGATTTCCCGTAGTGTTGATTAATTCAACGCTTAATTTGGAAAGAAAATCATCTATAACCCTATCCGTCTTGCGAATTACAAAATATAAGGGTTTACCTATATCTTCATATTTACTTTCTTCTTTTGCGGCAATAGTAAATGTGCCAAAAGGAGCGGTTACAATATCGCCAAAAGTATGTGTGCTTTTGTATTCTTGCTCTTCAAAAGAAGTCTCTAATTCAAATTGATTATCATCTAACAGATTAATTTGAATAGGAAGGTTGTATTCTAAATCTGTAGCGGTCTCATCTACCAATACCTCTACTGGTACATCTTCGCCATAAATCTCTACATCACGAATTCTACCGTCTATATAAAAATTGATGTTAAGTGAACGGTCAGATATTACTTTCTCCATAATACCGGTAGAGCGTATGATACCAATTTCGTCTTCTATGTTGTAAGAGTTTTTAAGGAGGCCTAAATCTTTAATGCTTTCCGCTTTTGCAGTGCCTTGTCCTGTATCGTTGCCTTTTACCAAAATAGTACTGGTTACTTCATACTCGGTTTCAGCTCTATATCTTAGATACATAAAAACGAAAGCCAGACTTAAAATAACCCCAATGATAAAAAGAGGGAGGTATTTAAGATATTTTGAGAGGATTTTACTAATGTTCATTTGTTCCATCTGATAAAATTGGTTTAATGCAACGCTTCAAGTTGATTTGATAAATAAAGAGACTTATGATTGGTTTGCCCCATCTTTTGGTTGTTGTGATTTAAACTAGCTATGCAGTTTAAATCTACAGGTAAAACCGCGTAACCCTTTTTATAAAGCTGGTTTGCGTTATGGGTCATAGTTTGGTTGGTTTATTCTCGTTGTTCGTAATTATAAATTTTGTCATCTATAGTTGTATTTCTTGCGCCTAACTACTCAAAGTAAAGTTATTTTTTAACTATCTAAAACTTTTGGAAGCCTTTTAAAAACCAAGGCGGAGCTGTTCATTGCTAATCTGTTTATTTCTTGTCTAACCTATTGAATTAATGTAAATTACAACCTCTTAAAAATTCTAAAAACGAATTTGAAAACCCTTATATTAAGAATATGAGATTTAACATTTACCCTATTTCTGTAGGCTTATTTTATTTAGCTAATATGCATTTTCCTCTCCACGAATGGCATTGATAACTGTTTGAACTATAATCTTAATATCTAGCCAAAGCGTCCATTTTTCTACATAAAAAATATCTAGTTTGGTACGGTTTAGAATGTCTTTCTTTTCACCAACTTCACCACGGTATCCTTTTATTTGAGCAAGTCCGGTAATACCAGGTTTAACAAAATGACGCACCAAATATTTATCTACGGATACTTCGTAATCCTCTGTATGCAGCTCCATATGTGGTCTAGGGCCAACAACACTCATTTCACCTAGAAACACATTTATAAATTGTGGTAACTCATCTATACTGGTTTTGCGAATAATCCTGCCTACTCGGGTTACACGCATATCGCCTTTAGTGGCCATTTTAGTATCAGCATCGGTAGAGGGGGCCATAGATCGGAATTTGTAACACCAAAAGGTTTTACGTTTTAGACCGTGTCTTTTTTGTTTAAAGTAGAGGTTGCCCGGAGATTCCCATTTAATGAGAACGTACATTATTGGTGTCAGCCAAGAGAGCACAGTAATGATAACCAAGGAAGAGAAGAAAATGTCAAAAGTTCGTTTTACTACACGTGCAAAAAGGGTGTCCAATGGCACTCTTCTAAGGTTTAGTACAGGCACGGTTTCATAGAGTTCTATGAACATTCCCCTAAATAAATTTCTTTATTATCCGGTATAATTTTTACACGGATAAGATTGTTATCGGCAAAATCTATAAGGTTACGAAGTTCCTTACTATTAAATTTAGAGGCAACACAATAAATCTCATCTATATTGTTTTCTAAAATATAGAGAAAGCAGTCCATAACAGGCCCAAGGAAAGTAGGGCTTTTAGATTTTTTATCGTCAAAGTATCCCATGTACCGATAACCCAGTTCAGAATCATCAAATACTTTTCTGATTTTCTTTAGGTTTTTGTCTCGGCCAATAACTACCACCTTAACAGAGTTACCGCCCCACATACGGTATTTTCTTCGTAACCAGAAGAAGATAACTCGGTAGGCCGTAAGCGCCACACATATCATGAGGTAGATGAACAATTGCTGTTCTAGAGATTTATAGATTCTTCCGGTAATGCCAAATAAAGCAAAGTACGCAAGACCATAAATCAAATAAAGCTGAATAACTTTATGGATATTGGTGAAGAAACCTTCTTTACGTTTTCTGGTATAATAACTTAGTCCATAGGTTATAAGCAACCAAGAGATATTATAATGTAGAATGTAGTAAATGTGAGTGTAGGTTTCCGGAGTTAAAAAATAGAGAAAACTGTTTATGATTAACAGATGTACTGCTATTGATACAGGGATAATCCAGTCTGAGTTCTTGAAGTTTTTCATTTCCCTATTTCTGATGATCATTTATAACCAAATATTCGGTAGAATTTAAAGCCGCGATTTGCGGTCCATACCAGATATTTTTGAAATATAGCTGTTGTAAGATTTCCCTTAATGTTATCGTCATGGTAACAATAAATTTATTCAGGTTTACTAATCTTTTTACATCTTATTACATAAGATATTCTCGAGCTTTAGGGGGAGGTTTTTATTTGCGATCGCAAATATATGATTTCGGGTAGTACAGCCAAACTTATAAGTGTTATTTAACCATTATAAAATATGCGCAAAACTATTTTTTAATCACCTAATGTTAGAGGAGTGCAATGGGGGCAGTGCTTACGGGAAATTAGTTGACCGTTAATTTTTATTGAAATAAATTTTAACCTTTCTCCCTGATTATATGAGGATTAAATTTGAATTCAATTTTTTAAAATTGAATACGAAGTGCATTGCGAAGTGGCAATTGCAAATGTTTGGATTTAAAGCGCAAATTTTTAATAATTTCTTAGAAAACAAGGTTTTAAAATGCTGTTTTGGAAAAGAGTAGCATAGAGGAACTTTTTTTGGGAATTTTTTTAAAAAATATATGGACAAAATAAAAGGGAGCGTTCCCCAACGCTCCCTTTCCGAGTTATTATAATAACCATCTCTATGTTGAGATAGATATTCAACCTACTTATGAGTTACAAATTTCTAAAAATCTTACAAACGGCTTTGATTCAAAAGGAATCATAATTGACTCATTTGGGAATTTCTAATTAATAACATAGCCCAATAACCAATACAAAATAATGAATACAAAGATTCCGCCAATGCAACCGCATTTGCCACCTCCTATTTTCTTTGCGCCCCAACCGGCCAAAATTGCTTTCAGAATATTTTTCATAGACGTGTTTATTGCGTTTTTATAGGTCCTGTTTTATACTTGGTATTATAATCCATTTTTAGGCTTTGGATGTTGTTATTTAAATCTTCTGCCTGAGATTGGAGTAAGGCACTTGTGGTCTTAGGCAAACTATCAAAGGCCAACAGATTTTGATAATGTAAAACCAAGTTTTGCTCATTGGCAGTAAGTAAAACATTTACTTCCAAGTCCGATAAGTTCTTTTCCAACAGCTGTTTTTCAACTGACTCAAAGATAGGGGTATCCGTCTGAATAGAATTCGGCACTTTGTTTTGGGTGACCGAGTGATATTCGTCTGCTAGTATTTTCTCAAAATCCTTTTCTTCAAAATGGCGTTTCTTGAAATAGGTCTGCCATGTGGGATACCGGTCCGATTGTACTAGCGTACCATATGTTCGCTCGCAAGCGTGTGCTTGCGCTATAAGTTCATTAAGTGCATTTTCCCATGCGGTTCGTTCTCTTTCCATGTTTTTAGATTTAAAGGTTCTACGTTCGTTTTAGCTATTAATCACCCGAAAGCAGATTCTACAGCACCACCATCTATACGTACGTTGGTTCCGTTTACATAACTGGCATGTTCAGAACATAAGAAAGCTACAACGGCAGCAACCTCTTCTGGTTTTCCTCTACGTTCCATAGCAATATGTGGTCTCTTATTTTTTACGAACCATTCTACAGCTTCTTTAACGGAGATATCTTTTTCCTTGGCCAAATCTTCCATCATAGCATCTGTCATAGGAGTTTCAATGTAAGCGGGCGATATACAGTTGAATAATAGATTCTCTTTGGAATAGGCTCTAGACAAACATTTTGAAAGGTTTATAATAGCTGCTTTACAGGCATTATATGGACTTTCATCTACATAAGGCTGAAAAGCATTTTCACTGGCTACCATAACCATACGACCCCATTTTAGTTTTTGCATTTGTGGTACAAAGGCACGTGCCACACGAACGGCGCCCATCAAGTCAACTTGTATAGTTTTCATCCAATCGTCATCGGTCAGCTCTAAAAAATCGCCAGCTGCGCCTCTTGCTCCGGCCGAGTGAAAAACTATATGTGCGCCTCCAAATTCGGTTTCTACCTTTTTTGCCAAATCCAAAACCTCTTGGTTCTTAGAAATGTCAGCAGCAATACCCATTACTTTGGCGCCGTCTTTGGCATCCTTTTCAACTTGCTTTACGGCAGCTTTTAAATCCTTGCCATTCTCTCTATCCGATAAGATGATATTTACACCTTCTCTCGCTAAGAATTTAGCAGTTTCTATTCCTAATCCTGAATCTCCTCCTGTTATGAGTGCTGTTTTTCCTTTTATATTTAAATCCATTATAATCGTTTTTAATTTGTACTTATTTAATTCAATTTTTTATACTATCCGTTTGTGGTAAAACCAGGATAGCATGTCATTCCACCATCCACGAAGATGGTAGTTCCGTTTATGTATTCCGATTCGTCCGAAGCCAACCAACTGGCCACACTACCAATATCCTCTGGTACACCAATCTGTTTGTAGGGTATAAGTTTTAGCATGTTCTCTCTGCCTTCTTTGGTACTCCAAACATCTTTATTGATATCTGTTTTAATGGCACCGGGAGCAATGCTGTTACATCTAATTTTATGGGGAGCGTAAGCTTGGCAGATACTCTCCATTAACATTAATAGCCCTCCTTTTGACGCTGCATAATTTGCATGCCCCGCCCATGGGATTTCTTCATGTACAGAACTCATATGAATAATTTTTCCCAGGAGTTGGAGACGTCCTTACGCATACCTCTGCGCATGAACTCAATAATAGCTTCCTTGGCACATAAGAACTGCCCCGTAAGGTTTACATCTATTACTTTTTTCCAAGCGTCTAACGGCATTTCGTGCAATGGATGGTCTATCTGTAGACCTGCATTGGGAACGCAGACATCTACAGTCCCAAAATGGTTAATAGTCTTTTTAAAAAGCTCTTTTACATCTTCTTCTTTACTAACATCACCATGCAGAACTATAGCTTCACCAGATGTTGAATTCTTATTGATCTCATCCGCTACTTCTTCTGCCGCTTCTTTGGAGCTTCTATAGTTCACTACAATATTGGCGCCTTCGGCACCTAGGGCTTTTGCAACGGCGGCACCTATGCCATTGCTAGAACCCGTTATAATACAGGTTTGATTTTCGAGTCTATTATTCGGTTTTTGCATTTCTTATGTAATTAGGTGATAAAGTTACATTGGTAAATTCTGAAAGGATTGTCCGATACATAAAATTCATAGCTCAATGCAATTAGTGGGTAAAGTGATTATAGTCAGGTGGTTCACTTTTGTTTTAACGACATTAATTTTCGCTATCAAGTCTATATAAGGAATTTGGTTGCCCTTAATTTGTGTGAGCGATGATAATTGCTATCCTCGCCTTAAAAATAAAATGAAGAACAAAATATAGAATGATGATAAAACCTAAAACGGAAGTATCCCAATTAGATCTCCCTCTTATAAATGATGCCAGATGGAATTTGGCCGCTCAGAAAAGTGAAACATTTACCATCCTTGTTTTTTACAGAGGATTGCATTGTCCAGTTTGCAAGAATTATTTAGAAGAGCTAGCGAAGAAATTAAAGGATTTCACAGACAGAGGAGCACATGTTGTTGCCATTAGCAGCGATAGTGAAGAGCGTGCTAAAAAAGCAGGTAAAGAGTGGGATGTTCCCGGATTGCCAATAGCCTATGGACTACCTATTGAGGAAGCTCGCAATTGGGGACTATTTGTTTCTAAAGGAATAAAAGATTCAGAGCCAGATATGTTTTCTGAACCCGGAGTTTTCTTGGTAAGACCAGATAATACTTTATACGCTAGTGCAATACAGACTATGCCATTTGCTAGGCCTAATTGGAAAGATATTCTGAATGCCATTGATTATATAGAAAAGAACGATTATCCAGCAAGAGGAGGAGAATAGGTTTTAAAACCTGACAGTTTAAGATTTTATTAGTGCAAATAATCTCAATATGACAATAGGCACATTCAATCCTATATCTAGTTTCTAAACTAGGAATGTATTTCGTAACTTTAGGTAGGAGGGCTACTACATTCCCTTTTGTAAGGCAGAGAACCTACTAAATTATAAGGCTTATGGAACTGGATTATAAAAATTATCGGAAAGTAAAAATCTATTTTAACAAGGTCTGTAGGGCTTTGACTAATCTTGAAAAACTACAGGAAAGGTCATCACTGTCCTTTGGAAATGCCCTAATGGTATCACGAGTAAAGGAAATGCAATTAGTGCAGGCGCAATTGGTCAGTTTTTTTATAGATCCCAATTTAAAATTGCCGTACGTACCAGCTTCCCGTTGTAAGGCCTTAACAACTTGGTATATGAATGATAAACTGTTCTCCTGTAGAAATTTGAGTTCTTTTAACGCCATGTTGATAAAAGAGGATGAAAAGGCGCTGAAAGAGGTAGAATACATTACTAAAGATCTGTTTTTATCTTCCGCTTTAAAAACGCTGTTTGAAGAACACAGAGAAAGATTAAAAAAACTTAGAATTACTAAAGACATATTAAACGAATTGTAAATGGACGAATACACAGGGTTGAAATACGAGAGAATAGGTGAAGGAAAGAAGACCATTGTGTTTGTACATTATTTTGGAGGTGATGCCGGAAGTTGGAAATGGCTGGCCAAAAGACTACGTAAAAAATATACCTGCATCATGCTAAACTTACCAGGTTTTGGAGGTACAAGGCCTCTTGCAGAACCTTCTATTTACGGCATGGCACAGTATATAAATGTCTGTATTGATGAGTTAAAATTAAAGGACTATATACTTTGCGGGCATTCTATGGGCGCTAAACTGGTGCTTTACGCCGCTCAGATTAAAAATGCTAATTTACCCAGTAAATTAATGTTGATAGCCCCATCGCCACCTACGGTAGAAAACATGCCTGATGAGGAACGTAAGCGCATGTTGAATCACCCAGATAGAGCTGAAGCTGCAAATACGGTTTATAATGGTACTAAGAAGAAATTAGGTAAGAAAAAGTTGCTATACGCCGTCAATTCTCAATTACGAATAGAAGAGACCACTTGGAAATGGTGGTTGAACGTGGGCATGAAAAATAACATTGCCGAACGTATTAAGGGTCTGGATATTCCAACAGACGTTATTTTCTCTAATGACGACCCAGTAATATCTACAGATGCCATTTATAATGAGGTACTTCCTAATCTTAGCAGCCCTTCCTCCGTGGCGTTAAGCAGAGTAGGGCACTTAATTCCTATGGAAGCACCGCGAAAACTGGCTAGAATCATCAAAAAAATTAACAAATAAGACTTCTCTAAGTAGCTATACGGCGTAATTTACATATCGCAATATGGGCCCTAATCACTGCAAAGGGCAGATATCGTCAACATCAAAAGCAAATAAGTTAATATATGATTGTTAAAAGTGTAGAAATCATGCGCTTATTACTGATCTTTGCCCTTTATGCAAAAGGAGAAAAGAAAAAATAGGGGATTACGGCGCTTAGGACGAGTTTCCTTTGTGGTCCTACTTATATTTCTTTGTCTGGTGCTTTTTATAAGAAGCCAATGGGGACAGGATATAATAGTTGGTAAGATTACCAATTACGTTTCTCAAAAGACAAATACAAAGGTTGAGATAGACCGTCTGTTTCTTACTTTTTCAGGCAATGTTTTCTTAGAGGGATTGTATCTGGAAGATACCAAAGGCGATACGCTTATCTATTCTAAAAATTTAGAAGTCAACTTACTGCTAACACCTTTAATTTTTGGTAATGAGCTGAGCTTAAAGTCCGCTGCTTGGGAAGGGCTTCGTGCACATATTAAAAGAGAAGAGGCATCGGAAGATTTTAATTTCACTTTTTTGGTC
This sequence comes from Zobellia laminariae, assembly GCF_030553095.1. Classification (GTDB taxonomy): domain Bacteria; phylum Bacteroidota; class Bacteroidia; order Flavobacteriales; family Flavobacteriaceae; genus Zobellia; species Zobellia laminariae. The sequence goes on along the minus strand of NZ_CP130738.1, from coordinate 1,095,823 downwards.
GATGCTTTTGCATCTGCAGATACTACCACAACTACAACAGATACAGCGCCTATGCAAATTAGTATTGGCGAACTAGATTTCAAAGATTTTAAGATTGACTATGACGACCAATTCTTAGGTATTGACAGTCACATTCAGCTTGGTGAGTTGGTATTGGATGCCGATGAAACTGATTTGGATAAACTAAGGTTTGAATTAGATGAACTGAAATTATCAAACACAGAGATCTTCTATAAACAGACCAAGCCTTTTGTATCCGAAGATGCTACAGAAAGTACTATGCCGTATTTTGCAGTAAATAATCTGCAGCTTCTAAATGTAAAAGCGGACTATAATTCGGTTCCTGATGCTATTACTGCCCAGCTAAATCTTCAGGATTTTGAATTGGAATTGCCAAAAGCAGATTTGGCAACGAATGATATAGAGGTAGAGAAAATTGCTCTAAAAGGCTCTTCAATCTCCTTGCAGCTTCCTTCAGCTACGGAAACGGTAGATTCAACCGCAGTACAACTACCCGATACTGCTTTTAAGTGGCCTAAATTTTTGGTGAGTGCAGATAAAATCGATTTTCAAGAGAATACGATTGCTTATGTCATGGGAACGGCACAGCCGGGAAAAGGGAAGTTTAATGCGAATGCTATTTCACTTTCTGATTTTAAACTTCAGGCGAATGATGTAAACTATCAGCCTAAAAAAGTGAAAATAAATCTCAAAGTTCTTTCCTTTTCAGAAGAAAGTGGAATTGCGCTAAAAAACTTGACATTCAATGCCAATGTAGATGATACCTCTGCTGCACTGGAAGAACTGCAATTGCTCGTAAACGAAAGTTCTTTGGCAGGACAAATGACATTGAATTATCCATCAGTAGAAAAATTGATGGATGCACCAGAGAAGACCCAAGTAGACATCAAACTAAAAGAGGTATACCTCAATTTAAATGATGCATTCACTTTACAACCTGAACTTGCGGAAAACACTTATTTGCAGGCAGCTTCAAAGCATTCGGTTCAAGGAGATGTTTCAGCACAGGGTACTTTACAGAAAATTGACATAAAAAATATAGATTTAAACTGGGGCGAAACCACGCGGTTTGCTGCCCAAGGAAACCTACAAAATGTAACGCAGCCAGATTCGTTGTACTTCAACTTTGACACCATTAAACTGAATACCGTTAAGGAGGATGTAGCGCAATTTGTTTCTGAACAGGAATTGGGTATCGCGCTACCAAAGACCATTATTCTTAATGCTCAGGCAAAAGGAAGGGTAGATGACCTAAGTGCCTCAGCAGAATTAATTATTCCCGAGGGCGCTATTACGGCGAATGGTACTTACCAAGATGGTAATGAGATGCGTTTTGATGGAAATATAAAAGTAGACAGCCTTCAAATTAATAAACTGTTGAACAATCCGGAATTGGGCGTTGTTTCATTTACTATGGATGCTTCTGGGGGTGGTGACATCAATAATTTAGATGCAAAAATTAAAACAGATTTCACCCAACTCATACTAAGTAATTATGATTTTTCAGCCTTAAAGCTGGAAGGTGATATTGAAAATGGAAAAGGGGTGGTTGACCTCTCTTTCAAAGATGATAACCTTAATTTTATTGCCAAAACCAATGTTGTTTTAGATTCGCTAAGCTCAAAACTAGATTTAGATTTGAATGTTATTGGCGCTGACCTTTATGCTTTGGGCGTTACAAAGGAGCGTATAAAGGCGGGGCTTCAACTTAATGCAAAATATAGCGGGAATGCCGAAGCTTACCAGATAGATGCCCAGATAAAAAACGGGGTGGCGGTCTACGATAATGAGCAGTACCAAATGGGCCCGGTGAATCTAAAATCGGCTATAGATAAAGCTAATACAGATGTTACGGTAAATAGTAATTTCTTAGTAGGGAGCTTAAAATCTAATGCTCCGCCAAAAGCATTGACCGACGCGCTAACCCGTCAATTTGAAAATTACTTTAAAGAGGCTACAGAAGAGGTAATAGCACCAGACTCGGTACAGCTTAAAATGAATTTGAAATTGTCTCCAACGCCTTTCCTTACAGAAGTGTTTTTACGAGATGTGGACCGCTTGGATTCGGTTTTGGTAGAGGCAGATTTTAATGCCCTCACTAAGAAGTTGAATGCTAATTTACATGTGCCGGCCATTTCATATCAAGGTAGCTCTATAGATAGTTTGAATGCAAAAGTAACGGGCAATGCTACCAACCTAAATTTCACGGCAGGTTTTGCAGGTCTTGTATCAGACCCCATTCATATTAAAAGAACTTATATTGAGGGCGACCTGAAGAACAAAAAGCTATTTCTAGATTTTGTAGCTATGGATGATAGTGTGGCTATTGCAAAAGTCTCTTCCCAACTTACCCTTTCAAAAGATACAACGCTTATTCATATAGACCCGTCTAATTTGGTTTTGAACAAGAAAGAATGGTCCGTTCCAGAGGATAATCAGATTGCTATAGGGGAACAATTATTGCGATTGAAGAATATGAAATTTACGCGCAATGAACAGTCGCTAACCATCAGCGACCAATTGCCTAATCAGGAAAAAGAGCATATTGGAATTGTTTTCGATAATTTTAAACTACAAACTTTCTTAGGGTTTTTAAATCCAGATGAAACTTTAGCATCCGGTTTGGTAAAGGGAGATTTAATTATAGAGAATCCTTTTGGTGCAACAGGCTTGGTGGCAGATTTTAAAATCAATTCCTTGGAGGCGTTACAAAATCCTTTGGGTAATCTTACTCTAAAGGCAAATTCTACCGGTAACGCTGCATATGACTTTAACCTGGCCTTAAAAGATGGTGGAGCAGACTTGGACTTAAAAGGGGATTATGCCGCGGCGGAAACAGGAGCTAAACTCAATTTAGACCTTGATCTGAACCGCATAGAACTAAAAACGCTGGAAGCTTTTACAGAAGGAATTATCAAAGATGCTCACGGGGCGTTATCGGGAAAAGTAAATGTTTCCGGTACCACGGCTTCGCCCGAGTACAATGGAACTATAAACTTTACCGGTGTAGATTTTAATTTGGCTGAGGTAAATTCTGTTTTTAAAGTGACGGATGAACAACTAAAACTAGATACTAACGGCGTGTATTTTGATAGTTTTGAAATCACGGATGCAGATGGTAGCGATTTTACGGTGCAAGGTGCTGTACTCACAAAAGACTTTTTAAACCCTTCGTTTGATTTAAAGTTGATAGCGGAGAACTTCCGGGTGTTGAACTCCACGAAAGAAGATAATGAACTGTATTACGGTACGGCCAGTTTGGATGCAGACTTAAAAGTAGAAGGAGATTTGGACCTTCCTAAAATAAGTGGCAAACTGCGTGTCCGGAAAATTACGGACGTTACCTATGTAGTGCCAGAATCGCAATTAGATGTTGAGGAACGGGATGGCGTGGTACTTTTTGTAAACCGTGAGAACCCAGATGCTATTTTAACAAAAAACGACCAAGAAGAAACACCTTCGCTTTTAAAAGGAATGGATATTAGAGCGGTGTTGGAAATTGCCGAAGATGCAGATTTTCATGTAATTATAGATGAACGCACTGGAGATAATCTACAAATTTCCGGTGATGCGGCCCTGAACCTAAATGTTGAGCCCAACGGCAGGATAAACCTCTCCGGAAGGTATGAGTTGAAATCTGGACATTATGAAACCAATCTGTACAATCTTGTAAAACGGCGCTTTGAAATAAAACCATAGGTAGTACCATAACATGGCAGGGAGACCCTACTGATGCTAAACTAGATGTAACTGCGGTCTATAATATAGAAACATCTGCAGAGTCTTTAATGTCTTCCGTTACTTCTAGTGAGGATGCAAGTGTAAGTTCAAAATATAATGAGGTGTTGCCTTTTATTGTATATCTCAATGTGGATGGCGAGCTTATGCAGCCAGAGCTATCCTTTGGATTGGATATGCCTGAAGATGAACAGGGAGCCTTAAGTGGGGCCGTTTATGGACGTGTTCAACAATTAAACGCACAAGAAGCAGAACTGAACAAGCAGGTCTTTTCGCTGTTGGCTTTGAGTAGGTTTTATCCGGATTCTGGTAGTGACGGTAGCTCGGGAGGAACAGCGGCAATTGCTAGGGATAACGTTAATAAGGTGCTTTCTGGTGAACTCAATTCATTCTCCGATAAAGTTTTTGGTAACACTGGTGTTGAGGTAGGTTTTGATTTAGACAGCTTTACAGATTACCAAGGTGATAGTCCGGAAGATAGGACCCAATTGAACATTAGCGCAAAGAAAAAATTGTTTGATGATCGTTTGGTCGTAAGTGCGGGTAGTGCGGTAGATGTTGAAGGTAGCGCGCAATCAGAAGATGAAGCGACACCTATAATTGGGAACGTAAGTTTGGAATACTCGCTTACCAAAGATGGTAGATATCGCCTACGCGGATTTCGTAAGAGTGAATATGAAAATATTATTGACGGTCAGTTAATAGTGACCGGAATGGCAGTTATTTTTAATAGGGAATTTAATAAATTCAGTCAGTTGTTCAACCCCGTTAAAAAGGATTCCGATAAAAAAGGAAAGAAAAAGGAAGCGGATAAAGAGGAGAATCAACCAAAGGAAGACAAGTAATATGAAGTTGAGAACAACATCTATTTTTCGAGTTTTTATACTCCTCTGTTTAACGATTCAGTATGCGTGTAGCGTTGGAAAGTATATACCTGAGGACGAAATTTTGTTTAGCGGCACGGAAATTAAAGTAGATTCTGAAGAGGAAAAACGGGCATTGAAACCAGTGGAACAAGAGTTGGAAACTCTGATTACCCCAGCCCCTAATTCAGATGTTTTAGGAATGCGCTTGGGACTTTATTACCATTATAAGGCACAGAAGAAAAAATAAGGTTTTCTCAATAAATGGCTGAATAAAAAGTTTGGTGAAGAGCCGGTGTATTTAAGTGATGTAAATACAGACCGTATGGAAGAGTTAATGCTAAACCGTCTTGATAATCGTGGGTTTTTCTACAGTAAAGTTACTTCGGAAATAGATAGTACTAAAAAGTTCGCTTCGGTTACCTATAAGGCTGAGTTGGCAAAGCCCTATACTCTACAGGAATGGAAAATTGATAAGGATAGTCTGCCTATTTATGACCAAATAGAAACGGCAATGATCGGCACAAAGTTAAAGGCTGGTGAACGTTTTGATTTGGAATTATTGAAGTACGAGCGCGAGCGAATAGATACGCATCTTAAAAGCCAAGGATATTATAATTTTAATCCGGACTTTCTCATTTTTGAGGCAGATACCAATCGCTATGATAATAGAAAATTCGACTTGTTTCTTCGGTTGAAAAAAGGAACGCCAAAGAAATCTATTGTTCCATATAGTATTGATTCTATTGCGGTCTACCCTAATTACTCCATTGAAAATGATAGCCTGCCTCAGCCTTCTGCAATTACCGAGGAAAACGGTATTTATTTTATTCAAGACGAGGAGTTTTTTAAACCTAAAAGATTAGAACCTTACATACTTTTTGAAAAAGGAGGGCTGTACAATTCAGAAACTGCGCGGCTTACAAGTAACCGGTTAGCTGCCTTGGGTAGTTATAAGTTTGTGAACATTAGGTTTAATGAAACAGATACCACCAATATTGAAGATAAAGGTTCGTTAAATGCAGATATCTTTTTATCGCCTTTAACAAAAAGGTCTATCCGTACGGAACTACAGGTCTTAACGAAATCCAATGGGTACGCAGGGCCGGGAATATCTGCAACGTATAACAATCGTAATATATTTAACGGAGGAGAAACGTTTAGTCTAACAGGAGATTTTTCTTATGAAAGTCAAATCTCTGGTGGTGATGATGCCGGACAAACCAGTATTGCAGGTGGACTGACGGCCAATTTATTGCTACCTAGGTTAGTACCTTTTTCACCAAGTAGATTTAACTATTCCGTTCCCAAGACAAAAATAAGTTTGGGAGGCGATATTTTACTAAGGAGCGATTATTATACGCTCACCTCTTTCAATACTTCTTTTGGGTATACATGGAAGGCAAACAAGTTTGTTTATCACGAATTGAATCCTATTAGTATTACGTATGTGAACCTAGCTGATACTACAGAAGAGTTTGAGGCTATTTTAGATGAAAACTCCTATTTGAGGAGTAGTTTTGAACAACAGTTTATTGCCGGTATCAATTATACATTCACTTACAATGAATTGGTAGATGATAATAAAGACCGGCCCCTTTATGTATCTACAAGTTTAGATATTGCTGGTAATACCTTAAACTTATTAAGCGGAGGAAAGAGTTCCGTTTTTGGATTGGAATATGCCCAATACGCCAAGGCAGATATAGATTTTAGGTACTATTTGAAATGGGGAAAGGAAAGTGCTCTAGTAAGTAGATTATACGCAGGCTGGGGTATTCCTTACGGTAATTCTGCAACATTGCCTTTTGTGAAACAATTCTATTCTGGTGGGCCATACAGTGTTCGTGCATTTGAAATTAGGTCTTTGGGGCCTTATACTTTTGTTAGTGATGAAGATAGTACCAGTTCTTACTATGATCAATCTGGTAACCTAAGGTTAGAGGCTAATCTAGAATATCGTTTTCCTATTTGGTCTTATCTAAAAGGAGCATTTTTTGTAGACGCGGGTAATGTTTGGTTAACTAGCGAAGTAGAAATAGACGAAGATGATGATGAAGATAGTATTGCATTGAGTGAGGAGTTAATGTCAAAAGGAACCTTCGGTTCGGATTGGATGAAAGAGCTGGGCATAGGGGTTGGTTTTGGGCTTCGTGTAGATATACAGAGTTTTGTAATCCGGTTTGATCTAGCTTCGCCATTACAAGTCCCTTACAATGATGATGATGAACGATTACGAACCCCTTTCTTTGGCGGTGGGAGCGGTAATCTGGTCTTTAATTTTGCTATTGGTTACCCTTTTTAAACGGTGAATATGCTACTTCAGCCTGAAAATTACGGGGTTTTTATAGGTTACTAGGTGAAAATAATAGCAAATAAACTTTACTTTTGCTATCTTATTAAAATCTTTCTTTCATACTGCATGTTTCAGTTGCAGAAGAGTAAAGATAAAGCTGAATTTTAATGATTGCTTTGCGCTATATAAAATGATAAACGCAAGCAGTAACACTTCCTTCTATATTGATACATACCCTAACTTACGAGTCAAAAGCAATTAAAGAATTGACTATTAAAGATGTAGAAGCTATTCTGGCCACTGCTAAATTATTTAATAGTCAGAATGATATAACGGGCTGTCTTATTTTTTATAAAAGAAGATTCATTCAGATTTTAGAAGGTGAAAAGGAAAAAGTTCAAGACCTATATGAAAAGGTCAAAAACGATAAACGGCATAAACAGGTTTATCTCTTGTCAGAAGGACCTATTGAAGAGCGTAATTTCCCAAACTGGGGAATGGTTTATTATCCCATAGATGACAACGAAGCAAATAAGAATGAGTACGAGCAGTTTAAAAGGAACTTGTTATTATTGGCAGATTTAACGGTGCATTCCAATCAAACCGCAATTCTCTTTTGGAAACGCATGAAATTGTTAATTACCACACCACCAGATCATATATAAACCGGGTAGAATACTTTGTTTCACGGAATAAAAAGCATAAAAAAAACGGCAATAAAATTGCCGTTTTTTGTTTGTACAGTTCTTTACAGTTAATCAAATTGCTTTAATGATGCTCTTAACATCCAAGCCATTTGCTCATGAGCTTGTAAAATACCTGTTATAAAATCCGCAGTACCTTCATCATTATGAGCTTCTGCGTTGTCTCCAATACTTTCTCTAATAAACTTAATTACTTTATCGTGGTCCTTTAGTAAGGCGGTCATAAAGCTTGCACTGTCTGTTTGATCAGGCTTGTTCTCTTCAAGATGAGACAATTCCAAAAATTCTTTTAGAGTACCCGGAGAATAGAACCCCAGCATACGGATACGCTCCGCTACTTCATCAATAAATGTTTCCAATTTTCCGTACTCTTCCTCAAAGAAAACGTGCTTGGTATGAAAATCTATACCTTCTACGTTCCAGTGTGCGTTACGTGTCTTTGTGTATAATAAAAACTCGTCGGCCAATAATTGGCGTAACATTTTTACTACTGCTTCACGATTTGACTTCTTTATGCCTATCTCGGCTTTTTGGGCTTCTTTAACCTCCATGATATTTTGTTTTTTAGATTCATATGCAAGTTACGGCCGAACTTCTCCTTAGGTTAACCTGAAAAATTTATTAATTACTCCAAAAAAAAACAATTTTAAAATAGCATTTTTTACATCTTATAACAGCACTTTTTTCTTCAATTAAGTCAATTTAAAATAGTATTTCTGATTATTTTTAAAGTTAGAAATAAGTAACGAAAAGAGATATGAAGACATTAAGCGACTTATTTACGCATCAACTTAAGGATTTGTATAGTGTTGAGGTTCAGTTACTAGAGGTGCTACCGGATATTGTGGAACACGCTAACGATAAGCTGTTGAAACAAGCGATTGAAAATCACTGGGAAGAAACAAAAGAGCAAAAGGATAGAATTGAAAGTATTTGCCATAATTGAATATTACGCCATCTGGCGAAACCTGTCAGGCCATGAAAGGGCTTATAAAAGAAACGAAACATTTTATAGAAGAGGTAGAAGATGATGAGGTGATGGATGTAGGTCTTATTGCAGAAATACAGCGTGTACAGCATTATGAAATTTCCGGTTACGGTAGTGCGGTTCGTTTTGCAAAAGAATTAGGATATAGACAAATAGCAAAAACCTTACAGGAAACTCTTAATGAGGAATATGATGCAGATAATACGTTAGAAAAACTGGCAGAGACCCGACTGAACAAAAAGGCAATTGGGGGGAACTCCTAATTGTTTATTTAATCCTTTAGTCTGCGGAGTATAGTCTACTAAAAATTTTTCTATCAATATAAAATGTGCCAAATGGAATAAAGCACGCCAAAATAACTTTCCATGTGGTGGTACGGAATCTCCAATTTTGCTCAACGCCTACGCTTAACGTATTCATTATAAAAAGCAAGAATAGGGCGCCATGTATGGGGCCAAGGGATTTGGTTAGGCTTGGGTCTAAAAAGTAATACTTCATAGGAACTGCAATGAACACAAGAATTAGAAGGGAAATACCTTCCAAATACCCAATTATTCGTAGCCTTCCTAGTTTAGTTTTTAATAAATCTTTCATAATTATCTAATATAAGGTCTGTTTGCTAGAGGTGAAAAAGGCCAGTATATGGCTATTACAATTATTAAAAGTGCAATAGAGAACCATACTAACATGGTCTTGAATTTTTCTTTATCAGTCATTTTTCGTTTCGCCATAGAAGAACCAATGGTAAGTATTACAATGGCCGATAGCATTAGGGTACTATGAATTGCCCCAAAAAATAGGCTGTCCATATGATTTAGTGCTTGACTGAAATCCTTCCAGAAATACATTACTACAGGACTTTTTACATAAAGAATAATGCCTACAACTAACTGGATATGGGCAATGGTTGCAGTCCAATGTCTAACCAGATTATCGGTCTTGGAAAAATGTAGGTTTTGAAAATAGCCTTTATAAGCCCTGAAAATGGAGTACAGGATGCTAAACAGTACAAACCAGCGGACTAGTGAATGTAGAAATGGGAGTGTTTGATACATTAATAATGAATTGAATATTAATGCAAATATAAACAGAACATACTAACTAGTATGTTCTGTTTGAAATTATTGGCTAAGATTTTTTAAATATAATTTAAGTTCCTCCAAATAAAGGTGGTAGCAATCCGTACTGTTATATACTTTTCCAAAATTTCGTATACCCCAATAACCAGATATAACGAACAGAGCAATCTGTTTTGGGTTAACAGAATTAACTATATTACCCTTTTCTATTCCTCTTTTAATACTGTTCTCTACAGCAATTTGCCACTCTAGAATCAACGTGTTAAGTGCCTCGGAAAATTTGGAATTCCACGGTGTCATTTCTTGGGATAAATTACTTGCGGGACAACCATATTCAAGTTTCAAGAAAGGAGTATCTAGCAATAGGGTTTTAATCATCAAAAAAATATCCTCAACTGGTTTAGAGCTGTTTTGTAACGGCGCAATAAAAGCATCGTGCATGTTAGGTTTTACAATTTCTTTAATAATTGCAATGCCCATTGCATCCTTAGTTTTAAAGTGATAATAGAATGCTCCTTTTGTTACTTGGGTGGTGGCTATAATTTCATCAATACTGGTTGCTTGATAGCCCTTTTTATAGATTAAATCGAAGGCTTTTTCAAGAATAGTATGCCGGGTATTGGATGCTTTTGTCATAAAAGATACTAATTAGTATGATGTGCAAAGTACTGAAAAAAAAGTAATGAGTAAGACCTTTATAAATTGAAAGAGCAATCTATTAATTTCTTTATTTGAACAAACTACCTTGTTTTTTATGCACAAAAAAACCGGCACTAAAAGTGCCGGTTACCATTAACAACCAAACTATTCTAACCAATTATCTTATAGAGACGCAGCAACCATATTTTGCTTGTCTTTATACTGCTTTGGGCTGCAGTTATATTTGTTTCTGAATATTTTTGAGAAATAGCTACGGCTAGTAAAACCAATGCTGTAAACTACCTCTGAAATGTTCAAATCTGTATTTTTAATAAGTTCTTCGGCTTTTAGAATACGTACCTCTCTTATGTAATCTGTAACCGTAGTACCATGCATTAATTTAAAACCTTCTTGTAATTTGCTAGGAGATAATCCCGATTTGCGACAAAGCTCTGAAATGGATAATTGTCTTTCCGGATAATTGTTCACGAAATCTGAAATCTCTCTTACTGATTCCATTTCTCTCATATTTAAGCTACCTGTTTGGTTTTCTTGGTTCTTAAGGTCATCTGTATGCTGTTGTACCTCTAGAGCCAAAATCATATGCACCAAACCTTCAATCAATAAACTTCTAACAATACCCTGTTGCTTAATAGCTTTAAGTTGACTGATTTGATCAGCAATTTTTAAGTTATATGAGCCAATATATATACTGTTCTCTGCAGGCTTACCATTTAATATAAGTTCTTGCAGTCTGTAGTTTAATCCGTTTTTCTTAGACGTATCTCCGTGAGCTACGGTTCTAACCACAATTAATGATGTTTTAACACGTACATCTTTCTGGAAGTAAAGAACGTTGTCAGAATTGCTAGCATTAGTTAAAATACCTGTCTGAAAGTTCTCTAAAACATTCTTTTCTGTTTCATTATCAAAGCTGTGTGCAATTCTACCAGCTGAGCAATATGCAAAACAAATAGGAGCGTTTTCTTCAGAACCTGTTTTTAAGGTGAAATCTTCGTTAAACTCCATATCAAATTCTAAATAAGAAATACCACCTTTAAAAGTTATTCCTCTTATATGACCTCGGCCTAATTCATTATCAAGAGTTAAAATATGCTCTTTTACATTTACTGAAAGTGAACCACCAAAATTTTGGTGAAGTTGTTGGAACATATTTTTAATAGCTGCAGATGATAGTGTGATAGTTTTCATAGTGTGTTTTTTAAGGTTGTTAATTTCTTTTGACTGAAATTGATTATCTTTTTAATGGTTGCTGATTAGCATTATTCATTTCCATTATAAAGCTCTCTGGTGTTGCGTCATTATTAGAATACTCATGAATTGGTCTTACACGACCGACTCTTGCCAGTTGCTCAGATACTTGTTCAATTAAATTTTTCATAGACACCAAGGTTTATTATTTGTTCTGGTACAAAGATCGTGGGGGAGTCCACCTTTTGTGTTACACAATTATTGCTTTGTGTTATAGAATTGTCGCTTTAAGCGCAAAAAGGCGTTAAAATGTCCTAAAATCCAGCCTTTTAGACATATTTCTCTAAACCACTAACCTGTGTAAACAGTTGTGGATTACTATAAAAGGAGATAGTATGGGAAAGTTGGAACTAGGCGGGTAAGTAGAAAATGAATGCAGAACCTTTGCCCAATTCACTTGTAGCGTAAATAAACCCGTGATGGTTTTCTACTATTTTTTTGCAAATGGCAAGACCAATGCCTGTGCCCGAATATTCTGATTTTTGGTGCAACCTTTGAAACACCTCAAATATTTTATCTGAGTGTTCCGTAGAGAAACCAATACCATTATCTATAATGGTAATCTTGTAATAGTTATTTGCCGTCTTAAAGAAGTTTTCCGGAATTTGCTTGGAATGCACTTTCTCTGCCTGAATGGTAATGGATGGTTTTACATCTGCTACCTTATATTTAAGAGCATTAGATATAAGGTTGTTCAATAGCTGCTCTAATTGATAAGACACGCCTCCTAGTCTAGGAAGATCTTCACTCTTAATCATAGCGCCGGTATTTTCAATAGTGGAGGAGAGGTCTTCCTTTACCTTTTCTAGTACCTCGTTCAAATCTATAAGTTCAAAATCTTCATGTTTTGAATCTATTCTAGAATAGGTCAATAAGTTCATAACCAAAGACTGCATACGAGAGGCGGCGTTAACCACCTTCTTAAAGTAGACACGACCTTTGTCCGATAAATTGTCTATTTCCGTACTTTCTATACGGGAAATAAACATCTGGGTTTTTCTAAGCGGCTCCTGCAAATCATGGCTAGCCACTCTATTAAAAGATTCTAATTCTGCATTGCTATGCTGTAACTCCATATTACTGGCGCGTAATTTTTCTTCTGCGGCAATGCTCAATGAGATATCTTGGGCAACTCCAGACATAATTTGTCTGTTGTCTTTATGAATAAACTGGCCGTTTACCTTTAGGTGTTTAATTTCTCCACTTTTGCTTATAACACGGTAGCGGTGTTCTTCTACAATTAAGTCTTTCGTAGATTTTTGAATGCTATGCTCATACGTTTTTAGATCCTCAGGATGCACAAATTCTGCAAATTGCTCTAATGACGCTTCAAATCCTTTAGGTTCATAACCCAACATTCGGTAAAAATTATCCGAGATTTCAATTTCATCGGTACCCACATACCATACAAAGCTCCCTATTTTTGCAATTCTTTCGGCATCGGTTAGAATAGAGTTTTGAATAGATAGTTCTTGGTTGAGTTGTATTACACGATCCGAGTTTTGTTTTTCTTCGGTAACATCAACAATTACACCTACAGAAGCTTTTCTACCATGACGAATAAGTGCACGACCATTAAGCTCTATGTGTTTTACATCTCCTTGCTTGGTAACGATTCGGTATCCGGATACTTTGGATTTTCCATGTTCAACCGTTTCTTCTCCTAAGCGGTCATAGGTTGCTAAATCATCTGGATGAACAAATTTGCGATAACTATCAAAAGTTACCACAAAGGAGTTAGGTTCATATCCTAAAATGCGATAGAAATTATCTGAAATTGTAGCCTCTCCATTATCTAAATACCAAATGTAACTTCCTATATTCGCTACATTTTCAGCGTCTGCAAAAATTGAATTTTGAGTCTCTAACTGGGTGTTTAGCTGTGTTAGTTGATTTGTTTTTTCTTTTTCCTCAGTAATTTCTCTTGTAGTAAGTGTTATGCCATCTCCTAATTTAATGGCCCGGGCACTAAACCATTTTTCATTATTATCTATAGCAGTATAGGGAACTTCATACGAGGTTGGCTCTCCAGTATCAACCACATTTTTTAAGTAACCAAAAATTTCGGATTCAAACACGGTTGGAAAAATTTCAGAAATATTCTTGTTGGTAATTTCCTCTGGTAAATCTCCGGTAATTGGAGAAATCTTATCGTTAATAAATAGAATTTTAAAGTCTACAATTTTACCGCTGTTATCCCTGATACTCTCAAAGTTCATGACTACATGAGGTATACTTCTAAAAATATTATTCAGAAAAGCACGGTTGTCCAACAGTTTTAGGTTTTGCTGTTCTAAACGTTGGTTGAGTAACAATTGCTCTTCTTTGGCTTTTTCTTCTGCGGTAGAGTTACGAGCGGTTACCATAATTCCTTCCGCTAATGGTGTCAGTAATGATTTAAACCACAGTTTCTCTCCTTTCGCGAAAATTTCTCTGTCTAAGGTAATTTTTTTCTTTTGTTGAAAGCACTCAACTAATTTTTGAAATTCGCCGTTGAGCATTAAAAAAGGAAAGACCTTAGATATAGGTTTACCCATAATTTCGTTAGGGTCAAGGCCCAGATAAGAGCGGTTGCATTCATTTGCAAAAATGATTTCAAAATCTATGATTTCCTTTTGTTTATCATAAATAGGCTCGTAATAGTTAATGATGTTATCTGTGGTGGCGAGTACACTTCTAAGAAAATTTTCTGATTGGCGAATGCGCAACTTGTTCCTATATATTTTTAGAAAAGCCAGTATAAAAACAATAAGGGCAAAAAATGCCAAAAGCAAGGAAGTAAACGGAGCTAAATATTTGTTGGCATCATACTCTTCTCTTGTTTTTTTGATAGAGAGGCGCTCCTCGGCCAGCATTTGATTTCTTATGTTCCTAATGCGGTATAATGTAAAGTCAATGTCACTTTTTTTAGCTTTTTCGGACTCATTTACACTGCTGAGTGGCTCGTTGGGATGTTCCGCCAAAGCTTGAAGTTCATTATGCAAGGTGTCCAAAAGTGCTTCCATGGGAGCTAAACGAATCTGCTGAGATGCATTCCCTTGGGTTAGGTCTTCAAGTGTCTTTAGAATAGTTTCACCGTCTTTTACATAATCATCAAATACGGTGTTATTCTCATCTTTATTTTGGATTTGCGCTCTAAACTCTTCGGATTCCGCTAGAGTAGAGTGGGTAGAGAGTTCACTAATGGCATTGTTTACTTGTAAAGTATGCGCTACTTTTTCCGCTAGATTTTGCATTCGCATAATCTGATAGTATGCCATGCTAGCCGTAAACAGAATAATTACAAAAGCAACGAACAGTAAAGCTATGTAGGTCTTGGAAGAAGAATATATTCGTTTGAAGTCCATAAGCTCTATATGCGAAATAGAAAGGTATCCTTATTAAGATTAGACGTGTGGTACTGCCAATTTAACTGTAGTACTCGTTCTACGGAAGCTTGCAATTTAACAAAGTTATTGGGCTTATTTAGATAAATGTTTGCCCCATTTAGAAAAGTCTCCTCCACATCTTTTTCTGATGATGACGTAGAATAAATGGCAATACAAAGATCTTTTAGATCCGGATTCTGCCGTATTTCTTTCAAACATTGCATACCATTTTTTATAGGCATGTTTAAATCTAGAAAAATGAGATTGGGTAAGACAATATTGGGTAAGGTTAGATAGTCCATCAATTCCTGCCCATGCTTAAAAAGTGATAATTTAGTTCTAATACCTATTTCATCAATAGCCTCACTAAAAAGCATTCTGTCATCTTCATCATCATCTGCCAAAGCAATGTTTAGTAGTTTGGTATCCATAAGTATATATTACGTTTTGGGGTTAACGGTATGTTTAATTTTTTTGCTCATGATTCGCTGAAAACTACTTGGAGTAAGGCCAGTGGTTTTTTTAAATTGTCCGGACAAATGGGCAACACTACTATAATTAAGTTTAAAAGCAATTTCTGTAAGCGTAAGGTCCGTATTACAGATCAGCTCTTTTGCTAAGTCCACTTTACGTAAAATAATATAATTTTCAATAGAGGTATATGTACTTTCTGAAAAAACAGAAGAAAGGTGTGCATATGAATAATGCAGGGTATCGGACAAATATGTCGAAACCTTTATTGACTTTAAATCTTTGTCTTTTAGAAGTTCATCAATAGCACTTTTTATGCGCTCTACCAAGGTAATTTTTTGACCATCAAGAATCTCAATTCCATATCTCTTCAAAGAAGTAGTAAGAGAATTTCGCTGCTCGTCAGATAGACCGCCCTTAATTTTCACCTCACCCAAACTTCCTAGAGAATATGTTACATCAAAAGCATCAAGATGTTCCTTTAACAAGGTCTTGCAGGCTAAGTCAAAATCATATTTTACAAAAAAAGTCATGTTAGAGATTACAGTATAAGTTAGCTATTTTTCAGTATACGAAAGATATGCACTTTATTTTAAAAAATTAAGGTATAAAACCTACTTGCAAACTAATGGCCGAACATTATACGTTTTTTTTGTTCAGTTTGGTTTTTAATTGATGGAAGAAACTTAAAACGGAGAAATAGAATTTACTTCATTAGATTGATAAAAAGATTGTTTGATTTTGGTCTATTTAACGATAGGCCTTAGTGAGTACAAAAAAAGATTGGGCGATTCCCGAAGGAAACGCCCAATCTTACAATCAACCAAACTTTAATCTTAATTGTCATCTACGGCATCTTCAATACCGTCCTCAACGTCTTCGGCGCCTTCTTCTATGGCATCTCCGGTATCGTCAATTGCGTCTTCTATTTTGTCTCCAGTAGACTTTGCCTCATCTCTACAACTTGTTAGTGTAGATACAGATGCGGTCATTAAGACAAATAACATTAAATATAGTGTGCGTTTCATATGTTTAGGGTTTTTGAGTTAATAGATTTATACGGGCTTCTTTCCGGTGAATAATGAAATCACGAAAAGGATTAGAAAAATAAAGAATAATACTTTGGCGATACTTGCAGCACCAGCTGCTATTCCACCAAATCCAAATATTGCGGCTATAATCGCCAATATTACAAAAGTAACTGTCCAACGTAACATAGTATGTAGTTTTTAGATTAGTAATTTCTAGTGTCGTACTTATCCGACTTCTATGATACAAAGATGCAGTATGTTCAGGGTTTCGATTATCGCAATAAATTTATATTTTACCTTCAAACAACAGGGGTGAGGGGTAGAATAAAGTGTGGAATGCCACAGTAACTTATTAGTTACTGAGATTTATACTGTTGCTGTATAAAAGATCATGTAACGTGGTAGGAAGGAAATCTTCTCGGTCTAAACCAGATAAATTTTCAGAAGCATCCGTTGGCGCATTTTCGAAAAAATCTTCCGAAACGGGCTTGGCAATCAAGTTAAGGGTAGCTGCTGCAGTGTCTATATTATATGCCGAAATCTTATGGTCTAACCAATCTTTTTGTTGAGAACTGGGAACCATAATAGGCATTTGGTCATTAATATTATGGACTTCTGTCACGGTTCTATTTGCCTTGTCTGTAATGAGGGAACTTGTGATAAAGCCATCTTCTAACTCATTGTAAATACCGGCAAGGCTAAATGGCTCGCCAGATTTTTGAGTCATATGAAAGAAGAGTAGCTCTCCTTCTGAGATAAATGTGGTGAAAAAACCGGTTACAAGTAGTAGGCACCGATCAGTATCATCTGTATGGGCGTACCATGGTTTTGTTTGTAAAGAGGCTAACGGTATGGTTAACGTATTTACGTGTTTTTGAAAATTTGCCCAATCTCCCTGAAATCTCTTAGGTAGAATTCCCCAGATAGATGTAGATATGGTATTTTGTTGTTTTGAAGTTATAATAGGAACGGTACTTTCTTCAAGTCCGTTTATGATATTTCTGGGTCTATAGATGTCAGGAAATTGAAAAAGGGCTCCATACGTTTCTTCAATCTGCTGTCTATCTGCCCTGATGGATAATTTATTGAACATAGGTATTTTTCTATAGTTAGTGAAATTTAAAAAAGGGATGCACATGCATCCCTTTTAATTTTTCTACGGTACTCTTATAGTACGTCTTCCAATCTTTTGATGCTACTGAGATCGGTGCTGATCTTATTCATTTGCTGGGTTAGTAAAGTAGCTGTTGTAGTTGGTAAAGAAGTTTCTTTCAATACCTCTTTGTATTCATCTACAGCTGCTTTTTCTCCAGTAATGGATTCTTCTAGCATGGCCTCGTCATTATCTCCGCTAAACCAAGCTTTTACATCCATCCATCCGCGGTGCATTGCTCCAGTGGCACTTCCGCCTTTATCAAAGTTTTGCCCGTAACGAGCAATTTCAGCTTTCAAATCATGTCCAAACGCATAACGCTCATCTGCCTTGCGCGTAAAAAATGTTTTCAAATCCGTGCTTTGGGCATGTTCTGCTGCCTTTTTAAAGCCTTTTTCCGCGTCGTATGTTTTTTCTAATATGTTGTTCAATTTTGTGTGTACTTCTTCACTATATGTACTCATTGTAATTTAGTTTTAAATGAGCGGCAACTTGCTTTTTGGGGGATGCGTGCCGCATGGCATCTTACTTACTAATAGTAAATTTACGAGGAAGTCTTTGTTGGTCTTTATCTGAAAAAATGAATTATTGATGCAATCCATAAAGGGCCAATATATTGCGTGTGCATTTATCCATTAATGTGAAAGAGAATTTAAAGTAGCTTTAAAACTGGGGAGTGTACTGTTCAAAAAGTTCAAGCATAACCATTTCTGAAGTAGAGAAATGCTCAGATTTGGAATCACTTTTGTCCGCCTTATCAAACCATTCTTTTAGAGAGCCGTCTTCATAGGAAGTAACTAAGACGGGATGCACGTAATATTTGCGGCATACATTTCTGGTGTTTCCTAAGGCGGTTGCTGCAGCATCAAAACCTACAAGGAGATTCTTTTTGGTGTCTTTTTGGGTTTCGGCCAAGGCCAAGGTCTAAAAGTGTATCAAAAAATACAACCGAAGCCGCCCAAGTTCTAAAGTCCTTGGCAGTAAAAAATTCTCCGCTTATATCATGTAGATATTCGTTAACCATAGAACTGTCTACAGATTGTTTGTCGCCATCTTCATCGTAATATTGAAAAAGCTCCCAATAAGGTATATCTTCACAACGGCTAATAAGGCGCATCAGTTTTTTATTACGAACGGTAATAGAGTGTTTTTTGCCCTTTTTACCCACAAACTCAAACTTAATATTATCCTTAAAAACTTCTACATGCCTTTTACGCATGGTAGAAAGCCCGTATGATTTATTGCGTTTTGCATATTGCTCGTTGCCTATGCGTATATGGGTCTCATCCATAAGTTTTATAATCAGCGCAACAACCTTGGCTTTTGACCATTTTTTTAGTGCAAGGTCTTTTTCTACCTGTGCTCTAATAAGTGGTAGCTTTTTACCAAACAAAGCCATCTTGTAGAATTTGGTCTGCTTTCTAATTTTTACCCAAGTAGGATGATAACGGTATTGCTTTCTGTTTTTTAAATCTTTACCTACTGCTTGTAAATGCCCATTAGATAAATCAGTGATTTTTACATCTTCCCATGCTGGTGGTAAAACCAAACTTGTAATCCGCTCTAGCTCCTTTTTGTCCGTTACAGGTTTTTGTTTGTGTAAATAAATGAAACTCTTTCCTTTTCGGGAACGGGAGATTGGCATTTTACCATTGTCTACATAAACCAAATTGAGATTTTCAATCGCCAATTCTGGTGCTCTCAATAACTGACTTAATAGTTTCTCTTTGGTCATCTGTGTAATGGGGTTGATGGTTGTAATGTACTGATGAGGTTAAAGATATCTCTAATATCATATCCGGTTTGAGCTCAATCAATTTTTAGATTAACCGTTATGGGAAAATGGTTTAATTAAGTAAAAAATGCATGTATATTAGAGTAAAACGATGTAAAAACTCATGATTTTGAATGAATCTGAGTCGTTTTTGAAAATTTTAAGTAAGTCGAAAAACAAAAAAAATATGGAAAATACAATGAAAGACGAGAAGATAAGAAATGAAAAAACAGAATTTGCTAAGGAAGCTCACGATCCTAAGGAAGAGTATATCTTTCAGAAAAATGGAATCACTAAAAAAGGATTCTTTATTATCATAGCTGCTTTGATTATTCTAGGAATAGCACTTGTTGCATCTGGTGTGGCTTTCTAGCTCTACTGCTTTAGGCATATTAAAAATGAAAGATTCTTACTGAAGAACAACTAATAAGTTACAGCCCTCTAGTTAGGGCTGTAACTATTTTATTTTTAGATACAAATTGTTTTAGAATCACCTTTATAACTGTATACCCATACGGGCTACCATCATACCAACAATTCCAAATAACAGACCCGCACATAGTATCACTAAGAAGATTTCTAACGGATGCGACTTTACACTGTTACTGAATATAATGGGTTGAGAGAAAAAATTATCTATAAGCTGGCCAATCGTTACGCCAAGAAGTACATACCCCACTTTGGGTAGAATAATAGTACTAAAATCTAATCCCGGGTTACTGGTAACCGTAAACATTACCATAATAATAGCGCCTATCATTGGTCCCAAATAGGGGATAACATTGAACAGGGCACACATGAACGCAATGAGTACCGCATTCTCCAACCCTACTAAGATTAAGGTTATAGCATATAAAGAGAACAGAATGAACAGTTGAAACAAGAGCCCAACGAAGTAGCGAGACAATAGGTTTTTAATCTTTGCTATGGACCGCATAGTTTTCATTCTGTGGTTGTCCGGCACCGATGCTAAAATAGACCGTTGAATAATTTTACTGTCTTTAAGAAAAAAGAATGAAATAAATAAAACGGAAAATATTCCAATACCAATATTGTCTAGTACTTCCAAAATGGATTTAAAAAATGATGGTACCAAATCCTTGCTCAGGCCTTTTACCGCGTTTTCATCTAAAGCAGCATTTTCTACCAAATCTTCAACAACTTTTTTTGTAGTACCAAAGTACTCGGAAACCATAACGTACAGTTTATCAAACTCAGCCTGAATTACACCAAAATCAAACAAATAAAGGTTCTTACCCTGTTCGGTAAGTAGCGGCACAATCAATACAATAACACCTCCGAACAATGCGGTTAAAAGGAGCATAGTGAGAATTACGGCCATAATATTAGGTATCCTAAGGTGATGTTTTAGGAAAATGACAATTGGTCTACCTATGAGCGCTACAACACCGGATATGACCAGATAAGCTACTATAGATTGCAGTTCGTAAATTAGAAATAAGAGAAGCAGAAAGCCGCTTACTGCGGCTACTGCTTTCAAAATTCCACTGGCTATCTCATTTGATTTCATGGATGGGTATTGGGTAAGTTAATTTACTTCAAATAAGCTATTAAATTAAGTCCGAGCTTTTATTTCTCTTTCTACTATTTTAAGATTGCCCTTTGATTGAATTGGTATTCATATTCAATGTGTTCTTTCCAAAATCTAGCGTACGGATAGGGAAAGGAATATTAATGTCTTTCTCATCAAAGTGTGATTTAATCAACTTAACTGCCTCATGTCTAGCGGCGTGTTCTTGTTTAGCACCTTTCATATCAATCCAAAAACGGACCATAAAATTAATAGAACTATCTCCAAATTCAGTAAAATAAAATTCTACGGCTTCGTTATTTTTCTGAGGGAAACTATCACCAATAATTTTCACGACCAAATCCTCTACATCTTGTAATTTACTCTCATAACCTACACCACAACTAACAACAATCTTACTTCTGTTACTAAGCGAATAGTTTTTAAAAGACCCGTCCACAAATTTGGAGTTGGGTATAATTACGTAATTATTATCGGGCTGGCGTACCACAACATTTCTCAAACTAATTTCTGAAACAAAACCTTTTACGCCATCACTTTCAATAAAGTCATCAATGTTTATTTTCGGCATAAAAGAAAGTATAAGTCCGCCAAAAGTGTTGCTTAAAGTTCCTTGTAATGCCAAACCAATTGCCAGACCAACAACACCTGCACCAGCAAGAATACTGGTAAGAACCTTATCTAGTTCCAATACACCCAAGGCAATAAAGAACCCAACCAAAATAACAGCCGAGAAAATAAATCGTGCAATTATATCTTGAATAGATTGTTGACTGATACGGTTAAGCAAGAACTTTTGCATTAGTTTGCGAATGCCCCGTGCAATGAAATAAAACAGGACCATGATAAAGATGGCCATAACAATATTGGGAAGCTTTAATACAATGGCATCTAGCCACCCGTCTAACTTGTCCCATAATTTACTTATTGAGTCTTCTATTGAGAATTTACTTTCCATAATATTTTTTCTTATAACATGTTGGTTAATAAAAATGTGGCCACCACTGCCAAAATAAGGCTCAAAAGGCCACCAATTCCTAAAAAGTGACTAAATCTATAGTTCCCTAGACTATAGATTAAGGTGTTGGTCTGATAGCCAACCGGGGTGAAAAAGCTAAAATTAGCAGCAAACATTACTGCTAGAATAAAGGGTTTGAAGTCTAACTGCATTCCCTGTGCTACGGCTATAGATATGGGTGTCATAATAATTGCCGTAGCATTATTACTTATGACCGCACTTAAAATCATTGTTGAAAAAAATAGGGTTCCTATGACAACGTATCCATATTGGTCAAACAGGAAACCCAGTAGTTTTTCTGAAATAAAAGCATCTGCACCGGTGTTATGCATGGCAACACCTAAAGGAATCATACCTGCCAACAAAAAGAAAATTTGCCAGTTTACCTTTTTATAAACAGTGGTCAAATCCAGATTGTTGGTCAATAATAAAATACAAACACCGGTAAGGGCGCTTACCATTATAGATAATGTTCCGGTAGCTGCTAAACCAATAACTAGCAAGAGTACGCCTAAAGAGAAATAACGCTTGTATTTAGAGTTAGAGCCTACTTTGTTAAACTCTTGGAGGAGTATAACATTCTCCATATTATTTATGGTTTCAAGCTTTTCTTTGGAGGTCTCCAAAAGCAGGCGGTCACCCACTTTCAATACCAATTTGTTCATGCTGTTGCGTACCAATCTTTCTTCTAAGTTGGTTAACGTTTTTCTTTTTTTAATGGCGACGGGCACAATATCCTGCATCATAGAACTCCTTAGATTACCTAAGGTTTTACCAAGAAACTGGGCTCCCGGAAGCATAAGTAGCTCTATAAAAACTCTGGCATCAAGTTCGTTTTCCTTTTTGTCTTTTATGTTGCTAAGCTCTTGTGGAACAAAGTATTTTTCTTCGTTAAGGCTAAGATTCTCAGATTCATTTATTCTGGTTAGATTTTCTAAGTCGCACATTAATAGCAACTCATCATTAGCCTTAAAAGTGATATACTTACCGGGAGAATTATGAACTCTATTGTTTCTTGTTAGCTTTAAAAGCGAAACATCTGGATTCTCAAAAAGGAAACTTTCCTTAATAGTTTTACCTACCAATTTAGAATCTGCATTTATATGAACATGGGTTACATAGCTGTTTAGATTATAATCCTCATCCAAGTTTTTGCCTTTTCCCCAAGGCAACCAGTGTAACGTTAGAGTAAGGTAAACGATTGATATTCCTAGAAATATTAACCCGAGCATGGAGAATTCAAAGAAGCCCAATTTTTGGGCACCTAAATCTGTTGCTACGGAGTTTACTATTAAGTTGGTTGAGGTACCCATTAGTGTACATGAACCTCCCAAAATACCAGCAAAGGATATGGGTAGCAATAATTTACTTTGCGATACATTGTATTTCTCCGAAAGCTGGTTCACTATTTTAATGAAAACAATGACCACGGCAGTGGTACTAATAAATGCCGATATGCCCGCGGTAACAAACATGAATATGGGTGCCATAACATACAGGGGCAAACCCTTTACCCGCCCCATACCTGATGCAAGCCAATTGATAACACCATTTTCTTCTAAGGCAATGGCAAGAATCATTAAAGCAAGAACAGCAATTGTAGCACTGTTAGAAAAGCCACTAATAGCTTCTTCAGGATTGACTAAGCCTAATAGGGTAAGGGAAACAATAATTAAGAAGGCAATTTTATCTACTGGAAAAACCTCGAATACAAATAGTAGTACGGTTACCAGTAAAACACAAAACATTAAAGTTATTTCTATAGGTCATTTAAAATATTCGGTAGTACGCCAGATTTGTGTACTACCATAATTTGTTATGTTTTTAACTTCTTTCTTTTTTTCTTGCCTTTACTTGTCTCGTTTTTCTGTAATAGCTTATATCCCAAATAAGCGAATTGCATTCCTACGAGCGCCAGTTTTAATTTTCTGCTATTGGCCAAGGCCGAGGCGATGCCAATTAATGATGTCGGTTTCATATCTATTTTTTTGTAGTTTACACATTGATAAGATGACGGCTAGTGAGCCGACATCTTATCCTTTACTTTTCTCAATTGATCTTGTAAATCACGAACGGTTTCACTCATGGCCGCTTCAAAAGTTTCGGCATTAGATGAGGCAAAAATTCGTGGTCCGGGCATACTCAAACGGATGTCACAAAACATTTCTTGATCATCGCTTCGGTTTTCCTTTTTAAAGAATACATCTGCACGATGTACAAAATCATATTTATGCGCTAACTTTTCTAGTTTTTCCTTTACAAGTCCTTCTAAACGCCCGCTGGCAGATACATCGTGATATTCGTAAATGATTTGCATATTGTGTGTTTTTGATTAAATTTTTAAGTGGATGGGCTTTTGCACATCCTTTTTAATATGATATTTATTCTAATCTAGAGTTCTATTTTATATAAGAATTAGAAGTATACTATTAGTACATTCTAATAGAGTCAACCAATTGTTTTAACTCATCATGTGGTAAGGATTTACCGTAAATGGCCTATAGTCTGGATCCATTATTTTAGTATCGGTAAGATTGCCCACATAGAGTGTATCAAAACCCATATCTTCAATTAGTTTTTTTGTGACATATCTGCTTTCAATATCTTGGGCAGCATAGGGTACAGTCAATTTATCGGTACTCCTAAAAGCTTTGTCGCGCAAATCGTCGGCTTTAATAGAATTGAATGCTTTTGCAGTTTTAGCCGAACTGAATTTCATGGCAGTGTATTCTGATGCTGTATAATTGGCATCTCGTACCTTCTGTGCCATTTCTCCATCTCTTTCCGGATACGGATTTGTGGCATCTATAATAAGCTTGTTACTATATTGTGAGGCATAGGTTTTAGCCATTTCATCAACTGCTTTAAAAGGCATTGCTAACAAGTAAACATCTGCATTGGACTCAAAAGCTTCTTTGATGCCCATTGCCTGTGCGTTGTTTCCAGCTTCGCTTGCTAAGTCTTTTAATTCTTCTGGATGACGTGAGCTAAAAAGTACTTCGTGCCCTGCTTTTGCCCAATGCTTTCCTAAATTTCCTCCTATGTTTCCACTTCCTATAATTCCTATTTTCATAACTGTTTGTTTTATGTTACATCCGCAGTTGCGGATAATCTGATTTTAATTCCTTTATCTATGCGTCCCAATCGCCGTTAAAGACAAAAGACGATAAAGGCAGTCGTTTCCTGTCTGCAGTTTCCTGTTCTATTAGATTATCTGGTAATTTGTTGGAATCACCACCGTAGTAGCCCACAGCAATTGCTGAGGATATGTGGTATTCTTTGGGAACGTTAAATTCTTTTTCGGCTTTTTTCCAATCAAGACCTGCCATGTGGTGAAGACCTATACCTAAGTACTGCGCCTGAACCGCCATATTGCCTAAGGACAATCCTAGGTCATAAGGAGCGTGAAAATTCTCATCACCATTTTCTAAATGTGTCTTATAGATAGTTAATATCAGTAAAGGCGCATTTCCTGCCCAAGTCTTATTAAAATCGCTCAGGCAATCATAGATTTTTTTGTAAGCATCAGTTCCTCTCTCACCATAAATAAATCGCCATGGTTGCAGGTTGTTAGAGCTAGGAGCCCAACGGGCAGCCTCAAAAAAAAGTTGGTGAGTATGCGTGTTAGTAATCAAATTTTCTCTGAATACTCTAGGGCTATACCGCTGCTTTAATAATGCGAATATTTCGTATTCGGTATCTGCTATATTTTCTAATCTTGTATTTTCTCCATCGTTCATCTCTCAGTATATTTTACTGCTATATTACATATATAGATGAAGGTAACTTGTCTCAAAAGCCGCTATTATTAGTGCTAAAGCGATTGAGATATAGTACGGAGTGATACCGTTAATTTTCTTGGTGAAATCAGATGAATTTAGTCAGGTAGGATGAAGTTACACCGTGGTGATATCACTACTTTCTTTGCCATATTCTTCTTTGTAAATCTGTACGATAATAAGAAATAGGCTAACGAACAGCGGACCAAAAATTAAACCGATAAACCCAAAAAGAGGAATCCCAATTAGAACACCGATCATTGTTATCAAAGGATGTACGTCATCCAGTTTTTTCAGCACATATAGCCTGATAATATTGTCAGTAGAACCCACCACAACTATACCGTAGATAAGTATGCCCCAAGCTTGAAAGAAGTCGCCTGCCGATAACGCCAAAAGGAAAACGGGCAAAGTACCCAACATGTTCCCGACAAATGGAACCATAGATCCAATGGCTACGATTACCGCCCAGAAAAATGGATTTTCAATGCCAAAAATGAGAAATCCAATGAGAGCAACTATTCCTTGAGCAATAGCCACTAAAGGAATACCTAGTGCATTGGCACGTACCATACGTCTTATTTTGCTTCCTATCGTTTTTAAGTTTTCTGTGCTAATAGGAATGTATTCAAAAAGAGACTCGCGCATTTCTTTGCGGTTCGTCAACATAAAATAAAGAAAGAAATACATGATTCCAATAGCAATAACCGAGGTGAACGTACTACCTGCAAAACCCTGTAAGCTATCAGATAACCAGCCAGATACTTTAGAAACATCTATCTGAGAAGATAAGTCGTAACCTACGTAATTCTCAATACTCTGAAGCTGGGTTTTAAAGCTTTGGTAACCTTTTCAGAATTCTTGACCGCTTCGCTCACCTTATTTCCCAACATAAGAACTGCTCCAGAAACCGGCATAAGAATGATCAATACAGAAGCGAACATTAACAAACTTGCGGCTAGGGTAGGTTTCCAGCCCTTTTTGACCAATTTCGCCATGGACTTCTTCAATAAAACATACAAAGTAATAGCACCTAAAACCCCAGAGAAATAAGGTGCCATTTCTTGAAATATGAGTCCGCCAATAAGTACTATTAACAACAGCACAAAGAGCTGGCGTATTACTTTGGGGTTTATAGTCTTCATTAGCTGTATGTATTAGATGGGTGTAGTACTAGTTATTTCTTAAGGCATGAATAAGCTCCGCTTTGTCCATTTTGGAGCGTCCGTCAATACCAATATTTTTGGCTTGTTCATAGAGCTCCTCTTTTGTCCGTTCTTCATAAGGTTGTGCCTTGCCGCCTTTTTTTCCGCTGTTAGGTGAATTGGCTATGCGGGCAGACTTCTCTTTGCTATAACCTTTTTCACGGAGTGCCTCATATTGGTCTTCGTTTTTTATGCTGGGAATGTCCATTGTTGTTTCTTTTATGTTAGTAGCCTATTGTTGCTGCTGTGTTGGCATGATAAATACGTCATTAATATTGGCGCGAGCTGGTTGTACTAACGTGTAATAAATAGCCTCGGCAATATCTTCCGCTTCTAGGAAAGTCATTTTTTGCATATCCTTGAACATCTCCTTTATGTCCTCGTCGGTAATAGTATTCGTGAGTTCTGTTGATACCGCTCCTTACTCAATAGAAGTAACATTTATGCCATATTTAGGTGCAAGCTCTTGTCGCAGACCTTCAGAAAACATTTTTACAGCAGATTTAGTAGCGCAATAAACTGCTCCTCCGGGAAAGTATTTGTGTGCTGCACTTGAAGATATATTGATGATATTTCCGCCTTTATTTTTAATCATAGTTGGTAGTACTGCGGCAACACCGTTCAAAACACCTTTAATGTTTACGTCTACCATCTTTTCCCACTCATCTGTCTTTAATTTTTCAACAAAAGAAAGGGGCATTAAACCAGCATTGTTAATTAACGCATCTATAGTTTTGAACTCCTCAAGTGTTTTTTTGACCAACTCCTCGTAATCAGATTTTTTAGTGACATCTCCGGTTACTATCAAAGCTTCGCCACCTTGGTCTTCTATTTTCTTCTTTAACTCTTCTAGTTTTTCTTTACGTCTAGCGGTAAGCACCACTTTTGCTCCTTCTTTAGAGAGTTTTAGTGCTGTAGCTTCGCCTATTCCACTAGATGCTCCTGTAATGATGATTACTTTACCTTTTATGTCCATTTTTTCTTTTTTATAAATTGAATATTTAACTGATGTAAAGATTTCAATAACCCACGGCATAGCTTAATCACATCAATATAAATATTGACTATAACCGTAAAAATGATAGGGTAGAGGTGGACTGAAGTTTTAAGTATGCCGAATAAAACCTAGTTATTCAATAAGGTCTTCAGAAGATTTAAGTGGTACACCATGTCCGTATCGTTTGGCATAGACCCAAGTAAATTCAGCACCAAAAAAGAGAATCAAACAGGAGTAGGAAACCCATAAGAGAATTAGAACTATTGTGCCCGCTGCTCCATAGGTTGAACCAGGTCTGCTTCACCAAAATAGTAGCCTAATAAAGATTTACCTAAAACAAATAGAACAGCGGTTATTAGAGAACCGATCCAGACCGTTTTCCAGCGAATTTTAGCATCGGGGAGATAGCGAAAGATTAAAGCAAAGAGCACCGTAATAATTCCTACGGAAACTACAAAATCTAGAATATAGGCAATGTAGACAATGACCTCTGGGAGTATGCTTCTGATATATCCGTTTAATGCCGAAATGGCTGCGGTAACTAAAAAACTAACCAATAATAAAAACCCGATTGCGAGAATAAAAGCGAAGCTCCTAGCCCTGTCAATCAACATTTTTATAAAAATTGGAATCCGGTTTGGGCTCAACTCCCCAAATTTGATTAAGTGAGAGTTGTAGATGATAGAAAACTCCGGTAGCACCAAAAACTAAGGTTCCAATACCCAGAATACTAGCCATGGTACTACGGTCTTTATTTTGTGTTTCAACCATCATAGATTGTATAGCTTCAGCAGCATCACGACCTAAGGCACTTGATATTTCTTGTGTTAATTCGCCTTGCACAATTTCCGTGCCCCAAACAGAACCTACCACATTAATGATGATGACCAAAAGTCCGGGTAATGAAAGCACCGCATAGTAAGCCACAATTGCGCTAAGGCGAAAAGGGTCATCTGCTTCCCAAGCTTTGTAGGTGTCTACAATTAACCTAGGTAGATGTTTTAATCTGAATTTGTCTTCGGTACTAGAAGATGCCATAAATGCGATTCGGTTTAATCCTATGAGAGTACCAAATTACAGATTGAACTTAGTAGGTGTTGATGTTTTTGGAGAAGATTTTAACCTTAAAAATAACTTCGAATAAAATAGGGATATCGCGCGTAGACTTTAAATTGGGGTATAAAATTTCAGATAGAGTTATAGAAATAAAAAGGGCTTCGATTTACCGAAGCCCTTAATAAAATATATTATGATGTCTGGTTAATTAAAAAAAGACATTTTAAATCATTTTTTTCATTTGCTGAGCGACATCAGGATTGGTATAAATGATGTCAATCATTTGAGTATATAAATCGGTGAATTCTTTTTTATTCACCAAATCCCCAAATATAGACTCCAACCGGATAAACGATAGTTTATCTGTGGCTGTGCCTTTTGCAGCAGTATGAAGTTCATCTTTCATAGCGTCAACAATGTCCAAAGGTTCGTTATGTTGATTCACTCCTTTATCGCTATAATAACACCACGCGGCAATTACAAGAGTTGCATATTTAATACTACCACCGTTTGCAAGATTATCATGAATAGTGGCAATTAAGAACTTGGGAAGTTTAGCAGAGCTCTCCAGACAGATACGAGCTAGATTGTCCTTAATGTTGGGGTTGCCAAAACGTTCTATTAAACTATCCTTATAGGCGTTAAGGTCTACGCCTTCTACTGTATCCAGTACTGGGGTTACTTCAACATCCATAAATTTCCGAAGATAAGTGCCAAAAAGAGGGTCGGTAACCGTATTGTCAATAGTATCAAATCCTTGAATAGATCCTAACAGGCCAAGAACGGAATGTCCAGCGTTTAAAAGGCGGATTTTCATCTTTTCGTAAGGCGTAACATCAGGAACAAACTGTGCGCCTACATTTTCCCATGCCGGACGGCCATTGCTAAAGTTGTCCTCAATAACCCACTGGTGGAAAGGCTCACAAGTTACGGGCCATTCATCTTTTAAACCAAAGGTCTCGCTAAGGTAATCTATATCATTCTGGGTAGTAACCGGAGTAATTCTATCTACCATTGCGTTAGGAAAACGCACTTCTTTTTTGATGTATTCTGCTAATTCCGGGTCTTGTTTCTCAGCAAAAGCAGAGAGCATCTTAGCGGCCATAGTACCATTATGCTGAATATTATCACAAGACTGAACGGTAAAGGCGGGAATACCTGCGTTTTTGCGTTTTCTTAAAGCAGCAGTCAAATACCCAAATACGGTTTTAGGAGTTTCAGGATTAGCTAGGTCATACTTTACATCTGCATTATCAAAATCGAATTCACCATTTGATGGCTTAAAATTGTAGCCGCCTTCTGTTATGGTAAGGGAAATGATTTTAATATCCTTATCGGCCATTTTATCAATAACCGCTTGTGGATTGTCTACAGATAGCATAAAATCTATGATGGAACCTATCACCTTATTTTCCACCTTGCCATCTGGATGTTTGACAATTAAGGTATAGAGATAATCTTGTTTTTTTAATATATCGGCCATGTGGCGGTCGGCTTCTCTAAGGCCTACCCCACAAATACCCCACGAGGAAGCATCTGGTCCGTGTAATAAAGTATCTGTATAAACAGCTTCATGCGAACGATGAAAACCGCCTACACCAATATGCACTATTCCTGCCGTAACCGAGTCACGGTCATATTTTGGTATGCTAATGTCCTTTGGTAGACGAGATAGACTTTTTTGGCTTAATTCTATAGATTCCTTCATGATAAGTGTGCGTTTAATGGTCGCTTTTATTCAGTGCTTTATTTCTTTGCAACACCCAATAGGCCGTTGCAAAATAAGTTAACGTGCAGATAAATGCATAGGTGTAAAAAATGTCGCGGTTAATTTCGTATTGTGCCATATCAGGGCTCCAGAACATGGTAATAATGGCAAGAACCATAGTAATGATTAAGCTGCCATAAGCAATTACACGTAATAGTTTTGTAAACCCGGATTTGTCATCCAAATGAGGAGAGTCATTTTCAGCTTGTTCGTCTTGGTAGGCTATTATTTTTTCATTTCGCTGTTTGTCAAGTGCTTCTTCTTCAGGGTAACTTTCTGCTGCACCATATTTCTTTGCTAAAAGTGTATAGATTAAGATCGTGAAAATCCAAGTAGGTATAAATAAATAATAAAAGGATATAACATTCATAGCGTTGAGACCAAATCCAAAAACCAATCCTAGTCCCCACGAAGCAACGGCAGGAATACTAGTTTTTACGTTTTTATAAGATACCCAATATCTGGTAAGACCTATACGAGGGAAAATTACATGTTCTGCAAAAACAATGGCGCCAACAGGTACAACTAGAAGTCCCGCGTAAGTCAATAAAGGAAGCATTTGTGTGAAAACGAATGGGAAGCACGCAACTATAACTGTAACAATACCCACCACCAAGGTTGTTTTTCTTCTAGAATGTTTGTAGAATATAGCCTGAGCAGCTAAGCCTGCTCTATAAAGGTTGGCATTGGCGGTAGTCCATCCAGCAATAATAACGATAACAAAACCAGAAAGGCCAAGTGCGTAGTAGGCGACATCGCCAGGATCAAGTTCAGTAATACTTTTCTTTAATAAAACGGCCGTACCTGCACCCATAATACCTGCGCAGATCCAAGCAACAAAATGCCCGAATAACATACCCGAACTGGTAGCTAGTCCGTAAGAACTTTTCTTTGCGTAACGGAGTAAAGCCATATCTATGAGCCCAAAGTGCGTAATGGTATTTGCTGCCCATGCAAAGCCTATAACCTCTAGTAGACCTATGCCCGGTTCTCCAGCACTGTTTATACCGGTCCAAATAGATTGGTCTCCAATAAGTAAAAAGTCGCTCCATCCGTTCAGCTCAGTTTTACCTAAAACGGCTTCGGATAAAGCAGGCATAAGCACAAGGGCTCCGCTGCTAAACATTACAAAAAGCCAAGGGGCACAAATACTGGAAAATTCAGAAACGGCCTTAAAACCGTACATAGCAACAAAGACAACTATAGTACCCACTAGTAGTACCACTATCACAAAAAATGCATTGGTGGGATACCAATTAAGCTG
This sequence comes from Zobellia laminariae, assembly GCF_030553095.1. GTDB lineage: Bacteria > Bacteroidota > Bacteroidia > Flavobacteriales > Flavobacteriaceae > Zobellia > Zobellia laminariae. The sequence continues at coordinate 1,063,787 of NZ_CP130738.1, read as the reverse complement.
CGCGGGAATATCGAATGCGAATCTAACTGCCGTGGAGGAAACTGTAATCATGGCCGCAGATATTACGGTGAATATAATTACGTTGGCCCAGTTATATAGCTTGGTCATTGAATCGCCCGCTATTTTATTCAAATAGGTGTAAAGACTCTGGCGGGTCTCTACGGCAATAGGCGCGGTAATGAAGGTCCAGCTTAAAATGGCTAAAATATTACCAACCAAGAGGCCCAGTATAATATCTGTAGTTTTAGCACCAAGGGCAACAAAGGTGGCACCTATTACAAATTCTGTGGCGGCTACATGTTCACCTGCATATAGGCCCAAAAAATGTGCCCAACCATGTAATTTATGTTTTGAAATTGGTAGCTGCTCCTCATTCAGTTGTTTTAATGCACTATAATCCTCCGAAGCGTTCATAATTTGGGTGGTTAAATGTATAAAATGGTATGAGCGGAAACTAGGTCGGAACGAGAAAAGTTCTGAACCAGTCTGCTAACTTAATGAAAGCTTTTTGTATAAGTATTATTTATGTTTTTAAAGAAATTTTAAGATTTCATGTTTTCAGAGCTAACATTTTATCTTAAAATTTTAATGTGGATAAAGTAAATATTGAAAGAGCAATTAAACAATGGATACTGTACTATTTTTGCAATAGTTTAATTTAGTCACATAAATGATACTTAAAAAGCAGTAGGGTTCAAAAGCCTATAGCAATTGTGATTATTAGAATTTTTTCTGTTTTGACGAGAATATTATTAGAGCGTAACAAAGCAAATATTTATGAGATTAAAGGTTGATGGATTTGTTTTGTCTGTTATAGCGGTAATTGGCATAGCATATGTTTTTCCTCAATGGGGAACACCTGAAAGTAAAATTCCAATAGACACAATTAGTGCGATAGGAATTTCGCTTATATTTTTCTTTTATGGACTTAAATTGAGTCCTACAAAATTAAAAGCAGGAATTAAGAACTGGAAACTGCATCTTCTGGTGCAAGGGTCTACCTTTTTGATGTTTCCGTTGTTAATTTTGATATTTAGGCCATTTATTCAAAATGAAGCACAGGAAACCATTTGGTTGGCATTTTTTTTCTTGGCAGCGTTACCATCAACCGTATCTTCATCTGTTGTTATGGTTTCTATGGCAAAGGGTAATATTCCTGCAGCTATTTTTAATGCCAGTATATCTGGGATAATAGGTGTTGTTCTTACTCCTTTGTGGATGGGCTTGTTTGTACAGAGTGCGCAGACAGATTTTGATTTCACCGATATTTATATAAAACTATTTGTTCAAATAATTTTACCGGTAGTAGTGGGTATTCTTCTGCAACGCTTTTTGGGAGAATTTGCTCACAAACACAATAAGCGCTTAACCTTGTTTGATAAATCCGTAATTCTACTTATTATATATAAGAGTTTTGCGGAATCGTTTGAGGGGGATATATTCAGTACGGTATCTGTTTTGGACTTACTGATGCTTTTTGTAGCCGTTTTAATATTGTTTGGTGTCGTCTTTTCTTTAACGGGTTTCTTGGCAAAGCAAATGAGGTTCAATACAGCAGATCAAATTACTGCCCAATTTTGTGGAACAAAAAAATCATTGGTACACGGAACAGTGTTTTCTAAAATAATATTTGGAAACCTAGCCTCAATAGGTATAATCCTTTTGCCGCTTATGATATTTCATGCCATACAATTATTAATTATCAGTACGGTGGCATCCAGAATGAGTAGGAAGAATATAATCGAGTAGTTCTTAAGCCATGGCTTAAATTGTTACCACTTCTTCTTACTACTATTTTTGTTTTGGATTTTATCTCCTCGTTTCTGTGGCTTTTTGTACTTCTTTTTAATTTTTCTCTCGTAGCTTTTTACCTCGTTCCGCACTTTACTGTTTTTGGCAGATTTCTTGTGAAAAGAAGCTCCTTTTTGAATAGTAGAGTCATCATCGGCCAGCTCTGCGTGTGGATCTACAGGTTTAACATCTTCTTCAGGTGTTAGTTCAGAGCTAATTTCTACTTCCTTAGGAAACTCATTAAAAGGTATCTTGTAGTTCATTAAACTTTCAATAGCCTCTTTTAATTCGGTCTCTTTTTCATTGTAAAAGAGAATAGACCTTCCTTGTTCACCAGCTCTACCGGTTCTACCAATCCTGTGGATGTAGTTTTCTGGGTAGTAAGGTGTATCAAAACTAATTACCGTACTAATTTTATCAATATCAATACCACGAGCAATTACATCTGTCGCGATAAGGATTCTACTTTTACCGTTTTCAAATTTCTCTATGGATTTTGTACGGTGGTTTTGTTCTTTACTTGAGTGAATTACAGAAATTTCAGATTCAAAATTTTCTAATGTTTCAGCAAGTCTATCTGCACTGATCTTGCTACCTACAAAGATTAATACTTTGTTGTACTCATCTCTATCTTCTAACAGATGATGTAGTAAGTTGGCCTTGGTATAGAAATTAGGAACAGCATAGGCTTCTTGACTAATACTTTCCAAAGGTGTTCCACTTATAGAAATGGTTTTCTTAACCGGGTTAACTAAGAAATCGTTCATCAATTGGTCTACGTAAGTAGTCATAGTGGCAGAAAAAAGGATGTTCTGACGCTTTGTTGGTAGATACTCAAAGATGTTCCTTAGCTGCGTTTTATAACCAAAATCTAGCATAACATCAACTTCGTCAATAACCAATTTTTTGATTGATTTTAGTCGGAGTACATTAGCAAGCACCAAGTCATATAATCTTCTAGGCGTACCTACAATTATATCTTGACCTTCCGCTACAGCTCTTTTTTGATTGTTTATGTTGTTAGAACCACCGTAAACACCCAGTGCCCTTACACTAAGGTATGGCGTTAGTTTTTCTATTTGCTCTACTATTTGAATTACGAGTTCTCTAGTTGGCGCTAGGATTAAAACCCTAGGGTGTTTTTGATCTGAATATTTCAAATCCTGCAAAATAGGTAGAAGGAATGCAATTGTCTTTCCAGTTCCGGTTTGGGCAATACCAACAAAATCAGTGCCGCCAAGGATGGGGGAATAAGACTCTTGTTGAATAGGTGTTGGTTCATCAAACCCTAAATCTACAATAGCCTTTTGTAACTGCTTTTTTATTTTGAAATCTTCGAAAGTATTCATTTTGCAAAAGTAATCAAGAAAAATCTGAAAGTGAGGGCATTTGCATCAATAAACGCGAAAGTGTTGTTTTAATCCGGATGATTTTATTACTTATGACGATTTTGTAAGATGGTTTTTATTTCAAAAACATATAAGTGTTGGCAGGCTACTATATATCATTCTATAATTTCGTAATCAACACTTAATTTACGTAATGCTCTTAGGGCAGAACCAGAATTTTTATCCTCAACCTCAATGTCTACAGCATCTCCTTCTAAAAGGATATCGGTAAGTTCATGAGCTAAAGAGCTACCTACATTAGAAATCTCTGTAATACATTGGGCTATTGCTCTTTTATCTGGTCTTTGAGCATCGCAAGACAATAAGTTTAATTTCATAATGACGGTTTATTATTGCAAGATACTAGAGTTGAGATAGGTTTGGAATGGTTTTAGACTTTATTAGTAACTATCTTTTCTAATTTCTATGTCAAAGTAGTGCTTCAATTTTGTTTCAAACTCACTTTCCTTAAATCTTATCTCTTCTTCTATTCCTGCTTTAGTGATTTTTAACTGTGAATTATTGAGCGTTATTCTTCCTTCATTTGTTGTAATGGATATTAATTTTTTCTTTCTGAAATGCGATTTATCGCTTGTCTGGTGGAATTCACATCTCTGAACAAATTCAGAAAGTTCGCGTGGGTCAGTTTTAAAAATATATTGCGGAAGTAAATCACTGCTTTTTATTTCATTTATCCGGTAATAGTCCATTTCAAAGATGTCGAATTGAAACTGGCCAAGAGTATCGGTAATCTTTTGGTTTGGTATTAATTCTAGCGGTTCTAAAGTAAACTTTCCAAAACCGACATCTACCAAATAATCTTGGTTTTCCAAATTAACGATAATTGCCATATGATCATACTCAGGACTATATTCTTCATTTTGTAAATGAACGCGAGCTGAAATCAGTTTTGCGTTAAAACCAATTTCTTTTAGAAGTTGATGAAATAGCCCGTTTAGCTCGTAACAGAATCCGCCACGTTTTTCAATGATTATTTTCTTGTAAATATCAACTATCGAAAGATTTATTTCTCTTCCATAGTGGATATCCAAATTTTCAAACGGAATATTTAGAAGGTGCTTTTTCTGAAGTTCATAAAGAACACGTTTGTTGACTTCCGGAGAGTCAGTAAAGTTTATTCGGTTTAAATACGGCCTTATATCCATGGTGCTAATGTATTTCATAGCTACATAACCAGCTGTTTCTTAGTTTTTGGGTAGGAGTATTTCTTCTACCAAAATCAAATACTTTCAACAAATTTTAAAAACACTTTTTTGTGATGGTCCAGGTCTAAACTTGGTGAAAGTGATACCCGTACGATGTAATCTTTATCGCCCTCTTTAGTCGTTCCTTGAGTAGAAGTAGCAGGTATAGTCCAATAACAACCTTTCAACTGCCCGTAGCTTACACAGAACTTGCTCTCGTTAGGAATTTCGGTAATCATTAAGTTGATTAACTTCAGGTTTAGCGCTCTCTTATACACTTCTTTTTCCTCAGGGGTATTGCCTTTAGTGGGCAGGTCTAATGAAAAAACAGATGGCGTGAACCCTTCTGATGCCAGTTCTTCTGAAACAAAATTGATTTTTGCTTCTGGTAGGGTCTCGTGGATATAGTTTGCAAATTCGCGAGTGTTTTTATAAGCATCATAAATTCTTTCATTCATAGAAGGTAATTGCTTTGCCAATATTTCAACTTGATAATCTGTAGCTTCATTATCGCAAAGTCTTAAATGCATGTCTATTTTGTCCATCAAAGCTTCCGTTTTTGTATTTCCTACGCAATAGCCAGCAGTACATTGGCCGCCGCTAGGGAATTTAGAGCCACTAACATATGAAATGGTTCTAATGGTAGATAGGATGGCATTCTCGCCTAGAAAGTGAACATTAGGACAAAATGTTTGGTCTAAAATAAAAACGGGATCAATTGCAATCTCACCACTGTCCGTTTTTCGCTCTTGACTCAAAACAGCTTTTAAGTTAATGAGGTTTGGAACTTCTACTCTAGGGTTTGTTGGGATTTCTGCAATGATGTAGGGAACGGCATCTTCGTGAGCTATGTTATTTAAAATGGTGTCAATACTCTGTACCATATCATTATCACCATCCACAAGTAAATCCACGATTTCTACATTGTCAATACAAGCAGCTACACGTCTTGCTTGGTCATTGGTGCCACCATAACAATTAGGCGGAACTATGATTTTTATAGCCTTTCCTTTATGGTTGTCTAAAGCATCATGAATTAGACCCATCATAATGGCATACTGCATAGAAAGTCCGCTAGAAGCAAGCAAAGCCTTTGTATTGGAACCAGTAACGGTTGCAATTGAATTTAAGACTAGCGTTTTGTTAGTCTCCGTGCTGGTTATCTTAGTATTGGTAGAAGATTGCCCGATGATTGACTTTAAGGCAACTATAGAATTTGCCGGTGTCATGGCAATAGTTTCCCTTCTTCTTACATGCTGAATATCTGAAATATAACTCTCATTTTCCTTACCATTTATAATTAGGATACTGCCTAGTTTAGAATTAAGGTTGACGTAAAAATCAATATTTAGATTATGGTCAATTGAACCAATTTCTTCTTGTTGCGAAATGAAGATGGTACTGCCATCAAACTTTGTAATAGTTGAAGCTTTTTCAATTTTTTTCAATTCAAACTTATAGCCATACACCCGCTTTACAACTTCGGCATTAAAAAATGTTGGCAAGTCATCTGTATAGATGATTTGGGTGTTGTTACCTTCTAACAAGTTTTTTCTTAAAATGGCTAAAACGGGAATCGTCTTTGATGAAAAGCTAATTACATTATCTGCTTTCAGATTATTTAAGTGAGCAATTACCCACTCTAGAATACAAGATAAAGGGTGGCCCAATCTAATATAGTCGTAAGCGGTGGGTAACTCATTTAGGGCGGATTGAGTGGAATTGGCTTTATTAAATAAGGCTTCAAACTGATGTAAAAATTGAGTTTTAGCTAAACTTTCATTATAAATATCTAGCCTGTGGGTTGTTAGATTCAACCATCCAGCAGGCATATTTTCCAGTACTTCTTTAATATAATTTAGCAGTTTACTATCTCCCATAACTTTCATCCTTAAATAGAGTGGTAATATACATTAATAAGTTTTTTTTAAGTGCTATAAAGGGTTTAATTGTATTGCATTTATGATACTTTAAAGATAGCACGTTAGGTTAATTTGAAATGGCTTAGGGCAGAAGTGAAGTGGTTGGTTATAATAGATTAGCAAAATATAAATTTGGATTCCAATATAGTTTTGTAAAAATGTATTTTGCATGGTTAAAGAAACCACCCAATAGAAATGCAAGAAATGAATGAACAACATTTTTTAAATAACATTTTCAAAGCTCAAGATTTCTCCGCTGAAGAAAGGGATCTAATTTTTCCTAAATTCAAACAAGTTTCCTTTACCAAAAACGATTTTCTTTTGCAAGAGGGTACTACGGAAAATCAATATTGGTTTGTAGAAAGCGGGTTTGTACGTTCTTATGTTGTGGATACAGAAGGCAATGATATTTCAACTAATTTCTATTCTACGGGAGATATTGTTATTGACTGGACATCTTTTTTTCTGAGAAACCCCACAAGGGAAAATATTCAGGCTTTAACGGATTGTGTTTGTTGGCAATTAGATTTTGATACGTTTCAAACTCTTTTTCATAACATCCGAAGTTTTAGGGAGCAAGGCCGTACAACCCTTGTGAGTAGTTACTTTTCACTAAAACAGCAAAGTGTATCCATGATTGCTGATCAGGCTAAGGACAGGTATTTAAGGCTGATGAAAGAAAAGCCACACGTAATACAAAATGTTTCTTTAAAGCACATTGCTTCCTTTCTTGGTATTACGGACACTTCTCTAAGTAGGCTCAGGAAAGAAATTTCTGAGGAATAGGTTTTCTTGCCATAGGACAAGTTTTATATTCTCCGTTGTTCGCAACTTTACAACATAGATAATTAGTGAAAATGTAAACGAATGGAAAATCAAAAAGAATTTGTGTTTCTCTTCCGTAGGGAACCGAGTAAGAAACAGCCTACTGCAACACAAATTGCTAGAATGCAGAAAGAATGGGGTGCATTTATAGGTATTATTGCTTCGCAGGCTAAATTAGTAAGTACTTCCAGAATAGGTTTTGAAGGGAATCTAATACATAAAAATGGGCATATTGAAAACAATATTAATGTTTCTAATAACGAAACCTTAAGCGGTAATATGGTCGTGAAATCCTCTTCATTAAAGGATGCTACGGAAATGGCTAAAAATTGTCCTATTCTAACACTAGGTGGGTCTGTTGAGGTCAGGAATGTTATTCCCATGGAATCTTAAAACACGTACTTATATGAAAACGATATTTAACCAAAATACAGTTGAAGAGTTGGTTTTAAGAATCAATACATTAGAAGCTAATGACACTGCGCAATGGGGTAAAATGAATGCCTATCAAATGGTGAAACACTGCTGCTTGGGTGAAGAGATGTTTCTAGGGAAGAAAACTTACAAACGTTTATTTATTGGCCGGTTGTTTGGTTCAACGGCCTTAAAGGGAATTTTAAAGGATGAAAAGCCCATAAAGAAAAACCAACCCACCCATCCTGAAATGAAAATTACAGGAACCGGAAATTTTGAAAATGAACAAAGGAAATGGATTGATCTGTTATGGGAATATTCAACATTTTCAAACACCAACTTTGTACATCCGTTTTTTGGAAAAATGAGTAAAGAGCAGATTGGACAATTTGTTTATAAGCACACAGACCATCACTTAAATCAATTTAGGAAATAATTTTAAAAATGCTTAGTTTAATTTTTATACTCATTACCATTTTATCGCTAGTTCTCTTCTATTTGGGAACTGGCCAAAATAGGAAAGTCCTCATTTTGAGTGTTATATTACTTTTGGTAACTGGAGTGCTGGCGTATTCTGGATTTTTTGAAAATACAGAAACCAAGCCTCCAAGATTTTTACTGGTAATTTTTTTGGGTATAGTCGTGGCTACATATTTTTATAAAATAGTCCAGAAAGATGGCTTGAATTCCAACAAGTTATTGGCTGTACATATTTTAAGAATACCAGTGGAGGTAGTATTGTATCAACTCTTTTTAAGAAAGCTGATTCCGAAATTGATGACCTTTACCGGTTATAATTTTGATATTTTATTTGGGATTTCAGCATTAATAATTCTCTTATACCTTCTAATAACAAGAAACAAATTGCCAAAACTGTTTGTGATACTATGGAATAGTGTTGGAATACTTTTCTTGACTATTATTGTTGTGATTGCAATTCTATCATCTCCATTACCAATACAGCAATTCGCATTCAATCAGCCTAACATAGCCCTATTCAAATTCCCTTATATCTATTTACCATATTATATTGTTCCCATTGTTTATTTGTCCCATATACTTTCTATTAGAAATGAGATAAGTCAAAAATAAAAGCTGTTCATGGAACGGTTGCAGTTTGCTGCTCTAAGAAGGATAAGATTTATCAAAATCTAATACCATCTTAAAACGCCTTTAAAGCTAACATGCTAAATGAAAAAAAGCTATTTGGGACTAGTTTGTCAATACCCAAAGCTCTACTTCTTCGGTAGGGCGAGAATCTTTATCCTCCTTTGTTTTGTCTGAAGTGCCCTTCACATCTTTTGTCCAAGACTTTTCTAATTTAAACCTGCCACCAGACTCCAATTCCTTCTTAATAGGGTGTTGTTTTGTTGACTTTGTTAACTGGGCTATATTAGAAAATATAATTACAAGCTTTCCGTCTGGTAACAAGCGCTCTTTTGCTGCGGCAAAGAAATCAGGAAATAGGTTTTTATCGTAATAAACAGCCTCGTCATTTTTATCCGAACTATCTATTTTTGGCAACCAAGGCGAATTAAAAACAATTAATTCTGTCTGTTTATCCCATTTCCCAAAAAGAGAACCATAATCCAGCTCAATTTTTCTGGAAAGCTTCGTGTCTCCCAATTGTTCTTTTACGCCTATTATGGCATTAGGATTTGTATCCGTGGCAAAAACCTTTTGAAAGCCATGCTTAACCATCTGGAAGGATAATACGCCAGTACCAACGCCTACATCAATAGCAGATTTTTTAGGTCCTTCATAACGTTTTAACCAATTATCAAAAAGAATCAGTTTTTCAAAACGGGTAGAGAAATATGTGCCGTAATAAGGGTGTATTTTGTTCCGTAACACAGGAGTGCTAATTCCGTTTTTGTACCATTGCCAAGCACTGTTTAGGCCTTGAACTTGCGGAAAGGACAATATGAAATCGTTGTCTTTTGGATATAATTTTTCTAACCAACCAATAGAAGGCGCTTTTTTTACTTCCAGTTTATGGTCTACGATTTCTATTAAAACTAGATTTGAAAGTTTGTGAAAAGCAGAACGGAATTGGTGTTGTTCTTTAAGGGTTTTATTAGGTAACTTTTTCTTTAGATGTAATTGCAACTCTTTAAGAAGCAGTAAGCCATCACTATAAAAAGCAGTTATTAAAATAGGCTTGCCACCTTCTAAAATTTTAATAGTACGCTTAAGGTCTAAAGAGCCGTCAAAGACTATTATGGGTTTTCCTGTTTCAGATACAAAAGGTTCTGGCTTGTTTACAAGAATTGGCTCAGACTTGTCATCTTCTTTTTTTGAAGTTTTATTTACTGTAGATTTTGAAAGCGCCATTTTTTTGAATTGAAACGAATTGCAAAGTAATGAGCTGAGCAAAGCGTAAGGATTAAAACCACTACATGAGTTACTTGCTAGCAATCAGGCATTAAATTGGTTGCTAGCGTTTTATTAATCAAAATAAGGACATAAAATAGCCTTATCAATTCGCTAGTGCGAAGGGGTGTTGAAAAATAATACGAGGACAAAGATACCTCTTTATGAACCAGCACCAAGATGATAATAAATGAAAATAGATTGACTTAAACGGGAAAACCTAATTCTTTTTATTTGGAGGAATTATTGAGATTATTGATACTATTTCTTTTCCTTGGGCTTTAAGAAATAAGAAATCCATGTAGATGTTTATTTATCATTTATTCATCAACCGGTATTAAGTCGCAAAACCAAAAACCCATTGCATCCGGTTCTTTTGCTTTAGTATCTTTTACTGGATTCTTATATTCCCGGTAAACTTTTTCACCTATGGTAAATTTCACAGGATTATTGAAAATTGGACCGTCATAACAAAAGGTGTGAAATTCTCCGTATTCACCACATGGGTCAACATTCGCAGGCAAGTCTTTAATGAAATTTCTATCAATTTCTCTTCCAACAAATGAGGTGTCTAATAATTCAGATTTTATACAGATAACTATGGCTTTGAAACCTAAATCCAAAAACTCTTCTAAGAGCTCTTTAGTATCTCTTTTCCAAAGTGGAAAAAGACATTTAATATCATATTTTTTTAGTTGCTCTTCTCTATAAGCCCTAAGGTCTTCTAAGAAAATATCGCCAAAACCGCAATGAGAATATCCATCGGGCTTTAGTTTGGTAACAACTTGTTCCATTTGTGCGTTGTATTCTTCCATTGTAGGTTCCTCTGGAAGTTCCATTGTTGTCACGGGAAGTCCAATTTCTTGCACTTGTTTTAATAACAATTCCCTTCTAAGGCCGTGCATGGAAACCCGGTTATGGTGCGCATTTACAGAGGTGACGAATTGTTCTACTTGGTATCGGTCATCTTTCTGAAGGTGGTAATATGCTAATGCGGCATCCTTACCTGTGCTCCAGTTAAAGTATGTTTTTAGCTTTTTCATCGGGAGATAATTGTGTTGGAGGGGGTATAATCTTTAGTTTTCTTACCTCTGTAATCTTTTGCATTCTAGGGTTTATTTATGTGCTATAACCTTTATTAATTCGGGAATAAAATCTGCGTAAGTTGGGTATTTATCTCTGTTTTTTTCAAAATTATCTATCAATTCGCTTTCCATTTTTGATAGAAATACAAAACCCTTGTTTTTGTCTCTTATTTTTTGTGCATCTTTAGTACTGAAATAAATGGCTGCAATTCTAATTTCTAATAGCCTAACTACATGTTCTACCAAATAACCAGTTAAGTTTCCAATGCCTTCCTGTAGCATTGTTTCTTTCATTTCATTGGTAAGGGTAGACTCATGATTTTGAATATAATTAGATATTTTTTTGTTGTAAAACGAATAATTTACGAAAGGGTGACCAAATTCATGTACACATAAATTGCGTATAAACTCTTTATCGTTATAACCGTATTGTTTTATGGAGTCGGTAGAAAAATGAGTTAAGTCAATTTTGTCTGATGGACTTATAAATTGATATGCAATTGATTTTTTTTCAGTATTAATCGTTGGGCCAATACCTCGCCAACCACCTGTTATGAAAAGGGGTTCGGGAGATATAATATAGCGGTCATTTGATTGGTTTGTATACTCTTCCATTTTACCAACTAAATCAAACTTTTCTGCAATTTCAGAAATTTCTGAAATTGCACCTTCATAGTAATACAGGTGTTCTTGTATAAAAAGTTCAACATTCGCTTCAACATAAAAATTATGTAACGCAGTGTAAAGCAAATTCCATTTTGGGTCTAAGCCATTTGCAGAAGTATCATCTAATTCATATTCTTTGTTGATATTTGAGATGTTATACTTATCTCCGAATTCAGGAAATTCTTTTTGATGAAGTAAATAGATAACAATTCCATTGTCTCCTGATAGCTTGCTTATTAAATCTAGAACTTTGTGATTTTTAAATTCTGAAAAAGATGCCATTAGATCATTTCTTACTGGGTTAGGTCTTGTAGGCCATTTTCTTTTTTCTTCAATAAGATTATTAGCAATTCGGAAGGTTATTATATTTCTGTTTATGCCATATTCAATAGATTTAGAATTTTTTTCTGGCACTTTGTTTTCAAGATTTGTCGTCTTGTTATTTCTGCATCCAAAACATAAAAGTAAAGCAAACGAAAGAAGGATTATTTTTTTCATAGTCTCTTTATAAATTCGGAGATATTCTCCTATTAATTCTATGTCTTTAGCGTTTGGATACATTTTTGTAAATACTGCCAACAACCGTAATGTGGGTGTTAGATAAGATATTGCTTTTTAGGAATACAACTAAGTTAATTGATTTTTGGTCACGAAAAAGGCCGCTCCAAGAAACAAATATTTCTTGGGAACGATCAAACCAAAAGGGGACTTGTGAAACCAGTTTTAACTTTAGAACAACTCTAGTAAACTCTCAAAAATTTAGTTTTTTATAGCAAAAGCCTTCAGTACTCCTGAGTTTGAACTTACAAGTAGTATTGGTTCGCCTGAAGCTCCTTTTATAATTTGAATATCACGGGCATCATTATCCACAAAAAAACCGGTTGCGTTCCCCATTTGCGGGGTAAATGCTCCATTACCATCACCTATTAAAGAAAGCCCTATGCCGGCATCATGATTACCAACCGAGGCATCCCAACTGTAATCATTACCCGCAAGAAGAACATCTAAATTGCCATCTGCATTGATATCCATAACTTGAATTGCATGGATCGGTGCTAGTTGAGCTTCAATGGGAAGAGCTATAATCTTAAATTTTCCATTACCCAAGTTTTCTATATAGGCGCTTTCAAAAGTTTGACTCTTTACTACATGGGCGGCTTCTAGTTCTTCGGGAAGAAAGGCTTCTTCAAAAGTAACATCGGAATAAGACTCAAATGTTATGAACCTACCTTTCATTGCAGGTATCTGACCAATTAATGCATCCCGTGGGTGTGCAGGGTAGTTTTTCCCTTGAATGTAATAGCACATGACAGGGTCAAGGGTGCCATTGTTATCATAGTCACTGGTGTAGATACATAAAGGTTCTTCTATTGAAGCTTTGAATTTACTGTTAAGACCAAGGTTCCCTGCTATGTAATCTATATCGCCATCATTATCAAAATCGCCTTGAGCAAGGCTATTCCACCAACCAGAGGATTTATCTAAGCCTGCATTTTTTGTCTCATCTGTAAAAGTATCTCCGTTGTTTTTGAAAATTTTGATAGGCATGAATTCTCCTGTAACCATTAGGTCTAAGTTACCATCTTTGTCTACGTCTGTCCAAAGTGCAGCAGTAACCATTCCTGCTTCTTGCAGTGGGGTACAAACCGTATCGGTAACATCAGTAAACATACCCTTGTCATTTCTTAGAATAAAACTCTTTGTAGGCATTGGGTATTCTCCATAATAAGTCTTCCTCCAACAAATAAATCTAAATCACCGTCCGCATCATAATCCCCTGACGCTACTACGCCACCTGAAGTTGTCATTTTGGGTAAGGCGGTTAAGTTGCGTTTGAAATTTCCTAAACCATCGTTTGTATATAATCTGTCTTGGTAAGCTACGTGGTTTTTTGGAAACTCGGAACCTCCGCTAACAACGTATAAATCTAAATCTCCATCCCCATCCGCATCAAAAAACAAAGCATCTGTATCTTCACTTTCTATTCCTGAATTTAGGGGTTGTTTGGTGAAGTTTCCGTCTTTCGTTTGTGTAAAAAACAAACCGCTAAAGCCTTTTGCTCCTCCTATAAAAAAGTCTTCTAAACCATCCCCATTAATATCGCCTACGGCAAGTTTAGGTCCCAATTGGGAGTGCATATGTGGTAGGAGTGGTTGTGTATTGAAATCTATATAGTTGTTTTCCTCATGTTGAATGGAGATGCCTAATTCTTCAGCAACATCTGCAAATAATAATGTTTGCTCTGGGCTAATGCTGTCTGTTGCTATTTTAGCATTTTTATAATCTAAAACAAGTAATGTGTCACTCTTTACGTGGTGTAGTACCTGCTTTTTTCTATCGGGCCAAATGATTATAAGACTATCAATTAAGGTATGTTCTGGGAGTCCAAAATGTATGTTGTTATCTATACTTGATGCGTACCCTCTTGTCAGGAAATGCTCGTAGTATTGAAAATCATCATTTGTGTTTAAGCTTATTTTTGCGCCTATACCGCCCTTATTTTTATCACTTCCTTTCAGCTGCAATCTTAGGTAATGGCTTTTGCCTGTTTTATCTGTGTTGTTTCTTAGGATGCTTGCTTTTTCATTTATATTATTGATTACAAGGTCTAAATCGCCATCATTGTCTAAATCTGCATAAGCGGCTCCGTTAGAAAGACTAGGTTCAACAGCAGCCCATTCTTTTGAGGTATTGGTGAAGGTTAAATCTCCGTTATTCCTAAAAAAGTAATTGGGTACGGCAGCACTTGGTAATTCTTTGATTTCTTTTAATTTATTTTCTTTTTTTGCTTCGTCAGTACCAAAGAAATTAGATTTTTGCTGTTGGTAATTAATGTAATCCATATTGCCAACATCCCTTCTAAATCCATTTGAGATAAATATATCTTTGGTTCCATTGTTGTCATAATCTGCCAATAGGACACTCCAGCTCCAATCTGTATTGTAAACGCCCGCTAAATAAGATATTTCGCTAAAGGAGTTGTTACCATTATTAATTTGAAGTGTGTTACGTGTATATTGTTCATTATAGCCCTTGCTTTTGAGCATATTAAATTTGTTGTAACTCACGGACGGAATAAGGTTCTTTAATCTTTTGTTGTCCTCCGGAAGCATATCCAATACCATGATATCTGTTTTACCATCATTATTGATGTCAGAAATATCATTACCCATTCCTGCAAAGCTGGTATGTTTTAATTGCTCTGAAGATTTATCGGAAAAAGTACCATCTCCATTATTGATGTACATGACGTCATTCGTCAGGAAATCATTGGAGATATAGACATCTGGCCATCCGTCATTATTTACATCACTAATGCCAAGTCCTAGGCTATACCCTTCCACCCGAATACCTGACTCATAGGAAACATCTGTAAAGGTTCCGTCTCCATTATTTCTGTAGAGTTTGTCTGTGCTATCTGCTTCTCCATTCACCAATTTTGGGCGCACGGAGTTTACATTGGACATGGTGTAGTTTACTGGGTTTATAATTAAAAACATGTCTAAATCACCATCTAGGTCATAATCAAAAAAGGCAGATTGTGTGGCTTGCACAGTATCTGCAATACCATATGCTTCTGCCTGTTCCGTAAAGGTATTATCCTTGTTGTTTATGTATAATAAATTAGCCCGGTTTTCAGGAATGTCAGAACCGGAGACGTTCACATAAATATCTAACCAGCCGTCTTGGTTTATATCTATAACGTTTACCCCTGTGCACCAGCTAGAATTTTCTAGTCCGGCACTTTTGGTAATATCTTCAAAAACAAAATCGCCTTTATTGATGTAAAGTTTGTTGGATACGATGTTTCCGGAAAAGAAAATATCCGGTAATCCATCATTATTAAAATCTCCTATCCCTACACCTGCACCCGTGTATATATTCATGAAGTTGAACATATTGTAAGTGTCATCTTCTTCAATGTCGTTGGAAAAATCAACTTGACTATGAGAGGCGGTTACGGGAGTAAATAGCTGATTGGAATTTTCTTCACAAGAGAATTGTGTAATACCAGCTAGAAGCAAAAAAAATAATATAAACTTACTCCTCATGGCTCATTTTTATTTTTCTGATTTGTCCTAGGTAAGAGAAGACTTCTATAGCTTCCGTTTTTTCTGGGTCTATTTTTAAAGTTCTAGAGGTCTGGCTCAAGTAGGAACTTCCGTAATTGAATTCTTGCTTATATTGATTTCCATTTTTCAGATAGATAATAGCGTACGCTTCATTGGTAGCTATGGGGATTATCTTCTTATTGGAGGAATAAGTATATGCTTTTGTTGGCCCTAAGTTTTGACTTGCTAAAACGATTGGACTTCCATTGGCAGATTGTAACTGTACTACTGCTTTGGCATCACCATCAATCTTTAACCCACTCTCTGAGCTTTTGGTCGCTTTGAAATTTCCTTCTCCGTCACCCAGTAAACATAACCCTGAAAAGGCATCGTATGCTCCTGTTAAGGCTTCCATAGGATGCATATTACCTACTAAAAGTATATCTAGGTTATTATCATTATTGTAATCTTGCACTTCCATTCCAAAAACGGGTGCATATTGGGCCTCTATGGGTAGGGGTGAAGTTTTGAATTTTCCGTTTCCTAAATTTTCAACATACATACTGCTTAGCATTTTTGCCTTAAGTACATAAGCATCTTTTAATTCTTCTTCTAGAAAGGCTTCCTCAAAAGAGGTGTTGGCATAGGATTCAAAAGTTCTAAACCGAGCTTTCATTGCATTTATTTGACTGCTAAGTACATCTCTGGCGTGTATAATTTGCTCTTGTCCTTGTCTAAATTGCGTCGTAATGGGGTCAATGGCTCCGTTATTATCAAAGTCCTTCGCATAAATGGTGACTGGTTCTTCAGAACTAGCTTTAAAATTACTATTTAGGCCTAGGTTGCCTAATACATAGTCTATGTCTCCATCCTTGTCAAAATCACCTGATGCAATACTGTTCCACCACCCGCTGGCATTTTCAATTCCGGTGGTGCTGGAAACATCATTGAATATGCCTTCCTGGTTTTTAGAAAAACAGGAGTCATATACTCGCCTACAAGTATAAGGTCTATAGAGTTGTCATTATCAAAATCGGTAAAAAGAGCATCACTTAACATTCCTAATTCTCCATTAGTTTTAAGAATGTTTTTAGTTGCGTCAACAAACGTCCCGTTCTCATTTACTAGAAGATAGCTTTTTGGCGATAGGGGGTAAGAACCATCAATATATCTCCCACCAATAAATAAATCTATATCTCCGTCTTTATCAAAATCAGATGCTTTAATAAAGGAACCTGAATCAGGTCTTGTAAAGAACGTAGATTCTGTGAAATTCCCTTTGCCATCATTTTTATAGAGCCTGTCCTCATAAACCTTAGTGTTGTTGGTTAAACGCTCACCGCCGCTAATGACCATGGGAGGTCTAAGTCGCCATCGTTATCTATATCTACTAACAATGAGCCCATGTCTTCATGCCGCTCACCATCTGTTATTATTTTCTCGGTAAAGTTTCCGTTAGCATCCTGTATAAAAAAACTGCCATTATTGCCTTTGCCACCTCCAATGTAAAAGTCTTCTAAATCATCGCCATTAATATCGCCTACGGCCATGCCCGGACCTAATCTAGAATTCATTTTAATTAAAGTAGCCTTAGAATTGAAGTCAATATGTTTCTTTTCTGTGTGTTGGTATTCTATGCCGATTTTATTGGTTATTTCTTCAAACAGGTAAGATGTGTCATTTGATTTCTTTGACTTAATAACTTCGGAATCCTGATACTTTAAAACCAGCGATTGATTTGCCGAAACATCACTCAAAACCTGATAATTTCCGTTTGGCCAAGTTACTTTTAAGGAATCTATTTCTTGTGTGTCTCCAAGACCAAAATGAAGCCTATTTTCCATGGTAGACAAGTACCCTTTTACAGGAGAGTAAAATTGATATTGCTTAGAGTCTTTTGTGTAAAGGGTAACCTCTGAGCCAATATAATCGTCTAATCCATCAAAGAGAACAGAAATATAATGAGCGCTGTCCGAAACCTTGGTGACAGCTGTTATGGTTGTGTTTTCGTAAAGATGTGCTTCGTCATCAATGTTGTTTATGACCAAATCCAAATCGCCATCATTGTCAAGGTCTGCGTATGCCGCACCGTTAGAATAGCTTGGGGTGTCAATTCCCCAATCTAAAGACTTGTCATCAAAAGTTAGATTGCCATTATTTTTATAGACGTAATTGTGAAGCTTTACCTCTGGCAAGGCTCTTAATTTATTCAGTTTTTCTTTACGAATAGTTTTTGGGTCGCCAAAAGGTCCTTGTTGCTGGCCGTAAACAATGAAATCTAAATTGGTGACATCTCTTCTGTATCCATTGGTAATAAAAACGTCTTTAAAACCATCATTGTCAAAGTCGGCAATTAATGGAGACCAGCTCCAATCTGTAGCACTAATACCAGAAAGTTGGCCAATCTCGCTGAAACTACCGTTGCCATTATTTAACTGTAGTGTATTACGAACATACTGAGGTGTGTATCCAAAATCAGTATCAAGAACAAGTTTGTCATAGCTGAAGTAGCCAATAGTTTGTTTCAAACGTTTATTGTCTTGAGGGAGCATATCTAAAACAACAATGTCCGAAAGCGCATCGTTATTGATATCCGAAATATTTAACCCCATGCCGTTATAGCTTTGATGCTTTAAGTAGTCAGTGACTTTATCGGAAAAAGTACCATCGCCATTATTTATATATAGAATGTCATTGGTTAAAAAATCGTTGGAAACATAAACATCTAACCAGCCATCTTGGTTAAGGTCACAAATTGCAACACCTAAACCAAAACCTTCAATAGTAATGCCTGCTTCTTTTGATATATCCGTAAAAGTGTCATCGCCATTATTGCGATATAATCTATCTGTACTTGGAGCGCTGCCGTTTGTGATTTTTGGTCTGGAAGTATTTCGGTTGTAAGGTACCAAGGCATTTGTTAAAATGTATAAGTCCAAATCACCATCTTTGTCATAATCAAAAAATACGGATTGGACACTGTAACCCGTATCTGCAACTCCAAAAGTCTTAGCAACTTCCTTGAAAGTACCATCTCCGTTGTTGAGGTAGAGTAGGTTGGCCATATCTTCATTTGGTGTATTTCTGGGGCCACCTTTACTAACGTACATGTCTATGAAACCATCTTTGTTTATGTCATTAAAAGAAACCCCGTTACACCAACCGGTTGTTTCAATATTAGCCTCTTTTGTAATGTCTTTAAATTTAAGGTTACCTAGGTTACGATATAATTTACCTTAAGCACTTGGTTGCCTGAAAAATAAATATCTTGAAGACCGTCATTATCAATATCCCCAATGGCAACTCCTCCTCCGTTGAACATGAACTCAAAATCCAGAATGTTTACACTATCGTTTTCTGATAATGTATTCTGAAAATCTATGGAACTGTCTTTTGAAGAGACTAGTTTAAATAACTGTTTTTTAGAGTCTTTGGAATTACAACTTAAAATGAGAAATCCCAATATACTAAAGAGGAATAGTTTGTAGACAGACCATATTCTACGCTTGTGATGAGCCATTCTCAATTTGTCCTTTGTTTTCAACGAGTGTGTAATTATTTGGTGCAAATACAAGATGTATTATACAGGTCCTCAATATAATTAAATATGTTATAAAATGGGTGGTATTTATAGAATCTAAAAGTGTAGACCATAAAAAAATGGCATCTTTAAAAGTTAGCGACTCTCTTAAGGTGTCTCATTAATTAAAACTAACTGAAACAATTTTATGTGCTCATATCATTCAGAAAGAACAGGAAATTTATAGTCTTGAGATTTGGGTTAAAATCCTTCTGCTTTTATCAATCTCTAACTGCGGTATTGGAAATAAACCATTAACAGTCCTGGTAATCCTTGTATTTTGAATATAATGTTTGTCAAAGTATTTGCTTAGCCAAGTCAGATATAGAATTTTTCATGAGGAAAGCTCTAGATTTCTCCGAAGCCTTTTTTAGTATTAGCAGAGACTAAGTTAGAATCGGCAATCTTTGGGTTAAGGGTTTGAAAAAGCTCCCGAATTTCAGTGCTATTTAAACAATCGTTTGTTTATAGTTTTCGTTTTAATAGTAGTATTGGGAGTGAGTTTAAAAAAAAAAAAACAGCGTGACAGGTTTTTTAGTTCTTCAATACATTGTGGTAATACTTACTCTTTTTGATATACTCTGGCATAGTCAATTATCATTTGTTGAGGAAAGATACTGTCGTCTATACCCTTTTGTCCTCCCCAACTACCACCAATGGCTAAGTTCAATTTTAAATGAAAAGCTTGGTCAAAAGGCCATTCCGCATAGGTTTTGTTCAGGTTCTCAAACTGATGGTAAGCAGTGCCATCTAATATGAATTCAATTTTCTCGGGAGTCCACTCTATGGAATACTCATGGAAATCATCATATGGTTTTTCAATGAACACAGATTTGCCAACTTCGGTTCCTTTAATGTGGTTGAAAGATTCAGTATGAACGGTACCGAAAATCGAATCGTTTTGATAGCCAACGTGTTCCATGATATCTATTTCGCCACATTTTGGCCAACCTACTTCTTTCCAATTCTCACCCAACATCCAGATAGCCGGCCATGTCCCAGTACCCTTCGGCAACTTGGCTCGAACACTAATTTTGCCATATTTCCATTCGGTTATACCCTTAGTAGTCAAGCTGGCGGAGGAGTACTCTCCAAACTCCTTATTTTTCATCCAGTTGTCATCTTCTTCAGAAACAAATGCCTTGTTTGTTACCTTTTCCTTGTGGGCTTCTATAATGAGAAAGCCATCCTCGATACGAACGTTCTTAGAATTGTCGGTATAGTATTGTGCCTCGTTATTTCTAATAAAACCTGTTTCGTAGGCCCAATTAGCAGATTTTGGTTTGCCAGTACCATCAAATTCATCCGCCCATACCAATGTGTAGGCTTCGGACGATTCTTCCACTGGCTCGGTGTTTTTGTTTTTCTTAGGGTTGCTTTCGCAACTGGCAACAATAAATCCTACAAAAATTAAAAGTAGAAGGTATTTGAAGATAGAGGGCTTTTGCATGGGATTTTAGTTATATAAACAAGATAAGAAACTTGGGGAAAATGTAATGGTCATAACTGAATTCTTCATGAAAGAACTCTTTTTTAAGGTTGTGTCGTTTTCTTAAGTAACAACTCTGGTTCGTTTGTGGTGATAAAATCAAAATTATTTTTTAAGAACCACTCCATTTCATCTTCTTCGTTTACCGTCCACGCATTTAGGGCTATTTTGTTCTTTTTGGCACTTGTAATCCATTCCGGATGTTTTTTAAAGACGGATAAGTAATAATCGGCACCATCGATGCCATCACGCTTTAGTACCTCGGGAGATTTGCTGCCGTCTAGATACTGCGTGTGTACTTCAGGATTCAATTCTTCCAATCGCTTTAAAATATCATAGCTAAAACTAATATATATAACCATGTGTTGTGCTTTGAGTTCATTAACCATTTGATAGACTTTTTCGGCAATCAATAGTCCTCTTTCCTTATTTTTGGATGGCTTTATTTCACAAACAAGACGTGTAGTCGTATTATTTTCAAGGCCTGCCAAAATATATTCTCTTAGGGTTGGTAATATCTCTCCATTCTTTAACGGAAATTTGTTTAGGTCTTCATAACTGGTTTTTTCTATATTCAGACTGGCATAATCTGGGTCATGGGTAATTATTAAAGAATCGTTCACAGTCATGCGTACATCAAATTCGGAACCTGCGTATTGTTTTCGAATCGCTTCCTTTAGCGCAGCAATAGAATTTTCTGGTAAATTTTTAGCCTTCCATGCACCTCTGTGGGCGATCACTTTATTTTGTGAAAAATTGACCGTTTTTTTTGTAGCGGAACACGAACCGATTAGAATCATTGTTATCAATAGAAAAATATATCTCATACTTTACACTTTAAACATTAATATTTAGGCACAGGCCCTAAGACCCATGCCCAAATTACTCAACTCACTTAAGTATTACTCGGGGGTATTTTTAATTATAACCATCATTCTGTGGATAGCTAAGGTCCTAATAAGTCAAGATCAATTTGTGCAATAGGAAAATGGATATAGTAGGGTTTCCAATTAGAGCGTGGGTCTTTTTCTCCTAAATTGGCAGGAAAGTATTCGCCATCGCCGGCGTAGTTCGTAATTTGTCTATTTATTACCTCTTGCCCCATTCTTTTCAAAGTAAACCATCGTTCACCTTCAAAAGCAAGTTCGCGTGCTCGTTCATCTAATATAGCTTGTTCATCTACAGTGGTTACGGGTGTGGCTCCCGCTCTTAATCTTACTGCATTTAAATAGGGTAGAGGATCTCCACTAGAACGCATTATGGCTTCTGCCGCTATTAAGTAGGTCTCCGCTAATCTAAATACCATTATATTGCTTCTTTGAAGATAGGAATTTGGATTGTCATCTTCTTGAGCAAACTTTATACAGGATGGGTGAAGTCTTTGGTAATATGAAGTGTAAGTTTCACTAGGATTATTTAAATCTGTAATGGGTTTATAGATTTTAATTTCTTGATTTATGCTGTCGCCAGATGTGTAATAGTATTTTAATCTAAAATAGGTGTCCTTATCTCTGGAGTCATTGGGATCTTCTGCAAGAAGATCCAGTAAATATCTGTTGGGTAGAATTCTAGAGAACCCTCTGCCACCTTGCGCTATATTGGCCTCTATACCCGAAATTTGAAAGTACTGGGTGACATAATTAGCATTCATCATAGTGTTGTCTCCACCGCCCAATAAATCATCTTGGGATTGTACGACGAACAATGCTTCTTCGTGATTTCTATCACCCGAAAAGACATCTTCTGTAGTTGGCATTAAACTGTGAGGTCCTTCTTCAATTAGAGAAACCGCTTGGTATTTAGCTTCTTCCCAATCCCCTTCCCACATGGCAACTTTGGCTTTAAGGTGTTTTGCAGTCCCCTTCGTTACACGACCAAAAGTATCGTTCCATTCTAGATGTTCTATAGCGAAATCTAAATCGCTATTCAATAGTGCAAAGATTTCTTCTTTCGACGATTTATCGTTAATAACATCAAAAGCATTGTCTACCGTGACCGTATTTGTGGTAACGAAAATGTTATTGAACATTCGATATAAATAAAAATAAGAGTTGGATCTAAAAAACTTGGCTTCGGCCAAAACTTGGTTTCTTGTATCGTCATCAATCTCTTCTAATTCCTCGGCGGCATTAATGATTTCAGTAGCCTTATTGGTAATGTTATAAAAATGCTTCCAAAATAACGATGATACAAAATTGGCACCTGGTCTACAGGAGAGACTCCTCTTTCATATCTACCCATTAAGCCAGTGTAACCTGTTCTGCTAAAGGCGAGATCGCTTCGTGACGACATTAATACGGCTCCCATAAAATCTTCGGTGCCGTTATCGTATCTATCCCTATTAAACTTGTATAAACTTACTACTCCTGACTTTAGTCCTTCTTCGGTAGTATATATGTAATCAGAATCTATTAAGGTACTTGGTTGCTCTTCTAAATAATCTTCGCATGATACGGCAAAAAAGACTACCGTTAGTAAGGCAAACCCCTTCTTTAATCTTATGTATAGTTTTTCGGTATTCATAATTTCTTATTTTAAAATTTAACCCTTAAACCAAAAGTGAAACTTCTTGCATCTGGATAGCCAGTGTCGGCATTTGAAAAGGTACTTCTAATATTAACTTCAGGACTATAGCCGATATAATCGGTATTGGTGAACAAGTTGGTTCCAGTAACGTAAAACCTAATTTGCTCAAGACTTAAATCAGAGGTTATAGCACTGGGCAATGTGTAACCTAAACTAACTGTCCTTAATCTTAAATAGGACGCATCTGTTACCGCCAATGCATTTAAATATAACGGAGTACTATCAAAATCAGGTCTAGGAAATGATGTGGACGGGTTCTCGGGAGTATAATAATCTACCTTTACACCATTTAGCTTGCCAGAAAGTGTGCCACCGTTATTGAAATCAGACAAGAAGGGATTTACTTTGGTAGTACCTTCAACAGCATAGAAATCTACAAACAAATCAAAACCTTTATATTCTATTGTAGTGGAAAACGAACCGAACCATTCTGGATTGGAATTTTTATAGACTCGATCTTCCAGTGTTATCTTTCCATCAGGTACTCCAGTTTCATTGCCATTATCATCTACCCCGTTAGTATCTTTAATTTTAATATCTCCGGGTCTTAGGTTTTCCTGTGGTAATGCCGACTCTGGGTTTGCCTGTGGAGCATTTGCAAAATCTTCGCCTTCTTGCCAAATACCATCAAACTCATATTGGTATATAACCCCAACGGGTTGTCCTACATAATACCCATAACTATCATCTGTAGTAATGGGGTTATTGTCTCCATCATTATAAAGTTCCAATAATTTGTTTTTGTTTTTGGACCAATTGGTTGAAACCGACCATCTAAAATTATCGTTATTAATAATATTGGCTGTTAGATTTAATTCTATACCAGTGTTTTGAAGCTCTCCTGCATTAAAGAAGGTGTATTGGTAACCTGTTATAGAAGGTACACCTCTACGGAGCAACAAATCTGTTGTTCTTGCATCGTAATAATCGACATTACCTGTCAAAATCCTATTGAACAATGAAAAATCAAGACCTAAGTTCAGTGTTGTTATTCTTTCGAATTTTAAATCTGTATTAGGAAGAATTACCGAAGGTGAGTAGCCTGAAAAGGATTCGCCGTCAAAAGTGTAATTTTGTCCGTCTGCGGTAAATAAAGAGGTATAAGCACGCCCAAGGTCATTTACTAAAGAACCATAACTTGCTCTGAATTTTAGTTCTTGAACAGAATTTACATCTTCTAAAAAGCCCTCATTATGTATTTTCCAAGCAAAGGAAACTGCAGGGTTAAAGCTCCATTTATTATCTTGTGAATTAACGGAAGCACCATCGGCCCTAGCGGTTGCAGTTAATAGATATTTATTATTGAGATTGTATCTGGCCCTAGTCATAAAGGAAGCCAATCGTTGTTGGTTTTTGTCGCGTTCAACAGTTACGTTCCCTACAGCATTAGAAATACCGTCGTAACTAAGACTTTCATTGGTAAAACCTTGTCCTTCGGTAAAAGTTCTACTATATTTATTTTCTTGAGAAGATTGAACGAAAGTCAGATTAAGCCTATTATTTTCATTATAGGCCTTATCATAGGTTAATATATTTTCTATCAAATAAGACTCTATCAAACTATTGTCAATTCTAGCTATACCATTGACATCATCGCCGGCGGAACTTAATGAAGATTGATATTGTCCTCTTTCCGATGTTCTTCTGGTAAGGTTGGTCTTTAATTGATATTGTAGGTCTTTGGTAATCTGCCAAATAGGAGTAATATTTATTACATAATCATTTCCCTTTTCATCATTATCTTGCTCCCTTAAATTCCAGATAGGGTTTACTGCGGACAGTTCCTCGCCACTTGGAAATTGTGTTAGGTTACCATCTTCATCATAGGCCCTGCCCAAAGGTGAAGTTGTGATTACATTTACGTTTGCAGCCCTTTCAGTATCATCGTTCAAGATGTTTAGATCAAAATTTACTGAAAACTTATCACTGATTTTTTGATCTACATTTAAACGTAACGTTTTTCTAGTATAATTGGAAGTTGGAATAATACCTTCTTCTTTAAAATAATTAACGCTACCGAAAACCTTGGTAAATTCAGTGCCGCCACTTACGCTAACCGACTGACTGTTTACATAACCGCTTTTTACCAACTCATCTTCCCAGTTAATGAATTCGTTATTAGCTAAAGAGGCCAATTCTAATTCAGAAAAGATATCCTCTTCGTTAGGGTAAGATCCATCTGCAATATTAGACCTAGCTGCTTCTCTTCTTAATTGGGCAAATTCTTGTCCGTTATAGACGTCAAAATTACGCTCTATGGATTTTGATGATACAAACCCGTGATAATTTATACTGACTTTACCGCTTTTGCCTCTCTTGGTAGTAATTAGAACTACACCATTGGCCCCTCTTGAGCCGTAAATAGCTTGTGCAGATGCATCTTTTAGGAACTCCATTGATTCTATATCATCAGAATCTATATCTTCAATTCCCCCATCTCTGATGATACCATCTACAACATAAATGGCACTAACACTACCCTCAATGGAACCTTGTCCCCTAAAGATTATATTAGATGTCCCTCCTACCTTAAAGTACCTCCTCCTACATCTACTTGTAAGCCTGCTATTCTACCTCTTAGCATCTCATTGACATCTGCTGTAGGTGTTAATATAGCTTTTTCAATATCTGTTGTGGCTACTGCGTTTACCACATCACTTTTATTTTGCGTACCATAACCAACTACAACGACTTCTTCTAGTTGACTGGAATCTTCCTGTAATTTAATAGTTATCGGGCTGTTGGAAATGGGCACTTCTGCATTGGCATAACCAATGTACGAAGCGGTTAATGTGGTGGCATCCCGAGGAGCATTCAAGATGAAATTACCATCAAAATCGGTAGATGTACCTTGAGTTGTACCCTTTATCACTATGGAGGCCCCGGCTAAGGGAATTCCATTTTGATCAAGAACTAATCCTGTTATTTTTTGCTGATCTTGTGAATAGAGGATTACAGCAGAAAAAATATTTAGCAAAAGCCACACTAGCTTTTTTCTTGGGTTAAATAATTTGGTAATCATAGCGTATTGGTTTTGTTCAAAACTAAAGTTGGATTTTTTTAGACAGTTGTAGATTGTTGTATAACAAGAACATAAAGTTCCATCTGTTACCAAAGTAGAGAGATTTATCTTTTGAAAAAGAAAACGGTACACTACAAAAACATACATATTGCAACAGAACTCCCACATGTTCCATAAACGCTATTGTTTATAGGGTTTCATGCTATTCAGATTTTTATGGAACTAATAAAAAAAGTTAGTTAAATATGAGAATTTAGGAGATTTGTGGTGGTAATGTAGTGGTGTTATTTGGGTTATCTTAACTATTAAATGGAGAGAATGTAGTCTGTAAGTTTCATTTCTCTTTTTAAATCAAGTTTTTTTCGTAACCTAGAACGCCTTACTTCTACACTTTTTACTGAAATATTAAGTAGTGGAGCTATTTCCTTTGATGAAAGGTTTAGGCGCAAATAGGCGCAGAATTTTAAATCGTTTGATGATAAATTGGGATGTAGTTCTTTGGCCCTTGTTAAAAATTCTCTATCGGTATTATTAAATGCCTCCATGAAAATTTTTCGATCTTTTGAACTATTTAGATTTTTGTCTATCAGTTTTATGACTGGATGCGTTTTATCGAATAGCTCATTACTTTTTTTGAGTTCTTTTTTAACTCTTCTTAATAATTCATTTCTTTTTACTAAGCTCATTGTGGAAATGGCCAACTCACTATTTTTGTTTTCAATTTCTTGGTTTAGTTTTTCATTTGTAAGGCGTACCATTTCCTGTTCGCTTTTAATGTATTTTAGTTGTATTTCCCGTTGATTTTCAAGTAGCGCTTTTCTGTTCTGTCTACGATAGTAGCTTTTGTAAGATTTGTGAACAAGGAAGCCAAGGCTAAATATGAGTAGTGTGTAAGCTAATAAAGCTGTGTTGGAGAGGTAAAATGGTCTGGCTATAGCAAACCTATATTGTATAGTATTCATTGATTGATGGCTTCCGATTTTTGAACGGGCCCTGAATACATAATCTCCAAATGGTAATTTTTCAAATGTAATGGATGGTGTTGGGGTCCATTCGCTCCATGAATCGTCCAACCCTTCTAGTTGATATTGATAATTAACGTTCGTGTACTTGCTGTACTGGGGAACGCTATAATTAAAGTTGATGGTTGATTCGTTATAATGAAACTCACCTTCGTCAAATTTGGAAACATTCTTAGTGCCATTTTCATTTTTTGTAACCATGACCTTATCCATAACTAGTTGATGGGACTTGTTCGGAATCTTGTCAAGGTCTATCAGCAGGTATCCATTAGTTTTGCCTATTAGGTATTTGTTATTATCTAATTGGGTGATATTTTCAAAGCTAAGGGTCATTTCTCTCCAATTGTTTTCAATGGGAATTGAGTTGAAGTCTAGCATATTGTTCAAAGGACCTTTTTGGGTATAAGCTATATGGTTTTGATTAAAACTCCATAGTCGTTCTTTTTTGTCAAATACTAATTTACCCGATAGGTATTCTCCTTTTGGAATGAGTTGGCTTAAAGTTGAATCCCTAGCAAATTTTTTTGTGTTGGGTTCAAGTTTAAAAATTCCTTTTCGGTTTGTATAGAGTAAATCATTGCCCATCTTTAGTATTCCAGAACCTTTACTTTTTTCAATATTGGGAATAAGTGTAACTGAATCAAAAGACAATAAGTCATTATTTAGTTCCAATCGATAAATTCCTTTGGTTTCATGGTTTACCCAAACTTCATGAGTATCTAGAATTTCGAAAAAGCGAGAAGAAATTTCAAATCCTTCTATTTTATGACTCAGTTTCCAAACGCTCCCTTCATTTTTCATTATTGCTAAACCTGAATAATGGCCAAGCAGAAGCTTGTCAGGTTGATTGGGAATAGTCCTAAAGTCCCATACTCCATCAACATGCGCAACTAATGAAGCCTTGTTGTCATCAATAGAAAAAACTCCGTTATTGTGTCCACATAGTAATTCGTCGTTCGCGGCGTAAAGTGACCAAACTTGTCCTTCTGTTCCTTTGATAAATTTTAATCTTTCGTTAGAATCTACATTTTTGTAGAATAGTCCTTGATTGGTGCCAATATAAAGTTTTCCCTTGTGTGTAATAGAAGCATAGGTTGTTCCAAAAGTACCGTCTCTATCATTATATTCCCTGATATAAGATTGCCTGTTTATGCAATCCAGACCATTGTCTAAGGCGGCCCAAATATTAGCGTTGGCGTCTTCAAATAAATTTAGTACAGTATTGTTACTTAAACCATTCGTTTGGTTAATTATGCTGGTTATTAGACCATCCTTTGATATTGAAACAATACCCTTTGAGATGGTACCCAACATAAAACTATTATCTCTTAATTGAATACCTCTGAACACACGTGTGTTCTTAAGTAACGTATCTGCGGGAAGATTCCATTTTTCAAGCGTTTGATTTTTTATCTTGTACAGCCCTTTGGTTCGCGTCAATACTACCAGCCCGTCATTTGCGGAGAAGATGTTAAGTAGAAATTTAATGTTGAGGTTTTTCGGTATGGTAGCAATTAATTTTTCCGTTCCGTTTTCAAGATTAAATATTCTTCCATCATATTTCTGAAGATAAATTTTCTGGCCAACCTTGAATAACCTGTAGTTGTTTTCTTTGTCCGTAGTAAAGTTTAATTCTTTTGAATCTGTATCATAAAAATAAAGGCGATCGTAAGACTGAAAGATTACGTATTTATCCAACCCTTCAATATTCCATATAATTTCATCTTCGAACAATTCTTCTTTTATAGATTTGGAGATAGAATGGTACTCCATAACCCCATTATTGATTTTGGTCCAAAAACCAAACTCCATATAACTACCTGTATAAATTTTATCCTTATAGGAAGATAGGGAACGAATTGCAGCACTGTGGACAGACGGGTATAAAGCCCACCTAGATCCATTATATTCCAATAACCCTTCATTATTGGCCACAAATATGTTGCCTTGATGATTTTCTGTTACGTCCCAATTTTGATTTTCGGCACCATATTCTGAAGCTGAAAACTTTATAATTGGCGGTGTTTCTTGAGGGTATAAAAATTGAAACACCAAAAAAAATATGGCCGAAAGTTTGTAATATCTTTCAAAACTTAAGGATGTGGAGTTAAGCATGTTTTATATTATGAAATCTATAGTTCTTCAAACAAATTTATAAATATGAAATTTGGCGACAGAGCTTGCCATAGATAATATAGCTTATTTAATTCAGACACACTCTATATCTATCTCAATCATATTATAAGTTAGGAGTAAGCTCATTTCGGAGCGGAAGGCTATTTTTTTTTCAAGCTCTTTACTTGTTTTTTATTACTATAATACCTCGTATTGAAATTTTAAAGTACCGGATTTCATTTCATTAATTTCAGCATTTTTTTTATCGGTAACCAATATGGATAACTTATCTTCTTTTGTAACATTCTTATTGACCTACCCACGAAAAGGAGGTTTATGGTATTAGTTATCTGCATTAGGGTACCAGAAGAAAAATAGACATTTCAGAGTTTTTTTTAATTACTATTTGCTGTATATATTTTAGGGGAGGAAAAGTTTTACTTCATTTATTACTACTCAACATCTTATTTTTAGAAGATAGCCACTTTATCTATGTATATACATACAACTACATTTTGTTTACTCTAAGATACAGGTATGATAATTTTAATCATGAATTTCCCTTTTAGTTCCGGTTGGGAATTGTGAAGCCTTTAGACTGTTTTATTCTTATTGCTGTTTTTGAGATAAACACACAGGAAAATGACTTTGCTCCAGCGAATAAAGTTAGTCCTCCATTAACTGTTAAAAACAAAAAAATGATTATCCGTCTTGTAATAATTTCATTCTTTTTATGCACTACTTGTTTAAAGTCACAAGTTGTTGAAGATAATGCAGGTGTAACCCATGTTGTTGTAGCAAAGTCTGGTAGCACGTCATTTTTGTATACCTCAGAGCTGGATGGTGCTATTTCGGCCCACGATATTAAAGGAAAAAGATTGTGGAGAATGACTCTAGAACCAAAAGCTGTGTTGTTTGAAATTAATGCTGCGGATATAAATAATGATGGTATAGACGAACTTATTTCGGCCAGCGCAAATGGAAATATTTACTGTCATGACGTTGATGGCGAATTACTTTGGGAATTTAAGCCGAAACACAAGGTCCGATTCTCGGAAGTGGCAGTAATAAAAAATGAAAAGGTTCAGATCTTTGCTGGAGGCAATGATAATAAATTATACGAGCTGGATGCAAAGGGAAACTTAGTTTCCGTTACCAAAATAAAAGGTGTTGTAAGAAAAATAGAGTCAGGTAAATTTTTAGACGCAAAAAAAGAAAGTCTATTTATTATGACTTACTCTCACGATAAATTTAGGTGGGATTATTTTGGTTTCATGGACCCATTATCCAAAAAAACAATAAAATCCTTATCATTAAAAAAGGTGCCAGATGCAAATATGACTCGTGCTATGGTCACCGATATTACTATTGCTGATTTCGACCATGATCAAAAAGACGATATATTATTATTCGGGGACCTGAATTTCAAATCTTACATAATGGCTTTAAATAGCAATTTTGAGATTCTTATGCAGTACCAAGGCACGAAAAAAGAAACCCAACGCTATGCGCATTCACAAGGAACTTATATTGAAAATCAAGAGTTGATAATGTTTCAACATGGTGGAATAACAAAAACTCTTGATATAAAAGGTAAAGTCTTAGGACAAAGCGGTGAGAGGTATGGTGCAATGGTATATAATGACTTTGCCGTTGATGCTAACACCAATCAACTCGTAGCAGCCGGTACGGTTGACGGCGGTGACTACCTACATTTTTTTGACTTGAATAAACAAGATTGGATTACGACTAGATATGAAAAAGGAGGAAGAATGCTTGAGGTCGAGAAAAACATACAGAAGCTTTATGAACAAACTTTAAATTTTAAGTTACCTGAATACCAAAGTTCCTCCAAAAAGGAATGGGTAATGATTACTGCCAAGCAACCCAATGACAAGGTTCTAAAGCTTAATGGAGCGCCTATAAAAATTATAACTCAAAAAGCTCCAAAAGAGAGTACGGAACGCTCAGAACTGGAACTCATTATGGGGCCCATTGCATTAAAAAAAGATAAGCGGGGGAACTATAAAGATTCTCGGGAAGATATTATACAAATGGCTAAAGAATTTGAAGCTAACGGACATCCATTTGCTTTTTGGGCAGGGCATGGTAATGACCCTTTTTATATTCGGATAGAAACACTAGAAAAAGTATTAGAGGTAGCTCCTAACACCTGTTATGGCTTTATTTATGCCGAAATGGACAATGTAGAAGACCCCAGAGTGATACATTTTGTTAATGATTATATGCCTAGGCTTGCCAAGGCCATTCGCAAACACAATCGTGCAAAGCTCTATTTTAGAAATAAAAATATGTTCTGGGCGGCTACATCTCATTTGCCATTATGGAAGGAACTCTTTTTCTCTGACCAGTACAATGATATTTTGGTTCCCGCTTCTGAAGACACAAGTAACAGAATACAAGACTTAAACTTAGCGGGTCGCATTGGTATGTATGCTGGCGGCTATATAAATGATTTTGCAATGCGTTTGGTGGATGACAACCCTACTAGTTGGAGACCACTTTCTCCAGGGGGACAAAATTCTATTTCCCCCTTTTTAAGGCAAGGAGTTGTTATGGCTGCTTACGGAGCTCGTTATGGTATCATCTTTAATAACCCCTTTGTTGAAGAACCAAGGTTACGATGTGCTTTTTGCCTTAATGACATCGGGGGTGCTACCAGTTGTAGAAAAAGAGAATATACAGTCAATAGGGTCATGGCATTTAATTAAAAATATAGATGAACATCTTGTCCATTCGGTAGATAGTCATCATAATTTACTGCAATATCAGGAAGATGATGAAGAAGCAATTTTTTCGGTTGCGCAAATGCATTGGGCGGGCACCAATATACCGGATTATGATTTTTCCAAAATGCTGGGGGTAGAGTATCGTTGGCTAAACTATATGCCAACACTACCTTATGGAATGATTCCAATAGCACCAGTGGAATACCAGCCTGATTTAAAGAAAAAAGACTTCTCATATATTGTAACTGATGGAAAAAATGGATATAAAAATGACCAATCTATTATTGCTTCTAAATTTGGACAAATCATGAAAGAAGCCGCAGGAAAAGGTGTAGAAAACCTAGCTGTAATAGTCACTGGGGTATCTTGGTCAGTCATTAAAATAGACGAATACCATAGTAGGGTAGTATTGGTTGATCCAGGTTATATCAACCCTAAAAAGAGAATCGCTACCATTCAATTTCAAAACAGGTATCCTAAATCAGTAAAAGATATTTTGAGCGGGGAAGAACTCATACATAAGGATAACTCTTTAAGTGTAGATGTCCCTGCTGGGTCAATGCGCTTTATTGACATATCTTACTAAGTAAAAGTGTAACTAACTCGTGCCAAATTAAAAGCTGTTTATAAGACCTAAAGCATTTCTTTTCAGAAACAAATTTTAAAATGAACTTGATTTAAAGTCCATTTAAATACTTCTTGCAAAATATAGTAGTATAACAATTTAGTCCTAACAGTTTTAATTTATTGGATTAACCCTTTCTTAAAATAGGCCTTATTTCTTCACATATATTATCAGCCCTATAAATCTCATAAACCCACTCTTATTGTATAAAGTGAGCTTTAGAAATACTACTCTTTAATTGAGAATGATATAATTTATTGATATTCAATTGATTGTATTTGTGTTTTTTACGGATAGCTACATTTTTTTTACGCTTAAATACAGTTTTGTACTTCATTTAATGGAGTTTTAACAAATAATTAGCACACCGTTAAATAAATCAAAATGAAAAAAACTCAAAAAAAAACCAACCCTGTAAGACGCAAATCGTTCCGTTTGCTCATACTTCTGTGCCTCTCATTTTCATGGATGCACGCACAAGAAATTACAGTAACAGGAAAAATCACAAGTTCAGATGATAGTATGCCCTTGCCTTAGCGCCAATGTAGTTGTAAAAGGAACTTCCGTTGGCGTAACTAGTGATTTTGATGGACTATATAGCATAAATGTGCCACAGGGTGGTACTACTTTGATATTCTCGTATATAGGTTATAAGAACACGGAAATTACAATTAATGGTAAGACAACAATTAATGCTGATTTGGAAATTGATGCTTCTGAATTGGACGAAGTTGTCGTTATCGGATTTGGAACTGTTAAAAAGAAAGAATTGACCGGAGCAGTGTCTCAGGTAAAGGCAGAAGCTATAAAGGAGTTTGTAACTCCGGATTTGGGCAGCGCCCTTCAGGGCCAGATTGCCGGTGTAAACATTACGGCATCTTCAGGCGAGCCTGGAGCGCAATCTAATATCCAAATTAGGGGAATTACATCGCTAAGTGGATCAAATACACCACTATTTGTTGTAGACGGTATTCCACAGCAGGGAGATCCACGTTTGAGTCCTAATGAGATTGAAACTATAGACGTATTAAAGGATGCTGCTTCTGCTGCTGTTTATGGTACACGTGGTGCCGCGGGTGTAATTCTCATCACGACCAAAAGAGGTAAAGAGGGGTCTATGAAAGTAGATTTAGACCATACTTACGGAATACAAAGATTGGGTTCTGGAACGCCTATAATGAATACCGAAGATCAGTTGTATTTTGAAACACAACAGAACAATTATTTCCCAGAAGCCTTTTCGCCTTACCCAGCTAGACCAGAATGGTTGAATAATGATAATGATTTTACCGATTTTGTGTTGGTAGACCATGCAGAAAGCCAAACATACGGCCTTAACGTTTCAGGTGGTGCCAGTGGGTTTACCTATAATGTAGTCGGAGGTTATTTTAGTGCGGATGGAGTGCTCACTGGCTCTAACTTTAAAAGATACAATGGTAGAGCTACTACAACTTATAATACGGACAATTGGAAGATAGACGCTAGTGTAGGCTATATTTTAGAGGATAATAAAAGAGCTACGGATAATCTATTGACTAACGCAATTAGATATAGACCTTACTTTCCTATTTTGGATCAAGATTCAGATGTCTTCTATATTGAAGAGGGTAATGGAGGGGTTACAACTCCTTTGAATACTGTGGCCCAAAATATTAAGCGTAGGGATAGGGAAAGGACAGATAAAATTAATGCAAGTTTAAGTGTTACCAGAAATATTGCTGAGGGTTTAAACTTTACCTCCAGAATAGGAACGAACGTAACGAACACCATTCGCAATATATTCCGACCAAAATTTGAGCTTATTGATATAGCAACGGGATTTTCTGAAGTAGACCCCTTAAAAAGTGGTGTTTCTGCAGAAGCTTCTAGATTGAGCACGTTTAGTTGGGACGGTAGTCTAAACTATAAAAAGTCGTTCGGGAACCACAACATAGATGCATTGGTAAGTAGTTCTTTTGATGAGAGAAATTTTCAATCCTTTCTTTCAGGACGAAATGGGGTAGTGTCCAATGCAGTCCAAGTTTTAAACGGATCATCTCAAGACCAAACGGCAGATTCAGGGTTTAACTATGTGAGAAAAAATGTTGGTTTTCTTGGACGACTGCAATATAATTATAAAGGTAAATATCTGCTGAGCGTTCTTGCTCGTCGTGATGCCTCAAGTAAATTTGGGAAGGACTTCAGATGGGGAACATTTCCCTCAATATCGGCAGCTTGGAATGTTTCCGATGAAGGCTTCTGGAAAAATTTGCTACCAACAATCAACAATTTTAAAATCAGGGCCAGCCAAGGTACTGTGGGTAATGATAGTTTTGGCGATTATGTTTTTGCATCAACGGTATCGCAAGAACGTGACTATATATTTGATGAGAACGACCTGAATGTCACATTGGGATCGGCAATTGTTCAATATGCCAATCCATCCGTTAAATGGGAAACTTCGGTTTCAAATAACATAGGAATAGATCTTGGGTTTTTTAACAACAAATTTACTTTAACCGCAGATTATTATGTAACTAATAAAGAGGATATGTTGTTCCCTATTCGTTTGCTGGGTCAACAGGAGTGGTAAATGGCCAGCCTCAAAATGTTACGCTTAATATTGGGGATATGACCAACAAAGGTTTGGAAATTGGAGCCAATTATAGAGCCAATTTGGGCCAAAGTACTTTAAGTATGGGGGCCACCTTTACCAAAAATAGAAATGAGATTACTAGAATGGCAGAAGGCAATGATTTGATTTTTAATCCTAATGCCCAATTGTTGGGAACTCCTGTAACCGTCTTTGTAGTAGGGAGGGAGGCTGCAGCATTTTATCTACACCAAACCAATGGTACCATAAAGAACGAAGCACAATTGGAGGCGTATAAAGAACTGGACATAAACGCACGTTTGGGAGATTTAATGTACACGGATCAGCCTACAGTAGATACTAACAATGATGGTATTCCTGATGCTGGGGACGGCGTAATAAACGATAATGACCGGGTTTACTCCGGTAGTGGCCTACCCGATTTTGAACTTGGTTTTAATCTAAACTGGGCTTACAAAAATTTTGACCTATCTATGAACTGGTATGCTTCTGTGGGTGCTGAAATTCTTAATGGAACAAAGGCAGATGCAATGACAAGGGGTCGGCACCAAAATCTGGTTAACATGTGGACACCTGATAACACCTCTTCCAATATACCTTTTTATATAGATAGAGCAGGTAGACACCCTAATTACAATGGGGATACTGATCTTTGGATAGAAAATGGCGATTACCTTAGACTGAAGTTAGTTTCATTGGGGTATACGTTGCCCACTGATGTTTCCGAAAAAATTGGAATGAACAAACTGCGACTTTTTGTCTCTGCCCAAAACCCTTTAACATTAACCGGTTACGATGGTTATGACCCTGAAGTAGGCGGAGGAAATATAGCTCAAAGGGGATTAGATCTATCAAAATTTCCTTTGACACAGTTGTATTCATTAGGTGTTAATATCTCATTTTAATTGTAAAATATAAATCATGAAAAATAAAATATACTTCGTAATAGTAATGCTGGCAGGAGCCTTACAATCCTGTTCGGATTATTTGGATGAACAAAACCCCAATTCACTTTCTACGGATACGTACTGGACTAGTTTAGAAGAATCGGAATCTAACCTAACATCTGTTTATGGTGCCATGCTAGACAATTGGGTGTTGGATATTGAAGACGAATTTTTTCGCACCGATCTAGCCCACCCCGGTAAGAGAACCAACCCTACTGGAGCCTATCTGCCTTGGTACCAACAGCGTTTACTGGCAGATAATGCCGCTGTGGGAAAACAATGGGATTCTAAGTACCGTGTAATATGGAGGGCAAATCAGGTAATTGAGGGACTTAACGGAATGTCCCCAGATTTAAAAAGTAACGAGCGATGGACGGAACAAATGGCTCAGGCTCGTTTCTTTAGAGGACTTATGCACTTCTATCTGCACAATATTTTTAACGATGGTAAAATAATTATTCGAGATAAAATTCCTCAAGAATCTACTGACTATTCCAAAAAGCTTTCTACTTCAGAAGAGGTAATCAATTTTTTCAGGGAAGATTTGGAGTACGCTTACCAGAACTTACCGGCACAATTTGATCAAAAAACGCGGGTAGATGCCGGTGCAGTAGCAACCATATTGGGTACTAGTTATTTATATGAAGGCAATTATGAAAAGGCCATGATATATTTTAAAGATGTAATCAATAATGGAGCTTATGGTTATAGTCTGGAAACAGATGTATCTATATTATTTACGAATACAGGTGATTTTAATTCGGAATCTATTTTTGAGATAAACTATTCAATAGATCACCAATTAGAGGATGGCAATTTTGACGAACAATCATTTTTTCATAGGCTTTCCCGTTATTCAGCACCTAGCGGTAGAAACGTGGCAGCAGGTAGAACTATTGGAGGACAGGGTATTCTGCTACCTTCGGCATGGCTTACATATGAATACTCCAATGAACCCATGGATACTCAGGATTCCCGGAATTATATTAATGGTGATGTAACCGGCCAATTGCGGACTATACCTTTAAGAGGTTCACAAAGTATAGCAGTAGTAAACGATACTTTGTCACCTTATTACTTATTCAATGCGCCCCAGGTAACTGCTTTTGACAAGACCTCTTTTTCGTACTATAAAAAATATACAAACCATGATATTGTTAGTGCCGAATTTGATACAGGTACCAGCCCTTGGAAATCTGGTAGAAACATTGTTGTTAACCGCCTGTCGGGGGTTTATTTAATGTATGCCGAGTGTTTGACTAAAACTGGGGATATAAACGGAGCACTTTCGTACATCAACCAAATAAGACAACGTTGGGGGTTACAACTTTTAGGAGTTTCGGATGGTTCGCCGCATGATTTTGATGGAGAGGTTTATACAGAATCAACTTTAATGGATCATTTAATGTTTAAAGAATATCCATTAGAATTATCCGTAGAAGGCTTTTCAACACGTTTTATAGACCTACGTAGATGGGGAGTTGCACAAGAAAGGTTCAGTGAGTTAAGCATGACACCTTTTCATCTAACCGATTTTAGCTATACAGATGCAAAGGGTAAGGAAGCTTTAAGGAAACAAAGTTTGCTAGAAAAAGGTCCAAAAGAAAGAGTTTGTAGAATATACAGATGCAGCAAATGCATGGGCATCACCAAACCCCGCTTACCTACCAATTCCCCAGAGTGAAATTCTTAATAATCAGGAAATCAACTAAAACTTAGAAAAAATGAAGTACATAATAAACCTATCTATTTGCCTGCTAACAATGGTCTTTTTGACCAGTTGTGAAGAAGAAGATTATACAGCACCTTATGGAGATTTTTCAAGCTTTACTTGGTGGGTGTCGCCTAAGGATACCTATAATGAAATAGAAAAAACGGTAAGTGTAAATAAATATTTGGCCTTTAAAGATTTATCACGTGGAGCAATAAGTCATGAGTGGCGTATTCCGAAAGGAAGTAGGTTCTTAAACTCTAGTTTTAAGGAAACAGACACTATATATACTCCGTTCATTATACCTAATGGAGGCGTTGTTACTTCGGAATCTATTGCCTATGTGCTATTTACAGAGGTTGGCGTACATGAAGTGCAACTAGTAAATACTTTTGAAGAATCCGTAACTGGTGCCACAAATGTTGAAGGTACATGGAAAGCGGAGCAAACATTTACAATAACAGTGACAGACTAATTTATATTGAATAGAGAACACCATATTAAGCAGTATAGCTGAGCCAATTCTGCTTAAGGTTTGAAGCGCACCTATTTAGATTTTAATCTTATTGAAAGATGGGAATTTTTTCATTGATATCCCATAATGTTGATGAATGTGACGCTGATAATTAGGGTTTAATTAAATTATATGGGCACAACTGCCAGCGGTTGGCCCATAAATATCATATGTAACATATAGAATGAGCTCAAACTTGAGTTCAACGTAAGAAGGTGAAGTTATTGTCGTAGATATAGATAAAGACTAAACGTATTTAAGAGTTCTAATTATAGGTAGAATCAGCTCTGATTTTTTTTGCGTTGGGAAAACCACTGAAATTTTTTGAGCGTTTTTAGGGTCTTGTTTTCTAAATGTACTGCCTAATTTTTATCGCATCCGGTTAAAAACTCTTTGGTGGATGCCACAAACTCTTTATTCTCCATTTTTCCATTTACTAACGGAAAATTTTTCAACTCCAAACCGGGTGTTTTAACGGTATAAAATCCTCTATCTGTTCTGGTTCCTCCTTTAGCAAAATAAATAATACCTGCAATTGTAGGTCCTGTGTAACTTTCTTGGTCTG
This sequence comes from Zobellia laminariae, assembly GCF_030553095.1. Taxonomy (GTDB): domain Bacteria; phylum Bacteroidota; class Bacteroidia; order Flavobacteriales; family Flavobacteriaceae; genus Zobellia; species Zobellia laminariae. The sequence goes on along the minus strand of NZ_CP130738.1, from coordinate 1,024,547 downwards.
GATTTTTATGTGTACTGATCAAATTTCTCTGAGCACAGGGTACAAAGGGTCTTCTTGAAGGTCTTAACTGTGCATTGGTTCCGTAAATTACTTTTAAATTGGAGATTACTGAATTTGCATCAAAATATCCATAAGTGTGGCCATTGATTGCATTTCCCTTTTTATCTCTTTGTTCTTTTTTTGCACTTAAAAACCCGGCAGCAACAATGGCTCCTGCCTCACAACTATCCGCAGTGAGGTCATCTATAAACACTTTGCCATTTTTAATCGTATGAGGAGAAAGTGTAACAGCTGCTTGTCCGTTTTTACAAACTATATTTTTACCATATAAGTTGTTTATAATAATAGATTTATCTGCCAAATAGGGCTTTCCAATAGCCCCTGTTTCTAACCTAAGTGTGGCGCCACCTTCTCCAATTAAATTACGGTATAAAACATTTTCTGCAGCTTGACATTGGACCAAGGCCATAACCGTAATGACTATTGGTAATTTTAATATTCTCAATAATGCCATCCTTGGCAAATAGATATTTCTTTTTAGAAACTTCTAATAGGTTTACTGTAATTCCTGAATGAGGTGTAGAATTATCATTGATTATGAAGTTTGAAACCTTGAAGTTTTGAACACCACCAAGGGTTAAAGCTTTTGTAGTAATTTTTTTTTCCAGCAGGTCGATTTAAGAAATCAAATGTAAAGTACTTCTTTGCATCTGTAGAGGTTAAGCTAAAATTGGTAACTCTTTGAGGTTCGTATTTTCCTGCCGAAAAAAATGCAATTTTCCTTGGGCTAGTGCTCTTAAAAATCACATTAGGATTTACTTTAATGTGAACATTGGACTTAATTTTAATTTCTTCGTTTATGATATAAACATTGTTATTTCCTGCTTCAATAGTTAGAATACCTCCTTCTTTTTGCTCAATTTCATCAATGGCGTCTTGAATGAGCTGGGAGTGGTTATTTGAATGGTTTGGTTTTTTGATTGTCCTATGATAAGATTTAATATCAGGATTATAAAAAGATTGGTCTTTAGGGATGGTTACAGATTGTGAAAACAGCGAATTAGCTATTACAAATACTATCACTGATACTACTTTTTTCATGTTTTTTATTTTATTCAAGCCGCAAACACTGCTTACAGGTTATTTTCCTTGGTTGAGGTTTACTTAATTTAAAATTAAATAGTCAAATTTTTCGGTAATGGCTTTGTTATCATCATTGTTGTTTTTCATGTAACCCTTTAGGTCTTTCGCCATTTTTTTTATTACCTGAACATATTCCGCATTATTAATAAAATTTGTCGTCTCATTGGGGTCCGCTTTAATATCTAATAGCCAAGGTTCTTCTTTAGCTGTTACATAAAGTTTGTATTGATCACTAATAGCTGCATAAAAACCTAGTTTTGAAAATGTAACATCATTCCAGTTTTCTGGTTGTTTATTAGATAGTAGAGGAGACAAGTCTCTTCCGGCTACGTTGGGGCAATCTATATTTAGCATGCTTAAAAAAGTAGGCATCCAATCAGTATTATTAGCAGCTTTGTTTACTACAAAATCTCTTGGAACTAATGGTGATTTACCTTTACTGCCTTGCGCCATTATAAAAGGTATTTTAGCAGAACCTTCATGAATTGTTCCTTTATTAGCACGCCCATGTTCTCCTAACAAATCGCCATGATCTGATGAGAAAACAACAATTGTGTTTTCAAAAATGCCATCATCTTTTAGCTTTTGTATGATACGGCCAATATTGTCATCAATAAGTTTTACCATACCCAAATATTGCTGTATTTCCTTCTTTAATTTTTCGGGATTTTTGGTTTTCCCATCTGGCTTTTGCCACTTAGGCAATGCTTTGTTATCCTTGTTTTTATATGCATTACCGTAAGTTGCAGGTAATTCTATGTTTACATCTGCAAACATTGTATCATAGGGAGCTCTTACGGTATTTGGAGTATGAGGATCTGGTATACTAACTACATAATAAAAAGGTTTGTTCTTATGCTCATTTATAAACTCTATAGTTCTATCTGCCAACCAATCTGTAGTATGTTTAACATTGTTAGACTTACTGTCTTTAAAAAGTGGCTGTCCGTATTGATCGGTTCCAATTAATTTTACTTTTTTATCAGCTCTGTATGGGTTTCCGGCAGCGTCAATTCCTTTGTACTTATCATGTCCGCCTAGGAACATGAATTTAGTATCTCGAAATCCGTAATGGTCTTCTGGGGCACCAACGGGATATGGTGACCACCACTCATCTTTATCTTTATTTCCAGATTTATCTCTGCTTTCCGCTAAATGCCATTTTCCTGAATACCCTGTAAAATACCCCGCTCTACTTAAAACATCGGCAATAGTTGTAACATCTGGTTTTAAATATTTACCATCTCCTATTTTATTGGAGTTATTAGGAATTCCTAGTGTTGCTGGGTAAATACCTGTAAACATAGAAGCTCTGGACGGTGTGCAAACGGGTGCACTAGCATACATGCGATTGAAAATTGTTCCGTTTTTTGCTAACGAATCAATATTAGGTGTTTCTGCAAAGGCATCTGGTCCCCATTGCAATGCTTGGTCTGGAGTTAATTGATTGCGATAGCAGCCTAAGGTTCTAAAGTTGTGCTCATCGGTAATAATCCAAATTATATTTGGTTTTTGTGCTGTAAGAACCTCGTTAACTTGAGTTTTTGTATTTGCGCTTTTACAATTTATTAGAGCGACGAATAAGAATATTAGAAAATATTTTGGGTGATTCATTTTAGCTAGACTTTCTGTAATTGTTATTCAGAATTTAAAGGTTTATTTGCCTTCAGTTTTATTAATAATACTTCTCAATTGGGCATCCATTTCCTTGGCAATGTCCATGTGAAGTGCAATAATATTATTCTGCTCGCCGGGATCTGTCTTAAGATTGTAGAGTTCTGGTCCGGTATCTTTGGTTTTTTTGAATGCCCCAATAATATATTTCCAATCGCCTTTACGTATTGCCTTTTGCGTTCTATTTTCTTCAAGCATATATGTAGCTCCTTTTGGATTGATTCCCAAAAAGGCATTGAGTGTGTTTTGACTATCCATGGCTTGATTATCCGGTATTTTTTGGTCAAGTAGTTCCGAAAAAGAAGCGATAAAGTCAATCTGGTTGACCATGGCGTCAGAGACTCCCGGTTTTATCCGTTCAGGCCATCGAACAATAAACGGTACTCGTGTTCCGCCTTCATAAATTTGGTATTTACCTCCTCTGTAGATTCCCGAAGCATCGTGGCCTCTATCATTTTCCCCGAAAGAACGGTCAATGGTCGTACCATCATCATATCCATCATCATAAGTGGGGCCGTTATCACTGGAGAAGATAACAATGGTATTCTCGGTGAGTCCGTTTTCTTCCAAGGCTTTCATAATTTCCCCGGTAGCCCAATCAAATTGCACCATGGCATCTCCACGGTAACCAAGTTCGGTTGAGCCTCTAAATCTTGAATGTGGAGCCCTTGGCACATGTATATCCTGCGCGGCATAGTACAAAAAGAAAGGTTCGTTCTTGTGCTCTTTGATATAAGCCTTTGTTTTCTCGATGAAGACATCAGAAATGGTCTCATCGTTCCAAAGTGCAGATTTTCCTCCTGACATATATCCAATACGTCCAATACCATTAATGACACTATTGTTATGGCCGCTTCCCGAATTTAAATAATACGTCATTGCCTCAGGATTTTTTATCCCATCTGGGTATTGGGTGTTCTTTTGATTCTGTACGGGTTCCAATTTGCGATTAACGAAAAGCGGATCTTTCCTATCCAAACCTAGTACAGTGTAATTATCCAAAAAAACGCAGGGAACCCTATCGTTTGTGGAAGGCAACAAAAAGCTACTGTCAAAGCCTATTTCTAATGGGCCGGGTTTTACATTGCCATTCCAATCGGTCTTTACATTTTTAGAACCAAGGCCTAGATGCCATTTTCCTATTACGCCTGTGGTATACCCGGCCTCTTTAAAAAGTTTAGGCAACGAATATGCGTCGGTAGAGATGGTCAACGGAGCATCGGGAGGCAGTACATTTATATTATTTCGAAAAGCATAAACTCCTGTGAGCAACGAATAGCGTGACGGGGTACAGGTTGCTGCAGAACAATGTCCATCCGTAAAACGAATGCCCTCTTTGGCTAGTTTGTCAATATTAGGTGTTGGAATCATAGTAGAACCATATGCCCCAACATCGCCATAACCTACATCATCACCATAAATGATAACTACATTGGGCCTTTCTTGGGTTTGTGCAAGAATTGTGGTGGTGCCCAAGAATAAGAATGTTACAAAGTGGAATATGTGCTTAATCATCAAGTTTATGTTTTTGTTCGATTATTTCTTTAGTTTTTCATTGAAAAAATTTACAACCTTAACATGTTCCTTTTTACCCATAAAGAAAGTATGTCCGGCGTCTTTTACGATGATGTATTCAGAATCCACTCCTTTTTTTGCAACGCTTGGTAAAACAGTTCACTCTGTTCAATTGGCACCAAAGGGTCTTTATTGCCATGCATAATTAAAAATGGCGGATGGTTGTTTGAAATGTAGTTTATGGCGCTAGCTTTTCTTGCAGCCTCTTGCTTTTCTGTAAAAGGTCCTCCAAGGAACTTCACGATGGGTTGAATGTTTTGTTTTTCGCCTTTTGATTTGTCTGTTGAAGAGGCATTCATTTGATTTAAATCTGATGGGCCAAACCAATCGCAAACGGCTTGTACCTCGCTAGAAGCATCTGTCACGCCAAGGCTCCCTTCTAATTCTTGTAAGCCGCCAGTAGTACCTATCAATGAAACCAAGTGTCCACCTGCCGATGAACCCCAGAGTCCGAACCGGTTGGCATCTATTTTATATTGATCGGCGTATTTTCTGAGGTAGCGGATAGCTGCCTTACAATCATAAACCTGTTCTGGGAATTGCGATTCTCTAGTAAGGCGATAATTTATTGAAGCCATGGCAAAACCATGCTTTAAGAGAAAGGCCTGCTTCCCAAAAAGTTGCTTGGTGCCTTTTTGCCAACCACCTCCATGAACCCATATTACAAGCGGATAGGGCTTTTTGAACTTTGTACTATCTGATAAATAAAGATCTAATGTGTGTCTGTTATGCCCATCTTGTATATAAGGAATGTCACGAAATGCTCTTGCGTTTTTAGGTATCAGTGCGCGTTCGGACTGTATTCGTTTTTTATAGGCGTTATAACTTTTAAACTCTTTCATGGATAATTGCCAATCAACATTGGCATCTGCTTGGTCAAAAACATCTTGTTCGAATAAAGGAATTTCTGTAGCTATTAAATTGTTGTCTCCATTGATATCAAACTTTGAAAATTCGGAATCACTGGAATCCTTTTGTATATAATTTGGGTTGATTCTAGGACGAAGCATGATATTTCTATAGTTAACAGCTGTATGATCGCCCTGAAAGTAAATGGGACCGGGTTTGGTATCGTCCGCATCAAGTGCTCCCTTTGTAGCCCCTAAAATCGGAGCATTATCTACCACTTTTTTGCCGTTAAGGACAATAGTAACATGTTGGTCAACCAAAGTAATATCATATTTTTGCCATTCTCCGCCAACTTTTCCTGCATTTTCAGAAGGCGCTATTCTAGCAAAAAGGGCACCTACACCTTGTAGACCTTGCATTCTACTATCTCTATCTACAACTTGTGTCTCATATCTTCCACAAAGATATATACCACTATTTCCACCCTTTGGTACGTTGAATTCTAGTTGCAGATTAAAGTCTTTAAACTCGCCATCCGTCCGCAGGTTGCCATATTTTGAAAATGGGTCAAAATTGAGTTTTGGAGTTTCGTTAACCAAAACGCCATTTTCGGCCCTCCAGCCATTAATTTGATTTGGATTGGTCAAACGCCATCCAGATAAATCCTTCCCGTTGAAAAGGGCGATAGGCGCTCCGAATTTTACTTTATCTAAATCAGGTTTCAGGGGTAAAGGTGGTAGCCGTTTTCCCTTAAATTCTTGAGTATCAAAAGTGCCATCTTGCAATGGTACATACATTATCATTTTTATGACATCTCCTGTTATCACTGCTTTGTTGGAAACCTCTACTTTCTCTCCAGTTGGTGGCCCTCCAGGATAATTGGGAGCCCCTATTTTTAGTTTTCTTTTATAATAAAGTGTATCGGCTTTGAACCTTAAGTCGGAAATGGCATTTCCCAAACCCACAGTCCAGATTTCTCCGTTCATAACACCTCCGTTTATATTAAATGAAAACCACGCCGGATGACCGTTAGGTAATATGATTGCCCAATTTCCAATAAATTCATTATTTATTTTAGAGGAGTCTTGGCCGTTTCCCTGATAACTAAATAGAAAAGCAGTAATTGCACTAAGTAGAATAGACTTAAAATTTATCATAATTTACTGTTTTCAATGGGTTTAAATTGCAGAATTAAACTTGAGAACCGGCACGTATAAGCAGGTCCCGCGTCATTTTTATTCCTTCTTCTTCTGAAGCGGAGGATGTGCTGAATTCGATGCCGATAAAGCCTTCATATCCTGATTCTTTGACCAGTTTCATCATTTTTAAATAATCTATGTTCTTTTCATTTCCAGCAGAATCAAATTCACTTGCTTTTGCACTTACTCCTTTAGCAAAGGGCAAAATCTGGGCAATCCCTTTGTACTTATCATACTCTTCTAAACATTCTCGATTTTTATTTTTTTTGATACAGAAATTGCCAAAATCTGGCAAAGTGCCACAATTTTTACGCTCAACATTTTTCATAATATTCGCCAACCATGTGCCATTGGAAGAGAACCCGCCATGATTTTCAACTAAAATATTGATATTAGAACCTGCGGAGAAATCCGCAAGCTTTTGTAATGAATCAATAGCTGCTTTATTGGCCTCTGTCTTTTCAACTCCCCCGCCTAAATTCACTCTAATGGCATGGCATCCAAGAAAGTGGGCCGCATCAATCCATTTGCGATGATTTTCTATGGCCTGTAAACGTTTTTTAGAATCTGCATCAGCCAGTTGTCCTTCTTGGTCAATCATGATTAAAACATTCTTAACCCCTTCAGAATTGGCTCTATTATTCATTTCAGCAAGATATTTTTTATCCATTGCCTTGTCCATAAAAAATTGGTTAACATATTCTAATCCTTCACAGTCTAGGCTTCTGGCTTTTATAGGAAAATCAAGATTATCCATTTTTCCCGCCCGTAGGACATTGTGGAAAGACCACTGTGCCAACGAGATTTTAAAGAACAAATCCTTTTGCATAAAATTTAAATTCTTCATTCCGAATCAGGTGTTGCAGACATTGCAACAAAAGTTCCCGCTTGCAGTGTATGTGCTATAAATTTTCTTCTATCCATAATCTTCCTATTTAATATTTTTTGCCTTTTAATACGTGTCTTTCAACCTCATAATTAGCAAAAAGAGTTGGTTCTTAAAGTGCATTTGAATATGTCCACTTTTGTTTCTCAAAAGAACTTTAAATTAAGTATGGTTATGTATCAGGCAATTAATTTGTTGTATTTGCTGGTAAATGATTCCATTAATAGAGGGAAGATTATTGACTTAAAGGGTGTTGAATAGTAGATTTTATTTGTGAATCTTAAATTTGGAGTCTCTTGTTCTAGTATTGGCATCAACTATTCTAGTACGAATGTGGAGCTTTTCTATAGGCAGATAACCAACCCTAAAAATTGGGCATAAAAAAAGCTCTTGATTTCTCAAGAGCCTTTTTTCTAGTAGCGGGGACTGGACTCGAACCAGCGACCTTCGGGTTATGAGCCCGACGAGCTACCTACTGCTCTACCCCGCGATATGGGTTTTTATCTCACTTGTCTTGCGACTTCAGGTCATTAGGCTGACGAGATAAAGGTGCGCTACTATTTGTAACGGGCTGCAAATATACAACTGTTTTTTACTTAATTCCAAACTTAGAGCAGAATCTTTTTAAGCATACCTTAAAAAATATCCAAATTCCATATCTTCGGGGCTTGCAAGCCTATTTATGGATACAATAAACGATTTTATTTCTGCCGCGCTGCCTTATACAGAGTGGCCAATGTTTCTTTTACTTATTGGAGGCGGTCTCTTTTTAGTGTTTTACTCCAAGTTTTTGCCGTACCGTTACTTTGGTCATGCCATAGCTATTACGGCGGGTAAGTACGATAATGATAAGGCTGAAGGTGATGTTAGTTCTTTTCAAGCGCTTTCCGCAGCAGTTGCTGCTACGGTAGGTCTGGGAAACATATCTGGTGTAGCTATTGCCATTCATGATGGTGGTCCTGTGTTGTTTTTTGGATTTGGGTTACTGCAATCATCGGTATGTGTATTAAATTTTATTCGTGCAGTCTAGCGGTTATGTTCCGTAGTACGGATTCAGATGGTAAAGTACAGGGTGGTCCTATGTATTACATCACTCTAGGTCTTGGCCCAAAGGCAAAGCCTTTGGCTATATTCTTTGCGGTCTGTGGGTTATTCGGTTTTCTGGGCGTCTTTACGGCAAATCAGTTTACAGAAACTTTTATGAGCGTAGTTGAGCCGTCCGAAACTCTCTTCCATATGAGCGATTTAAATTGGAAATTGAGCATAGGAATAATTCTCGCAGCCGTTACTTCTTTCGTGATTTTTGGAGGATTAGAAAAGATAGCCAAAGTAGCATCTGCTATTGTACCTTTTATGGTAATGGTATATTTAATAGCTGTGGTGGTTGTGATGGTATTGAATGCTTCACAAATTATTCCATCTTTAAAACTAATAATTACAGAGGCGTGGAACTTTAATACTATAGTTACCGGAGGTTTCTGGGGGCTGGTTATAATAGGTGTCCGCCGGGCCATGTTTTCTAACGAAGCAGGTTTGGGTAGCGCTCCTATGTATCACGGACAATCAAAGACAGATAATCCTATAAAGGAAGGTCTTGTGGCAATGTTAGGTCCATTTATAGATACTATTTTGGTATGTACCTTTACAGCAGTTGTTATTATTTTAAGTGGCGCTTATTTAGAAGATGGTAGCGGAATTGTAATGACACTTTCGGCATTTGAAACTACACTTTTTGGTTATGGCGATGTTTTGCTGATGGTAATTGTAACTGCCTTTGCCATGTCTACCTTGTTTACGTACTCATATTACGGTGTAAAGTGCCTTTCTTTCTTGACTAATGCAAAAATTGGGAAGTTTTACAACTGGTATTTCGTAATCATGATTATTTTTGCAGCAGTAGCTTCGCTAGATTTGGTTAAAAACCTGATAGATCTATCGTATGCACTTATGGTCATACCGAATATGATTGCCGTTTTATTACTGGCACCGAAAGTTAATGCAGCGGCGGCCGACTATTTTAAAAAAATCAAAAATGCAAAAGCATAAAGCAGGATTCGTAAATATTATTGGCAACCCCAACGTGGGCAAGTCTACTTTGATGAACGCTTTTGTGGGCGAGAAGTTATCCATCATTACCTCTAAGGCTCAGACTACAAGACACCGTATTCTTGGTATCGTTAATGGCGATGATTTATAAGCAATTCTTTCGGATACTCCGGGTATCATTAAGCCGGCCTACGAACTACAATCTTCAATGATGAATTTTGTAAAGTCTGCTTTTGAAGATGCAGATGTACTTTTGTACATGGTGGAGATTGGTGAAAAGGCTTTAAAGGACGAAGCTTTTTTTGAAAAGATAAAGAACAGTAAGATTCCAGTTTTGTTACTGCTGAATAAAGTAGATACCACTACCCAGGAATTGTTGGAAGAACAAGTGCAGTATTGGCAAGAAATGCTTCCAACGGTAGAATTACATCCTATTTCGGCTTTATCTAATTTCAATATCAAGAACGTTTTTGAACGTATTATAGAATTACTTCCAGAAGCACCTGCATATTATCCAAAAGACCAACTGACGGATAAGCCTGAACGATTTTTTGTAAACGAGACTATTCGCGAGAAAATCTTAATACACTACAAAAAAGAGATTCCATATTCTGTGGAAATCGATACCGAAGAATTTTTTGAAGATGAAGATATCATTAGAATGAGAGCGGTTATTATGGTAGAACGCGATTCTCAGAAAGGTATTATCATTGGTCATAAAGGTAGCGCCCTTAAAAGGGTAGGAGTAGAGTCCCGTAAAGACCTAGAAAAGTTTTTTGGTAAACAAGTACATTTAGAATTGTACGTTAAGGTCAATAAAAACTGGCGTAGTGATGCTCGTCAGCTAAAACGTTTTGGATACAATAACTAAAACATCTTAACTATTTAGTAGCGTTCTTTTAAACATTGGTTATTCTTAAGCTAACATTTAAGTGACCTCGAAATTTCATCTTTGGCGATTAATAACCAACCTTGAAGATGAAAAAAATTAAAAGCATTTCGCTTATCCTTATTGCATTAACTACTTTTTCCTGTGAAAAAGTAGAAGACCTTGTAGGTCATCCAGACCAAGATTCAATTGTAAACACTTCAGAACTCACCTTTACTAAAATTGGTGGGTTCGTTAATGGTTCCGGTGATGAGGGCTTCGCCGAAATTAGTGCCTTTGATGCAGCTACCAATAATCTATTTGTCGTTAACCCTACCGAAAGTGAAGTTTCTGTTTGGGATATTTCTCAGCTTTCCTCTCCTTCAAAACAAGTTTCTATCCCTTTAACCGGAACTCCCAACAGTGTTGCAGTTCATGACGGTCTTTTAGCTATCGCTTTAGAAAATGAAAACAAACAAGCGGACGGTACTATTGAGGTGTACGAAACGGCTACTATGACTTTAGCTAATTCATATCATGCGGGAGCATTACCGGATATGGTTGCTTTTAGCCCTAATGGAAAATATATTATTTCGGCTAACGAAGGTGAGCCTAATGACGATTATACGGTAGATCCTGAGGGTTCTGTAAGTATAATAGATATTGAGAAGAATGAAATAAATACGTTATTTTTTATCAATTATAACGGGCAAACCATTGGTAATGACTTTAGGGTTTTTGGTCCTGGTGCCTCTTTGGCTCAGGATACGGAGCCTGAATATGTGGCTGTTTCCGAGGATAGCAAATATGCTTATATCAGTTTACAGGAAAACAATGGTATGGCGGTAGTTGACTTAACGGCTATGACTATTTCAGATATTTTTGGATTGGGGGTGAAGGACCATTCACTTACCGAAAATGCTATGGATGCCAGTAATAAAGATGATATTGTAGGGAATTTTCAGACATGGCCAGTTTTTGGTTTTTATATGCCAGATGCCATTACCTATGCTCAAATAGGAGGAGCCGGGTATATTATTTCTGCCAATGAAGGCGATTCTCGTGATTATGATGGTTATTCAGAAGAAGAAAGGGTGAAAGACCTAGAGTTGGATGCAACTGCTTTTCCTAATGCCGAAGAACTTCAGGCAGATGAAAATTTAGGTAGATTAAAAACGACCACAGCTAATGGTGATACGGATGGTGATGGTGATTTTGATAAGATATATTCTTACGGCGCACGCTCATTTACTATTTGGAGTCCACAAGGGCAAATGGTTTATGATAGTGGAGATGAAATAGGAAGGAAAACACTTGAGATTGCACCCGCTTTGTTTAATAATGATGAAGGTGAAGCAGATGGTAGGAGTGATGATAAGGGGGCGGAACCAGAGTCGGTAACGACATTGAAAATTGGTGAGTCTACCTTGTTATTTGTGGGTCTTGAAAGAACAGGTGGTGCTATGGTGTATGATATAACCAACCCATCTGCTCCAGAATTTTTAGAATGGATTTTCAATACGGAAGATGTGGCGCCAGAAGGTCTTTTGGTTATTCCTGCAGATGAGTCTCCTAACGGTGAAAATTTGTTGGTTATCACCAATGAGGTGTCCAATACGGTTTCAATTTATGAGATAAAATAATCTGTTTTAGGTATTTAAAATATTAGAATCCCCGAATTTCAAGTTGGAATTTGGGGATTCTCTTTTTAATTTCCTTACGATTAGTTGATTAGAATTACGATTCCATCGGGATTAATACTATTTTTGCAGCAAAATTAGGAAGTATGAGTGCTATTGTAGCCGTTGTAGGGAGACCGAACGTAGGGAAATCCACGTTTTTTAACCGTTTGATTCAACGAAGGGAAGCTATTACCGATGCCGTGAGTGGGGTTACCCGTGATCGCCATTATGGAAAGAGTGATTGGAATGGAAAAGAATTTTCGCTTATAGATACAGGAGGCTATGTACAAGGTAGCGATGATATTTTTGAGCAGGAAATAGATAAACAAGTAGAACTTGCCATTGATGAAGCAGATGCCATAATTTTTATGGTAGACGTAGAAAGTGGTATAACTGGTATGGACGAAGATGTGGCCAACTTGCTACGTAGAGTTAAAAAACCTGTTTTCTTAGCCGTTAATAAAGTAGATAATGCCAAGCGTGCAGAAGATGCCGTTGAGTTTTATTCTTTGGGATTGGGTGATTATTTTACTCTTTCTAGTATAAATGGTAGCGGTACGGGAGAACTGCTTGATGCTTTAGTGGAAGTACTTCCAGAGCATGAAGAAGAAGAGGATGAGTTACCTAGATTTGCTGTGGTTGGAAGACCTAACGCAGGAAAATCTTCTTTTATAAACGCTTTAATTGGCGAAGACCGTTACATTGTTACGGATATTGCGGGTACAACTAGAGATAGTATAGATGTAAAGTATAATCGTTTTGGTTTTGACTTTAATATTGTAGATACTGCAGGTATTAGAAGAAAAGCTAAGGTGAAGGAAAATCTTGAGTTTTATTCTGTAATGCGTTCTGTTCGTGCTATTGAACATTGTGATGTTTGTTTATTGATGTTGGATGCCACGCGTGGTTTTGACGGTCAAGTCGAAAATATTTTCTGGTTGGCCCAACGTAATAACAAGGGTATTGTTATTCTGGTAAACAAATGGGATTTGATAGAGGATAAGGAGACCAATACTATGAAGCAATATACCCAGCGTATTAAAGAAGCGATGGAGCCTTTTGTAGATGTGCCTATTCTCTTTATATCAGCTTTAACTAAACAACGTATCTACAAAGCTATTGAAACAGCCGTAGAGGTTTACCAACGTCGTTCTAAGAAGGTGAAAACACGTATACTTAATGATGTGATGTTATCTGTTATAGAGCGTACACCACCACCTGCTTACAAGGATAAATACGTAAAAATCAAGTATATAACGCAGTTGCCCACAAATTATCCTCAATTTGCATTCTTCTGTAATTTGCCACAATATGTTCGGGATCCTTACAAGCGGTTCTTAGAGAATAAATTAAGAGAGAATTTTGATTTTAATGGTGTGCCCATTACAATATATATGAGAAAGAAATAAAACTAGTTGTAAGTAGTTTTAGATAGTATACATAATCCCTGTAAGTGATTTAGATTAGTCTAGGTTATTTATGGGGATTTTGAATATAGTGGAGTTGTCTTCTTGAATTTCGCCGTCAATTTCTAAAGATTCAATAAGTAGCGTATTAGAACAGCAACCTTCAACATCTGTACGGGCGAGTTTTAATGTTATATCAAAATTATTTGAATCTCCAACAGTTAAAACATAATTGTAAGTGCCTATTTCCCATTCGGAGTCAGAAAGAGTTAAAATTTTCTTTTCAGCTATATCTTGAATCGAAAATTCTATGGTTTCATTTCCTGAAATTGTAATGTCAGAGGCGGTATAGGTCTCATTAGTTAGTAGATTTTCGCTATTCTCACTATCTGCAAGTTCTATGTAAAGATTAGAGAAGCCAGATGCGCAGGTTACTGCTAAAAAATCATAATCTTTTGTGTCATCAGATAAACACATTGAAAGGATTAGGACTAGCGGTAGAATGAAAAACAATTTTTTGATAGTAATTTTCCAATAAGAGTTTTTAAGGGAAAATGGTTGCGTTAAACAATACCGAGATAGCTGTAATAAGATAAACGTCTCGTATTAAAACATTATTGCGAGACCAATCCACTGAAGAGTTTAGGATTAATTACAAATTTATTTCGATGGTACAATTCAAATAGAGTTGTTCATTAGTACTTGTTGTAGGTTTATAATTCAGATTGAATTCTTGTTTGTAATTAAAAAGGACGGTCAGCGCCGCCTCCGCCAAAACCACCTCCACCAAATCCGCCATTAAACCTAAATTGTTCTCCATTCTTGGTATATTCTATTTCGAGTAGCCTGTCGATTTCAGCTAATTCCAGTTTTAGTTTATCCCTTTCCATTATGCCAATTTTAAGCTTTAGCTGAGTTGCCTTATGGGCGCCTCTTGTAGCTAAATGCACATATTTTGAAAGGTTTGCAGCTAAAACGGCTATGTCTTTAACTGTTGATAAATCACTCAATAAATTCTCGGTATTAGCGTAATCAATACCCCAATATCCTTCTTCATCATAAACATCAATTAACTTTTCAACATAATCTTCGACACCATGAGATATTTTTTTCTTATTTGAAGCAAATTCAACCTGTTCTTCTTTTGAAAGTTTATTGAATTTTTCAATGATGTTTGAAACTAATCCTTTGATTGCATCGTTACGTGTTAAATCTTTAGTTAAGCTTTCACGTTGGATTAAATTTCTTACTTCATTTTCCTTTATCCATAATTCATGTTCTATGGTCAATTTTTCTTTTTTAAGTTTCTCAATCTCTGGGCTTGAAATCAGAATAAAGGTGTGGTTGGTTTTATTAAGAGTTAAGATGGAATCATTATCATAACTTATTGTCATAGCTGATGATTTAGAATTTTCAGCCTTTCTTAAAGCACTCTTAACTGAAGTAATTAATTGAGATTTAATTGTGCGATTATTTTCTTTTTTTGCAGCTGTGCGCAGACAATCAGAGATATTGGAAACTATTTTGTTTTTAAGAGACTTTTTATTTTCCATAAACATTAGTTTTACCGCAATACTCATAATGAAATTGTTATTGGATCTAAGTTATAACTGAAAATCCTAATTGAATCGCACTGATAATATAGCAATTGTAAAACGAAAGGATAGAAAAATAAGGAAAAATTCGATGAAGGGTATTATAAATATCTTACCACCCCCAGAAGCGCCACCTCCTCCAAAGCCGCCACCTCCTCCAAAACCTCCGAAGCTGCCTCCTCCACTGCCAAAACCACCACCAAAAGACCCTGAGCCGCTGCTGCGACCCATGTTGCTGAGGATAATCATATCCCACAAATCAAGACCGCCAGAACGGTTCCCGCCATTACGATCCCCACCTTTATTGCGATTACGTCTTGAGAGAATTATAAGTATAATAAAGAAGATAATAACAGGGAGTAAGGTGTCAAATGGAATATTGTTATTAGAATGGGAATCGCCAATATATGTACCTCCCAAAATCTCAAAAATAGTATCCGTGCCTCGATTGAGCCCGCCATAGAAATCACTTTCTCTGAATTGAGGAAGCATTATGTTTTCAATAATCCTTTTTGAAAGAGCATCGGTCAAAAGGTACTCTATTCCATAACCTGTTTGTATAGCTACTTTTTTGTCATCTTTTGCTAGTAAGATAATGATTCCATTGTCTTTGCCTTTTTTACCAATTTCCCATTCATGAGCTAATTGAGCGGCATAAAATTTTATTTCTTCTCCTTTGGTTGAATGCATTAGCATAACAAGGATTTCGGTAGAGGTGGAGTCGCTGTATTTTTGTAATTTTTTAGATAGAGAATTGAATTCGGAAGTTGATAATGTATTAGTGCTGTCTATTACGGCAGGTATGAAGTCAGGTTTTTCAGGAATGATAGCTTGTCCAAAAGCACTTCCTAGAATTAAAAAAGTCAATACGAGTATACTACCCTTTAGATACTTCATCACTAAGTTCATTTTTATCGCCGTGCTCCCAAGGAAAATGTGCTTGCAGCTCTTTTCCGGCTTTTAAGATACCGTCTATGATACCCTGCTTAAAGTTTCCTTTTTGAAATTGGTTTTGAATGACATCTTTGGTAGTGTCCCAAAAATTATCGGGTACTACCTTATTAATGCCTTGGTCTCCGTATATAGAAAATTTTCTATCGTTTACGGCAACGTAGATCAAAACACCATTAGCTTCTTTGGTATTTTCCATTTTCAAGAGTAGAAACACTTCTTTTGCCCTTTCAATAGGGTCTAGGCGTGTGTGCGGCTCAATATGCACTCTTATTTCGCCAGAAGTGTCTTTCTCGGCCATATGTATAGCCTTGACAATTTCCTGCTCTTCATCTGCCGTTAAAAATGCTTCTACTCTTGACATATGCTATTTGAAATCAAATTCAACATCAGGAGCATTTTCTGAACCTGCGTCAGCTTTGTAGCGTGCCATATCTTCAAATCCAAAAATACCTGCTAAGAATGAACCTTGAATTTAGAGATGTGTATGTCGTATAGATTTACAGTTTCGTTAAACTTGTTTCGTTCAACGTTTATACGGTTTTCAGTGCCTTCTAATTGTGCTTGTAGCTCTAAGAAGTTCTGATTCGCTTTAAGTTCTGGATAACGCTCTACTACTACCATCAATTTACTCAAAGCACCTGTAAGTCCACTTTGTGCTTGTTGGAAAGCGGCCATTTTTTCTGGCGTAAGGTTATTGGCATCAATAGTTGTTGAAGTTGCTTTTGCACGTGCTTCAATAACATCTGTAAGTGTACCACGTTCAAAATCTGCTGCACCTTGTACCGTTTTCACTAAATTTCCGATAAGGTCGTTTCTACGTTGGTAGGCACTTTCTACATTAGACCAAGATGTTTTTGCGTTGGCTTCTAAGGTTACTGCGGTATTGTTAAAACCAACAGCCCATTGGTAAAGACCAACGGCAATGACTCCTAGTACAATAAGTACGATTAATCCTTTTTTCATTTTAAAAATATTAGGTTATAGTTAATGTGCTGTAATTAGCAAAACAGTGTGTTCAATACATTAGACCACAAATTGATCAAAAAGTTACAGTTGATCTTTAATTTTCGTCAATTCAACTTTAATACGCTCTAATTTGTCAATAATAGCGAAGTTATTAAGCGTTTTTTGACGGTTCTCCTTTAAGTGGGTTTTCGCACCATCTAAAGTAAAACCACGCTCTTTTACCAAGTGGTAAATGAGTTTAAGGTTGTCAATGTCCTGTGGCGTGAATTTGCGATTGCCTTTCGCATTTTTCTTAGGCTTGAGTGCATCAAATTCTTTCTCCCAAAAACGAATTAGGGAGGTGTTCACGTCAAAAGCCTTGGCGACTTCGCCAATGCCATAGTACCTTTTTTCTGGGAGATCTATTTGCATTAATCCAAAGATTGATTTTCTTGTGCTGCGTGTTTGAGCATATTCTCAAATTCTTCTGCGGTCAAACTGCCGTAGTAGAAATTTATAGGGTTAATGCGGTCTTCATCTTTCCAAACTTCGTAATGTAAATGCGGAGCTTCTGAACGGCCTGTGTTACCTACAAATCCAATTAAATCTCCACGTTTTACTCTTTGACCTTTCTTTACATTATACTCGCTTAGGTGTCCATAAAGGGTTTTGTATCCGTAACCATGATCTATACGTATATGTTTACCATAACCGGACGAACCGTTATCTGCACGGGTTACTTTACCATCACCAAGGTGCATATACCGGTGTGCCTTTTGGTGCGGAAAAATCCATACCTCTATGCAGTTTACGTGCTTTGGTGAAAGGATCCGAACGCCAGCCAAAACCGGAAGCCATTCGCTTAAGGCTTTCATTGGTAACTGGTTGAATAGCAGGAATAGCCATCAAGAATTTTTCTTTTTCTTCTGCCAGTTTTGTTATTTCATCCAACGATTTGGACTGAATGGACATTTGTTTCTTAATGATGTCCAGACGCTTGGTCGTGGCGGTAACCATTTCTGAATTATTGAAACCCTCCAAAGATTTGTAACGGTTAATACCTCCAAAACCAGCTCTTCGCTGTTCTTCTGGTATAGGGTTGGCTTCAAAATATAAACGGTAGATGTTGTTGTCTCGGTCTTCTATATTGGCCAAAACCTCTTCAATTTGACCCATCTTTCGATTTAAAAGCTCAAACTGAAGTTCATAGTTTTTTACTTCCCGCGAAAGCGAAAGCTCTCTTGGGGTATTGATAAGATTGGTGTTCATTAAGAATACCAAGCACATCAAACCAAAAAGAAATGAACCTATAAAAAATAGGGCAATATTACGATAGCGGCGCGATTTTTTGGCCTCTATCTTGCGATACGATAGCGTATCTGGATCGTAATAATACTTTACCTTAGACATGTATCTATTTTATCCTATTTTTGTGCTGTTTTAGCGGGATAAACAAATATAGAAATACTTTCCTTTAAAACGCTAATTTTTGTAAAACCTTATAATTCTCTATGACTTCCAAGGAAATCCGATCTCAATTCTTAAATTTTTATAAAGAAAAAGGACATAAAATAGTTCCATCTGCTCCAATGGTCGTCAAAGATGACCCTACTCTTATGTTCACTAATGCGGGCATGAACCAGTTTAAGGAGTTCTTTTTGGGGAATACCGTTGCTAAAAACACGAGAGTTGTAGATTCTCAGAAGTGTTTGCGCGTTAGCGGAAAACATAATGATTTGGAGGAAGTAGGTAAGGATACCTACCACCATACAATGTTTGAAATGTTGGGAAACTGGAGTTTTGGCGATTATTTTAAAGCCGAAGCTATTTCATGGGCATGGGAGTTGCTTACAGAAGTTTTAAAGGTTGATAAGGATTGCCTTTATGTTTCAGTTTTTGAAGGAAGTAAAGATGCAGACAACCTATCGTTAGATACGGAAGCTTTTGATTTATGGAAGGCAATTGTACCTGAAGATCGGATTATTTTAGGTAATAAAAAAGATAATTTCTGGGAAATGGGAGATCAAGGCCCATGCGGACCTTGTTCTGAAATTCATGTAGATATCCGTTCTGCGGAAGAAAAAGCCAAAGTTTCTGGAGCTTCTTTAGTAAATGCTGATCACCCACAGGTGGTTGAAATATGGAATTTGGTTTTCATGCAGTACAATCGTAAGGCAGATGGTTCATTGGAGTCGTTACCAGCCAAACATGTAGATACCGGAATGGGTTTTGAACGTTTGTGTATGGTGCTTCAAGACGTGAAATCTAACTACGACACAGATGTTTTTAAACCTATTATTCGTGAAATAGAGATTATAACGCATAGTAAATATGGTAAAGATGAGGAGACTGATATTGCCATCCGTGTAATTGCAGATCATATTCGCGCCGTTTCTTTTTCTATTGCAGATGGGCAATTGCCTAGCAATACGGGTGCAGGCTATGTGATCAGACGTATTTTAAGACGTGCCGTGCGTTATGGTTTTACGTTCTTAAATACAAAAGAACCGTTTATGTACCGTTTGGTAAGCGAGCTTACCGAAAGTATGGGAGAGGCTTTCCCAGAGTTGAAGGAGCAGCGCCAGTTAATTGAAAACGTAATTAAAGAAGAAGAGTATTCCTTCTTAAAAACGTTGGAGCAAGGTCTTGTTCTTTTAGATCAGATAATAGCCAATGTAAAAGGTAAAGAGGTTGACGGTAGAAAGGCTTTTGAATTATATGATACTTATGGCTTTCCTATAGATTTAACAGCTCTTATCCTTTCTGAAAAAGGATTAAGCCTAGATGACAAAGGATTTGAGGTAGCCATGCAAGAACAGAAGAATCGTTCAAAATCGGCTTCAGAGATTTCTAAAGATGACTGGGAAGTGCTTTCACCAGATTTAGAACAGGAGTTTGTTGGTTATGACGTGCTTCAGTCTAATGTAAAACTGGTAAAATATAGAAGAGTAACTTCTAAAAAGGCAGGAGAACAATATCAATTGGTATTTAACCTTACTCCTTTCTATCCAGAAGGTGGTGGGCAAGTTGGTGATAAAGGGTACTTGGAAATGCCTAATGGCGATGTAGTTTACATTTTAGACACCAAAAAAGAGAACAATGAAATTATCCACTTTACCAAAAACCTTCCTAAAGACATAAACGGAACGTTTAAAGCGGTAGTAGACAAGAAACAACGAGAACGTACTCAGGCCAACCATACGGCTACGCATTTGCTACACCAAGCTTTACGAGAGGTACTTGGTACCCATGTAGAGCAGAAGGGTTCTGCCGTACATTCTAAATATTTACGATTCGATTTTTCTCACTTTTCTAAGGTTACTCCGGAGGAACTTAGAGAGGTAGAAAGTTTTGTAAATGCACGTATTGAAGGCCAGTTACCTTTTGAGGAACATAGGAACATACCAATGGAAGAAGCTGTGAAAGCAGGTGCTATGGCTCTTTTTGGTGAAAAATATGGAGATACGGTAAGAACTGTCCGTTTTGGACAGTCCATTGAACTTTGTGGAGGAACCCACGTAAAAAATACTGGTGATATCTGGCATTTTAAGATTAAATCAGAAGGGGCAGTAGCTTCAGGTATTCGAAGAATTGAAGCGATTACTTCCGATGCCGTTAAAGATTTCTATGATGAAAACGATAGAATCATTTCTGATATGAAAGGGCTGTTGAATAACGCTCAAGACACGGTAAAGGCGGTCTCTAATTTGCAGGAAGAAAATGCAAAGTTGAAAAAGGAGGTAGAGGGACTCTTAAAAGACAAAGCTAAAAACCTGAAAGGAGATTTATTAAATGAGCTAGAAGAAGTAAACGGTGTTCAATTTCTGGCCAAGAAAATAGATTTAGATGCTTCTGGAATTAAAGACCTTAGTTTTGAAATGGGTCAGAACAAGGATAATCTTTTCCTTCTCTTTGCTACGGACCAAAACGGAAAAGCGTTGTTGTCTTGTTATATTTCAAAAGAACTGGTAGCGTCAAAAGGATTGAATGCCGGAACTATCGTTAAGGAGTTAGGTAAATTTATCCAAGGTGGCGGTGGAGGCCAGCCTTTCTTTGCAACCGCTGGTGGTAAAAAGCCAGAAGGTATAGAAGAGGCTCTGTCCAAAGCTAAAGACTATTTAAAGTAAAATAAAAAAACGCTTCGCTAATTTATAGCGAGGCGTTTTTCTTTTAGGGGCCTATTTAACTCGTGATTTAATTACAGCAAATGAAACATTTCTCTATTTTACTATTTTTTCTAATTTGCCAAATAGGTTCTTCTCAATCTGTAGAGAAAATAGTTTTGGATGAGGAGGATGAAACTAGTGGTTACTATTTAGCTGTAGTACCTGCCGGAAATAAAGTTGAAGGCGTATTAGTTTTGTTACTTATGGTTTTGGACAGCACGCCGAAACTATTTTTCCCGAAACCAAACTTCATAAAGAAGCATATGAAAATAATATACTGACCATTGGTTTTGCTGCTGGTTCTAGGTTATTGCTAAATGAAGAAATTCAAGAGAAATTTACTAAGGTATTAAAGGATGTTGTAGAACGATTCTCTGTGGATAAGGAGAAGTTTGTTATGGGTGGATTCTCTGCCGGTGGCACCATTGCTTTAAGATATGTGGAATTGTGTTTAGAAACGCCCGAAAAATATCCTATTCAACCCAAAGGTGTATTTGTGGTTGATTCGCCAATAGATGTTTTCCGTTTGTGGGAAGGGTTTGAGGAGACTATAAAAAACGATAAATCAGAAATAGCGGTACAGGAAGCTAAATACGTAACTGAGCTGTTGACCACTAGATACGGTAATCCTGCAGAAAATGTATCTATGTATGCTAAAATGAATCCTTTTTCTATGAATAGGGAATATGGAGAGCATGAAGTTCACTTAAAAAATATTGCTGTACGAACATATCATGATGTGGATATTTCATGGCGATTACAGAATAGATACCAAAGTGCGAAAAATCAAAATTTTATGGCAACCTCAGAGTTAATCAATAGGCTGCTTATTTTGGGTAATGAAAAGGCCGAGTTCATTCAAACATTGGGAACTGGTTACCGGAGCAATGGGGAAAGGCATCCTCATTCATGGTCAATTGTTGATGAAGCTGAGTGTATTGGGTGGGTTAAAAACATACTGGGTAAATAAGAAGTTGAGATGATTCAGATCTCAAACATCGTATGAGACTTTCAACTCAATTGCGAGTAAATTGATCAACGACTTAATCTTTCTTTTTTTTATTCAATTTGTAAATAAGCCAAATAAAGCCGACAACAAAATGAAGTAAAATAATGCCGGCAATAACATAAATTAAAGTATTTGAGCTACCTCTCATTTTACATCTATATTAAATTACTTATCAAAAATAAGTATCAGATTGAAACAGTAATATGATATTAGTCAATAACCTTGGCTAGTCTATTTTTAATTGTACTGTTAATGAAGATAAACTCGCTAAAGTTAAAAAAAATGGCAGTTTAAATTTTAAGTCCTAACTGAATACTCGCTACTTTTTTTAGCTTTTTTGGCTGCTATTTTCGCCTTTGGCAGGATAAGTTTAAAAGTAGTTCCTTTCCCTTTTCCTTCAGATTCTGCAATGATGGTTCCGCCATGTGAAACTGCAATTTTTTTAATCATATAAAGGCCCAAGCCCGTTCCTTTTACATTTTTGTGAAAACGTTCAAATGGTGTAAATAATTTTTCTAAAGCTCGCTCATCCATACCTGATCCATTATCACAGATTAAAAAGCTATTGGTGTCTCCGTTATCTACATATTTCACAGATATTATAGGATTTGGTTGGTCTCCCATATATTTGATAGCATTATCTAGGAAGTTGCTGAAAACTTGGGTTATTCTTTTGCGGTCTCCAAATATTTCGGGTAGGTCGTGAGCAATATTAAGTTCAATATTTTCTTTATTAAGTTTTCCCTTAATAAGATCCCTTGATAAATTCAATATTTCATTGGTGTTTAACACCTCATTTTATTTTTTATTTTACCCAGTTTCGCAATTTTGGTGATGTCCGAAATCAATTCGTTCATGTTATCACAGGAAATATCTATCAAGCTTAAATATTCCTCAACAGTAGTAAAATCTTCTGACTCAATAGCCATTGGCACGAGACCGGCAATTCCTTTAATGTTGTTTAGCGGACTTTTTAAATCATGGGAAACGGCGAAGGTAAAACGTTGAATTTCCTTATTTTTTGATTTTAAATCATTTGCAGCTTCAATCAGTTTATTTTTTTGAAGCCTTAATTCTTTAGTGCGTTCTGCTACTTTTAGCACGAGTTTCCTTTGATTATTTTTAATACTTCGTACTTTAAGATAGTAGGCAATATAAAAGACCAATAAAACTAGCACTACTAATAAAGAACGGAACCACCACGTTTTCCAATATGGAGGGGTAATGGTCATATGAAGATCTAATTCATTGTCTACCCAAACGCCGTCAGAATTAGTAGATTTAATTCGTAACGTATATTGTCCAGGATTTAGATTCGTATATGTAGCACTTGGGTTGTTTCCTACATAGTTCCAGTCTTTTTCAAAACCATCTAGATAAAACGCATAATTCACACTTTCCGGACGACGAAAAGTAAGGGCTTTAAAATCAATATTAATAACTGATTGGTCGTAGTTAAGGGTTAGAGAATCTACTTGGCTAATATCCTTTTTTAAAACCCCAAAATCGTCATTAGGTAAAACTGATTTATTAAATATTTTTAGGTCAGATATAAATAAAGTAAGCTTATCTTTTTGTTTAGCAACGGCACTAGCGGTAAATATGTTAAACCCGTTTACACCTCCAAATATATACTCACCTTTACTAGTAATTAAAGATGAATTTGGATTAAATTGGTTAGCCTGTAGACCATCACCTATATCATAATCTATTGTGTTTCCGGTAGTTGTATTATACCTAATAATCCCTTCTTCCGTGCTTAACCATAAGCGTTTATTCTTATCGTCTATAATCTCCTTAATAGCATCATTTTTTAGTCCATCAGACTTTTTAAAGGCTTGGAATGAGTCGCTTTCAGGTATATATTTATTAAGCCCACCTTGAGTGCCTACCCAAATGACATTCTCACTATCTTGTATAATGGAGTTGACAAAATTATTGCTTAAAGAATTTTTACTATGATAATGAGTGCTTTTCCATAAGTGCCATTATTTTCTACCAATTTAATTAATCCAGAATTTAGACTACCAATCCAAATATTACCTTCTCTGTCTTCATATATTCTATTTAACGAATTAATATCAGTGCCATCTAATTCGGAAGTAAGACTAATATTTTCATGGCTATTTGTTTGTGGATTAAAAATTTGAACACCGGCAAAATAATTAATAATCCATATACGACCTTTCTTATCTTTTAAGAGATCAACTATTATATTTGATTTCAAAAATGAATTTTGAGTGTTCAACTCTTCAAATTTCTTGCTTTCCGTGTTGAAAACGATAATACCGTTTGTCCATGTCCCAGCCCACAATTCATCCTTTTTTGTTTGCAGTATTGAAAGAACCACATCACTACCAAAATTTTTATCCTTTAACGAATAATGTTCAAATGTATCTAAAGTTCTGTTCCAGCAATTTAATCCCCCACCATCGGTTCCTATCCATATTTTTCCTTTCGCATCTTCATTAAAACAATTTACTAATTTATTACTCAAAGATTTAGAATTGAATGGATCAGAAGTAATGTGTTTGAATTTAAAGAATTCCGGGTCATAAAAATTGAGTCCGCTTTTGTAGGGAGCTACCCACATAACACCATTACGTGTGCATAAAAGAGACCAAATAGAATTGCCGGAAATAGATTTTGGCTTGGATACGTTGTATTCTATGTGTTGTATGCGTTCTAAAGTATTGGTATAGATAAATAGGCCATTATTTTCTGTGCCTATCCATAATTCACCATTATTGTTCTTTGTTAAGGAACGTATGCTAAAGCCAGCTTACATCTTTTTTCTTGGTTAGAAACTCTAAAGAACTATTTATCTTCAATTCTATTAGTTTTCCGCTAATAGTGCCCAATAAAAAGTCGTTTTTCTTTAATGGTATGGCAGTAACAATTTCATCTGTTTCCTGAAGTTTACTCAGGATATCCATTTCCTTGTTTATTACCAAAATATTGTATGTAGAGATAACAAGCATGCGCTCATCGTCAAGAGGCATTACCTTAATAATTTTGTCAACCCTCCTGCTTTTAAGCTTTACATAGTCATCAGGAAGCTTAAAATGTTTTAAAGCCCCGGTTTCTGGTTGGTATCTAAATAATCCGTCTTTTTCTGTGCCTAACCATAAATAACCATTAAGTCTAGTTACCCATTGAAACCTTTTAGATTCAATTTTTTTTGCCTCATTTTTAAATGGGTAGGGTACGACAAGATTTAAACTCCGGTCATATAAACTTAAGCCATGGTTTGTGCTAATTAATAGGTTTTCATTATCCTCGTATAAAGAAACTATGTATTCATGAGTAAGGCCCGTTATACCATCTGTAGTTTTATTAAATATTTCAAAGTCTTTTCCATCATACCTATTCAGGCCATTTCTAGTTCCTATCCAAATAAAACCATAACTATCTTCTAAAAGAATGGTAGCTGTACTGTGAGAAATTCCTTTTTCAATATGTTGAAAAGTAAGGGATTCTTTGTTTTGAGATTGAAGGGTGTGGAAGGAGAGGAAAAGAATAAAAAAGGTAAGAATCCTTAAGAAATATTTTAATACCATTTTTATTCTTTTGTAATATACTTGTTTTGAGCGCATTTAAAGGTAAGAAATTACTTCCAAATAAAATTTAAAATTCTATTTTCAACTAGAATTACTAAAGGTCTTGGATTTTTTTTTGAATAAAAAATTAAAATTTAAGTAGGAAACTTAAAGTGAGTATTTAATACGCCGTAATAAATTGTAATTAGGTATTTTTAAAGTTGAAAAAATCTAATATTTTGAGTAATAATTGAGATTCAGTTCAAATCATAATGATGAAAGTAATTCTTTCCTTTGTTTTTATTCTCGGGCTGATTAGTTGTAAACCGTTGACCAAATTACCTGATTATCTTGGGGAGACCTACCCTGAATCTGTTCCTGTAATTTTTGCACCGGGTGTAGTTTCAGTTAAAGGTAGGTTAGAACATGGTATTTCCTTTGCGCCTAATACGGAAGAATTAGCATTTGGAATACTAAGCAAGGATGAGTCTGGAAAGATATATTATGCTAAGAAGCTTAATGAAAATTGGACTGAACCGGTGGTTTTTGAACCATTAAAAGATAAGAGTGTTTTTCTTCCCTACTTTTCACCAGATGGAAAATCCTTACTCTATGCGCAAAGTAAACCGGATACAGACAATACATATGTTACTGATATTTGGATGATTGAAAAAATGAATGATAATTGGAGTTCACCAAAGAAAATACAAGCTCCAATAAGTTCTATGAGTAGGGAGGCCAATGCAAGTATGACCTATATGGGACAATATATTTTTCATCAAATAGAAATTGTGATGGTAAGCAAAATTGTTTCACCGCAGATTTATTTTGCTCAAAACTAATTAATACTGAGTATAGAAGTGTAGAAGCGATTTCTGAATTTGTTTCTCCAAATGATGAGGAAAGTATATTCATTTCTCCAAAGGAAGAATACATCATATTCTGTAGGTATACCAGTAACCAAACTTTAATGGATTTATATATAAGTTATCGCGACCATGATAATAACTGGACAGAACCTAAAATTCTTGACTCTACCATAAATTCGAAAGAAGGGGATAGGAGACCATTTGTTACCATTGATAATAAATTTTTGTTTTTTACCCGACTTCAAATTGAAGAAAAGGGATTAACTGAATCTGATATTTTTTGGGTAAATACATCAAAGGTTTTTAAACCTTTTGTTTATAAGCCACTTCCTGATACTGTAGTACAGCTTGGTGATAAGTTTGAATTTGAGGTTCCTGAAGATTATTTTAAAGATATTGATGATAACCAAGTAGCTTTGAGCATTAACCAAGCTGAATTTAGTTGGTTAATGTTTGATAGTAAAAGCATGAAGATATCCGGTTTGCCTATTCTTTCGGGAGATTTTGAATTGACTTTTACTGCAGTTGATAAACATTTAAATACCAATGAGGATAAGATTATTATAACGGTAATGAAATAGGGATGGATACTTGTCTTAATGAAAGAACATCCTGATTACTCCTTAAAGGACATTGCTTTTGGAGAGGCAGATTAGAAGATGTTTTCTCCATTATACTTAGGAATTGGACCAATTGGAATATTAATACTATTAATGGAATTAAATCATGAAGTACCTTGTATTTATTTTTGTCTTATTCGCAAGTTGCAAAGGGGCTGGAGAATCACAAATTGTAAAGGAACAAACACCACTTACCACACAAGATTCTTTAAAAATTGAAACCTATGTAGCAAAGGCAAACAAGTCGCGTTTGGACCCACAGAACTATCAGAAGTACCTTGACTCCGTTTTACTGATTAAACCTGATTCAGCCTATTTTTGGCAACAAAAGGCGATGCCTCTCTACAAAGCAAGAAAGTATTCTGTTGGGAAACCATTTTTAAAAAAGGCAGCCGATTTGTATCCTGAAAAATATTTGAGTTACAGCGCCTTTATGAAGTGCCTATTTTCCAAAGAATATGAGGAGTCCATAGAGGAATTTATGGATATGAAAGAAAGGTTTGGCGATTCGTATGTAATGGATCATACCTACAATTTTTATATTGCTCTAGATTACTTACAGTTGAACCGTTTTGATGAGGCTAAAGCGTTTCTTTTAAAAAGTAAAGAGCAGCAATTTGCAGATTTTCCTGATGACCCGCCGTATGAAGCTTGTCATTATATGGATTGGTTTTATCTGGGAATTGCAGAAATGGAACTTAAGAATTATGAGGAAGGCATAAAGATGTTTGATACTTCTTTACAGGTTTATACTAATTTTGCCGATGCCATATATTATAAGGCTGTTTGTATGAAGTGGCTGGGGAAAATGGATGATGCTAAGATATTACTTGAGGAGGCAATTAAGAATAAGGAAAATACGATAAACGAAGATCAGGTGTTCTACGAAATTTATCCATATCAGACATTTCATCGGTTAAGTTCATCTTCTAGACAGCAACCACAAAACAAATGACATTAAAACTCCAAACCCAAATACCTTTACAAAAGGCCCAAAACCAAATTGATTATGATAGTCGGTTGGTTTTATTGGGTTCTTGTTTTTCAGAAAATATAGGGCAAAAGTTCGGTTACTTCAAGTTTCGGGCAATTCAGAATCCGTTTGGTATTTTGTTTCACCCCTTGGCAATAGAGAATTTGGTATCTCGTGCAGTTTTACAAAAAGGGTATACTGAGGATGATGTGTTTTATCATAATGAACGCTGGCAATGCTATGATGCCCATTCAGATTTAAGTTCCGTTTCTAAAGAAGAGTTACTGATATCGCTTAATAATGGAATTAAAAATACAGCCGCACATCTTGCTAATGCAACTCACATTAGTATAACCCTTGGTACGGCTTGGGTGTATCGTCACTTGGAAACGGAAGCTGTGGTGGCCAACTGTCACAAGGTCCCGCAAAAGCAGTTCTCTAAGGAACTATTGGGGATTGGGGAGATTGTCTCAAGCTTAACTAACATTATAGCAGCTGTTCAATCTATAAACCCTAGTGTGCAATTTATCTTAACTGTATCGCCTGTGAGGCATATAAAAGACGGGTTTGTAGAAAACCAACGTAGTAAGGCGCATTTAATAGCAGCCATACACGAGGTTGTAGAGGGCTCTAATTTAGAGGCAGACTACTTTCCTTCATACGAGTTACAAATGGATGAGCTGCGTGATTATCGTTTTTATAAGGAGGATATGGTACATCCTAGTCAATTGGCGGTTGATTATATTTGGGAGAAGTTTAAATTGGTATGGATTACAGAAGAAGCTCAAAAATCTATGTCACAGATTGATGCCATTCAAAAAGGACTTCATCATAGACCATTTTACCCAGACTCAGAGCAGCATTTAAAATTCCTGAAGTCATTGGAACTTAAAATGGCAAACGTTCAAAAGCAGTTTCCGTTTATAGAATTTTAGAATACTGGTTCAAGCAATTAGATTCTTCTCTCTGTTTCGTCAATTTCAATATGTATTGTAACTTCATCTTATGAAAAAAGTATTTGTAGGGGTTCTTATAACCTTGGCAGTAGTTTTGGTGTTCCGTTCGTGTGCTGAGGATAAGGAAGAGAAATCTATCCTTGAAGAAAACAGCATGCTTATACAAACGCAAATAGATAACGTAAGTAAGTTAATTGTTACAGAAGGCCATTTTGCCGAAGTGTATAATTACAAAGATTCTAAAATGCTTTTTGGGCCTTTTATATCCGCAGAAAAAAAAGCACTGGTTGTCGTTAATGCAGATGTTACCATTGCTTACGATTTAAGTAAGATAGATTTTGAGGTAGATGAGTCTAGTAAAACCTTGCGCATCAAAAGCATACCGGAACCGGAAGTAAAAATTAGTCCTGATTTTGAATATTATGATGTTAGCTCTGACTACCTGAATATGTTTGAAGCGAGCGACTATAATAAAATCAAGAAAAATGTAAATGCTTCACTTATGAAAAAGGTAGAAGCATCTGCATTAAAAACTAATGCTGA
Organism: Zobellia laminariae; assembly: GCF_030553095.1. Taxonomy (GTDB): domain Bacteria; phylum Bacteroidota; class Bacteroidia; order Flavobacteriales; family Flavobacteriaceae; genus Zobellia; species Zobellia laminariae. The sequence goes on along the minus strand of NZ_CP130738.1, from coordinate 995,050 downwards.
AAATCGCTTGATAAGTGAGCTGCAGAAATTTTACATTCTTACGAACTCATTGGGGTGGACACTCGTCTATAATGATAAAACCGTAAACCAGGATTTACCTGAAGTGCTTTTTAAAGAGTAGAGAGGGCGCGTGAAATCTTACTTTGCAAAAGTTTCGGCCCAAGCAATGTATTGATCCCAGTCGTAATCGGTAACATCGTGTTTTCCACTTCTCATATGATATGCGAGGGTCTGTTTAATAGGAAGATTAACTTCTTGCACATCGGTTAAAGAAACTCCTTTTTTATCATATAACTCGTATACTTTAGTGGCATACTGTGCAGATAGAAATTCTCCTTTTGGATCGGCCCATTCGTCTTCAACGGCACTTGCAATGTATAAAGGTCTTGGAGCAATAAGGGCTAATAGTTCATGTTGGTCCACAGGTAACATTTCTTCTTTATTACTGTATTTTTTGAAACTCTCAGAAAACCAATGGGGAAATGATGTATTGATTTGACCAATGGTTTCTCCAAACTTGCGTTTTGATAATGCAGCACCACCACAACCAGAATTATTACTAATAACACCAGAAAAACGGGGGTCTGTTGCTCCTGCCCAAAGAGCTGCTTTTCCCAATCTAGAATGCCCAAAAACGATAACATTAGATATATTGGTATCATTCTCAAGATAATCCATGGCACGGCTAAGACCATAGGCCCACGCGGCAATACTGCCCCATTCGTTGGTTTTTGGCTTGGTCTGACCTTCTTCGTAAAACAAACTATGCAATCCGTCTGAAAAATCGTTCTTGTCAGGATCTATTTCGCCATAATAAACAGTGGCTATTCCATAACCGTTATCCAACATTTTATCTATAGCCCAACGGTTCATTCGTACGCCTCGGGAAGCTTCTGTGGCTTTGTTATTACTAATTTTTAAATTTTCATTATTCCCACTCCATGCTTCTGTAATAATAACATTTGGGTCATCTGTTACTGTGTGGTTACCATAAAAATTGTAGCCTAGAAATACAGGTGCATTTTCATTTCCTATTGGAAGGTAAAGAAGGATATTGAAATTTAACGAACGGTTGTTCTTCTTTAAACCTACAGCAATCTGCTTACGTTGTGCTTTCCCGCCTAATGCATTATTGTCTTGTTCAATGACCTTGAAGGAATACTCATCCAATAAATCAGGTACTTTACCATAAATCTGTTTTTCAAAAAATTGATAGATTTCTAACTTTCTATTTTCTTCCCATTGCTTACTATCCGTAATGGCGTCTCCTCCAAAGGAGGTAAGAGGGTCAGGTACTAAAAATTTAGGAACTTTGGTTTCATCATAATTGGCTTCCGGCTGTGCCGCAAGTGCAGATGTTATCAGTGCAAAAATTATAAGAAGTAGTGGTTTCACGGTTGGTTGGTTGTTTGGGTTGCTTAAGAAATTGTTGGTTTTATTTCAACTTCTCAGTTTGACATTTATGGTTTACCAAGTCTAGTCCATCATCTATAAGATGGCCTACCTTAGGGTTATTTAGTTTTACGGTCTGTAAATGCACCGAAATTTCATGGGCAAATTCATGGTCTCCATTTTCTTTTGCAAGTTCGTACAGTTCAACTGACAATAACCAGTCATTAGGATAATTGTCTCTTATAGCTTCAAATACCTTATGCCTAGAAATCGTAATATTCTTGCCTTCTCTAAAATGACGTATTTGCTCATAATATTGCTCTAATTGAGTATGAGAAGCATTGCTCTTAGATTTTATTGTGGTGGATGAAACCTTATGAGTAACTAAATCAAAACTACTTAAATCAGCAGGACCATTATAAGCGGAAGCTATTTCTTGACCTACGGCCATACTATAAAGCTCGTCATTACTTTCAAAAAGAACCTTGTCATTATGAGTAACACAACAGTTTTTAAAGGTGACCAAAATAATATCTCCCTGTAAGTTACGGGTTCCGGTAATAATTTCTCCGGCTATTTTTATGTGACCGTCAAATTCTAAGGAAATCTGTTGTCCTTCAAAAATATTATAGGCCTTGAGATCAAGCGGACTCATATCTTCAATGGCCAAGTTCATTCCTTTTAGTTTTCCTAACGGGGAACCAAAGCCAGTGGCGTGCTGTTTAATGCTGTGCCCTACGAGTTCTTTATCGCGAAAAGAAAGTGCTGTGGGTCCTATAGATTGAAAAAACACAGGTTTGCCTTCGTGTTCAATTACACTATCAAAATTACCTGAAATCTGTAGCCCTGTACTAAGTTCAATAGTACCTAACTCTTTAGATGCAATGAGCTTTTTAATTCCGCTTACCCACCACGGCGTAAAGCCATAGTATTTGCGAACTCCTCTAAAACTTGACTTAGATAGGCAAAATCTGGCGTAACAAAAAGTTGAGGTTGTGGTTGCGTAATATCAAACGAGGTATAGGCTGCGTCTATGGAATACGGTTTTTTCTTTACTTCATCCGTCATGCACCAAGCGCTTTCTCCAATAGAAGAAAGAAGTCCGGCACCATATATTTTTGGATTTTCGGGTGTGCCAATAAGACCATATTCAACGGTCCACCAGTGTAAGTTCCTTATCAGTGCAATTTCACTGGGTTCTCCCATGTTATTTTGCAGGTCTTCAATGTGCCTTTCGGCTTTGTCTATATCTTCTTGTGGAGTACCCTGGGCTTCTTTTATGATAGAAAGGTGGCGTACTGCCTCATAGAGTTCATAATCCTTAGAATTTGATATCGCTTTAGAACCAATCTCACCAAATCTACGCAGGTATTCTGCATATTCAGGATTGGCAATAATGGGTGCATGACCTGCGCCTTCATGAATAATGTCTGGTGCAGGTGTATATTCTATATGATCTAACTGTCTTATATCTGAAGCAATAACCAATACATTGTATGCTTGGAATTCCATAAAAGCCGATGGAGGAATAAAACCATCAACGGCAACTGCCGCCCAACCTATTTCTTTTAAGATACGGTTCATGCCGTACATGTTTGGAATATGGTCTATGGAAATTCCGGTTTTTTGTAATCCTTCTAGGTATGAAGCATGGGCGAACTTACTAAGGTAATCCACATTTTTACGCATCACATAGCGCCAAACCGCTTGGTCAATAGCCGAGTATTCACCGTAGTCTTGCGGTTTAATATACTGTTGCAAATGCGCAGGTAGTTTGTCAAGAACAGGATTACTAGTGTACGTCATTTTAGAAAGTTTTCTGTCATAAAGATACAAAAAAGGGTAGAGGAGTTTTTGCTTTCCATTAGGATGGGTGAGACTGCGGTGTAAAAAAAGCCCTTTTAAAATAAAAGAGCTTTTTGAATATGTTTTAACGAATTGAAATCGTTTTATTTAGCAGCTACTGCATTAGGAGGGTATTGCGTCAAGATTTCAGAAACAAACTCGCGTATGCGTTGTTCTTTCTTTTCCATATTGCTAATGTTATTCAAATTACCGACTCCTTTACCTTGCCATACCAATTCTTTGCTTTTAGAGTCAATTAAATCAATGTACAGTGAACCTTCGGTACGGGTGCTGACATTATTGCCGCCTCCGCCCCAACCAGGCCCCAATAGTAAGGGCTCCAGCCCCAGCCGCCGCCCCAGTAGTTGTTGTAAATATCTACTTGTTCTTTTTCTTTAGTGAATATGCTTACCAAAATATCTGGGTTTTCAGATTTTGAAAAACCACGATTGGTCATTTCGGCTTCAATAGCACGTAGAATTCGTTTTTTATCCAAATCCGAAATCTGAGCTTTGTCAATTCCTGTTTTATAAAAAGCATACGTTTTGTAGCTATCAAAATTGGCTTCTTTGTCGTAATCAGAAAGCACGCGCACAGAAGTACAAGAGCTTAAGAATAGCAACACAAGCATGGGTACCACTAGAATTTTAATCTTTTTCATAACAAAGTATAGTATTTGGTGTTAATACATCATTTTCATAATAAGCAGTCTCAAAAATCATGCCGAACAACGGTTTTATTGGCGGTTGGTTTTAGGGTCAAAACCATATGGGCAGTGTCTGCAACCACTTTCGCAACAGTAACCTCTCTTTAGGTGGTACTGTTGGGTAAATACCCGATACCCTTCTTCCGATAAGTAAAAATCGCCTTCCTGAGGCGGAATTATTTCTTTCATCAACTCCTTTTTCCGTTGTATTTCGTGAGTATAAAATTACTCCATTTAGTTGGCAAACAACCAAAAACGATTTTAAAACCGTACATTTTATATGCGTTTAAGAGTATTTTAACGAATCATTATAATTATTGGCAGCAATGTTGTGTTATCGAAAATGACGGCTTAATAACAATTAACTTTATTAAGTGCCGTTTAAACCTTTGATTATGATCTTAGTCTTTAGACATTTTTTTTATAAGAACTATGTTGGTCTATCACTTTGGCCCTTCATCATTTTAAAACATGACGAACTCAAAGAAGATATTGTATTGATCAATCATGAGAAAATTCACTTAAAGCAACAACAAGAATTGCTGATAGTTTTTTTCTACTTCCTCTATATCTCAGAATGGCTCATACGAACGGCTATTTATTTTGATAGTTATAAGGCGTACCAGAATATTAGTTTTGAGCGCGAGGCCTATTCAAACGAGAAAAATTTGAATTATACCAATGAGCGTAAAGCATTTAGTTTTATCAAATATCTTACGAAATAGATCATGTAATTTGGTTTACGTAATTAATACTTCACTTTAATAGCACTATTTTTCGCCCTACTTTTGTCAAGTATGCGCGAAACGACCGAAAATCAAGAAGTACACTTATCCATTCTTGACCAGAAAAAAAGTATCCCTTGTTCTAAAAAGGGAAGACCGCATACACCCCTTAATCTCAGGGAATAAGTACAGAAAGCTCAAATACAATTTAAAAGAAGCAAAGACACAAGGTTTTGATACGCTTCTTACGTTTGGCGGGGCTTTTTCCAACCATATTGCGGCTACGGCCTACGCCGGTAAAATTCATGGTTTAAAAACTATTGGAATTATACGGGGCGAGGAACTTGCCCAAAAATGGCAAGAGAATAGTACTTTAAAACTAGCGGAATCCCATGGTATGCAATTCAAATTTGTTTCTAGGGAAGCATACCGAGAAAAGGATACTCCACAATTTATTAATGATTTAAAAGAAGAATTTGGTGCTTTTTATCTTTTGCCAGAGGGCGGAACCAATCCTTTGGCAATAAAGGGGTGTGAAGAAATTCTAACTACAAGTGATGCCAATTTTAATGTTGTATGTTGTGCAGTTGGCACGGGTGGTACCATAGCAGGGATTAGTAATGGTGCATTTAGCTCACAAAAAGTTTTAGGGTTTCCCGCGCTTAAAGGAGATTTTTTACAAGAAGATATTTGTAAATTTGCATTGAGAGAAAATTGGAAGTTGGTAACAGACTATCATTTTGGAGGTTACGCAAAGGTGACGGAAGAGTTGGTAAGTTTTATAAACGATTTCAAATTAAATACTCAAATACCGTTAGACCCCATTTATACAGGGAAAATGATATATGGTATTTTAGATTTAATTCAGAAAGGATATTTTCCTCCTAAAACAAAAATACTGGCCATCCATAGTGGAGGGCTCCAAGGTATTGACGGGATGAACCGTAATTTGCTGAAGAAAAATCTACCATTAATAAATATATGACACGTAGACTTATAGTATTATCTCTTTTGAGCATAGTTTTTATTGGATGTAAAGCAAAGCGCACGGTTGCGACCAGAAGTGAGGCTCCAAAAAAGAAAACAGAAGTTGTTGTTGTAAAAAAAGAGACCAAGAAACCAGATGATGGTCTTTTTCCCATGCCTGAAGATACAGGAGAATTCTTGCGTTTTAGTATTGGGTCTCCCGAAGAATATGTAGAGACTTTTTATGAGGTTGCCCAAATGGAAATGAAAGCTTTTGGCATACCGGCAAGTATTACGTTAGCACAAGGTTTGTTGGAAAGTGGACTAGGAAAAGGAGCTTTAGCTTTAAAAACAAATAACCATTTTGGAATAAAATGCCATACGGGTTGGGAAGGTGATTATGATTTTCATGATGATGATGAAAAAGGAGAATGCTTTAGAAAATACAACCACCCCATGTACTCGTACCGTGATCACAGTCTCTTTTTAAAAGGACGTTCGCGTTATGGTTTCTTGTTCGATTATAGGAACGACGATTATAAAAGGTGGGCCAAAGGCTTAAGACAGGCTGGTTATGCTACGGATAAGCATTATCCACAAAAGCTTATTTCATTAATTGAACGGTATGAACTGTACAAATATGATACAGAAATAGCGAAACAAAGTTATAGTCAAAGAAAGGAAGAGCCCATAATAGCTGCTCGTACGCAAAATAAAGTACATATTGTTCAAAAGGGAGATACGTTGTATTCTATCTCTAGATCATATTCAGTTTCTGTAGAGGATTTAAAACGATGGAACTATATGTACGATAGTAATTTAGACATTGGTCAAGAACTTACCGTTAAGACAGAAAATTTTAATAAATAGATGTTATATCAAAGAAGTAGTGCCCTATTTGCTGAGGCGCAAAAATATATTCCAGGAGGAGTTAACTCACCAGTTCGTGCTTTTAAAGCAGTAGGTGGAGACCCTATTTTCGTAAAAAAAGCAAAAGGAGCTTATTTGTATGATGAAGATGATAATCGGTTAATCGATTATATCGCTTCATGGGGTCCGTTAATTTTGGGCCATGCTCATGAACCCGTAATTAGTGCGGTAATTGAGAAAGCAAAACTAGGTACTTCTTTTGGGATGCCTACAGAAATTGAAACCCAGTTAGCACAATTGGCAGTTTCAATGGTGCCTAATATTGATAAAATAAGATTTGTAAACAGCGGGACGGAAGCTTGTATGAGTGCTGTGCGCTTGGCTCGTGGGTATACAGGGAAAGATAAGATTATAAAATTTGCTGGTTGTTACCACGGTCATTCAGATTCATTTTTGATACAAGCGGGTAGTGGAGCCGTTACTTTTGGTAGCCCTAACAGTCCCATGGCGTAACAAAGGGAACTGCTAAAGACACCCTTTTGGCTATCTACAATGATATTGAAAGTGTTCGTGAATTGGTAGCTGCAAATAAAGGTGAAATCGCAACGGTAATTATTGAGCCGGTTGCGGGTAATATGGGATGTATAGTTCCTACGGATGAATTTATAAAAGGACTTCGTGAACTTTGTACCCAAGAAGGTATTTTATTGTTGTTTGATGAGGTTATGACCGGTTTCCGTTTAGGAAAAGGTGGAGCTCAGGAAGCACTTGGTATTGATGCGGATATTGTTTGTTTTGGAAAAGTGATTGGTGGAGGTTTACCTGTTGGTGCTTTTGCCGCAAAAGCCGAAATTATGTCGCATTTGGCGCCGGAAGGTCCAGTTTATCAAGCAGGAACTTTAAGTGGTAACCCATTAGCAATGGCTGCTGGTTTAGCAATGCTTACGGAGTTGAATAACAATCCTGAAGTTTTTGAAAGTCTCGCTAAAAAGACTGCTTATCTTCATGAAGGTCTAGATTCTGTATTAAAGGAAAAAGGTGTTCCTTACCAAATTAATAGATTTGGTAGTATGATATCAGTACATTTTACTGAAAATCCTGTGGTTGATTTTGACAGCTCAGCTAAAGGTAACAATGAGACCTTTAAGAAGTACTTTCATGGCATGCTAGAAAATGGCATTTACTTGCCACCAAGTGCATTTGAAAGCTATTTTCTAAATGACGCCCTTACCTATACGGATATAGATGAAACCGTAGCAGCTTTGAAAAAAGTGAATTTATAGACAGTTGTTACAATGCCGGATTATTCACTATCCGGCATTGTAGCAAATTCTTTTCTTTTGTTTTCGAACCAATTCTGCATACCGTTGGGCGTTTGCATAAGATTTTGCATCTCTTCCATTGCTTTTAGATGGGCCCCATCTTTTTTCTGAAACATTTCCATACCGTGCTTTTTACTTAGTTCTGCAATTTCTTCAAATGTATTTGCAGAAAATTCCATGTCACAGGCACCGCCTAGTTGTTTGCATGTCATTGTTTTCATGAGAAAGTGTTTTTAGTAATCGTTTAAAATTCGTTATAAAGACTTAGCACTTTAGTTAAATCTATTTTGTCGTCTATCTTATAGAAATAGCGTAGTTGCCATTTTTGGGTGGTTAGCGCTTGTTTACTTGTTGCCTTATTCCAAGAAGGGTAAACGCGAAAACCACGTTTGCCTTCCTTTTTTAATGTTGAAACTATTCCCTTTTCAACCAGCATGTTTTTAGGGAATACAAATTGCCCTAACATATCACCCTTACTTACATTAATCACAAAGTAATTAAATAAATCACTTTCTTCAAATGGGGAAATTGGACCCTTTGCAATCCGCTTCCAAAAAGTAACAAACTGTCCAACCTTCTTTGGTGTTATTTTAGCATTCCTACAGATAATAATATTTGTATTCAGTTTAAACCTGCATGCTTGATAATCTCTGCTTTCTTCTTCTAATTCAAAATTAGATATAGATAAGTGAGATGGTTGGTATACTTTAGAAACAATATGTTCAAGTTCTTCGCCCATTAATTTTTGCTGTAGCATAAAAATAGCTAAATAAGTAGTAGTCTTGGGAACAAAAAAAAGGGCTGCACATATGTGCAGCCCTTTTTTACAGAAAATATACGCGTTTACTTCTTTGATTTACGCTCTGCTTTTCTTTTTTTGGAATGTTTTTGACCTCTTTGGTGGTGCATTGTTTGCCATTTCTCGTATTGCTCGGCAGAAAGAATCTTTTTCATTTCAGCTTTACGGGCAATCATTTTGTCCAATTTGGCATTTTGCATAGCGTAACGCTCATCTGAAGTTAGTTTTTTACGTTCACCTTCTTCTTTCTGTGCTTTGCGTTCTTCATGTTTAGCTTTACGTTCTTTAGCATCCTCTAAATTAATGGCCTTTATTTTTTGTTCTTGGGCCGATGTTAAGTCTAAAGCCAAGGTCATTTTCTTCGTATGAAGGGTTGCAATCTGTTCTGCAGTTAGGTCTTTCATACCATCTCTACCGTGACCTTTTTCTCTTTGGGCCATTGCGGTAAGCCCTACCATACATACTAATGCTAAAATTATCTTTTTCATGTTTTTTTTGTTTAAGATTATACTACTTAGAGTGAGAAGGAACAATAAGGTTTAATCAAGTTATCTTATTTATAGAATAATTAACAGGATGGAGAGGTTGATTTTAGGGCATGAAAAAGGGCGAAGAAATCATTTCTTCGCCCTCACAAAGTAGGTCGTTCAATGTTTAAATATTTTAGTCCAATGTCTCTGCAGAGCTAACTTGTTCCATATCTGCCGATGCCATTTCTACAGTCTGGGGAGATTGGTCAGAATTGGTTTGATTGTAATAAACTAATGATGCAATTACGAATCCGGCTAGGTATAAAGAACTTTTTAGTTTCTGAGACATGGGGTATGTTTTATTGATTCTGATACTAATTTAGACAAAAGAAGAAGGTAAAAAGAAAGGTTGTTGTAAAGCGACCTTAGGTTGTGGTCAACTTACCCAAAATTGTTGTCTGCAATTTCGCTTCATCGATACGTGATGTAGTTCGTCGATGTTTTGGGGGATTATGGTCATTTTTCTACTAAAAAATGATATAACCCTACTAATAAACAGTATGGCGGCAATAATGCTTGCATAAAATATTATTGCCGCCATACTATCTATGTTGTTACTTAGGATTTAAAATCTGTTCTATACGGTTACTAACATCTTGTAAATGATACTTGCTCATGTTATCTGAAGTTCTTGCAATAGCATTTTCAATAGTTCGCTGTAAAATTTGCAATTCCGCACGGGCTACTGAACGAATATCCGATTGACTAGTATGTACAACTGTAGATTTTTGATAACCTCCAAAATCAGGTAATTTCTTTTGGTCTTTTACGGTCATCAAATAGTTCAACCTTTCAACATGTGCTTTTTGAAGGTTTCTTCTATAGGTATCTATTTTCTGTCCGTTTTGTAATTCTGACCAGATGCCGCTGCGCAGCTCGCTCATCATATTAGTTAATTGGTAAGCTTCCGTTTCGTTGGCAGTTTCATTTTCAACCAAACGTTGCAGCTTTCCTAAGCTGAGGACATTATCCAAAGTTTTAGTCTGCATTGCTCTAATTTCTTCCACAAAACCTGAATATTGAATCTTATTGAAAATATTCTGGTCAAGAAGCCACTCTGGCGTAGCAAATAGTTGGTCTTGTAAAAAGACCATACAGTCTTGCTGACGCGCTTTTGTTACGGGTATATAAACGGCACCTTCTTGATCATAGGTTTTTTGATATTCGTAAACACCGCCAATATTATTGGATACATGACCCATATAGCGTTTGAATTGGGCAACAACCTGACCGTAGATTTTTTCAAGATCTTCATACGTCTTTCCATCCTCTTTTGTCCATGTAATAAGATTGGGTACAATACGCTTTAAATTTTCTATGCCATATAAACTAGCTTTAATAGCATCATCACCTAAATCCTCCGTTTGTGAACTTGGATCTACAACATCACCTACTTGTTGATGTCCAAAACGATATAAAGGATCTCCAGCATGTTCTAAAATCCAACTATCAAGAATTTTGTTTTCCTCTTCCGTAGAAACATCCAAAATAGGTTTGTACCCCCATTTAATAGCATACTTATCATAAACACCAATGTTAGGCATAAGAGCAACATCGCCATCACCTTATGGTTGGGCTATATAGTTAAAACGAGCATAATCCATTATAGAGGGAGCCGTACCATATTTTTTAGTAAAGGAAGCTGACCGGAGAGAATCCACAGGATAGGCAACACTACTACCCATATTGTGAGGTAAACCTAGTGTATGACCAACTTCATGAGCAGAAACAAAACGGATTAAACGTCCCATAGTTTCATCTTTAAACTCTGTAGTTCTAGCATCAGGGTTTATGGCTGCCGTCTGTACAAAAAACCAGTTATGTAATAAGGTCATTACATTATGATACCAGTTTATATCAGATTCTAATATTTCACCACTTCGTGGATCGCTTACATGCGGTCCGTTGGCATTTGGAATTGGGGAGGCTAGATAACGAACTACAGAATAACGCACATCTTCAGGAGACCATTCTGGGTCTTCAAGAACAGAAGGTGGTTCTTTGGCAATGATGGCATTTTTAAAACCTGCCTCTTCAAAAGCAACCTGCCAATCTTCAATACCTTGCTTTATATAAGGAAGCCATTTCTTTGGCGTAGCTCTATCTACATAATATATAATCTGCTTTTTGGGCTCTACCAGCTCGCCATTTTTGTATTTTTCCAAATCCTCCTCTTTGACTTCCAAACGCCAGCGATCAAGGAATTTTACTGTTTTACTTTTTTGAGCGTCCAAACCATAATCCGTTTGGGCACTTTCAAACCAACCAACACGCTCATCAAAGTCTCGGCGTCTCATAGGCTCAGCAGGTAAGAGTATCATAGAGTTGTTGATTTCTATAGAAATAGAACCAAGACTACCATTACTGGGGGCTTTTTTGCCAAGTAGGTTTTTACGTGGCGTGCTTCAACGTTTAAAGGATAACTCTTAATAGATTCAATATAGCTTCTTGTCTCATCTAATCGGGAGACTTTATATTTTTCTCTATATGAATCGGGCATGCCTAAGGCTTGTGCATCTTTTTCAAAAAGTTCGTTTACCTGAATTACCGTAGTTGGGTTTGCTGTATCCTTTTTTACGGCCATTATATCAAAAGCAAAGAGGACCGGTTCAAAATTAGAATTTACAACCGCCTCATGTACAGGTAGCGAATCTGCGGCAACAATCTCATGACTAACTACACGAAGCAAAACCTTTTTTGGTTTCCTTTCCCAGCGAAGCACCTGAGTATTAATCTTACCTCCACCAAAACCAATGCCAGTAGCCGTCTTTGATATTCTACTTACCATTAACATTTCTTTGGTGAAAAGAGAATCTGGTATTTCATAAAAGTGATTTTCATCTACTATATGTATATCAAAAAGGCCTTTGTCGGTTTTTGCGTCTTTGGTTATGACTTTGCCATATGGTTTTATTTTAGATTTTTTGTCATCATCTTTTTTATCTGACTTCTCCGTATTGTCCTTCTTCTTTTTAAAAATTTGAGCTTCGGCTGAAAAGGAAGTGATAAGGAGTAATGAGAAAACTACTTTGGTAAATACTGTTTTAAACATGTAAGCTTTGATTATAATGTTTTGATGTGTGATGAAACAGAGTAATGCCATGATTACATAGCAATCCTATTAATAGTCGTAAATATAGCATTTTTGTGCCTTTACCTTTTAAGGCTGGTTAAGAGATTATTGGAGGTAAATTGCAGAGCTTATTACCAATTCTACAAAATCATATTTTTAAGAGTGTCGTTTAAAAGCATAAAACACCGATGACACGTATGTGCTAATTCTAAAGTGCTGCTAGTCAGAAAAAAAATGTGCTTTTTTCTGTAATAAAAATTCTCTAGAAACCGTGAGTGTCTAGCAAATAATTAAACGCTAAAATGCGAACTTGGTATTGTTTTGATTCACATTTTACGAATTTGATTATTTAAGCTTTTTTAGGAAAGCTCCCACAAAATATAAAGAACAATAAAGAGATGTTTCGGCGTTATATAGACTCGTAAATAAATTTACCAAGTTATGATTAACAAGAGTTTAAAAATAAGTATGATATTGGGTCTTATATTCGCAAACGGAGTTTTTGCAGCTGATCCATTAACCGAAAAAGATGATACGGTTATTCATTCTATTAATTATATTGATGAAGACACAGATTTTGACCTTGGCTTCGATACTGCAGATTATCTGCCAGAAAATTTCGATGCTAATGATATTTATGTCGATTTAGGTGCAATTCCTTTTATTGAGTCTGATGCTAATGTCATTCTAAATACCAATAAATACCTTCCGCAGGGTTTTAATGCTTATGCATATCCTAAGAATGTAGAGGATTTTAATTACATCGATTCAAACGACGAAATTTCTTTCGATTTTGATACAAAAAAACATCTACCAAACGGCTTTGATCCGTATATAAGGAACAATTAACCATTGTAAATTATTTGAATTAGCTAACTAAAACCCCTGTTATAACAGGGGTTTTGTGCTTTGTATAATATATGTTCTTCTTTCTGTAGCGTTTTCGTTTAAAATACTAACGGGACTACAAATTGAAACATAAGTACTAATAGAGCTACAGCTATTAGATTCAATATAATACCAACTCGTGCCATTTCATTCACTTTTACATATCCACTGGCAAAGACAATTGCATTTGGAGGTGTAGCCATGGGAAGCATAAAGGCACAGCTACTTGCTATGGTAACCGGAATTAATAAATAGAGTACAGGAATATCCAGCCCTATTGCAATACCGGCCACAACTGGGGCAAGTACGGCAATTAAAGCAACGTTACTCATAAGTTCTGTCATAAAGAGCATTAGCGTAATCAATAGAATAGCGGTGAATAGAATACTCACATGACTATTACCGATTGCTGCTGAAACCATATCTACAATACCACTTACGGACATGCCCTTTGCTAATGCCAAGCCTCCTCCAAAAAGGATGAGAATACCCCAAGCTAATTTTTGGGTATCTTTCCATTCAATGATAAAATCACCCTTCTTTAAATTATAAGGTATCGCAAACATTGCAATGGCTGCCATAATACTGATCATGGTATCGTTTAATTTTAGTGCAGGGAATATGCCGTTTATGACGGTTCTAAAAATCCATAGAAAAACGGTAACACCAAAAATACAGAGTACCATTTTCTCTTTTCCGCTCATAGGTCCCAACTTCTTCAACTCATTGTTGATGACATCTTTTGAGGCAGAGAATACCAAGTCACGGTTAGGATACATCCACTTAACCAATACCAGATAACTGATCCATATCATCAATGCGGAGAAAGGAACACCTAAAACCATCCACTTTAAAAAGGAGATTTCAATATTGTATTCATTTTCCAAAAGACCGATCATCACAGAATTAGGTGGAGTGCCAATAACCGTGGCCACGCCTCCTGCATTTGCCGAAAAAGCAATGCCTAGCATAACGGAAAGTGCAAAATTCTTATCACTTTTAGTAAACCCATCTGCGTCATTTACTAAAAGATTAATGACGGACATAGCAATAGGAAGCATTACAACGGTCGTGGCAGTGTTACTGATCCACATACTTAAGGCAGCCGTAGCGATCATGAAGCCTAGAACCACCTTGTTGGGCGTTGTGCCAGTAATTTTAATGATATTCAGGGCAATGCGTTTGTGGAGGTTCACTTTCTCAAGTGCTAAAGCCAGAACAAAACCGCCGAAGAATAAAAAGATTATTGGGCTTCCATAATTTGCACCTACTTCACCAATATCCATTATTTTAAGAAAAGGGAAAAGAAGTAGAGGAAGTAATGCGGTTACTGAAATTGAAACCGCTTCTGTAATCCACCAAATGACCATCCAAACGGCAACGGCAATTACAGCATCTCCTTTCTCGGAGACTAAATCAAAAGGCAAAAAACGAATAACGAAAAAAAGAATAGGTCCTAGAAAGAGTCCTGCTTTTCTGCTGAAGTCCATAGTTTTTAATTGGTGCTCCTAAGCTATGTTTTTTCTTTTGTTTTTGAAAATTAATATACAATGGTGTCTGAAGCAATTGGAGGAAGTTGATAGTTGCCAAAGTCAATACTAATTTTTGGGTTGTTTAGTTTTACGTTCTGCGGAGTTGCTTCGGTATCATGTAAATAAAGCTGCCGTAATTTTTTGAACTTATTTAAAGCTTCTAAATGTTCTGTTTTTAGGGAGGTGCTTGTTAAGTTGATGGATTTTAAATGTTCTAGTGAAGTCATAAGAGACAAGTTTTTTCCGGTGATAGCTGTATGGTCTAATAATAGTATGGTTAGGTTTGGAAGTTTAGCCAGTTTTGAAAAAATTCCATCAGTAATTTTAGTTTGGCCCAGGTCTATTCTAGAAATTTGTTCTTTGATAGGGAGTAGCACCTCAAAATCGGCATCAGTGAAAGTCGGTTTGTTGATGCAAGAAGCACTTAGGAAATTAGAGGATTTACTAATTTGATCAATATGAATTCCAGTAGCCTCTATAACTTTGATTTGCTCTTCAGATGCGGCGACTATTTCTATATTCGGGTGGTCAAAATCTTCTTTTTTGGGGAAGAAAGAAATAAAAAGTTCTTTCTCAAGACCCGATTCGGCTATGGTTTTTTCAAAGGAACTGCCAGAATCAATCCACGCACGTACCAGTTCTACTTCTTCTTTAGATGGCTGAGTCTTACCTTCAGGAGGCATATGGTCGTCATTATCCATAGGAAGTATGAGCCTCGTAAATAGTTCGCTTTCCGAAGATTTTGAGGTCTCAATTACGAATCCGTTCTCACCTCCGTTTAGAATGCCTTCCTCCGAGTTAAGTAGAAGTTCGCCCTTAGCTTTTTTTGGATTGTGGCAACTCACACATTTGTTATTTAATATAGGTTTGATAACATCCTCGTAGAGTAGGGCATCTTGCCAATTTGCTTCGTTTAGGCTAATTTCTTTCTCTTCAAAAGTTTCAAAGCCTAAAGCTGATTTTATGGAATTGGGTAAAGGTTCAATTAAATACTCTGCACCATGGGTAATGTTTCCACCTTGATGACCGGTAAAGGAAATCAATATAAAAATGAAAATGCCCCAACCGATTACAGGGAGCTTTGATAAAAAGACAAAAGCTTGAACCCCTTTCAACTTAGCATACATTAAAAAGGAAAATAGAGCTGTGGCAATACCCGACCACAAATGCCATTTTACCGTGTCAAAAGCATACCCTTCACCTAAATATTGTAAATAACCCGTAATGCAGGCAAGAGTTGCAGTAATACCCGCCCACAAGAAGATAATAGAAATTACAGGATTGTTTTCTTTTTTCTTTCGATCGTACCACTGCAAGAGAAGACCTATCATTATAAAGCCTATCGGCAAATGCACAATGAGAGGGTGTAACCTACCAAGAAGTTGTTTAAGAACGTCCATGCTAATCGTTTAATCTATGTTAAAACGTCCTTTTAATAGCTTCATCATATAGATGTTCGCTTTCCATTGGTCGGCTACGGGCAGTTGGGAATAGGGTAACGTTGGCATATAGTCTGCAGGGCCAAATTCGGTAGTAATCGTAAAAATGTCATTCGTCTCCCATTGTTTCCGGATGACTTTTTCCCAAATGTTCATATGGCGTTCTACTGCTTCTTTCCATTCAGGAGCCTCGGGGTCGTTTACTTGTGGACCTTCGGCATGACCTATACGTGCATGAATGTGATGCGAACGGTTAATGATTTCTTCTAAATGCGAATCTTGATTCTGCAATAGCGATTCGTGAACTACCATCCAGTGACTAATGTCCAACGTCAGTTTTAATTCGGGAATAGCAGCGATGTATTTTTTGGTGTCGGGAAGATTGAAACTAAAGCGCCCGCGGTGGGTTTCATGGTAGATAGGAACGTTGCTTTCTTTCGCTATTTTGTTTGCCGCATCTATAAAAGCCTTGTTCTCTTCAAAGGAGAAAAAATCGTAGCCCGTATGGCAATTGATGTAAATAGGGTTCCAGGATATCAGAATCTTAAAATGCGCTATATATTGTTTTAGACTTTCTTCAAAAGATACAGTTCTATTGGTTCCGTTTAAGAAACCAACTTTTAAATCGTGTTTCTTTAAAGCTAGTTTTAACTCGTTCTGGCTTTTCGGGTCTTTAGGAAGCCAGATTTCTATTCCATCATAACCTGCGGCTTTTGTTTTTTCGCAAAAAGCATCATAAGAAATTTGTCTGCCCCAATCGGTCTGAAAGAATTGTAATTTTTTTTCTTGAGAGAAACCTAAGAATGAAGAAAAGAGTATTACTAAAGTAAGCGGTATTTTCATGGATGGTTTATTTGGTATTCTTTATTGTTTAGTTGATTCTCAAAATGGTTCTTAGGATAAGATTTCTTTGATAATATTACCTTCTACATCAGTCAATCTAAATGGTCTTCCTTGAAATTCATACGTGTATTCTTCATGGTCAAAACCGAGTAAGTGTAAAATGGTAGCATGAACATCGTGAACGGATACACGGCCTTCCACACCGGAAAAACCAATATCGTCCGTTTGGCCATGGGAAGCCCCTTTTTTAATTCCACCGCCGGCCATCCACATGGTAAAGGCGTCACCATGGTGATCACGCCCTTTGTATGGCATTTTTTTATTTCCTCTATTTTCTTGCATAGGTGTTCTGCCGAATTCACCTCCCCATACAATTAATGTGTCATCTAAAAGGCCACGTTGTTTTAAATCCATTATTAAAGCGGTTATGGGCCGATCTATTTGGGTGCATTTGTTTCGGAGACCTTTATCAATAGATCCCGAACGTACCACACCATGACTATCCCAACCCCAATCGAACAATTGAACGAAGCGAACACCGTCCTCAACCAATTTTCTGGCAAGCAGACAATTGTTGGCAAACGATTCTTTACCAGGCTCAACACCGTACATTTCTTTAATATGTTCTGGCTCGTTATTGATATTCATTACCTCGGGAACCGCTATTTGCATACGGTAAGCCATTTCGTATTGGTTAATCCGAGCCAATATTTCTGGGTCGGCATACTTGGCGTATTCCTCTTTATTAATTTTGGTGATAGCATCAATAGTACTTTTCTTTAAATCTCTAGAAACTCCATCTGGGTCTTCAAGATAAAGCACGGGGTCGCCTTTAGAGCGGCATTGCACGCCTTGGTATACGGAGGGTAAAAATCCACTCCCCCAGACACTTTTTCCAGCATCCGGAGTGTTTCCGCCAGAGGTTAATACAACAAAACCGGGTAAGTTCTGATTTTCAGAACCCAAGCCGTATGTGGCCCATGCACCAATGCTGGGGCGTCCCAAACGGGCGCTACCCGTGTGCATGAAAAGTTGTGCAGGGCCATGGTTGAACTGATCGGTATGTACCGCCTTAAGAAAAGCCACATCATCTACTACCTTTTTAAAATGAGGCATAAAGTTCGATACCCAATTACCAGATTCTCCTTCTTGTTTAAATTCGGCCTGTGGGCCCATTAACTTTGGGGTCCCTTTTATAAAAGCGAATTTTTTGCCTGCCAATAGAGATTCAGGACAATCTTGACCATCTAACTTATGAAGTTTGGGTTTGTAGTCGAACATTTCAAGTTGAGAAGGTGCCCCTGCCATGTGCAAGTAAATAACCGATTTAACTTTTGGCCCATAATGAGGTGCCAAAGTCGCTAATGGATTAAGATCGCGTTCGGAGAAAGTGGAAGCTGATTTTTTGCCCTGTTTTGTTAACGGGTCACATCCCATGAAAATGGAACTTAAAGCTAAACCGCCCAGTCCTTGAGCACAGCTTTTTATAAAGTGCCTTCTTGTCTTTTCCTGTGCTTCTCTAGCCAAGTGTTCTTGAACTAGTCTTTCGATTTGGTCTTTCACGGCTTATACTTTCGTTAAAAATTCATCTAGGTTCATAATGGCATTGGCAACAATGGTGAGCGCACTAAGTTCTGCGGTAGGCTTCTCTTCAAATTGAAGAAACAGTTTTGAAGCTTCTTTGTTTTTACTGAATTCAGTAAAGGAGGTGTCGTACAAGGCTTTTAAAGCTTGGAGCCTATTGGGGCTGATTTCCTTGAACGTTGCTTTTTTATAACTCTGAGAAATACTTTTATCAATGTTATCTGGTTGGTAATTGTTTTTTGCCAAATGATATGCCGTTTCCAGATAAACTGGGTCGTTCAAAGTAACCAATGCCTGTAATGGTGTATTGGTTACCGTTCTTCTAATGGTAGCGACTTCGCGACTTCCTGCATCAAACGTGAGGAAAGAAGGGTAGGGGCTCGTTCGTTTTATAAATGTATAGATACCTCTTCGGTAGCGATCTTCACCTTTACTTTCAATCCATTGGGCATCACTATATACCGTTTGCCAAACACCATCCGGTTGAGGTGGCATTACTCCTGGACCGTTCATCTTATTACTTAATAAGTTGGATACCGCCAAGGCTTGATCCCGGATTTGTTCTGCACCCAAACGTATTCTTGGTCCATGGGCGTAAAGTTCATTTTCAGGGTCTATTTCATACATTTCAGGAGTACTTTCCGAGCTTTGTTGGTAGGTGCCGGACATTACAATTTCTTTGATTAAACTCTTTACGCTCCAGTTGTGCTCGTTCATAAACCGTAATGAAAGCCAATCTAGCATTGCAGGGTGGGAGGGTGCATCTGATTGTGAGCCAATATCTTCTACCGTAGACACAAGGCCTCTCCCATAGATTTGATGCCAGACCCTATTTACAAGTGTACGTGCTGTTAAAGGGTTTTTCTTATCTACTATCCATTCGGCCAAGCCTAAGCGGTTTGCTGGCCAATCTGTATTCCAAGCGTTCAGGCTTTCAGGAGTGCCCGGCTCTACAGTATCGGTTTTGGACATCCAACTGCCACGATCAAAAAGTTGTGTTGTGCGCTTCATATGGTCTGGATTCTCAACCATAATGGGTACAGTTGGGGTATTCCAATTAAGGGCTTCCATAAGATTGGAATTTATACTATTCCACTCTGGCTGGTCTTTTCCTGAGAAATTGGGAATGAACGCAACCCAATATAGGTTCATGAGGTTGGCTTCCTTTTTGGAATTCGCATTATGGGTTTCTATGTAAATATCCTTCTGACGGTCTATTTTTTTAATCGGAAAGCGCGCCGTAGTATTCTGTTTTTGTTTGTTGATGGTGAACTCCCCTATAATTGGTCCTTCAGAATTTTTTTCGCGAATAATGATTTTTGTTCCGTTATAGTGAGAACGGTAGTTGAGGTATACATAGCTGGCATTATTGGTATACCCGTTTTCTATAATGCAATTTCCCTTATCCCATAAAACCACCGATGCATGGTCATCATAAGAACCATTTTTGATTTCCTTGAAAAAATGTGATTTGTAGACGGGTTCCGTGAATTGTAAAAAGCTCTTATAGGTTGTAACGGACTGTTCATTCCCATATTTTTTGGCCCAATTAATTATTTGGTCAACCTTTTCTTGTTGTTCGGGCGTATAAAATTTGAGAACAGGAGATTCGCCGGGGGTATCCTCATCTCTTGAATTATTGAAAAACGCCATCAGCTTATAATATTCCTCATGTTTAAAAGGGTCATAAGGATGACTATGGCATTGCACACAGCCCATAGTAGTACTCTGCCAAACCTCAAAAGTGGTGTTCAAACGATCTATGACGGTAGCTACCCGATATTCTTCATCATCGGTACCTCCTTCGTCATTGTTCATTGTATTTCTGTGGAAAGCTGTCGCTATGAGTTGATCGGGAGAAGGGTCGGGTAATAAATCGCCCGCTAATTGTTCAATGGTAAATTGATCATAGGGAAGGTCTCGGTTAAAAGCATCAATCACCCAATCACGGTATCGCCAAATAGTTCGGGCCAAATCTTTCTCATAGCCTTTGGAATCTGCATAGCGCGCGAGATCTAGCCACCAAGTGGCCCATTTTTCTCCGTAGGTCTTTTGATTTAAGAGCGTGTCTACTAAACCTTCATAAGATAGTTCACCGGATTCAAAACGGTTAAGTAATTCTTGACTAGGAGGAAGCCCCACAATATCTAATGCTAATCTTCTGGCGATTATGTTTTTTTCGGCGGAAGGGTTAGGTCGTAATTTTTTCTCGTCTAGCCGCGCAAGGATAAAGTGGTCAATATCATTTTTTACAAAGTCGGAAGCCTCTTCAGGAGCAAAACTTGCCTCCATGTTAATTTTAGGGACCTCTACTTTTTCAGGAAGTGAATACGCCCAGTGTTGTCCCCAATGAGCACCTTCATCTATCCAACGGGTCAATAGGTCTATCTCTTTATCCGTAAGTTTGGGTTTTTCATAAGGCATGCGAAGTTCAGGGTCTTCTTCGTGAAGCCTTTTTATCATTTCACTACCAGCAGCATCACTTGGAATGATAGCGGCAATCCCTGATTCTGTTTTAGCAAAAGCTTCACTCTCAAACAGAAGGCTGAAACCACCACTCTTTTTTACGCCGCCATGGCAAGTAATGCATTTGTTGTTGAGAATAGGTTTTATCTGCGTGCTAAAATCAACCGGAGGTGAAGATTGACAAGAGCTCAGTACAACTACACTAATTGCCGTGAAAAAATACCAGAGATAATTATGTAACATGTTTTTTTTCATAGCGGTGTAATCTGTCAAGGTCAAATTAGTCTTCAATATAGAAAACTTTGAAAATTAAGGTCTTAAAATCTACGCAACGTGTGCAACCTATGTAACAATTAGTTATAGGCCATTGAGAAAGAAAACCCCTAAGTCATACAGCAAACTGTTGTCAGTTAGTTACTGAAAATCGGTTGGTGGTGCTTATAAGTAGCTATGCTTATTAAGGTAGATATTTTTATTGAAAGAAAACTAATTTACTGGAAAACAAGGTGGTAGGATAGTCGAACTGTGAAACGGGTAATTCCGGAATGGTAAGAGGTATATAAAGTAAAAAGCCAATCCATTAAAAATGGATTGGCTTTTTATATAAAAGGTATGAAATGTTTTATTGTTTCAGGATAACGTTTTTGTTATCACCTTCAACTTTAACGGAAACTAATCCGTGTTTAGACAGAGCTTTCATGGATTTATCCCATTTTTTGCCACTAAGTCCGGCTTGTGTTTTAAGGTCTGCCAGTTCCATTGAACCCGTTGGTTTCAATAGTTCTACAATTGCTTTTTCCTCGTCTGTAAGTTCAACCTTTTTTCTCCGGTCTCATTTGCGGGAAGAACAACACTTCTTGGATAGAGGAATTATTGGTCATCAACATTACTAAACGGTCAATGCCAATACCAATACCTGATGTAGGAGGCATACCGTATTCTAATGCACGCAAGAAATCTTGGTCAATGAACATAGCTTCGTCATCCCCTTTTTCGGAAAGTTTCAATTGCTCTTCAAAACGCTCACGTTGTTCAATAGGATCGTTAAGCTCAGAATAGGCATTTGCCAATTCTTTACCGTTCACCATAAGTTCAAAACGTTCGGTAAGGGCTGGGTTATCTCTATGCTCTTTCGTTAAAGGACTCATTTCTTTAGGGTAGTCTGTAATGAATGTAGGCTGTACATAATGATGCTCACATTTTTCGCCAAAGATTTCATCTATCAACTTACCAATGCCCATAGTTTCGTCAACCTCAATACCTAGACCTTTTGCCGTTTCCCGAAGTTCGTCTTCCGGCATACCTGCAACGTCTTTACCTGTATGGATTTTTATAGCTTCCAAAATTGGCACTCTAGCGTATGGAGCTTTAAATTCAATCTCATTTTTGCCTACTGTAATTCTAGAGGTTCCGTTAGCATCAATAGCAATCTTCTCTAATAGCTTTTCGGTAGTATCCATCATCCAGTTGTAGTCTTTGTAGGCTACATAGAGTTCCATTACTGTAAACTCTGGGTTGTGTGTACGGTCCATTCCCTCATTACGGAAATCTTTAGAAAACTCATAAACACCATCAAATCCGCCAACAATCAACCTTTTTAGATAAAGCTCATTTGCAATACGTAAATACAAAGGTATATTCAATGCATTATGGTGCGTTAAGAACGGTCTTGCAGCGGCACCACCTGGAATAGGTTGAAGGATAGGGGTTTCCACCTCTAAATATCCAGCTTCGTTATAAAACTCACGGATGCTGTTCGTAATCTTAGTACGTTTAATGAAAGTTTCTTTAACCTTTGGGTTGACCACCAAATCTACATACCGCTGACGGTATCTCATTTCAGGGTCATTGAATTCATCAAAGACATTACCTTCAGAATCCTTTTTAGGTAAAGGTAATGGACGCAACGATTTGCTTAAAAGCGAAAAGTTTTTGACCATTACGGTTTTTTCACCCACCTGAGTAGTGAAAAGCTCACCCTCAATACCAATAATATCACCTATATCCAATAACTTCTTGTAAACGTCATTATAAAGACCTTTATCTTCACCGGTACAAATTTCGTCTCGGTTAAAGTATACTTGGATACGACCTTCACTATCTTGCAACTCGGCAAAAGAAGCCTTGCCTTGAATTCTTCTAGACATCAATCTACCTGAAATGACCACCTTCTTGCCCTCCTTATAATCGGATTTAATGCCTTTGGAATTGGCATCCACAGGGTATAAAGCAGCGGGGTATGGGTTGATACCCAATTCGCGCAATTTGGTCAATTTTTCTCTTCTAATAATTTCTTGTTCCGACAGTTGCATTTTTACTATTTAAGGCTGCAAATATAAGCTATCGGTAGTTTACTATTTGCATCTAATAATATGAAATTATAAGCTTGGCATTCTGTTTGTATGAATGTTATAAATGATAAGGGTGAAATGGCGCGTGGTTTTCCACTTATTTTTAGGTAAAATTTGTAACAAGTAGATTGTTATTACGTCATATAAGTACATCATCAATCAATAAAATCAAATCAAAATGAGTTTTTTACGTGTATTATTAGCTATTTTCTTTCCTCCGCTTGCGGTTATCGGCAAAGGTTGTGGGTCTTTTTTAATTGTTCTACTTTTGACTTTCTGCGGCTGGGTACCTTATGTCATTGCTGCATTGGTTATATTGAACAACCCCAATTAAAATAATATGCTATGAAGTTATTTAGAATCTTGGCAACGATGTTTATTACGGTGCTTTTTGTAGCCTGTAATTTTACCGAAGAAATCCATTTTAAAGCAGATGGAACGGGGAAAATGAATATAGGCTTTGATGGAGGTGAGTTGTTACAAATGTTACCATCTTCAGATTCTACTCAACTAGAAGAAGTTATTGATTCTACTATTGTTTTTAAAGATATGTTATTCGAGAAAAAGGATAGTATTTCTCAATTATCTCCAGGGCAACAAGCAGAGCTTAAAAAGTTAGAACCCTTTAGTCTTCATATGATGGTAGATGCAGAAAAGGGTATCATGAATTTTGAAATGTTTACGGATTTTAAAGATGTATCAGAAGTTAACGATGCCTTTAATACTTTCCAAAGTGCTAGTTCCGTTGGCTCTGTGGCAGGAGGTAAATCTATGCCAAAGAATCCATCTAATGAAGCAACTGAAGTCAGCTATAGCTTTAAAAAGAACAAATTTAAGCGCTCTGCAGCTATTGTAAACCAAGAAATGTTTCAGCAAAGTTTAGACAGCCTTACGAGTGCAGAAATGTTTCTTTCTTCTTCTACCTATACCTTTAAATATCATTTCCCAAAGAGAGTGAAGTCTACCAATATTGAAGAGGCTACCTTTTCTATGGACGGGAGGACCATGATCTATGAGGTTAATTTCTTAGATATGATAAAGGACCCAGAGTCAATTTTGATTGAGGTAGAGTTAGAAAAATAGGCCATTACCTTTTCTTATCTTTGTACCATGAACAAGAAGGTATATTTACAGGATTTAGGGTTGAAAGACTATAAGGAAACTTGGGACTACCAAGAAACCCTCTTCAAGGAAACTGTAGATTTAAAAATCAAAAATCGTCGTGGGCAGGCTAATGAACCTACACCAAATCATTTTCTGTTTGTAGAACACCCACATGTATATACTTTAGGTAAGAGTGGTGATTTTGCCAATCTCTTGATTAGCGAAGAAGAACTGGCTGCAAAAAATGCCAAATTTTATAAGATAAATAGAGGAGGGGACATTACGTATCACGGTCCTTACAAATAGTAGGTTACCCTATTTTAGATTTAGATAATTTCTTTACCGATATCCATAAATACCTTAGGTTTTTAGAAGAAATGGTCATTCTTACTTTAGCCGAATACGGATTAAAGGCAGAGCGCTCCGAAGGCGAAACAGGCGTTTGGCTAGATGTAGGTACGCCATTTGCCAGAAAAATATGTGCCATGGGCGTACGTGCCAGCCGCTGGGTAACCATGCATGGTTTTGCATTGAACGTAAATGCCGATTTAGGATATTTTGATTTAATGATTCCGTGTGGCATAAAGGACAAGGCCGTTACTTCTTTAAATGTAGAATTAGGAAAACAAGAAGTTGACTTGGAAGAGGTAAAGCAAAAACTCCAAAAACATTTTGAAAACCTTTTTGAGGCTGAATTAAAATAATACAGTTTTAATTGATTATTCGGTAATAATTAAGACTTTAATTATGAATATGTTAATTTTTAACTAAAAATTAACATATTAAATATTATTGCCATTTATAAAGTTTTTTTGACCATTTGTACATTATTTCTTTCCATTTGTCAAACTAAAATAGAGGTGGGTCAATAAAATTCCACTTCTGCGAATTTGCCATTTTTGTGATTTCAATTTTTTTTTCTACGTTTGGTGTGTGCAAAAATCGAGAATTGATATAAGCACCGTTCCCTTCCATTTAATAGTAGAGTAAAGTCTCCCATTTTTCCCCATAATTTAAGTTTTTTTGTTGTAGATGATAACTCTTCCCCCTACACACATCCCCCAGTTATTTATTTTTTGTTCCCGACCATAATCTGCAATAGATAGGCTATACCATTACCAATTGTATTGGTAGAACACTGAATTTTTAACAATTAATATTAACCTTAAAATTTTTAGATTATGAGAAAGTTTATTCTTGGTGCATTAGCACTAACAATGGGGGTTTATGTACAGGCCCAGAACACAAATGTTGGTAGTCAAACCGGCAATGATAACACTTCAAATGTCAGTCAGACCGGTGATGGTCATCTATCGGATGTTGAGATTATTGGTGATGATAACACAACCTCTGTTTTACAGGAGGAAAACGGCGACCAGAATGCTTGGATACGGATTGGAGAATTTGGCTCTAATGGAAATACCGTAACTGTAGAACAACTGGCTACAGGTGAAAATAACAATGCTACTATTCGAGTGCTAGGAGACGATAATACTGTTACTATGCAACAGACTGGTGATAACAACAACAATGGACCCAGCTCGGGAGACGAAATGGGTGGTGATCCTTTAGGTGTTGATATTTATGGCTTTGATAATACCGTTTGGATCGAACAAGATGGTGATCTTAATGAAGGTTTTGTGAAAATAGGGGATTACTCTAGCTTTTCTGGGGCTGACAATAACTATGCTGAAATTCGCCAGCATTACAATGCTGAGGAAAATTATGCAACTATAGAAGTTCTTGGCAATGATAATGAAGCTTATGTTGATCAAGATGGTTCCTATGACATTGCTGAAGTTTATCAGTCGGGAGACGGAAACTTTGCTGACACAGAGCAGTGGAATAGTAACGATTCAGGAGAGATTTTTGTAGATCAGGAAGGTGACGACAATGAGGCCATGGTCTTTCAAGATGGTGATCAATCATATAGCCATACTGATCAAGCTGGAGACGATAATTATGCTAATGTAAGCCAAGAAGGTGAGTTAGCTTACAGTGATTTACATCAAGATGGCGACGATAACGAGGCTACGGTTGATCAAGCTGGTTATGTCAACGAAAGTGATATAGACCAAGATGGTAATGACAATGATGCCACCGTAACACAACTTTCTGGCGAGTACAACTATAGTGAAATTGACCAAGATGGCAATGACAATAGTGCTACGGTAACACAAAGCGATGAGGACAACTATAGTGAAATCGACCAAGATGGCGATGACAATAGTGCCATGGTAACACAAAGTGGTTACGACAACGATAGTGAAATTGACCAAGATGGTAATGACAATGACGCCACGGTTACACAAAGCGGCGAGGACAACTACAGTTACATAGACCAGCCTGGTAACGACAATACCGCTACCGTTACACAACTTATTGGCGAGGACAACTATAGCGTAATCTACCAAGATGGAGATGACAATGATGCTACTGTAGTACAAAGCGGTTATGACAACTATAGTTATATAGACCAATATGGCAATGGTAATGTTGCAAGTGCAACACAAATGGGCAATGATAACGAAAGTGATATCGAGCAGGGAGCAGACGATGGTACTGTAATCGTGAATCAAAATGGGGATGATCATTACAGTTATGTAGGTCAATTTGGAGGTTCTGATAATACGGCGACCGTAACCCAAAATGGTATGGGCCAATTTAGCAACTTTTCGCAAATTGGATCTGGAAATACAACTACTGTAATTCAGAATTAATAGGTAAAAGAACAATTATGAAAACAGGATGGTGGAATTTTTCACCATCCTGTTTAACCCAAAAAATAGAGAAGGTGGTCTAGGCTTAAAGCAGAAATAAAAGGTAAATATTCTGTTAGGAAATCGTTCTCCACACATTAAAATCCATAGAAATAGAAAAAATGATGTACATAGCTATACTTCTAAAAAAAATAATGCCATATGCCTTTTTTCTAATTGGCTTTGGTTATACAATTGCACAGGATGAGGATCAGGGCGAAATGCCTTCTATCGAAATGATTTTGGAACAGAATGGTCTTACTGCCCCAGAGATTGAAGGCCAGGCCAGAGAGCCTTCTTCTTCCAATTCAGCCTATATCTATCAAATAGGTGTCAACAATGAAAGTTTGGTAAAAGTAAACGGAGCGAATAAATACGTGAGTTTGTTGCAAAATGGAAATTCTAATAGGGCAGATATCCAGTTATCGTCAAAGACACTAGATTATAATACGGTGCAAAACGGAAACGGAAACATATTATTAGAATATGGCAATGCACCAAATTTGAATCTACAGAGAACAATTTTTCAGAACGGAGACAATCAAAACGTTGTCATTTTTGGAAGTAATTCATTAACCAAGAACATGGTATTGAACGTCCAGGTAACTAAGAAACAGTTACCATTAGAAATTTCAACTAACCCGAACGCAATAAAAATGAATCATCTTATATGCACCCTTATTGTTACGTTTTTTTTACCGGTGATATCCATGGGGCAGACTTATAATAAAGAGGTCGAAGCTAAAATAAAACTAGATATCCAAGAGGACAAGATGGTAACTATTACCGGAACAGCTTACAATATTGGCGAGACCAGCAAAAGTTTTAAGTATATACTTTCGGTCATAAAGACAGGTGCCAATGGAAACAATAATAAAAATGACCAAAAGGGAAGACTGGTTTTGCAACCTGGAGAAAAGAAGGAGTTGTCTACTATGACAGTCAATATGGTAGAAGAAGATAAAACTATAATTCTACTTCTAATTTACGAAGAAAATCAACTTATAGGTAAAGACAGAAGAGTTTTACAGGGGCTTAAAGATTTAGGTGATGCAAATAGTGCTTCAGACAATAGTTCTTTTGATAAAAAAGATGTTAGGAATGGTAATGCAGATGGAGTGTTTTCAAAAGGTATGGTGATAGAGGATACCAAAACAAAACCTGGAAACGATTTTTATCGATATTTCTATTCCAATTATTTATCAAACGGCATTGGAGGTGAAAAAATAGTGAAAATAAAAGAAGATTTTGCTTTGGCCAGTACCACCAGAATTAGTGTTTTGGCAGAAAACAATGTGGTCATACAGTTTTATGTAAATCCAAGAAGTGACTTTTTAAAAGAGATGGCCCAAAAATCGGTATATGCTGTAAATAATTATTTCTTGAGGTTACGCAAAAACAAGGAACAAATTAAAAGATATTGATATGAGATATATTATTTTGATTCTTTTTCTCGCTTTTGGCTTGCAGGGGGTATGCGGTCAGCAAATGACTTATAAACCGATCAACCCCATGTTTGGGGGTGATACATTCAATTACCAACAATTAATGGCTTCCGCTGCGGCACAAAATTCGTTTAAGGACCCAAGTAGCTTGAGAAATGAACAAACCGAGTTGGAAACGTTTAATGACAACCTTAACCGTCAAGTGCTTAATCAGATTTCTAAATCTGTACTTAACACGCAATTAGGAGACGAATTAACGGAGGGCACATTTACCATTGGTGATCTGGCAGTAGAAATTTACGATTCTTTAGAAGGTCTTGTCATTAATATTCTAAATACTACAACAGGAGAACAGTCACAAGTTATCATCCCCAATTAACTTGCTATGAAAATAAAAGGGAAAATATTGGTTTTATTGGTTTGTATAATCACTTCTGGTTGCGGAACTTATTTTAATCAGCCAACCGCTGTAGCGCCTTCCAGAATGGGCGAGGTAACAACTTATACAAAAACTTTAAAAGACTTTCCTTTGCCAAAGGAACCGGTAGTGGTTGGAGTATATAATTTTAAAGACCAAACAGGCCAATATAAAAGTGTAGAGGCAGGTAGTACGTTCAGCACGGCAATTCCGCAAGGGGCTACAACTATTCTTATTAAGGCTCTGGAAGATTCTAAATGGTTTACTCCAATTGAACGAGAGAACCTAGGGAATTTATTAAATGAGCGAAACATTATCCGCTCTACTCGAGATGAACATAGAAAATCTAATGCCAAAGACGTTCCAAGTTTAACTCCTCTTTTGTTCGCAGGAATCTTATTGGAAGGAGGGGTTGTTTCCTATGACACCAATATAATAACAGGGGGTGCAGGAGCAAGATATTTTGGTGCAGGCGGGTCCACGCAATATAGACAAGATCGGCTAACCGTATACCTCAGAGCAGTGTCCACTTCTAACGGAAAAATTTTAAAGACAGTTTATGTGTCTAAGACCATTCTATCCCAATCAATTGATGCAAGTCTATTTCGTTACGTTAGTTTTCAACGAATCTTGGAAGCTGAAACTGGAATTACAAGAAACGAACCAGTACAGTTGGCTTTGAAAGATGCTATTGAAAAAGCAGTTGAGGGTATGATAATAGAAGGTATTGATGATGGGCTTTGGGGTACGGCAAAAGGTAAGAGAATGGACGATTATTTAGTGAACGAATATTTAAAAGAAAAACAGATAGACGAATCCAAACTTTTATATGATCGTAAGCAAAAACCAATTGTTCATAGAGATGCGCTACAATTTACGGTAGCTTCCCCTTTACTAAATGCAGATTTTTCAAAAAAATCCTTAGGAATAGGTGGGGGTATAGGATTTTCTAAATCTATTACCCCAAAGTTGAATGCCAATTTTAGCGTTGGGTATTTATATTTTACAGGAGGTAACGGTTTTTTTAAGGAGTATATGAATGCCGACCTAAATCTTGAATACAAGATTTTACCCTATGACACAGTAGGTCCGTTTTTATATGGCGGTGCAGGTGCGGCTTTTGATTTGCACAGCACACCGGCAGAGCTTAAGGAAAAAAGTTCCGCCCCAAAGGTGCAATTTGGAGTAGGAGTAGATGTCTATCTGACCCAAAGATTTGATTTGCGCCTCTTTGCCGAGAATAACATAGTTTTTAGTGACGCCATAGATGACTTGATAAATGGAAAAAGAGATGATTTTTATTACAATTTTGGAGTTTCATTGAAATATAAATTGGGAAAAGGATACAAATGAAAACAATATTAGATATTAAAGAAATAGAATATAGGCGGTTTCTATGCTGTGGATTACTTATTGGAATTTTTTGTTTCCTTGGCTGTTCCGAGGAAACTATAAGTGATTTGAAATTTGGTACCCTTACGGGAAATGTGGTGTCTAAAGGCGACAATACGCCACTTAAAAATGTGAAGATAAGTACCAGTCCTGTTTCAAATACCGTCTTTACAAATGATAAAGGTGATTTTACATTGAGTGATATTCAAAGCGGTGAGTACTCAGTGCAGGCGGAGCTTTTAGATTTTCAGACTTCTTTTGAGCCAGCAAATGTATTAGATGGGAGAGCCACAAATATAGTTTTTGAGCTTGATTCAATTAATGTGGAAAATTTAGCTCCGTTAGTACCCAACTTGATTTTTCCAGAGGAGGATAGCGGTAACATAGGAACTACTGTAACATTTCAATGGTCTTCTTCTAAAAATGATGAAGACGAGATAAATTATATGCTTGAACTGAGAAATGGTACTTCTAACGAAGTAACTGTTTTTAGCGAAATAAAGGATACTCTTTTGGTAGTTGAGGATTTGACAATTGGTAGTAATTATTTTTGGCAAATTTCTGCTGCAGACGATACGAGTCAACCAGTGAAAAGTAAGCTTGGCGGCTTTGTTACAAAAGGTAATACGTTGAATCGCTTTCTTTATGTTAGAAATATAAAAGGTAATAATGTAATTTTTTCTGGTTCTGAACCAACAGGAAGTAGTAATGACAATTTAAATCAAAATGAATTACAACTAACAAATTCTAACTTTAATAGCTATAGACCATTAAAAAACAATACGGTTAATAAAATTGCTTTTTTAAGAAATGTAGGAGCGGAAACACATCTGTTTACAATAAATACAGATGGAACTGATATGGCGCAGGTGACCCATGCAGTTCCTCTTGCCGGATTCAGAGAAGACCAATTAGGATTTTCTTGGTATGATGGAGGGGCTAAATTCTATTTTCCAAATTTCAATAAATTATACTCTATCAATAGAGATGGTTCTGGCCTTGAATTGGTTTATCAAACTGATGCCGCCATTTTTATAACTGATATAACTGTAAATCCAGTTAATGACTTGGTGGCATTAAAAACCAATGATTTGGAAGGTTATAATGTAAAAGTTTCATTGGTAGATGTAAGCACCAATACGGAAGAACAAATAGTTATTTCAGGAGAATCCGGTGCAATAGGAGGACTGGATTTTTCTTCGGATGGAGCAAAAATTGTGTATACAAGAGATGTTTCCGGGGCTGAAAACACGGAGTATCGCCAATTTGATTCGCGCATTTTTGAATATCAAATAGCAACAGATACAACTACTGAAATAGATACATCCAAAGAAGAAGGAACTAACGATTTGGATGCAAAGTACGCACCTAATGATGGTGCTGTAATTTTTGTAAACACTTCCAACGATGGTATATCGGAAAGAAAAACATATAGAGTTATTCCTAGTGATAGCAATAGAAAAGAACCCTTGTTTTATGATGCATTTATGCCTGATTGGGAGTAAATATTAGAAAGAAAAACTCCAAAAACATTTTGAAGTTCTCTTTGAAGCTGAATTGATAAAACAAAAAACCGAGGTTTGAGCCTCGGTTTTTTGTTGGGTCGATAAGTTATCTTTAATAATCAATATTAAAGTAGTCCATAACTTCAAAGTAGGTCATCTTATCAAAATTTGCTGTATTTCTTTTTGAAGAGATCAGTATGTTTGGAGGAATGATAAGATAGCGTAACTTATTGCCTCTATCAGGACTTATAGCGAATTCGGTAAGAGCAGAGGTGCTCGTTGATTTTGCACGTATATTGATATCTGCGGAAGCGGAGCTACCAGAACCATAACCAAAGGTGAATTCGGCTCCTCTGAAATTAAGAACAGGTAGTTGGTATACATTACCATCGCCAAAACCGGTGAAATAGACTAAAACAATATGGGTGTTTTTAATTCTAAAGGCGGATTCCATCTCAGAAGGAAAATCTATTCCCATAAATTTAGAGGTTTCTGAGGTACCCGTAAATTCTGCAGGAATCCAATCGCTGTAATACACTTCGGCATTACCGTCTTCGCCATCTTCGCCATCTTCGCCATTTTCACCGTTTTCGCCAGCCTGTCCTTGAGGTCCTTCCGAGCCCTGTTCTCCTTGTTCTCCAGCAAGACCTTGTGCTCCTTGCTCACCTTGCGGCCCTATTGGGCCAACATCCCCATCTTTTGAACAGGAAGTAATTAGTGCAGTAATACTTAAAAATGTCAAGAGTAAAATTTTCAGTGTAGTTTTCATAATGCTTGTGATTTATGTATTTGGTATTTTATGTTGCAGACAATACCAAGGTTAACATCTGGCATAAAAAAAACCGAGGTTTGAGCCTCGGTTTTCCACTTTTTTGCCATTCTCTCATTATTCTGTAAACACATAGTCTACATCTACAAAGTACTCGTACAATAGATTATTTTGATCCGCATCCCACATTTGGAACCTCACCTGATCCACCGTGTGAGGGGTGATAGTCTCGGCAATGCTGACGGTGAAATACCCACTACCGTTTCCTTCTCCCATAGGATAGATACCCGATGGATGTGCCGCATAGCCAGGGGTAGGGTTTCCGTAAGTAAACGGTCGGCCGAAGATTCTAACCCCACTAGGCTCATTTGTCTTATAATGGAAATTAAAATTTACCCTTTCCCCTTCCACTAATACTGAATTCGTACTTGGTTCGAAATTATCAAGTACGACTCGGTGAGCTAGGTACTTATAGTCTACTTCCACAAAATACTCATATAATAAAGTAGTTTGGGCAGCATTGTACATTCTGAACCGGATTTGATCCACATGATATCCATCATCCGTTAGGGTGAAATATCCGCTACCAGTGCCATCACCAGTGGAGAGAATTTGAGAACCATGGGCAGCATATCCTGGTGTTGGACTGCCATCGGTCATTGGTCTCCCGAATATTCGTACGCCGGTAGGCTCGTTAGTTCTGTAGCTATACGTAAATTCTACCCTTTCATCAAGATACAATATTGCTTCTGATGCTGGATTCACCGTTTCCATTACAACCGAGTGGCTAATGAATTTATAATCCACATCTACATAGAACTCATATAAAAGATTGCTCTGATCGGCATCCCACATTTGAAATCGTATTTGGTCTACATTTTGGGGATTGTCCTGTATGGTAAAATACCCATTAGAAGAACCTTCGCCAGTGTCGTGTATGGGTGACCCATGTGCTGCGTAGCCGGGAGTTGGACTACCACTTGTAAAAGGTCTGCCAAATATTCTAGCTCCAGTAGGTGAGCTTGTTATATAGTTAAAGGTAAACCCGACTTTCTCTCCTAAAAATAAGGTGGAGGGTGAGGTTGGACTTACAGATACAAGTTCAACATTCTCTTCTACCTCACAATATAGATTGAACTCTGACCTTTCAGATAGCACTTCTTCAGGAGCGATAACCTTTAATTGTTGCCAGTAACCTTCATAAGATTCTCCGCTTCCACCAAGAGTCCATGATGTAGTAACCTTTTTAGTTCCTGCTTCTTCAAATGTAATAGAGTTTTCCGGAGCAGTTGCGCCATCGCTTCTTAACCATGTATAGGTTATAGTTGTTGGACCATCAACATGGATTTCTGCTTCAAAATCAAACTTTTTGGAACAAGGTCCAGTAAAATTATTTTCTCCCACAACAGCTGTAATTGCAGTGATGGTCACTGTTTCTTCCTCACAATGTAGATCAAACTCGGCTTTATTAGAAAGAATTTCCTCAGGGCTTATGATTTTTAGTTGCTGCCAATAGCCCTCATAAGATTCACCGTTTTCACCAAGAGTCCATGATGTAGTTACCTTTTTGGTTCCTGCTTCTTCAAATGTAATAGAGTTTTTCGGAGCGGTTGCCCCATCGCTTCTTAGCCATGTATAGCTTATAGTAGTTGGTCCATCGGCATCTATTTCTGCTTCAAAATCAAATTTTTTGGAACAAGGTCCGGTAAAATTTGAGACCGTCCCAAGCCTCACTGCAGTAATTTTAGAAGGCTCCTCTGTAGTATCGTCGTCTGTACATGCTGTCATTGCAAATACAACTACTAGTAAATAGATAATAGATTTTACATTTTTCATAATTTTAGTTTTAAAAGAATATTCTTTAGTGTTGAAAGCTTTATAGTAGATATGCAGTTCCGTTATTAAGGACTACAAAATCTTGTATTTACATTTATATATAGGTATAATGGTATTCTATTAGAGTTCTGTATCTAATGTTAGTTTTTAAAGTGATGGGAGTTACTAATGTGTATAAATATGCTTTACATAAGCAGCTTAAAAAGAACAAACAGAGATGCCGTAAAGGCTAGAATTAATACTCTTTTTATAAGCTCTAATTTTTCATAGGTGTCCATGTCTTTCATTTTAAGGTTCGTTACTTTATGTTCAAAGCTTAGCTTAGGTTAACATGTTTTCTCTTTTTTATTTTAAGTATGATAATTTTTTGTGAGCGTAAATAATCCTTGGATTTGCGGAGCGAGCATCTAAAAAATGTTAAATTAGATGCCACCGCTGTTAACCTTCTCATTAGATATGCATTAAATGGAAAATATACAGGCAGAAATAACGCTTGAAGATTTACGAAAGGGTTCGGATGACCTCCTTAAGAGGGTTTATGAGTCTAACCGCCTAAAATTTTTGAATTACGCTAGGCGCTACAACCTTTCGGAAGAAGAGAATATAGATGTGTATCAAGATGCTTATGTAATTTTTTACGATAATGTCATGAGCGGAAAGTTAGAAAGCTTATCCAGTAGTATTTCTACATATCTGTTTTCCATTGGTAAATATTTAATCTTTGATAAGATGCGGAAGAATAAGAAGGTGGTTTCGGGTGATTATGATTTGTCTAGAGTGGCAGAAGTTGATGAAGAGGTCAATACTTTTGAAATGGAAAAACAGAGCCTAACTACAGAACAGGAATTATTAAAAAAACACTTTGGCTCTTTAGGTGATAAATGCCAAGAATTACTGACGTTGTTTTATTACCGAGGGTTTACCATTCAAGAAATAATGGAGGCCAAAAACTACAATAGCGAGAATGTGGTGAAATCTGCTAAATCTCGTTGTATGAAAACATTGAAGGAAAAAATCCAAGCAAATACCTACTAATGATGGATAAAGAACTTTTATTATATAATTATTTTTCAAATCAATTGACTGCCGAGGAACAACGGCAGTTTGATGAATTACTGAAAACTGATGCCAATTTCAAGGAACAATTTGATTTTGAAAAGAACCTAAAGCAAGTTATTCGAGAAAAGGAATCTGATAACCTGAAGGCTAAATTGGCTGGTTTTGAAAAGGAAATCGGTAATACTGTTCCTGTTCGAAAATTACCGAGTACAAATTACAGAAAGTGGGCTATGGCAGCTTCTATAGCCTTACTCTTAGGTTTAGGGTGGTTGGGCTATAATAATTTTTCGGGTACAAATTACGAAGGACTCTACCATGATAATTTTCAAGATTACCCTAATACAGTTTATGCTATAACCAGAAGTGCTGAAACTGATAGTTCTTTGGAGCGTGCAGCATATGTAGCTTATGAAACCAATGACAATACAAAAGCTATTGAGCTTTTTACAGAATTGAAAGAGACTTCGAATTCAGAAAACATCAGTTTCTATTTGGCCCAGTCTTATTTGAAAAATAATGAATTAGGGGAGGCCATCTCACTTTTCAATGAAGTTGTTGAAGAAAGGGGCGAATTTGCTCCGCAGGCCTTATGGTACATTTCACTTTCGTATATAAAGGATAAGCAAAAAGAGAATGCTATAGAATCTCTTAAATTATTAATTGCAGATGGTAGGTATAAAAAAATTGAAGCGGAGTCACTTTTAGACGAACTAGAATAAAACTAAAGGTTTTGCTTTTTTCTTTTAGAGAGAAAGTAAAAAACTACAGTCAGTAAAACACCAAGAGTAACATAAGCCCCAAAAGGCAAGAAGCCTTTCTGATTTTCTAATGGGGTGTTGTCACCAATAACGATTAAAGCACTCCAATACGCTGGGGCAATGGCACTCTCACGATATTTGTTTATGTAATCTACTTTTGCTTTTTGCATAGCTGCAGATTTTGTGTCACCCTTACTAAGTGCTGTGTAAAAAGAGGTCATTAATTCTTTGCTACTTTTGTCATAGGTAGACCATAGAGAGGATACAACACTCTTTGCTCCTGAATGAAAAAAGCCTCTTGCCAAGCTCATGGCGCCTTCTCCCTTTTTAAGCTCCCCAATTGAAGTATTACAGGCACTTAAAACAACCATTTCCGCTTGGTTTTTAGTGGCATAAATTTCATTAAGGAACATTTTATCATCACTAAAAGCAATCCATGGGTCTTCATTTTCTCCTATATCTGCATGGGTTGATAGATGCACAATTCTATAATCTTTAAAATTATCTACAAAAGTAGATTTTGTGGCATCATCGTTCAAGCTTATGTTTCCTAGAAAATCTTTTGAACCTCTTCTATTTCGGCACCGCTAAAGATTAGACTGGGTAGGCCCAAGCTTGCAAATTGAATAGGAGCTACTGCGTAAAGTTCTTTTTTGGGAGTTCTTAGTATATGTGCTTTGGCATCCAGATAAGACATAGAATACGCATATCTAATTTCTGTGTCTTCAATAAAAAACTTGGCTGGGGTATTTTCTACGACAAAGGATTCAAAGGGAATTTGTTGTAAAATATAATCAGGTATGATGGTAAGCTTTTTACCCTTTAAATCATTGTAAACCTGTTCTGGCACTAGTTGTTTAAAGATGTTATGAGAAAATTGGTTATACGCAGAAATCTCATCACGATTCAACCTAAGGTTCGTTAGGTTCTCGTATAATTTTATGATGTTTTGGTTTAGATCAAGGGCATTTTGCAATTTAAAAAACTGGGTATGCTTTTCCGTAGTCAAAAGTCCATAGCCTTGTTTATCATTTAGGATATACTGCAAGACAACTTCATCATCTGAGATATATTTTTTCTTGAAATCAGTATAAGATAGAATAGCTTCTTTCTTTTTTAGTCTAGCATATTCTGGGAATGAGTTACTTAAGGAATCTGTGAAACGAATAAATTGTTCTTTGTGAAGAAAAACTTTTGATTTAAGCAGACCTATTGAATCTTTAGATTGTACGTTACTATTTGTTAATTTGGTTTCAGCTAAAAGTATGGCTTGTTTTAACTCGTATTCTCTTTGGATAATTTGCCTTGGTAATTGGGTAATTTCTTTGGCTTGCTCCGCAGTAACATCTTCTAACAGGAGTAGGGCTTTGTTTCGCTCCATAAAATAAAAAGCTTCTTCTGGTTTGGTAAGTAAAAAACATACCTCTACTGCTTTTGTATATAATGATGCTCCTTTTTCCCTCCAAAAAAGTTTAGATTGGTATTCCGTGCTTTCAGAGCGAAGTACATCTACTAATTTGTCGGCAAGAGTAAATGTTTGTAGAGCTTTTATTAAATGTTCGTTGTCTTGATCATGTTCAAAATAGGATAGCCAAGCATTTGCTTTTGCTACTATATGACCTAATAGAAACGTTTTTTCGGTAGCGAGCTCTAAGTCTTCAATAGCTGGTAATTCTGAGGGATCAATGTTGCTTTTCTTGTCAACCGACCAAATTATAGCCTTCTGATAGTTGTACATAGCATCCCTAAAATTTTTTTAGCTAAAAAAATGTCACCTAGATTTTCATAGGGGTCAGAATAATTAGGGTCAAAAGCAATTGCCTTTTGCAGGTTTTTGATAGACATATCATAGTTCTTTAACTTGAACTGTGGAATGGAAATCATGTTGAACACTTTAGCCAAGTTCAATGAATCCAGTAATATTGAATCTTTAAGAACCTTATTATAGTAATGTACGGCTTCTTCGTAATTCTCATTTTCGGTAAATTGATTTCCCTTTATGGAATTGATCCTGAGATTGTGCATTTCTCGGGTGTAACTTTCACTTAATAAAATAGAATCTGCAGATCTTAGGTTTTCTTCAATATTATTTGAAAACTCCTTATTGCCTAAGAGCGAGTATATTTCAGCCTTTAGAATATATATTTCAGCAAGATTTAAGACGTCCCTTTGTTGTAAGTTGTTTTGACTTTTATAATTTTCAATATAACTTTCATAACGATCTAGGGCTTTATAAAAATCACCCACAAATTCATGTAGTTCACCTAATTCTCTATTTGCATTTTGGATTTTTTTAAGGTCCTTTCCGTTTTTGACCATAAGTCTTGATAGGCGGTAATAGCATCATAATAGCGTTCATCAGAATTTAGAAAATAGCCTAAGTTATACATGCTCTTTTCTAATGACCCTTTTTCTAAACTATCTAATTTCTTTTTTATCTCTAGGGCTTGTTGGGTATATTGTATTGCTTTGTCTATATCTGCTTGATTACCTTGCTTGCGCCAGTTTCTATAATACCATTTTAAACCTGCATCATGAAAACAGTCTGCCAAAAGTCGTGGTGAAATAGATTTTTTGTTAACCTCAAAAAAAGAGTCGATTTTTTTTTGTTTTACCTCTATGCCTGTTGTGTCGCTTATGATATTAAGAAGTTGGTCCTGTTGCCCATTTACAAAAAAAGACAAGTGAAGAAAAAAGATAATTAATCGTTTCAGTTTTTTCATCAAGGACCATCTTTATTTAATAGAGTACAAGAATATGCTAAACGCTATGACAAATGCGGTTTCTAAATATATAAAGTTTTGTTGACAGTCAAAAAGTTATGGCAGCTAAGATTTTGTATCACTACGAAAGAAATAATGCCCATGTGTTTATAACATGAGCATTACCTCTATTTTAGAGAGCCCTAATAGATATTTTTTATTATCTAATTATGGCATTAGCATCTAGAATACTGCTATTAAGTCCACTTTCAGACTTAGCTAGATTCAGAATGCCTTCTTTTAGAACCGTTACGTCAGGCCTAGATGCTTTTATGAAAAGTTCACCGGCTAGACCTGTCATGGCCGCCGTAGAATACGAAGTTCCTTCTAGGCCTGCTCGGTCTTTTGAATTAGGGTCCAGTGTATTTAGAACAACTGAATAGTTGCCAAATTCTAGGGCTACATCTATACTTTTGACCCCGTAATTAGATTTGGGATGCAAAATTATTTTCTTGGCTATGGTATCATTAAAATACCCCCCAACTGCTAAAATGTTTTCAGAATCGTAGGAGGATAAAAAATGACCATCTAAGGAATCATCCGTATTCTCGCCTTTATTTCCTGCAGATGAGATTACTAATGATTTATCACTTAATTCATTAATAAGTCTTTTTAGTACAGTTTGTTTCTGCAGTATTTCTTGAGTCTGCTTACCACCAAAACTGGTATTTATTATATGAATATTTCCGTCGTTTTTATTGATATTTTTAATATATGCCATTGCACAAACTATATTCCAATATGATCCTCTACCGTTATCGTCAAAAACTTTAAGCGGGAGTATACGGTAGTCTATTTGAGGTACAGAGTTGTCTAGAATATCTCTGATAATCTTAGTTACATAAGTACCATGACCCTGTCCATCGGTAATATTGGGACTGTTGTTTACAAAGTTCCATCCACTAGAAGTTGGGTAACAATTGCTATAGGCAAGAGAGTTGAACAAATATTGCCCGCTAAAAGGTGTCAAATCACGTGAGAGGTCAATACCTGTATCTAATACTGCAATATTAACGGATGCAGTTTCAGAAGGATTAGTAAACTCTTTTGGATCTACTTGTTCGTCAAGTTGTCTAAAATCAGGAATCGGGTCTAACTGAATATCAAAACCTATTTCACCTTCTAAACCCGCTTCTCCAGAGCTATCATCTTGGAGTCTACGCCTAGCAGCTTCAATATCTATTTTTGATGTATCAACAGTCCATTGTTTTATGGTAACGTCTCCACAACTACAACCTATGGTGTCTTGAATTTCTAGATACTTCAACCAATATTTTAGTTTTTCTTGGGACAGATTGGGGTCTAATCGAACAATCAATTTGTTACGGGAAGGTATGATTTTAGCACCATCATTTGCTTCACCACCCTCACTAACATAGGTGTCGTTGTATATTGTTTCATCTTTAGGGTCATCATTATCTTCACCGTGCCCATAGTGCCATTTTGTGCAAGAAGTTAATATAAGTCCGGCTATTAATAGTAGCGTAATTTTCGTTTTCATAATTGAGGGTATTAAGGTTGATTATTGTTTTAAATTAATGTTCTAGCTTGGGTAAAGGTTAATAGATAATTTTATTCATTATAAGCACTAAGTTCAGATTTACTGATTAGGTTGCCGTTGTCTTTGTAAGACTCCTGTTTTATCATGCCAATACCTTCTGCAAGCCATAGTTTCGATTTCATTTTAATGGTCGCGCCCATAGTTTTAGTGGTGTTATCTTCGGTAATTAAATAACAGTCAAAAGTGCCTGCAGATGTGGTTACACTTTCTTTTTTCTCTACTTTCCTATTGGTTTGATCAACTGAGACATTCATATTAATGCCAGACATGCTCATAGATACTGTAACATTGGCATCGTTCAATTCTTGACCTTCACTTAGGTTATTGGGCAGTTCTATATCTGTACCGGAAATATCCATTTCCAAACCCATTTCTGAATATTGTTGCATCATTTGGGATGGAAAAAGCGATTGGTAGTCAATTTTGACCAACCCGTCTTCGCAGCTAAAGGAATAGTTGGTTTCAAATATTTCTTTTCCTTTCTTGTCTGTAAGCTTCATGTCAAAAGTAGCTACGGAAGCAGAGCCTTCGGAACGAACATCAGATACGGTATAGTTTACGGTACCATCAGATTTGCCTTTTTTGTCGTAATTGGTATATTGAAAAGTACTTCCTTCCTTTAGAGGATAGAATTTACTGCAACTGTCTTGCCCAAAAGCAAAACCTATACATAGTAGAAATAATAACGTAGAGAGTAGAGGGTTTTTCATTGTGTCCATTTTAGATTTTTTATGCTTTAATAAATTCTACGCGTCGGTTTTGAGCCTTGCCGTCCGCTGATGAATTATCGCCAACAGGTTCTGTTTCTCCTTTGCCGTTGGTAGATAATCTTTCTGATGATACATTATATATAGAGACTAAAGCATTTTTCACCGCTTCGGCTCTGTCTTGAGATAATTTCATGTTTTTGGTATCATCACCATCAGCATCAGTATGACCAACAATTTTTAGCTGTATTGCTTTGTCTTGCTGGAGTACTTGATATATCTGTCGGATAATTCCCATAGACTGCGGCTGAATGTTGTCCGAACCGCTATCGAATAAAATACCGTTTGTGGATATTTTTCCGTCAGCTAGTAATTGTCTCCTTAAGTCAACCCCTCCTTTAGCGATTTTTATATTACCTATAAGTACAGACTCCTTTTCTGTGTCCGTACCTCGCAGCGTTAATTTTATGCCTTGCATCTGTACATTAGAAGGTAGTAACCTTGGGACATCAATGAGTTTGTTTTCGTTTATCCATAATCTAAAACGCTCTTTGTTCACTGCTATGGAGACATGGTGCTTTTGGTTTACTACATTACGGATATCAGCACCTACTTCATTTCTAATCACCCGTTTTGATGCGATGTTGTTTTCAACCACAACACCACGTTCTATAAATTGGCAGAAAGAATATTCTACAAGGCCTAGGTTAGCGCCTTTTTTAAAGGTGTTGTTATCACTCACGACTATACCCAAGTAAGACTGAGAAGAGGTTTTATTATCCAATCCAGTTGCAACAACATCAAACTCTAAAGTAAATTCATCCGGTAAATTCGTGACATCAGGAATGTAAGCGGTTTTAAATCCTGGTAGTATTTTTAGCCATTTATTGGGATGCTCTTCTAAGGTTACGAGTTCTCCACTTCCGTTGGAATTCCACCGGGATGGAAAATCCCCAATAAAATCATTAGAAAAGTCATCAACGAAAATTGGTGTATCACCTGGTACAAAATCAAACTTACTATAGACCTTTATAGATTGTGGCGTTGTTTCATTAGATGTTTGTGAGGTATTGGAACTGTTTTGTTCATCCGTTTCAGGAAAATCATTTTCATCAGTAGTATCGTTCTGCTGGGCTGGTCTCTTTTTCTTCTTTTTCCCTTTTCCAGGTTCTAAAATACTATCTAGTGCTTGATCTGTTTTTTCTGAGGTCTCTTTTTCTACCCTACGCTCAACTGTTCTTTCTGCTGCTCTTTCTGCAACTTTTCCTAATTTTTGTAAAATTTGGGCATTGCCGGTTTGGCAAGTAAACAGGATGCATACCACAGGTAAGATTAATTTAAGTAAGTGTCCTAAGGTTTTCATGTACTTGATGTTTAGTAATACAATAATTAAGGTGTATGTCAAGGATTGAAAAATTGACATTCTTCTAAGTATTAGTGTATAACCCCCTTAAAAGGTTAACATCAAAACTAAACGAAATGGCCTTTTTATAATAAAGACTTGTATTCGTTGGGTATGAAAACTGTGTGAATGGTATTAAAAACTATGTGGATGGAGAAATTAGTTCAGTTACAGGATGTAAGAAAAAAATTAGAAGTCTTTTCCAAGTTGATTGGGCAGTAAACGGAAACTCATCCGGTGGTATTTAGTTATACCATATTTTCTGATGGCTTCACGATGTTCTTTGGTAGGGTAGCCTTTGTTTTTTTTCCAGTTGTACATGGGGTATTCTTCGTGAAGCACATCCATATACGCATCTCTATATGTCTTTGCCAAAACGGATGCTGCGGCAATGTTCATATATTTTCCGTCACCTTTTATAATACATTCATGTGGAATATCTTTAAAAGGCTTGAACCGGTTACCGTCTACAATAATAAATTTTGGGGTTGTTTTTAGTTTTTCAATAGCCTTGTGCATGGCTAAAATAGAGGCATTTAAAATATTGATTTCATCAATTTTTTCAGGAAATATTTGGGCCACACCATAGGCCGTACATTCAGACTCTATGATAGGTCTCAGTAAATCGCGCTTTCGGTGAGATAGAAGTTTCGAGTCATTTAATATGCTATTGGTAAAACCTTTCGGCAATATAACGGCGGCAGCGGTTACAGGTCCAGCTAGGCAACCTCTTCCTGCTTCATCGGTTCCGGCTTCGTTTTCAAATTTGTATTTCTCTAATAACATTCTTCAACTGAAAATAACAGGGCTTTAAAGTATAATTACTTATTACAAATTACAATAGAGAAATGCTTTTTTTTAAAAATAATAGCTAAATTCTAATTGATATTTTTTTAACAAAATAAGTGTAAAATTAACATTTTATAAACAAAATTTATCGTATAATTTGGATTATTAACAATTTTTTATGTTTTTTGTTTAAACTAATTCACAAAAACATATACATGAAACGAA
This sequence comes from Zobellia laminariae, assembly GCF_030553095.1. Lineage (GTDB taxonomy): Bacteria > Bacteroidota > Bacteroidia > Flavobacteriales > Flavobacteriaceae > Zobellia > Zobellia laminariae. Next base: position 951,228 of record NZ_CP130738.1, on the reverse strand, counting down.
AATTTAAATGGATTTTAGTGCCTTTTTTGGTATTATTATCAGGCTATTCTTTTGCCCAGGAAAAATCAATTTCCGGAAATGTGACCGATGAAGATGGTCTTCCGTTGCTTAAGGTGTTTCCGTAGTGGTAATAGGTACCACCAATGGAACTCAAACTGATTTTGATGGTAATTATATTATCAGTGCGGAGGAGGGGCAAAGCTTGAGATATAGTTATATTGGTCAAAAAACGGTAAAAAGAGAAGTTGGCTCCGCTAATACAATAAATGTTGAGATGCAATATAGTGCCCAAGCTTTAGACGAAGTGGTTTTGACGGGTGTTGCTCAAGGTACTTCAAAAAAGAAATTGGCGTTTAAGGTAGAGACAGTTCCGGTAACCGGAACTCAAAACGTTCCAACTCCCGATGCCGCTTCCGCATTGATTGGGAAAGTAGCAGGAGCTCAGATTGTTCAGGGTGGAGGGAATCCTCTGCGTAATTCAGCGATTATATTACGAGGTGCCAGTTCTATAGAAGGAAGTACAGCGCCTTTAATAATTGTAGATGGTATTATAACCCAAGGTGGTCTTAATCAAATAAGCACACAGGATATTGAAACTATAGAGGTTGTTAAAGGAGCAGCAGCTTCTTCTCTTTATGGATCATTAGCAGGTAACGGCGTTATACAAGTTATTACCAAACGAGGTACGACCGACAAGCCAAAAGTAACACTGCGTTTTGAAAATGGTTTCTCTAATACTCAAAGAGATTATCCATTGGCAAAGAATCATGATAGACTTTTAGATGCTAATGGCAATTTTGATGTTAGCAGTGGTTCTATAGTCGCCGATTCAGATGGAATTTTTGATAACCCCTATCCGGGAGAACTTATAAATAATGTAGACGAGTTTATAAGCTCTCAGCCTTACAGTCAAATTAGTGTAGGCGTTTCTCAAAATTTAGATAAGGTTAATTATTATATTTCTGCTGAACAAACAGAGGTACAGGGTATTATTACAGGTCTTGATCCATTTAAAAGACAAAATGCTCGTTTAAATTTGGATGTTAATTTGAGTAGCAAATTTAAGTTAGAGTTAACCAACTATTTGGTGAGACAAACAGGAGCAGAAGTAACACAGGCAGGACAAGGAGACAATGTATTTTTTAACTTGTTGACAGCTAATCCTACGGTAAGACTAGACCAAAGGGATGCAAGTGGAAACTATATTCCTTTCTTTGACGGAAATGGATTTATCAATGAATATCAAAATCCATTGTATGTGGCTTCAAATCAAAAGTTCGATAATGAAAATACCAGATTAGTATCCTCCATTACAGGTAAGTATAGCATTACTGATAACTTAGTTTTGGAAACTCATTTATCTACAGATAGAGGACGTAGTGAATTTGTTAACTTTTTTCCAAAAGGATACGTATCCGGATCTCAATTTGATCCTAATACAAACAACGGCTTTATCTTAAATATCGATAGTGATTATGCACGTGTTAATTCATATGCCCAATTAAATTACAATACAAGTTTTGGAGATTTCAATTTTAAATCTTCTTTACGATATTTATTTGAAGATTTTGAAGGTTCTTTTAAAACTGCACAGAGTTCTAATTTCTTGACGGAAGGAGTTACTAATTTACAACAAGGTACTGAGAACATTAGTATAAACTCAGCTGAATTTGAAGAAAAGACACAAAACGTATTTCTATCCGCAGATTTTGACTGGAAAGAAAAGTTAATCATTGGGGGACTTGTAAGATCAGATAGAAGTTCTCTTTTTGGTGAAGACAATCGTGATCAAATTTTCTACAGAGGATCTTTTGCTTATCGTTTAGGCGAGGATATTGATGCGGAATGGTTGGATGAATTGAAGTTTAGAGCGTCTTATGGTACAGCTGGACTTAGACCTAGTTTTGGAGATATTTTCGAAACTTTTTCAGTTAGCCAGACAGGTATTACACCATTACAAATTGGTAATCCAGATTTGCAATCGCCTACAATTAAGGAATTGGAAGTAGGTCTGGATTTACAAGTCTTAAATAAGTATACATTGGCATTTACTTATGCTAATTCAAATACGGAAGATGCGTTAATAACAGTTCCCTTATCTGGTGCAGTACCTGGTAGAGTGCAAGTTCAAAACATAGCAGATACTTCGTATGAAGCGTATGAAGTTGCTTTTAATGGTACTCCATTTGAAACGGAAGACTTTACGTGGGATTTTGGAATCACATTCTCAACAGTTGAAAATACAATTGATGATTTAGGTTCGGTAGCTCCTTTTAATAGAGTTATTCAAGGTTTTGGTGCTGGAAGCAGTAACCAACAACTAGATGCGGATCCAGCTGTAAACGTTTTTAGAGTTGAGCCAGGACAGCCATTTGGGGCAATGTTCGGAAATCAATTGGCATCGTCTTTAGATGATTTAACGGTTGAAAATGGCGTAGTAATTAATGAAGGGCTTAATCTGCCAATATCGGATTTCTCGGTAAATGAATTTGGTCATGTTATTGTAACGTCTAATGAAGACCATAAGGCTGGTCTTGTGAATGCCGGCGGAGAACAAGCAATTAGAAAGTGGAATCCAGAAACTAATCAGTTAGCGGTAGACCTAATAGGAGATACTAATCCTGATTTTAATATGGGTTTCAAAAATACGCTTACCTATAAGAATTTAAGTCTTTACACACTTATAGATGCTCAAATTGGTGGAGATGTGTATAATTATACAAGACAATACTTGTATTTTAATGATAGACATGCAGATTTGGATACATACGGAGCTGCGGGTCAGCAATCTTCTTATGCTAATGCTAGTTCAACCATATACAACGGGGCCGCTCCTATTGACTACTTTGTTGAAGATGCAACTTTTGTGAAGATTCGTGAAATCTCATTATCGTATACTTTAGATGATGACATATTGGGGCCTAAAATTCCTATTGACGCTATCAAATTCACTTTATCAGGTAGAAACTTGCACACATTCACAGACTATACGGGTTATGATCCAGAAGTTGCCTTAAGCGGAAGCCCAATCTTTAAATTGGATGAGTTTTCTTTTCCAAACTTTAGAACATTTGCCGCTGCGGTACAGATAACTTTTTAAAAAAATAAACATGAAAAAAATAATTTATTTTGTGATGGCCATGACAATACTGTCATGTACACAAGAGGAATTCAACATAAGTAATTCCAATGAGGCTGATACGCAGAGAGTATTGGCGAATGGACCGGATTTTCAGAACTTTAACATATCTAATCACTCAGCATTATTTGATAATCAAATTGAGTTTCAAGGTATTTACTTTAGAGGGTTAGCAGATCAATTTTCAACAACCAATGCTGCTTATGGTTTTTGGGGTTTTTGTGATCAACCTAGAAGACAAATTATCAATTCTACAGCTAATGATGATCTTCCGACTCAAGCGGGTGGCCCATGGGACAGTTTTAACTCTGTTATTAACAATGCCAATATAGTAATAGGCAATATTGAGAATGATGGTAATCAGGTGATGGTTGGAGATAGTGACCTTACACAGCAAGAATTGGCCGCGGCCTATTTTGATAAAGGTGTTGCTCAAGGTTATTTGGCTTTGATATACGATAAGGCTTATATTGTTAATCCGGATACTGATCCAGGTGCATTAGAGTTTTCTGCGTATCAAGATGTTTTTGCCGCTGCGGTTCAGAATATTGAAATTGGTATTCAGATGGCAAGTTCTTTTGATGGGTTTCAGTACAGCATATTTGCGAGGAGAGGTGTTAGATGGTCCAACATTTTTAGAATTGGCTAATAGCTATTTAGCACGTCTCTCTATCGGTTTGCCTAGAAGTGATGCTGAAGCACAAGGTCTTGATTATAATGCTATTTTGGCATATGCTGAAAACGGACTTACTTCTGATTTTAGCCCATTAGCGGAAGAAGATGTGTTTTTTAATAATTTCCAAGATTGGTCTTTGTTTGATTTAGGTGTTGCCGGTTATATGCCAACGGATTTAAAGATTTTACACCTTTTTGATCCTACTTATGATACGGATTATCCTGAAGATGAAAACATTATTTTAGGTGAAGCAGTAACGGATGACCCAAGACTTGCTGAATACTATAAATATGTCGGAGAAGAATTTGGATTCTTAAGAGCTTCTCGTGGCAGATACCTGTTTTCCAGTTACCAAACTATTAAGTTTTTTAATGACAATGATCAGAATTCTACTGGACTACCTACGAACATTTTTGCTAAAGCAGAGATAGATTATATAATAGCTGAATGTTACTATCGTTTAGGAGATTTTGGAGCGGCAGCAGCTGCGCTAGATGCTTCCCCTCGTATGGCTAAAGGTAACCAAGCTACAACCGTAGCAGGTCCTAACGTTTTAAATGCATTGCTTTATGAGGTATCTATAGAACTTGATCTTGCATCAGGAATTTGTATAGAATGGTGGTTTATGAGAAGGCATGATATGTTGCAGGCGGGTTCACCTACGATGTATCCTGTGCCTGCGTCAGAACTTGAGATTACGCAAGATCCTATTTATACTTTTGGAGGACCTGCAGCTGCTGGTGAGCCAGGTACAGCTTCCGGAGCAAATGACTGGAGAAATATTGATTTGGTATACTAAAATTTTATTTGAATTTTGCTAGGAAAGGCCGTCATATTGTATGACGGCTTTTTTCTTTTAAAAAAAAGTATACTTTTAGACTTCTATTTTACAACTTAAAAAGTTTTCACATTTAATTACGAACTAAAAAAATTAACTTTACCGCTGTAACTAGCTTCAATGAAATATTTTCTCCTGATTTTTTTATTGCATTTTTCATGTATTCAAGTCTTCGCGCAAGAAGATTCTATTCCTCCTAAAAGAGATATAGATACTTCGGCCGTTCGTAGCATGCCTAGAAGGTTGGGTCCAAAAGAGAAAGAAGAGGAACCCGAACTTGAACCTCTTACTATAGAGGATTATAAGATTATCACTTTTGCCAGAGATACTGTCTTTTTGGATACCACACTCACCATTCAAAAAGAATATAAATACAACTACTTAAGAAAGGATGATTTTGAACTCATGCCTTTTGCCAATATAGGCAAACCATATAATAAGTTAGGAGTTGACTTCTACTCAAATGACCTATATCCGGGACTGGGGGCAAGCGCACTTCATACTAGCTATTTTGAAAAGGAAGACATAAAGTACTATAATGTAGCTACACCTATGTCCGATCTGTTTTTTAAGACCACTTTAGAAGAAGGCCAATTGTTAGATGCTAGTTTGGCGTTCAATACTTCAAAAAGACTCAATTTCTCTTTAGCCTATAAAGGTTTTCGCTCTTTGGGTAAATACCAGTATAACCAAAGAGAATCTGGGAATTTTAGGGCTACCACCAATTATGTAACAAAGAACAACAGATATAGCTTGCGCGGACACATAGCTGCTCAAGATATTGATAATGAAGAAAACGGTGGGCTTTTAAATGATGAGCTCCAATTTGAATCTGGTGATGATAATTTTAGCGATAGGGTAAAGATCGATGTCCGCTTTAGTGACGCGTCTAGTAGGATTTTAGGCAAGCGTTACTATTTTGATCATTTATATAAGTTGTTAAGAAAGGAGCAAGATTCTAGTAGTCAAGAAAAAACTTCACTAGGTATAGGTCATCAGTTTAACTATGAAACCAAGTACTACGCTTTTAACCAAACTACGCCCAATGAGTATTATGGAGATAATCTGGTTTCGCCAATTGTAGATAAGGCCAGTTTAAAAACAATGTACAATCAAGTCAATGCAGAATTTTATAATGCAACGCTAGGTAGACTTCAGGGTAATATCTCGCTTTATAACTACAATTACTTTTTCAATAGTATATTAATAAATGATGAGGGAGTAACAATACCAAGTAGATTAAAGGGCGAAGAAATAGCTGTTGGAGCCGAGTATGAGAAACGTATAAAAGGTTTTCAATTGAAAGCAATGGCAAAGTATAATCTGTCTGGGGAACTTGGAGGTAACCAAATGAACGCTTCTGCATCATATGAGTTAAATGATAAGCATAAGGTAACAGTATCTGCTTTTGGCTCATCAAAAATGCCAAACTTTAATTTCTTGTTATATCAAAGTGATTACGAAAATTACAATTGGTTAAATATTGATAATTTTGAAAAGGAACAAGTCTATGGATTGCGTCTTGATCTTGAATCTGAGTTATGGGGTAACCTTATGGTGAGCTATTCCACCGTAGATAATTACAGTTACTTTGGAGAGGACCCATCCCAAACCATTGAAGACGGAATGGAAAATGCTACCATACGCCCGCTGCAGGAGAACAATGTGCTTAATCATACCAAAATTAAATACAGTAAAGAATTTAAACTTGGTTCGTTTGCATTGAACAATACGGTTATGTATCAAAATGTATCGCAAGCCAATCAGGTACTTAATGTACCTGAACTGGTAACTAGAAATACGTTGTACTTCTCTTCCGATGTTTTTAAGAAAGCCATGTTTTTGCAGACAGGGGTAACCCTTAAATATTTCACGGCATATAATATGGATGCCTACAATTCGCTGTTGGGCGAGTTCTATTTGCAGAACGATCAGAAGTTGGGCAACTTCCCTATGTTGGATTTCTTCATAAATGCAAAGATTCAACAGACAAGAATCTATCTAAAAGCAGAGCATTTTAATTCTTTGTTTAATAGTGAACCTACATATTACTCTGCACCTAACTATCCATATCGCGATTTTGTAATACGATTTGGGCTAGTGTGGAACTTCTTTTCTTAAAGTTTGATTCTCCTTGTAGCTTTTTTAAGATATTGAACTACTTCCTACGGTTTATAAGAGGTCTCATGTAATAAAATATCCTTTATAGTTAGGTTTAGCCAATAGTGTGCGGAGTGATGCAAAGCGGATATTATGTAAACGTTAAGTGGTGTAAGGGTTGGTGAAGTTGTTGAGTCTCAAAATAAAGTATAGTAGCAGGAATATGTTCGTGTCTCATACTCAGTGTTCTGTGAGTTCGGAACAAAATAAAACGAAATTTTTTTTAAAAAATTGTGTTTGAATTAAAAAAGGGTCTTACATTTGCACCCCGCTAAACAGGTATGAAGATGTTTGTTAAGTAGGTATTAAGAAAGAGTAAACGTTCCTTGTAAGATATTGTTTTTGTTGCCGAGAAAAAAGATTTTGATTTTTTTCAAAAGAAAGTTGCCGGTTTAAAAAACAGTTGTATATTTGCAGCCGCTTAGGCAAACAGTAACATGTTTGACAGGCGAAGGCCGGGAGACCGGTCGGGAATATAGAAGTTCATTTGACATATTGTGGAGACAGCGTAAAAGGGACGAAAAGGGAAACTTTTTTGTTCCGATAGAATTACGAAAACAACATACAGAAAGATTTTTATTTTAGGATGAGAGTCGGGGCCGGGAAGAACCATCTAAGGTTGATAGACTTATAATATATAATGAAACAACGATGAAGAGTTTGATCCTGGCTCAGGATGAACGCTAGCGGCAGGCCTAACACATGCAAGTCGAGGGGTAACAAGTCTAGCTTGCTAGATGTTGACGACCGGCGCACGGGTGCGCAACGCGTATACAATCTACCCCCTACTGTGGGATAGCCCAGAGAAATTTGGATTAAGACCACATAGTACTATATTACGGCATCGTATTTATAGTTAAAGGTTACGGTAGGGGATGAGTATGCGTCCCATTAGTTAGTTGGCGAGGTAACGGCTCACCAAGACCGCGATGGGTAGGGGCCCTGAGAGGGGGATCCCCCACACTGGTACTGAGACACGGACCAGACTCCTACGGGAGGCAGCAGTGAGGAATATTGGACAATGGACGAGAGTCTGATCCAGCCATGCCGCGTGCAGGAAGAATGCCCTATGGGTAGTAAACTGCTTTTATACGGGAAGAAAAAGAGCTACGTGTAGCTTACTGACGGTACCGTAAGAATAAGGACCGGCTAACTCCGTGCCAGCAGCCGCGGTAATACGGAGGGTCCGAGCGTTATCCGGAATTATTGGGTTTAAAGGGTCCGTAGGCGGGCCGATAAGTCAGTGGTGAAAGTTTGCAGCTCAACTGTAAAATTGCCTTTGATACTGTCGGTCTTGAGTTATAGTGAAGTTGCCGGAATATGTAGTGTAGCGGTGAAATGCATAGATATTACATAGAACACCGATTGCGAAGGCAGGTGACTAACTATATACTGACGCTGATGGACGAAAGCGTGGGGAGCGAACAGGATTAGATACCCTGGTAGTCCACGCCGTAAACGATGGATACTAGCTGTCCGGGTCCTTGAGACCTGGGCGGCCAAGCGAAAGTGATAAGTATCCCACCTGTGGAGTACGTTCGCAAGAATGAAACTCAAAGGAATTGACGGGGGCCCGCACAAGCGGTGGAGCATGTGGTTTAATTCGATGATACGCGAGGAACCTTACCAGGCTTAAATGCATTTTGACAGGGGTAGAGATACCTTTTCCTTCGGGCAATTTGCAAGGTGCTGCATGGTTGTCGTCAGCTCGTGCCGTGAGGTGTCAGGTTAAGTCCTATAACGAGCGCAACCCCTACCGTTAGTTGCCAGCGAGTCATGTCGGGGACTCTAACGGGACTGCCGGTGCAAACCGTGAGGAAGGTGGGGACGACGTCAAATCATCACGGCCCTTACGTCCTGGGCCACACACGTGCTACAATGGCCGGTACAGCGGGAAGCCATGCGGTAACGCAGAGCGGATCCACAAAACCGGTCACAGTTCGGATCGGGGTCTGCAACTCGACCCCGTGAAGCTGGAATCGCTAGTAATCGGATATCAGCCATGATCCGGTGAATACGTTCCCGGGCCTTGTACACACCGCCCGTCAAGCCATGGAAGCTGGGAGTGCCTGAAGTCCGTCACCGTAAGGAGCGGCCTAGGGCAAGATCGGTAACTAGGGCTAAGTCGTAACAAGGTAGCCGTACCGGAAGGTGCGGCTGGAACACCTCCTTTCTAGAGCGTCGACCTAAGAATTTTGAAGGCCCCGACACCTCGTTCTAATATAATGATATCGATCTGTAAGTTAAAAGAAGCAAGTCTCCACATTAATGATATATAATACTTCTTTTGGTACGAAGTACTAAGAGTGGTAGGGACAGTCCCATAGCTCAGCTGGTTAGAGCGCTACACTGATAATGTAGAGGTCGGCAGTTCGAGTCTGCTCAGACTACAAATTGCATCTTTTGTTAGATGCGCACGTTCATAGATATAAAAAAGGAAATTTTGGAAGTTGAGTTACACGTTATGGTGAGCCGTTAGGACTGTTAACTTATAACGGTGCGACGCACACTGAAGAAATAACGGGGGATTAGCTCAGCTGGCTAGAGCGCCTGCCTTGCACGCAGGAGGTCATCGGTTCGACTCCGATATTCTCCACCATAAGGTAATGTTTAGGGATATTAATTTATCGCGACGTATTACATGAGGAGCCACAGGGATAATTTTTGATTATCGGTGGTGACTCGCCACAAGTTCATTGACATATTGGGACAGGATGTATATTTTAGGATATACATACTGAAAAAGAAGAAAACACGAATTTTTTAAGTAAAGAGTACGAAATACGAATAGAATAAAAGGTCTGGCGACAAGCTAGATAAGGGCGTATGGGGAATGCCTAGGCTCTCAGAGGCGATGAAGGACGCGATAAGCTGCGAAAAGCTGCGGGGATCGGCACACACGATATGATCCGCAGGTATCCGAATGGGGCAACCCAGCATGTTGAAGACATGTTATCCGCAAGGAGGCAAACCCGGTGAACTGAAACATCTAAGTAACCGGAGGAGGAGAAAACAAAAGTGATTCCGGGAGTAGCGGCGAGCGAAACTGGATTAGTCCAAACCGTACATGTTCCGGCATGTGCGGGGTTGTAGGACCGCGACATTCGAACAGTAATGAACTAGAACAAGTTGGAAAGCTTGGCCGAAGACGGTGATAGCCCGGTATAGGTAAAGACCTGCAAGATAGCGGTATCCTGAGTAGCGCGGGGCACGTGAAACCCTGTGTGAAACCGGCGGGACCATCCGCCAAGACTAAATACTCCTGAGAGACCGATAGTGAACCAGTACCGTGAGGGAAAGGTGAAAAGAACCGTGAACAACGGAGTGAAAAAGATCCTGAAACCATACGCTTACAAGCGGTCGGAGCCCTTCGGGGTGACGGCGTGCCTTTTGCATAATGAGCCTACGAGTTACTTTTACTAGCAAGGTTAAGGACTTCAGGTCCGGAGCCGTAGCGAAAGCGAGTCTGAACAGGGCGCCATAGTTAGTAGTAGTAGACGCGAAACCGTGCGATCTACCCATGGGCAGGTTGAAGCTGTGGTAACACATAGTGGAGGACCGAACCCGTTGACGTTGAAAAGTCTTGGGATGACCTGTGGGTAGGGGTGAAAGGCCAATCAAGCTCGGAAATAGCTCGTACTCCCCGAAATGCATTTAGGTGCAGCGTGTAGATAGTTTTATAGAGGTAGAGCTACTGATTGGATGCGGGGGCTTCACCGCCTACCAATTCCTGACAAACTCCGAATGCTATAAAACGTTTCTGCGCAGTGAGGGCATGGGTGCTAAGGTCCATGTCCGAGAGGGAAAGAACCCAGACCATCAGCTAAGGTCCCAAAATATATGCTAAGTTGAAAAAACGCGGTGGAACTGCATTGACAGCCAAGGATGTTGGCTTGGAAGCAGCCATTCATTTAAAGAGTGCGTAACAGCTCACTGGTCGAGCGGTTCCGCATGGATAATGATCGGGCATAAGCATATTACCGAAGCTATGGCTTTACAGTTTACTGTAAGGGGTAGGGGAGCATTGTAGTGCCGTTGAAGGTGTACCTGCGAGGGATGCTGGAGGAGCTACAAACGAAAATGTAGGCATAAGTAACGATAATGCGGGCGAGAAACCCGCACGCCGAAAGACCAAGGTTTCCCCAGCTATGCTAATCAGCTGGGGGTCAGTCGGGACCTAACGCAGACCCGAAGGGGGAAGTGGATGGACAAGCAGTTAATATTCTGCTACCCGCACATCATTAAAAGCGACGGAGGCGAGAAGTTGGTGCGTACAGACGGAATTGTACGTTGAAGCGAGTGGTAACACCGCGATAGTACACCGAGGCTACGGCCAAGGTGATAATCCAGCGTATCGACTTCCAAGAAAAGCGAGATGTGCGGCCCGTACCGTAAACCGACACAGGTGGTTGGGATGAGTATTCTAAGGCGCTCGAGAGATTCATGGCTAAGGAACTAGGCAAAATAGACCCGTAACTTCGGGAGAAGGGTCGCCCACAATTTATTGTGGGCCGCAGTGAAGAGGTCCAGGCGACTGTTTATCAAAAACACAGGGCTCTGCAAAATCGAGAGATGAAGTATAGGGCCTGACACCTGCCCGGTGCTGGAAGGTTAAGGGGAGATGTGAATCCTTCGGGAGGAAGCATTGAACTGAAGCCCCAGTAAACGGCGGCCGTAACTATAACGGTCCTAAGGTAGCGAAATTCCTTGTCGGGTAAGTTCCGACCTGCACGAATGGTGCAACGATCTGGACACTGTCTCGGCCATGAGCTCGGTGAAATTGTAGTATCGGTGAAGATGCCGGTTACCCGCAGTGGGACGAAAAGACCCCGTGCACCTTTACTATAGCTTCGTATTGACCTTGGTCAAGCAATGTGTAGGATAGCTGGGAGACTTTGAAGGCGCACCGCCAAGTAAGGTGTTGGAGTCACCGTTGAAATACCAGCCTTTGCTTGTCCGGGGCCTAACCCTCCAAGAGGGAACAGTGCGTGGTGGGTAGTTTGACTGGGGTGGTCGCCTCCAAAAGAGTAACGGAGGCTTCTAAAGGTGCCCTCAGTACGGTCGGCAATCGTACGTAGAGTGCAATGGCACAAGGGCGCTTGACTGTGAGACATACAGGTCGAACAGGTTGGAAACAAGAGCATAGTGATCCGGTGGTTCCGCATGGAAGGGCCATCGCTCAAAGGATAAAAGGTACGCCGGGGATAACAGGCTGATCTCCCCCAAGAGCTCATATCGACGGGGGGTTTGGCACCTCGATGTCGGCTCGTCACATCCTGTGGCTGGAGAAGGTCCCAAGGGTTGGGCTGTTCGCCCATTAAAGTGGCACGCGAGCTGGGTTCAGAACGTCGTGAGACAGTTCGGTCTCTATCTACTGCGGGCGTTAGAAATTCGAGCGGACCTGGCCCTAGTACGAGAGGACCGGGCCGGACCGACCGCTGGTGCACCGGTTGTCCCGCCAGGCATTGCCGGGTAGCTATGTCGGGATTGGATAAGCGCTGAAAGCATATAAGCGCGAAACCAACCGCAAGATGAGATTTCTTTAAAGGGCCGTGGGAGACTACCACGTTGATAGGCTATAGGTACAAGGGCAGTAATGTCCGTAGCCGAGTAGTACTAATTGCCCGTACGGCTTGCGCAATATAAGTCCCTTCCTTGCCTCGGTAAGGGAGGGCGACAACCTTTTCTCTATAAAATTCGTCCTTTTTACTTAAAGGAAGCGATGTTTTCTTTTCTTCGGACCTGTCCCATTATTATGTCATACTTTTACCGTGCGATAGCAAAAAGGTAGAGTATCAAGATATTTAAAATTTAGGTGGCCATGGCGGCGGGGCCCACCCCTTTCCATTCCGAACAGGGAAGTTAAGCCCGCTAGCGCCGATGGTACTGCCAACAGGTGGGAGAGTAGGAAGCCGCCTTACTTCGAGGTCCCGATCAGTTTATTCTGGTCGGGACCTTTTTTTTTTTTTGACCATAATCCACGACTACCACTACTACTACTACTACTACTACTAAGAAAACTCTTGTTCATACCCGCTTGACTGCATCTCTTGAACGCCCGAAAGGTTCGTACAATTGATATCCATCTTCGGTTACACCGGATAATTACCAGCTATATACCCCAAAAAGCAGCACACTACGTTGTGAATCAACTATAAAGAGGGAAAGAATTATTTTCTTATACAACTTAGAGGAGTAGGATAATTCTACATTACATAATAGATAGTCATTTTAAAATGTATATAAGTATACTTGGATTTATAGGCTCTATGTTTTTATTGGTAGTAGATGAATAGTATTTTGGTCTCAAATAGGTTTAATCGGAATTATGGACACATCAATAAACTATTTTAATGATGTATTTTTCTCTATTGAATTAGTAGAATGTAATTTTTGATAAAAAGTAGTTACTTTATTTATATTGGAAGTGGGTTAATCCATCTTCTTGGCTTCTCTAAAAAATTAAGTTTTTGTATAAGATTATAATGTAGAACTAGAATAACTTTTCTTTTAGTGGTTTCTCTTATATCTATTGAATTAGAGCATAACATAATTGGTCCTGTTCTTAATGAATCATTTATTGTCAGCCGAAATTGTTAGCTCTGGACTTTTTTCGAATAAAGTTATGTAAGTTTTATTCAGATAGGCTCCTTCATTTTATGTTTAAGCTGTTTGTTTAATATATTATTCTCAATTGGTAGAAAAAGATGGGTTTGTTGCACTAAACATTCAGCAGTTCAATTGATGCTTTTTTTCTTTTTTTTTTTTTCTTGATTGATGTTATGGAAATAAAATATATAGATGTAGTTATTTTTTCTGGTGTTAATTATTAATATCTAGGGATGAATGTATGTGAGTTGTTCTTGATTTGTATTTATGCATTAAAATAGAATCAATATTCAACATTATTGATTTAAGATTATTTCTAATGTGGTTATTAGGAGTTAAAATAATTGTAGGAATTACTTCTTAGTTCTTTTAAATTTTAACTAGGTATGTTTAATATATCTGTATAAGGAAGATTTGGTAATCAAAATGATTTATTTTTTTATTAGTTCGGAAAAAAAAACGATATCGGTTTTTCACTCAAATTGAGATATTGGTAGTAGCAAGCAATTATTTTATAGTATTGATAAGTTGATTTAAGTGAGGAGAATAAGTTATCTGTGTTCTTTAGGAATAAACTTTAGTACAATGCACGGCTTAAATTATATGAGATTTGTATTGGAATATTGAGGTTAGATAGAGTAATGTTAAGTGAAGGTAATCTCGTGAGACTAGTTATTAGACTATACCCTTACAAAAAAGTAAAGTAGCATGAATATGTTCGTGTCTCATACTCAGTGTTCTGTGAGTTCGGAACAAAATAAAACGAATTTTTTTTTAAAAAATTGTGTTTGAATTAAAAAAGGGTCTTACATTTGCACCCCGCTAAACAGGTATGAAGATGTTTGTTAGGTTAGGGTTAATAAAGAGTAAACGTTCCTTGTAAGATATTGTTTTTGTCACCGAGAAAAAAGATTTTGATTTTTTTCAAAAGAAAGTTGCCGGTTTAAAAAACAGTTGTATATTTGCAGCCGCTTAGGCAAACAGTAACATGTTTAACAGGCGTTACCGGGAGACCGGTCAGGAATATAGAAGTTCATTTGACATATTGTGGAGACAGCGTAAAAGGGATAAAGAGGGAAACTTTTTTGTTCCGATAGAATTACGAAAACAACATACAGAAAGATTTTTGTTTTAGGATGAGAGTCGGGGCCGGGAAAAACCTAAGGTTGATAGACTTATAATATATAATGAAACAACGATGAAGAGTTTGATCCTGGCTCAGGATGAACGCTAGCGGCAGGCCTAACACATGCAAGTCGAGGGGTAACAAGTCTAGCTTGCTAGATGTTGACGACCGGCGCACGGGTGCGCAACGCGTATACAATCTACCCCCTACTGTGGGATAGCCCAGAGAAATTTGGATTAAGACCACATAGTACTATATTACGGCATCGTATTTATAGTTAAAGGTTACGGTAGGGGATGAGTATGCGTCCCATTAGTTAGTTGGCGAGGTAACGGCTCACCAAGACCGCGATGGGTAGGGGCCCTGAGAGGGGGATCCCCCACACTGGTACTGAGACACGGACCAGACTCCTACGGGAGGCAGCAGTGAGGAATATTGGACAATGGACGAGAGTCTGATCCAGCCATGCCGCGTGCAGGAAGAATGCCCTATGGGTAGTAAACTGCTTTTATACGGGAAGAAAAAGAGCTACGTGTAGCTTACTGACGGTACCGTAAGAATAAGGACCGGCTAACTCCGTGCCAGCAGCCGCGGTAATACGGAGGGTCCGAGCGTTATCCGGAATTATTGGGTTTAAAGGGTCCGTAGGCGGGCCGATAAGTCAGTGGTGAAAGTTTGCAGCTCAACTGTAAAATTGCCTTTGATACTGTCGGTCTTGAGTTATAGTGAAGTTGCCGGAATATGTAGTGTAGCGGTGAAATGCATAGATATTACATAGAACACCGATTGCGAAGGCAGGTGACTAACTATATACTGACGCTGATGGACGAAAGCGTGGGGAGCGAACAGGATTAGATACCCTGGTAGTCCACGCCGTAAACGATGGATACTAGCTGTCCGGGTCCTTGAGACCTGGGCGGCCAAGCGAAAGTGATAAGTATCCCACCTGTAGAGTACGTTCGCAAGAATGAAACTCAAAGGAATTGACGGGGGCCCGCACAAGCGGTGGAGCATGTGGTTTAATTCGATGATACGCGAGGAACCTTACCAGGCTTAAATGCATTTTGACAGGGGTAGAGATACCTTTTCCTTCGGGCAATTTGCAAGGTGCTGCATGGTTGTCGTCAGCTCGTGCCGTGAGGTGTCAGGTTAAGTCCTATAACGAGCGCAACCCCTACCGTTAGTTGCCAGCGAGTCATGTCGGGGACTCTAACGGGACTGCCGGTGCAAACCGTGAGGAAGGTGGGGACGACGTCAAATCATCACGGCCCTTACGTCCTGGGCCACACACGTGCTACAATGGCCGGTACAGCGGGAAGCCATGCGGTAACGCAGAGCGGATCCACAAAACCGGTCACAGTTCGGATCGGGGTCTGCAACTCGACCCCGTGAAGCTGGAATCGCTAGTAATCGGATATCAGCCATGATCCGGTGAATACGTTCCCGGGCCTTGTACACACCGCCCGTCAAGCCATGGAAGCTGGGAGTGCCTGAAGTCCGTCACCGTAAGGAGCGGCCTAGGGCAAGATCGGTAACTAGGGCTAAGTCGTAACAAGGTAGCCGTACCGGAAGGTGCGGCTGGAACACCTCCTTTCTAGAGCGTCGACCTAAGAATTTTGAAGGCCCCGACACCTCGTTCTAATATAATGATATCAATCTGTAAGTTAAAAGAAGCAAGTCTCCACATTAATGATATATAATACTTCTTTTGGTACGAAGTACTAAGAGTGGTAGGGACAGTCCCATAGCTCAGCTGGTTAGAGCGCTACACTGATAATGTAGAGGTCGGCAGTTCGAGTCTGCTCAGACTACAAATTGCATCTTTTGTTAGATGCGCACGTTCATAGAGATAAAAAAAGGAAATTTTGGAAGTTGAGTTACACGTTATGGTGAGCCGTTAGGACTGTTAACTTATAACGGTGCGACGCACACTGAAGAAATAACGGGGGATTAGCTCAGCTGGCTAGAGCGCCTGCCTTGCACGCAGGAGGTCATCGGTTCGACTCCGATATTCTCCATAAGGCAATGCCTAGGGATATTTATTTATCTCGACGTATTGCACGAGGAGCCACAGGGATAATTTTTGATTATCGGTGGTGACTCGCCACAAGTTCATTGACATATTGGGACAGGATGTATATTTTAGGATATACATACTGAAAAAGAAGAAAACACGAATTTTTTAAGTAAAGAGTACGAAATACGAATAGAATAAAAGGTCTGGCGACAAGCTAGATAAGGGCGTATGGGGAATGCCTAGGCTCTCAGAGGCGATGAAGGACGCGATAAGCTGCGAAAAGCTGCGGGGATCGGCACACACGATATGATCCGCAGGTATCCGAATGGGGCAACCCAGCATGTTGAAGACATGTTATCCGCAAGGAGGCAAACCCGGTGAACTGAAACATCTAAGTAACCGGAGGAGGAGAAAACAAAAGTGATTCCGGGAGTAGCGGCGAGCGAAACTGGATTAGTCCAAACCGTACATGTTCCGGCATGTGCGGGGTTGTAGGACCGCGACATTCGAACAGTAATGAACTAGAACAAGTTGGAAAGCTTGGCCGAAGACGGTGATAGCCCGGTATAGGTAAAGACCTGCAAGATAGCGGTATCCTGAGTAGCGCGGGGCACGTGAAACCCTGTGTGAAACCGGCGGGACCATCCGCCAAGACTAAATACTCCTGAGAGACCGATAGTGAACCAGTACCGTGAGGGAAAGGTGAAAAGAACCGTGAACAACGGAGTGAAAAAGATCCTGAAACCATACGCTTACAAGCGGTCGGAGCCCTTCGGGGTGACGGCGTGCCTTTTGCATAATGAGCCTACGAGTTACTTTTACTAGCAAGGTTAAGGACTTCAGGTCCGGAGCCGTAGCGAAAGCGAGTCTGAACAGGGCGCCATAGTTAGTAGTAGTAGACGCGAAACCGTGCGATCTACCCATGGGCAGGTTGAAGCTGTGGTAACACATAGTGGAGGACCGAACCCGTTGACGTTGAAAAGTCTTGGGATGACCTGTGGGTAGGGGTGAAAGGCCAATCAAGCTCGGAAATAGCTCGTACTCCCCGAAATGCATTTAGGTGCAGCGTGTAGATAGTTTTATAGAGGTAGAGCTACTGATTGGATGCGGGGGCTTCACCGCCTACCAATTCCTGACAAACTCCGAATGCTATAAAACGTTTCTGCGCAGTGAGGGCATGGGTGCTAAGGTCCATGTCCGAGAGGGAAAGAACCCAGACCATCAGCTAAGGTCCCAAAATATATGCTAAGTTGAAAAAACGCGGTGGAACTGCATTGACAGCCAGGATGTTGGCTTGGAAGCAGCCATTCATTTAAAGAGTGCGTAACAGCTCACTGGTCGAGCGGTTCCGCATGGATAATGATCGGGCATAAGCATATTACCGAAGCTATGGCTTTACAGTTTACTGTAAGGGGTAGGGAGCATTGTAGTGCCGTTGAAGGTGTACCTGCGAGGGATGCTGGAGGAGCTACAAACGAAAATGTAGGCATAAGTAACGATAATGCGGGCGAGAAACCCGCACGCCGAAAGACCAAGGTTTCCCCAGCTATGCTAATCAGCTGGGGGTCAGTCGGGACCTAACGCAGACCCGAAGGGGGAAGTGGATGGACAAGCAGTTAATATTCTGCTACCCGCACATCATTAAAAGCGACGGAGGCGAGAAGTTGGTGCGTACAGACGGAATTGTACGTTGAAGCGAGTGGTAACACCGCGATAGTACACCGAGGCTACGGCCAAGGTGATAATCCAGCGTATCGACTTCCAAGAAAAGCGAGATGTGCGGCCCGTACCGTAAACCGACACAGGTGGTTGGGATGAGTATTCTAAGGCGCTCGAGAGATTCATGGCTAAGGAACTAGGCAAAATAGACCCGTAACTTCGGGAGAAGGGTCGCCCACAATTTATTGTGGGCCGCAGTGAAGAGGTCCAGGCGACTGTTTATCAAAAACACAGGGCTCTGCAAAATCGAGAGATGAAGTATAGGGCCTGACACCTGCCCGGTGCTGGAAGGTTAAGGGGAGATGTGAATCCTTCGGGAGGAAGCATTGAACTGAAGCCCCAGTAAACGGCGGCCGTAACTATAACGGTCCTAAGGTAGCGAAATTCCTTGTCGGGTAAGTTCCGACCTGCACGAATGGTGCAACGATCTGGACACTGTCTCGGCCATGAGCTCGGTGAAATTGTAGTATCGGTGAAGATGCCGGTTACCCGCAGTGGGACGAAAAGACCCCGTGCACCTTTACTATAGCTTCGTATTGACCTTGGTCAAGCAATGTGTAGGATAGCTGGGAGACTTTGAAGGCGCACCGCCAGTAAGGTGTTGGAGTCACCGTTGAAATACCAGCCTTTGCTTGTCCGGGGCCTAACCCTCCAAGAGGGAACAGTGCGTGGTGGGTAGTTTGACTGGGGTGGTCGCCTCCAAAAGAGTAACGGAGGCTTCTAAAGGTGCCCTCAGTACGGTCGGCAATCGTACGTAGAGTGCAATGGCACAAGGGCGCTTGACTGTGAGACATACAGGTCGAACAGGTTGGAAACAAGAGCATAGTGATCCGGTGGTTCCGCATGGAAGGGCCATCGCTCAAAGGATAAAAGGTACGCCGGGGATAACAGGCTGATCTCCCCCAAGAGCTCATATCGACGGGGGGTTTGGCACCTCGATGTCGGCTCGTCACATCCTGTGGCTGGAGAAGGTCCCAAGGGTTGGGCTGTTCGCCCATTAAAGTGGCACGCGAGCTGGGTTCAGAACGTCGTGAGACAGTTCGGTCTCTATCTACTGCGGGCGTTAGAAATTCGAGCGGACCTGGCCCTAGTACGAGAGGACCGGGCCGGACCGACCGCTGGTGCACCGGTTGTCCCGCCAGGCATTGCCGGGTAGCTATGTCGGGATTGGATAAGCGCTGAAAGCATATAAGCGCGAAACCAACCGCAAGATGAGATTTCTTTAAAGGGCCGTGGGAGACTACCACGTTGATAGGCTATAGGTACAAGGGCAGTAATGTCCGTAGCCGAGTAGTACTAATTGCCCGTACGGCTTGCGCAATATAAGTCCCTTCCTTGCCTCGGTAAGGGAGGGCGACAACCTTTTCTCTATAAAATTCGTCCTTTTTACTTAAAGGAAGCGATGTTTTCTTTTCTTCGGACCTGTCCCATTATTATGTCATACTTTTACCGTGCGATAGCAAAAAGGTAGAGTATCAAGATATTTAAAATTTAGGTGGCCATGGCGGCGGGGCCCACCCCTTTCCATTCCGAACAGGGAAGTTAAGCCCGCTAGCGCCGATGGTACTGCCAACAGGTGGGAGAGTAGGAAGCCGCCTTACTTCGAGGTCCCGATCAGTTTATTCTGGTCGGGACCTTTTTTTTTTTTTGACCATAATCCACGACTACCACTACTACTACTACTACTACTACTACGAAGTAGATCCCTTGTACATACCTGAAAGGTTCGTCCATGTGATATCCATCTTCGGTTACACCGGATAATTGCCGGCTATATACCCCAAAAAGCAGCACACTACGTTGTGAATCAACTATAAGGGGGGAAAGAATTTTATAATACCACGTTTATTGACCTTATGCAATAACACCTGATTAAACCGCCATCTATGCTTTATAAGATGATTGTTGGTTTTATATGGTTTCTATTAATGCTACTTATAGAACTAGGGGATAAGGAGAACTACGTTAGATTTCTTGTTTAACTAATAGAATGAGGAGTGTATCTCTATATGCTATAAGCATCAAAATTTTTGAGGAGGGACGCTAGTGTAAAGAAAAAAATAACCCCTTGGCTGAGCCAAAGGGTTATAATCACTATCAACTAAATATTAAACTACAAAAATACTATAAACGGTGGTTGTTTTAGTAACCGGTGTTTTGACTTAGATTAGGATTGTTTTGCATTTCTGATGTTGGGATAGAAATAAAAGTTCTCTTTCTGTCAACGCCTTGTTTGGTAGGTAAGAGAAATTATGTCCTACGAAATCTTCTAGTTCATTCGTTTCAGGATTATATGCTTTTCTCCAACGTGCCATATCAAACCAAGTCTTATTTTCAAAACTTAGTTCATGTACACGCTCTATACGTACTGCCTGTCTGAAATCATCTTGAGAAAGTCCGGCTAAATCTGGAACTTCAGCGCGTTGTCTTACTTCGTTAATAGCGCTGTATGCATCTGCAGATGGTGCACCCTCGGCTTCGTTTACCGCTTCAGCATACATTAATAGTACATCCGCGTAGCGATAAATACACCAATTTAAATCTGATTGAGCACTATCTTCATTAGCTTGAATATCAAAGTGCTTGAATATATAAGGAGCTCCTAAATTTACACTATCGCTTCTATCTGCTTCCAAAGAGTAACTTGTGAAATAGAACTGTTTTTCTTCGGCTCTTTTATCATCTGCTTCATATGAACTTGCGAACTCATTAGTAGAGAATATACCACCTGTTTGGGCGGAGTATGCAGATATACCTAAATTATAAGGTAAAATTGCTGGCTGCCAGTTTCCAGATTGAATATTTGCTGCAAACTGCGTCATGAAAATGTACTCACCACTATTTTTGGTAGCAGGATCATGCAATGCATCATATGAATCAAAAATGGTATACTGGGCTGAGTCAATTACTTCTTTTGCTTTGTTCGCAGCAAGTTGGAAGTTTTCCGTTTTTTGAAGCGGGTAACCTGCTGATGTCAAATACACATCGGCCAAAAGAGTCTTTATTGCTCCCATAGATACTCTACCTGTTTCATCTCGCCATGCTAGGCTAGAATTTTCAGCTTCCGTTAAGTCAGCAATAATTAAATCATAAACAGCTTCTGGTGTAGCTTGTTCTGGGTATAATTGTTCTGATCCTAAATCAACAGACTCTGTAATAATAGGAATGTTTCCAAACATACGTACCAAACCGAAGTAATAATAAGCTCTAAAGAATTTAGCTTCTGCCAAGTAATTCTGTTTTGCGGTTTCATCCATATTTATCTCTGGAATCTTTTCAATAGCTAAATTAGCTCTTGATATACCCGTATAGTATTCGTTCCAAAAACTACTACCATATCCATTGTCCGAATTATTGATTAAATCTTTGACCAAGTAAATGTTGGTAGCCTGTCCTAATGAAGTATTTGCTAGTCCTGTTGCGAATTCAAGCATAAGCCACGTTCCGCCACCAAAACCACTATTTGTAATTGGCACTAAAGGTTCGTAGATACCATTCACTGCACTTTCGGCATGTTCTGCCTTTGTGAAATAGGTGTCGGTAGTAAAGTTAGATTCGTCCTCTTCATCTAAAAAGTCACTACACGAAGATGCAAGCGATACAGCGGTGAGGACCACTATAGTTCTTATAAAGTTTTTATAGGTTTTCATTTTTTTATCTTTTTAATATTATTACAATCCAACATTAAGCCCTATCATAAATGTGCGAGGTCTTGGGTAATCGTATAGCGAAAAACCTTGGTCGAAGGCCTGACTACCATTAGAACTTTCCGGGTCATAGCCTGGATATTTTGTGGATACAAAGAAGTTCTGTACTGAGGTGTATAATCTTAATCGGTTTAAATGCAAACGCTCAGTCAGTTCAGGTTTAAAGACATAAGAAAGCATTAAGTTCCTTCCTCTGATAAAAGAAGCATCTTTTAATTTTCCAGAATCATTATTAGTGTCGTAACCGGCTGCTATTGGTCTTATCTGTGCAATATTTGTATCTTGATTGTCTGGTGTCCAAGCGTTCAGAACTGTTGAAAAGCTGTTAGCTATAGTTTGGCGATCTTCCGCAGAGTGTTCATCACGATACATAATACTATTCCCGTATTGAAACTGAAGGTCTACTAATAGTTCTAGATTTCCATATCTAAATGTATTGGAAAAAGTTCCAAAACCATCAGGTATACCTTTTCCTAGGATAGCTCTGTCATCACTGTTAATAGCGCCATCATCATTTAGGTCTCTGTATTTAATGTCACCAAAGTCTGTCGTAAATAGCAGCTTGTGCAGCCTCGTCTGTATTCCACGTACCTTCATCAATGTATCCAAAGAAAGTACCTACTGGTTCTCCTTCACGAATAAGTGTTGAACCTAAGAAAATATCCGAGCCTCCTGTTAATGATACTACTTCGTTCTTATTGATAGAAATATTAAAATTTGAATCCCATCCAAAAACTTCATTATCTATATTGGTGGTATTCAAAGTAATTTCTATACCCTTGTTTTCCATGCTTCCCACATTTCTAAAAACATTTGAGAATCCACTGGTAGAAGGTACAGGCGCATTAAGAAGCATATCTGTGGTTAATTTACGGTATACATCAACCTCTAAAGCAATACGGTTATTTAAAAAACCTATTTCAAGGCCAGCATCTAATTGATTTGTTTTTTCCCATTTTAAATCGGAATTAGCCATACGTTGTGGAATGCTATATGATGCACGGTCACCAGCAAAAATTACCGTTCCACTTTCTAGACCAGCTAAAGCTCTATATGCGGGAATTTCAGAATTACCCGTTGCTCCGTAACTGGCACGCAGCTTTAAATTAGAAATGGTTTCGCTTTGTGATAAGAAATCTTCGTTAGATGCTCTCCATGCCAATGCCGCAGATGGGAAAAAGGCAAATTGATTTTCTGGTCCAAATTTTGAAGAACCATCTGCTCTACCGGTTAGGGTTACTAAGTATTTGTTTTGGTGATTGTAATTTACACGTCCAAAATAAGAATTTAGACCATATGCAATTTTACTTGAGGTTGGTGTTTGTGGATTAGATCCAGCACCAAGGTTGTTAAAACCATAAAAATCATCTGCAAATCCTCTAGTCTCAGCTTTTGATTTGAATTCATCAATATGTTGCTTAGGATAGCCCTACCATTGCTGTTAATGAATTTTCATTTTCAAAATCTTTATTATACGTTAAATAGTTTTCAAATTGCCATGAATTGTAACGACCGTTTTCTACATAAGCAGCACCGTCAGGTCTAGCAATATATCGTAAATCACGCCCCCCGTAGTAATCGTTCCTTTGATTGATGACGTTGGCGCCTAATGTAGTTCGTAGCTGTAAGTTTTTATGGAAGGAAATGTTACTATAAAAATTACCTATTACAGATTGCGTTTTAAGAAAATACCTTCTATCGTTCGCAACCGCAACGGGGCTTCCGCCACCTTCCATGCCATAGTAATCAATGTTAGATCCCCATAGCTCCATCTTCATAAGTTACCGGAATTATAGGAAGCGCTTCAAACACCTGTCTCATAGTGGTAATGCCACCACCACCAAGTTGGTCTACTTGCTTTTCATTTTGATCATTATAGCCTAAACTACCACCAACTCTTAACCAGTCTGTGATATCAGAATCCATAGTAAATCTAGCTGAATATCGTTTTAACCAAGATTCTACAATCAATCCTTGTTCATCACGGAAACCCATAAAAAGACCATAATTACCTTTTTGAGTACCTCCTGTAAAGGAAAGTTGATGATTTTGTGTAAAGGAAGTTCTTATGGCTTCATCTTGCCAATCTGTATCGTATAAGGGGTTGCCTTCGGAATCAAAAAGTCTAGGGTCTGTTCTTTTTAGTGTAGGGTCTGTGTATCTACCTCCAGCCCATCCTTCGGGGTCAAATTTTTCTGCATTGGCATATGCAGTCTCTTCTACTTGAAGAAATTCTTCTGAGTTTAGTAAATTAAGTTTTTTGGGTAGTGTTCCTATACTAAAATCTACATCATAATTAAGACGGCCACCTCCATTAGTAGTACCTCTTTTGGTACTTACCAAGATAACACCGTTTGCACCTCTTGCACCATAAATTGCTGTTGCAGAAGCATCTTTTAGAACTTCAATAGATTCAATATCATTTGGGTTCATATAGTCAATAGGCGTACTACCATTTGGTAAGCTGGCAGCGCTAAGAATAACACCATCAATTACATAAAGTGGCGTGTTAGCAATACTTACCGAGGTATTACCACGAATTCTTACCACAGTTCTACCTCCAGGTCTTCCTGATCCAGAAGTTATATTAACCCCTGAAATCTTACCTGCTATAGCTTGGTTCATTGAGGCGGCAGGCCGTTCGGCCAACTCTTCGGCTTTTACTGAACCTACTGCACCGGTTAAATCGCTTTTCTTTTGGGAGCCGTAACCAATAAGAACTACCTCGTCTAAAGCTGAAGCATTTTCTTCTAGGCTTACTGTAATGTTGTCCTTACCACTAACGGAAATTTCTTTGGGCGAATAGCCAATATAGGAGACAATCAGTACCGCATCTTGGCTACTTACTTCAATAGAAAAATTACCATCAAAATCTGTTGTCACACCATTTGTTGTGCCTTTTTCAATAATGCTGGCACTTATGGTAGCGGTTGATTATCTTGGTCATTTATAGTACCTGTAATCACATTGCCTTGTGTCTTCGGTAGAGTATACCGAACTGCGTCGTTTCTGTTCGTATAACTATCGATACTATCGACAGATATACTTGCTCCAAAAGCTGATTGGAGACATACAATTTGAATACCTAATAAGATACAAACGTGTTTGATCTTAAAAGATGATAACATTGGAGTCATAGTTTAATTGTTTAAGTTGTTGAATCAGTTAGGGGGTTATGTTGGTAAATATATACTGATGAAGGAAGCCAGTACACCTGTAATTTTGCAATTAGTGGTATTATATTGTCATATTTTGATTATTTGATATTTTACGACATTCATTTTTTTGAATACCTTACTTTTTGAATTTCATAAAGGTATTTTTAATGTAGAAGTAAGGGTGTATTTCTTGATGTACAATTTTGATATAAATTCATTGAAATCTATATCGCATGAAAATACAGTGTTAGCATAGTAAAATTGAGCTATTCCACTTTTTGAAATAAGTTGAACTTATTGTAAAATAGAAGGGCGGTTTTCAATTTTTAACGATGGCAGCAAGAATAAAATATTAAATAATAAAGTAGATTTTTGTAATTTATGTGAATGATAAAATAGTAGGAATTTTGCTAAAATCGAAAAAAGCGCTATTCTGAAGAATTGCTAAAAATTAATTGCGGTGTTATGGCAAATAAAAAAGGGACATTCATATGAATGTCCCTTTTTAAAAAATGGTAGAATGGTATTTGTTCAATTATTTCATAGGATGTTCCTGCAGTAATTCTTCTGGAGAATAGAAACCTTCCTTATCTTTTATTTTCTCACGAACTTCTTTTACTTTTTCAGGAGAAATTGCAGATGCTTTGTTTCCAAAAGTGTTCCTAACATAGGTAAGGACAGCAGCAGTTTCTTCCTCATTTAGTAATTTTCCGAATGGAGTCATTGGTACTTGACCGGGATATTTTTTTCCTTTTACTTCAATAGGTCCCATGATACCTTTTGTAGTCAACTTTATTAATCTTTCTTCACTACCGGTTACCCATTTAGAACCTGCTAGAGGTGGAAATCCAGAAGCGGTAAGTCCTTGACCGTCGGGTTGGTGGCATGTAGCACAATAACCATCGCGTTCGTAAATTTCTTGTCCTGCCATTAAAAGTTCTAAATCTTTTCCTTTTAGGTCAGTTTCAATGACGTCTTTTGCTTTTTCGCCAGCTCTATGTCCATTTAAATGTGCCAGCGCTGCTTCGTAAGGGCGTTCCATCCATTTGTCAAGTCCTTTTTTTCCGGCTTCGGTAATAATAGGAATACCAAGGTCTTTCCCTAATCTAGATGCAGCTACTAATGCTTCAAGACGTACTCTAGGGTTGTCATCTTTAGCAGCTTGCATTAACAAGTCTGCTTGATTATCAATTTGGTGACCATTATATCTTAGAACTTCAACTGCCGCAGTACGGGCCCTGAAATCTTTAGCCTGTAATAATTGTACTAATAAGTCTTTGTCTATCTTGTTTAATCCCCAAGTAACCCAAAGGCCTTCCAATAGATTATGCTCATAATTCGCATCGTTTTTATCTAGGTTGGCAACCCATGGTTTTAATTTAGCTAAAACTTCATCTGCATCACGTGCACGTAATTCTCTTTTAGTACGGTAACGAGTTCTATATTCAGGAAGTTTTAAGTTTTCTAACAGTTCTTCAATAGTGGCACCGGCAACTTTTGCAGGTTTTACCAACGGCCTAGAAGGATAGGTAACTCTATATATTCTTCCATGAACATGATCTCTTAATGGATCGCGTGCATTGTGCTGCATATGACCGATCAGCACATTGCTCCAATCTAAAAAGTAGAGCGAACCATCAGGAGCAAATTCCATATCTACTGGTCTGAAGTTTTTGTCATCCGAAAAAATAAGGTCTTGTCTGTGCTCACTAAGGTAACCCGCAGTTTTTGGGTCATCTACCATTTTATGTTGTTTTGTTCCTCTAAACCCTATGGTATTATTTATAAGCATATCACCTTGAACATTGTCAGGAAAATGACTGCTGGAAACAAATTCCAATCCAGAGGTAGGACGTACTAAGTGGTCTTTTTCGATTAAATTTTCTGGTATAGGAGAGCTAACGCCATAACGTGGAATAATTGTACCGGGCATCATCCATGTAGCAGCAGGACCGGAAGTATGCTCAAAGAAAGGCTGACCCCATTCATCAAAAGCAATACCCCACGGGTTGGGAATAGCAAGTTGTGCCGTACGTTCTAGGTGATGTCTTTGTGGGCTATATCTGTAAAATCCCCCGTTACTACCCCTAACACTACCATAAGCCGTTTCTACATTGGAATGGAGAAAAGTACCTTCGCCCATGTAAATTGCACCTGATGGGTCTGTGGTAAAGGCACTAATAGCATGGTGGGTGTCGTGATCGTCAAAACCACTTAAAATAATTTCTTTTTTATCCGCTTTATCATCACCATCGGTATCTTTTAGAAGGATTAAATTTGTTCCTTGGGACATGTAAACTCCTTCTGGAGCAAACTCAAAACCAATAGTAAGGTGTAAACCGTCTGCAAAAACGGTTTGCTTATCAGCTTTGTTATCTCCGTCGGTATCTTCAAAAATTAAAAGTTTGTCGTTGGGTTTGCTGTCACCAGCCTTGTAATGCGGATAACTTGGCATTACTGCTACCCATAATCTTCCTTCATTGTCAAAAGACATTTGAACCGGATTAGCTAAATCTGGGAATTGCTCTTCTGATGCAAAAAGTTCTACTTTGTAGCCCGGAGCGGTTTTAATTTGTGCTAGGGCTTCTTCACCATATAAATATTCAGGATCTCCGTTCTTTTCACTTTCTTTATAATTCGTTTCTACTGGCGGAAGTTTTTTTGTTTTGGCATCTGCAGCGGCCAAGTCCATTTTTTTGCCATGAATGGCTTGCCAGATAGCAGTATCTCGTATAGCGGTCATTTCACGAATTTTAGCTATTTCAAAAGGATAGTTATCTGGCCCAAAAGGATCATAGCGTCTTCCGTAAACGTGAACACTGTTAGGTATTTTGAAATCATTTAGCCAAAACCAGTTTTTTTCGGTAACAGCATCATGTACCAATTGGCGGTTGGTTTCGTCAGTTTTCTTACTTCCAAAAATATCATCGGCCAACAACTTTCCGAATTTTTTGTAACCTGAATCCGTTAGTTGAAATCCATCTTGCGTAAGGTCTTCACTTCCGGTTTCGTACCATTTTTTAGAAGCATCAAAAGCATCTACAAAGAGCACACCTTCTTCATTAGCTACTCCTTTCATAGCCTCGGTATAAAGGGATAAATTTCTGTTCTCTTTAGTGCCATCAGGTAAATCCATCTTATCAGAAAGATTTTCAAAAGCAATAGGAGAAACAATGGCTAGTTGGGGTGGTGCTATTCCATTATACTTTGTGCTTATAGTATGTTTAATAAACGCACGAAGTTCTTCTCGGTAATTTTCAAGGCCTTCTTGACCTTCAAAAGATTCGATATAACCAAAAAAGGCTATGACGATATCTGGTTTTAAGCTTGTAATCCATTCATCTGGAGTTGGAAAATGACCTACACTACCAGACTGATGTCCTTTGTCATCTTCAATAAAATGTATTCTACTTCCTGAATCGTGCTCAAATTTATCTGCGCCGGGAAAAGCCCACGGTGACTTTCGTGCAGCATGAGGTCTAAACGCCGGAGTGTTTCCGCCATCTGCCATATTTCTGATAAATAAAGAATCATTAGGGAATCTTAGCTGCATCTCTGTTTCAAAGTGCCCAAAATCCATCATCCTAGAACCTAAATTATTTCCTACTAAAACAATCCGGGAGTTTTTTCCTATGGTTAAGGTTTTGTTTTCTTTTTCGCTACATGCTATAAAGCAAATTGCGACGGCACAAGTAAGGATGAGCTTTCCTAGGCCGATTTTATTAATGATTTTCATAATATGTAGAATAATTTGTTTTGAGCAAAGAGCTAATTATGGTTCAGTTTAAGGTATTATTTTAATTGAATTGCCCGAAATTAATAAGTTTAAGTTATTATTGTACTTTTTACACTTGTTAATATCGGAATTTGTATTTGAAATAGCTGAGCTATTTTTAAAAAATTACCAATTAAATAAGAATGTTAGTGTGAGTGTAGACAAAACTATGATAGATTTTGAATTAATTTATCCTGTATCTTATTAAAAGTTGGTACTTTTTTATCTTATATTGATGTTTAAATGAATTTCTAAAGAAAATTTATGAGTGCTCCTAGTATTGAAAAGACATTGACGCCAAAGGAAACTTTTATCTATAAAGACCTAAAAGGTCCCTTTTTTAACCCCAATTGGCACTTTCATCCAGAATTCCAGATTTCTTACATCATGGAGGGTGAGGGGACTCGTTTTATTGGGGATCACGTACACAACTTTAAGAAGGGAGATTTGGTCATGACAGGTCCTAATCTACCTCACTTATGGAGAAATGATAATGCCTATTTTGAGAAGGATAGTAAATTAACTACACGGGGGTTGGTAATTTATTTTGATCACGTACTCTTAAGTGAACCTCTTCTTGAGATGGAAGAGTTTTACAAAATTAATAGACTTGTAGCGCACTCTCTTAGGGGTATAGAGTTTCATGGAGAAACTAGGGATATTATAATTAAATTTCTTTTAGAGTTAGATAAACAAAAAGGTTTTAAACGAATTTTAAAACTTCTTGAGATATTGGATACATTGGCAAATAGTACTGAGTATACCATGTTGGCCAGTCCTAATTATATGAATGCATTTAAAGGAGGCGATGCGGAAAAGATGCGGAAGGTATATGACTATGTAATGACAAATTTTAAGACAAATATATCATTGGATGAAGCTGCTAGCTTGCTAAATATGACCACAACATCTTTCTGTAGATATTTTAAGCCTCGAGCCAATAAAACATTTACTCGCTTTGTTAATGAGATACGTATTGGGCATGCTAGAAAATTGCTTTTGGAGGATAATTTTAATATTTCTCAGATAAGTTATGAATGCGGATATAATGCATTATCTAATTTTAACAGGCAATTTAAATCTATTACAGAAATGTGTCCACTTGAGTATAGGAAGTTGTTTTTGAACATTCGAAAACCAGTATAAAAGAACGGAATTGGGCAGTAAATGTCTTTTTAAATGGAAAAAAAGTACCAGTCTTTAAGAAGATACAGGAATTTTGAAGTTTCATTTAATACTAGATTTGTTTGCTGTTCGAAATTTAAATGTGGAAAAACTAAATAGTATAGAACGCCAGATATAAATTTTCCATCAGTAAATATTACAATTATTAACTAACCATTATATAATGAAAATAGGAATGAATATGTTGCTTTGGACAAATCACGTCACCGAGCAGCACTTTGGTATTGTAGATGATTTAAAAAAAACTGGATATGACGGGATTGAACTATTCTTTGGCGAGGGTAGTGAAAAGTATTATTCAGAATTAGGCAACCATTTTTCTGGTATGGATATGGGCGTTACCGGGGTAGCATCATTATCTGCCGAGGAAAATATTGCAAGTCCCGACAAAAAAGTTAGGGAAGCAGGTTTGGAGCGATTGAAATGGTCCATTGATATGGGAGCGGCTGCCAATGCCGAAGTTTTGTGCGGACCTTTTCATTCTACATTCGCTCTCTTTACAAGAAAACCACCAACCCCAAGAAAAGAAATGGAGTAATGAGATGTTATTTAAAGCTGCTGAATATGCCAAAGGAGCCAATATTATTCTTACTCCGGAAGCCGTAAATAGATTTGAGTGTTATTTATATAATACCATGGCAGATTTAGGTGATATGGTCAAAGAAGTAAACCATTCAAATTTGGGTGCCATGTTTGATACGCATCACGCTAACATTGAAGAAAAAAGTCAATCTGGTGCTATTAAAACCATAGCTCCTTACCTAAAGCATGTTCACATAAGTGAAAATGATAGAGGAACACTTATGGTAGGGGGCAAGTAAACTGGCCAGATGTTTTTTCCGCTTTAAATGAAATTAAATATAAAGGGTGGTTACCATAGAAGCTTTCAGTACCACTATACCAGAGTTTGCAAATGCAATTAATGTATGGCGCAACTACTCTCCGGTAGAAGAAGTATATACAGAAGGATTTAAGCTCATATCCGAAGGAATAGGAATTACCAAATAAGCATCTCTAAACTAGAACAGAATGAAAAATGTATTACCAATTGTAATTTGCCTAATTTTATTTTCGTGTAAAGAGCAGAAAAACACAATTACTAAAGAACCTGAAATGGCTCAAGAGGTAGATTCTCCCAAGAAATGGCTAACCTATGAAGGTGCAGATGAAAATGCAAAACACATTGTTTTGATTTCAGGTGATGAGGAGTACCGTTCAGAAGAAGCGTTACCGCAACTAGCAAAGATTCTATCTAAACATCATGGTTTTAAATGTACGGTTCTTTTTGCTCAAGAAGAAGATAAGTAGGAATTGTGAATGCTAATTACAATAAAAATATACTCAGGGTTTAGAAGCATTGACTTCGGCAGATATGATGGTAGTTTTTACTCGGTTCCGTGCACTTCCAGATGATCAAATGAAATATATTGATGATTATCTAAAATCGGGTAAACCGGTGATGGGATTAAGAACTGCAACTCATGGGTTTAACTTTCCAGAAGATTCAGATTCGCAATATGCACATTACAGTTTTAATTACAAAGGAGATAAAACTGAGTGGGATGGTGGCTTTGGCCGTTTAGTACTTGGGGAAACTTGGATCAATCATCATGGTCATCATAAGCATCAAAGTACTAAAGGTATGGTGGCTATAGGGGCAAATACAACAGGTATAACTAACGGAATTTCTGATGGGGATGTGTGGGGAGCTAGTGATGTTTATGGAGTTACACTACCACTTATGGAGATTCACAACCTATAATTTTAGGGCAGGTGATGAATAGAAAGGGAGAATACGATGAAAGCGATGTTTTCTACGGAATGAGACCTACAGATGATGAAATAGCAACAACCAATAAGGACGGTAAAAGTCTTGGTGATGAATTAATGCCGGTTACTTGGATAAAGAGCTACCAACTACCATAAGTGGTGAAAAAGGAAAAGCATTTACATCTACTGTAGGTGCTGCTAATGATCTATTAATAGAAGGTACAAGAAGATTACTGGTCAATGGTATATTCTGGGGACTTGACTTACAAATTCCAGAAAAGGCAGACGTTACTTTAGTAGGTGATTATAATCCTACCAAATTTGAATTTAGAAAAGCTGAGTATTGGCCGGCAAAACAGGCAAGTATTGAGAGTTTTGAGTAAATAGTAAATTTTCTATAATTCAATTATAAAAGATAGTTAGAGCGTACTTCTATTTTGAATGATTACCGGGTGTGCGTATTTAAAGCGTATACCTTTTGTCACGGGCTTTGTAAGCAACATTCATTACAAGGCCTGCGATAATTAAAAGAATACCTACTAAGCTCCAAATGGTATATACTTCGCCCAGCCACATAAATCCAATGAGCCCAGTAAATAGCACTTCAAGATATTTAAAAGGAGCTACAAGGTTGTTGGAAGCTATCTGAAAGGCTTTGGTCATGTATAATTGTCCTATAAATCCAAAGATTCCTAAAGTTAGAAAGAACACCCAATCTATGCCTACTGGGTTTTCCCAATAAGGTATAGCCAAAACACCTCCAAAAATAGTTGCTGTAAACATAAAGTAATTGACAATTACTATGGGGTGGTCACCTTTTCCTATTTTGCTTATAATGATATATACTAATCCACTTAGAACTGCAGCGCCAAACACCAATAGTAGTCCTGTAGTATCAAGGTTGGAGTCGAGCCCTTTTAAGGTTAGGACCCCTATAAATGAAATGATAAAGAATAGCCATTGCACAGGCTTTATTTTTTCCTTCAATAGAAAAATGGCAAAAATTGCGGAAAAAATAGGAGCTAAATAGCGCAATGAAACTGCTGTGCCCGCAGATAGATATTTCAATGACATAAAGAATAAAGTCATTGAGCTGGTGCCTACAATTGCACGAAGTACCAATAGTTTTTTATTATTTCCCAAAACGGGAACCTTCAATTGTTTTAGGATAGCCATCGTAAGAATGAAGGAGCCAAAACCTCTAAAAAATACAATTTGATAAACGCTATAATGCTGAAGCTGTTTTACAGAAACATTCATTAGAGTGAATGCCAAAGCACTAATTATCATGTAAAAAAGAACTTTTCTAATGTTCATAATAGGAAACCTTTACGGCTTTTTACTACTGAAATGTCGCAGATAAAAAAATCCAACCCAATTATATTGGGTTGGATAAATTAAAGTTTATAAAACTAACCCTAGGTTATACCCTTGGTAAATCTCCTTCTCCTTTTAGTGGTAAAGCAGATTCTCCCATAAGATACTTATCTACATGATAAGCAGCTTGACGACCTTCTGAAATGGCCCAAACAATCAACGATTGGCCACGTCTTTGGTCACCGGCAACGAATATGCCTGGTACGTTAGTCATGTAATTCTCTTCGGTAGCTTTAATATTTGTTCTACCATCTGCTTCAATACCTAATTGATCTGCAATGGTCATTTCAGAACCGGTGAAACCTAAGGCTAGAAGCGCTAGTTCACATTTCCATTCTTTCTCTGTTATGGAACTTCTTTTAATTGTGGACGTTGTCCCGGGGTTTTAATCCATTCTACTTGAGATGTAATCAAACCTGTTAAGTTACCGTCTTTATCCCCTAAGAATTTTTTGGTAGATATGCTGAAAAAACGTTCAGCACCTTCCTTGTGAGAAGTACTCGTTTTTAAACGCATAGGCCAAAAAGGCCAAGGCTGTCCTTCTGGTCTCTCAGTAGTGGACATTGGCATAATCTCAAAGTTTGAAACGGAAGTAGCTCCATGTCTAATAGAGGTTCCAATACAGTCAGATCCAGTATCACCACCACCAATTACAATAACATCTTTACCTGTAGCTAAAATTTCATTTTCGAAACTTTTAACACCATCTACTCTTCGGTTGTTTTGTGGTAAGAAATCCATTGCCTGTACAACACCTTTTAGGTCTGCGCCTTCTATAGGTAGATTTCTGCGAATGGTAGCTCCACCAGATAATACTACAGCATCAAAATCATTCTGAAGTTCTTGGCCGGTAATATCTTTACCAACGTTTATACCACATTTAAACTCTATACCTTCTTCTTCTAAAACCTTAAGTCTACGGTCTATAACATTTTTTTCCATTTTGAAATCAGGAATACCATAGCGTAATAATCCGCCTGGTTTTTCGTCTCTTTCAAAAACAGTAACCGTATGTCCCGCACGGTTCAATTGTTGAGCAGCGGCAAGACCGGCAGGGCCAGAACCTACTACAGCTACTTTTTTATCAGTTCTGTTTTCTGGTGGTTCAGCAACTATCCATCCTTTGCTAAAGGCTGTTTCTACAATATTCTTCTCAATGTTCTCAATAGTTACCGGGTCTTCATTAATTCCCAATACACAAGCCTCTTCACAAGGTGCCGGACAAAGTCTACCGGTAAATTCCGGGAAGTTGTTCGTTGAGTGTAAAATTTTGGCAGCCTTTTCCCATTTACCGCGGTACACTGCATCGTTAAAGTCTGGAATCAAGTTGCCTAATGGACAACCACTATGGCAAAAAGGAATACCACAGTCCATACATCTTGCACCTTGATCCTTAAGTTCTGGCTCGTTCATTGGAACGGTGAACTCATGATAACTTTTTACGCGTTCTTCAACAGGCGCGTATGATTCTACTTTTCTATCGAATTCCAAAAATCCTGTAATCTTTCCCATTTCTCGACTTTAAATAGTTTCTAATTTTTCTCTTTCCATACGTAGTAATGCCTGTTTGTATTCTTCAGGTAAGACCTTGACAAATTTAGGTAGACAGTCTTCCCATTTCTCTAAAATGCGCTGTGCTAGCGGACTCAAAGTAGAGTTGTAGTGACTTTCTATTAAATCTTTCAATTCTTTAATATCATTATCTTCAGTAACCTCTAATAAATTCAGGTCAGTGTTATTACATTTCTTCTTGAAGGTACCATTCTGGTCATATACAAAGGCTATTCCACCACTCATACCTGCTCCAAAGTTTCTTCCTACCTCACCAAGAATAACGGCAACACCTCCGGTCATATATTCACAACCATGATCACCAATGCCTTCTACTACCGCTTTGGCACCTGAGTTACGAACGCAGAAACGTTCACCAGCTCTACCATTTATGTAAGCACGTCCTGCCGTTGCTCCGTAAAGCGTTACGTTACCGGTAATTACGTTGTCTTCCGGTACAATGGTACATTTTTCAGGAACCTTAATAACTAATTTAGCACCAGATAATCCTTTACCAAGGTAATCGTTGGTGTTTCCATTAACGGTCATTGTTAAACCTCTAGTTGCAAAAGCTCCAAAACTTTGTCCTGCAGAACCTGTGAAATTTAATTTCAAAGTGTTTATAGGTAAGCCTTGTGCACCATATACTTTTGAAATTTCATTACTAATAATAGCACCAACAGCTCTATCCGTATTTTTAATAGGAAATTCTAACGTTAGCTTTTCTTTTCTAAATAAAGAAGGATTTGCTTTTGCGATGATTTCAAATTCTATTGACTTATCAATATCGTGTGTTTGTTGTTGTGTGTTGTAGAACTTAGTTCCTGCCGGTACATCAACTTGATATAAAATCGGTGTTAAATCGATTCCGGCAGATTTGTAATGATCAATTGCTTTCTTACGGTCTAATTTCTGAACCTGACCAACCATTTCGTTGATAGTCCTGAAACCTAACTGCGCCATGATTTCACGTAATTCTTGTGCTACAAAGTACATGTAGTTCACAACGTGTTCCGGCTTACCGGCAAATTTCTTACGTAGTTCTGGGTTTTGTGTTGCGATACCTACTGGGCAAGTATTCAAATGACAAACACGCATCATAATACAACCCGATGCAACAAGCGGAGCAGTTGCAAAACCAAACTCTTCTGCACCTAGCAAACAGGCTACAGCAACATCACGACCAGTTTTAAGCTGACCGTCACATTCAAGAACAATTCTATTCCTAAGGTCGTTCATGACCAAGGTCTGCTGTGCTTCTGCAATACCAAGTTCCCAAGGTAGACCAGCATGTTTTAATGATGTTAAGGGAGATGCTCCAGTACCTCCATCAAATCCGGAAATAAGAACCACGTCTGCTTTTGCTTTAGAAACCCCTGCAGCAACAGTACCTACACCAACCTCGGAAACCAGTTTTACGTTAATACGTGCTTCTCTGTTAGCCGATTTTAAATCGTATATCAACTGCGAAAGATCTTCAATCGAGTAAATATCGTGATGCGGTGGAGGTGAAATCAATCCTACATAAGGAGTGGAATTTCTGGTTTTAGCAATGGATGGGTTCACTTTAGGACCAAGGTAGTTGACCACCTTCATACTGGTTTAGCACCCTGTGCCATTTTAATTTGTATCTCTTTTGCATTGGTCAAATAATCGGAAGTTACACCGAAACGACCTGAGGCAACTTGTTTTATAGCACTGTTTCTCCAATCACCTGTGGCATTTTTGTAAAAACGCTCGGCATCTTCTCCGCCTTCACCAGAATTACTTTTTCCGCCAATACGGTTCATGGCAATAGCCAAGTTTTCATGAGCTTCTTTACTAATAGATCCGTAAGACATAGCTCCGGTCTTGAAACGTTTTACGATTTCCGTCCATGGTTCCACATCTTCCAAAGGAATAGGGTCATAGTTAGAGAATTCAAACAAACCACGAATAGTCATCAAATTTTTAGACTGTTCGTTCACCATTTGAGCGTACTCTTTATAGGTGTCATTTTCGTTACCACGAACCGCTTTCTGTAGTTTAGCTACAGTTAACGGGTTGAACATGTGCTTTTCTCCATCACGTCTCCATCGGTATTCTCCACCAATTTCAAGGTCAAGATTAGCAGCAATTTCTTTTGTGTTGAACGCTTTCTTATGGCGCTTGGCTACTTCTTTTTCAATTTGGTACAAACCTATACCTTGAATACGTGTAGGTGTGTTTGGTAGATATTTTTCTACTACTTTGGTGTTGATACCAATACATTCAAAAAGTTGAGAACCTCGGTATGAATTCAAAGTAGAAATACCAATTTTGTTCATTACCTTAAGAATACCTGTTCCAACAGCTTTGTTGTAATTTTTGATTGCTTCTTCAGCCGTGAAATCGGTAATATTGTTTTCTTCTATTTGTTCACCAATAATTTCGTTTACCAAGTACGGGTTAATAGCACTGGCACCAAAACCGAACAATAAACAGAAGTGGTGTACTTCTCTAGGCTCAGCAGATTCTATTATGATACTTAGTTTATTACGTTTACCTAAGCGCTGAAGACCACTGTTAACGTAAGAACATGCTAGTAGCGCAGGTATTGGCGCCATTGTTTCGCTTACGTTTCTATCCGATAAGATAATAATATTAGCGTCCTCATCAATAGCTTTGGAAGCTTGGTCTAGAACAGACTCTAGTGCATCTTCTATTCCGTTATGGCCTCTTTCTAATTCATATAACATAGGAATAGAAACCACTTTGTAATCAGGACTAGCATCGTAATTTTTGATTTTATCCAAATCTTCTTTGGATATAACCGGATTTTGAATTTTAAGTTTACGACAATGTAATTCTGAGAATTCAAATATATTATGATCACTACCTAAAGTAAGGCTAATATCTGTAATCAATTCTTCACGAATACCATCCAACGGTGGGTTGGTAACCTGTGCGAATAATTGTTGGAAATAATTATAAATCAACTGCGGACGCTCAGAAAGCACAGCAATTGGCGTATCTGATCCCATTGAACCAATTGGCTCTTTGGCGGTTTTACCCATTGGAAGGATAATAGTATTAATATCCTCTAAGGTATAACCAAAAACAGATTTACGTTTTTCAAGCGAAGCTTCGCCTAAAAATAACGGACAATCATTATAAGGTATGTTCTTTAAGTGAACAAGGTTTTTGTCTAACCATTCTTTATATGGGTGACGGCTAGCAATGTCTTCTTTAATTTCCTCATCATTAATGATGCGGCCTTCTTCCATATTTACCAAGAACATTTTTCCTACTCAAGTCTACCGTGAAACTCTACATTTTCAGGAGCGATGTCTAATACACCAGTTTCCGATGACATAATTACGTAGTCATTTTTGGTAACTGTATATCTAGATGGGCGTAGACCATTACGGTCAAGT
Source organism: Zobellia laminariae (assembly GCF_030553095.1). Taxonomy (GTDB): domain Bacteria; phylum Bacteroidota; class Bacteroidia; order Flavobacteriales; family Flavobacteriaceae; genus Zobellia; species Zobellia laminariae. The sequence goes on along the minus strand of NZ_CP130738.1, from coordinate 913,026 downwards.
ACAGCTCCAATATAGTTTCCATCGGTAAAAGGTACAGATGCAGGACCATCCCAAGGTTCCATCATACATGAGTGATACTCGTAGAAAGCTCTTTTGGCTTCAGACATATCTGGGTTTTTCTCCCATGCTTCCGGTATCAATACCATCATTACTTCTGGTAAAGACCTTCCTGTCATTAATAAAAGCTCTACAACCATGTCCATAGTGGCAGAATCTGATTTTCCGGGAAGTATAATAGGTAAGATGTTTTTTATTTCATCTCCGAACCAATCACTCTTTAATAATTCTTCTCGTGAGCGCATTCTAGATACGTTACCACGAAGTGTGTTTATCTCACCATTGTGACACATGTAACGGAATGGTTGTGCCAAATCCCAAGTAGGGAAGGTGTTAGTAGAAAAACGTTGGTGAACCAATGATAAACGTGTTACCACGCGAGGATCCATTAGGTCTTTATAGTATAGGCTGATGTCTTTAGGCATCAAAAGCCCTTTGAATATGATAATTTTTGTAGAAAGACTAGGAACATAAAAGAACTGGCTTTCCGAAAGTTTTGAATTTATTACAGAATGCTCCGTAACTTTTCTTGCGATGAACAATTTAAGGTTGAAGTTAAAATAGTCTTGTTCAGGATTTTCCTTCGCAATGAAAATCTGCTTAACAAAAGGCTCGGTTTCCATAGCAACACGGCCATGGAATAGATCTGTTTACCGGAACATCTCTCCATCCTAATAATTTTAAGCCTTGTTTCTCTATGTTTTCTTCAAAAGTAGAAATACAGAAATCACGCTGATTATCTTTTTGAGGTAAGAATATGTTACCTACTGCGTACTCACCTGGTTCAGGAAGTTCAAAATCACAGACCGCTTTAAAGAAATCATGTGGTACATCTATAAGGATACCCGCACCATCACCAGTCTTTCCATCAGAACTTACCGCTCCACGGTGCTCTAATTTATCTAGTATCTCTAGTGCTTTATGTATGATATCATTAGACTTCTTTCCTTTAAGGCTACAGATAAAACCTGCGCCACAGTTGTCATGTTCAAATTCCGGTAGGTACAACCCTTGCTTCTTCAACGTCATAAATTGTGGTATTTATTCAAAAATAGCATTTCTGATGAATAATTAGCAGTTATTCTTTTCAAATCAATTAAAAATTCAACGTTTTGAATAAAACATTGAAAAATATTCAGATATGGTTTTTATGTGAGCTAAATTTATCAGAATGGTAAAATTAGGACATTCAACAGACCTGTGAAAGGTTTTTTGAGGGGGTATTTGTTATATTTCTTCAATTTTGAAGCTAACCCCCTCTGTTTTGAATGGTGTTGTGGTGTTTAGCCTTAATTTTGGCTAAAAACGTGATAAATTTAACGGGGGTAAGTCCCCAGTAGAATCTTAATCTTTTAAAATACTTCTTGAAATCACTATTTTTTGAATTTCAGAAGTTCCTTCGTAGATCTGTGTTATTTTGGCATCTCTCATTAGCCGTTCTACGTGGTAATCCTTGACAAAACCGTTGCCTCCGTGAATTTGTACGGCTTCAATAGTGGTGTCCATTGCAACTTGCGAAGCATAAAGTTTAGCAATTGCACCAGATAAATCGTAATTCATGCCTTGATCCTTTTCCCAAGCGGACTTATAAACTAAGTTACGTGCGGCTTCAATTTGTACGTGCATATCCGCAAGTTTAAAAGCTATGGCTTGGTGATTGGATATTTCTGTGCCAAAAGCTTTTCTTTGTTTGGAATATTTGAGTGCCATTTCATAAGCACCTGCCGCAATACCTAGAGCTTGGGCTGCAATACCTATTCTTCCGCCAGCTAAAGTTTTCATGGCAAATTTAAAGCCAAAGCCATCTTCGCCAATCCTGTTCTCTTTAGGAACCTTAACATCATTAAAGTTAAGGGAGTGAGTGTCGCTTCCGCGGATGCCCAATTTGTTCTCTTTAGGTCCTATTTCAAAACCTTAAGATCCCTTTTTCAATAATAAGGGCATTAATGCCTTTGTGTCCTTTTTCTCTATCTGTTTGGGCTATTACTATATAGGTACTAGCCGTACCGCCGTTTGTAATCCAGTTTTTGGTGCCATTTAAAATATAATGGTCTCCCTTGTCTATAGCAGTCGTTTTTTGCGAAGTAGCATCGCTGCCTGCTTCAGGTTCAGAAAGACAGAACGCGCCTATAACCTCTCCGGAGGCTAAAGGTGATAAGTATTTTTGTTTCTGCTCTTCGTTTCCAAAGGTTTCCAGTCCCCAGCAAACTAATGAGTTGTTTACGGAAACTACCACTGATGCAGATGCATCAATTTTAGAAAGTTCTTCCATGGCAATAACATAAGATAGGGTGTCCATTCCGCTACCATTATATTTAGGGTCTGTCATAATTCCTAAAAAACCAAGCTCACCTAGTTTTTTGATTTGTTCGGTAGGGAACTTTTGAGCTTCGTCTCTTTCAATAACACCGGGCAACAATTCGTTTTGAGCAAAATCGCGCGCAGCTTGTCTAATCATTAAATGTTCTTCTGATAATGAGAATTCCATAATTTTTATGTCTTTTTTTTGAGCTTCTACAAATATAAGCTTCTGGAATAAATTGGGCACCTAGCATTGGTGGCTATTTTTTTTAAAAATTAATCATTCATTAGCTGTCAAAAACTTTGTATCCCAAGCCAAATTTTTATATTTGTTGAATTGGTTTTTGAAATTGATTTAAACGCAAGATTATGACACAGCAGTAACGCCGTTTTGGCGTAGAGAAAGAGAAGTTTTCGGATGAGCAGAATTGGAGTCGTAATAGTATTTAAATCAATTAAAAATGAAAGAGTTATTAAAGGTATACGAGAATAAGGCACCTGAAATTGTCTTTAATTGGAAAGACAGTGAGACCGAAGCCGAAGGTTGGACGGTTATAAATTCCCTTAGAGGTGGGGCAGCAGGTGGTGGAACTAGAATGAGAGAAGGGTTGGATATGAATGAAGTGCTTTCTCTAGCAAAAACCATGGAGGTAAAGTTTACGGTTTCAGGTCCGCCAATAGGAGGAGCTAAATCGGGAATAAACTTCAATCCTAATGACCCAAGAAAAAAAGGAGTGCTTGAGCGTTGGTACCATGCGGTGTCTCCATTATTAAAAAGTTACTATGGTACAGGTGGTGACCTTAATGTAGATGAAATTCACGAAGTTATTCCTATTACGGAAGATGCAGGTGTATGGCATCCACAAGAAGGAGTCTTTAACGGGCATTTTAAACCAACCGAAGCAGATAAGATAAACAGAATTGGACAATTGCGTCTTGGGGTGATCAAAGCTTTGGAGAATACAAATTATTCTCCTGAGGTTTCAAGAAAATATACTGTTGCAGATATGATTACTGGTTATGGCGTAGCCGAGGCAGTAAAACACTATTACGATATTTACGGAGGTAGTGTTGTTGGTAAGAGGGCGGTAGTCCAAGGTTTTGGAAATGTAGGTAGTGCTGCAGCTTACTATTTGGCCCAAATGGGTGCAAAAGTAGTGGGAATAATTGATAGGGCTGGTGGCGTGATTAAAGAAGAAGGTTTCTCATTTGAGGAAATAAAAACCTTATTTCTGAACAAGGATGGGAACAATTTAATCGCAAAAGCGGGAGAAATGATTCCTTTTGAAGAAATAAATGACCGTATTTGGTCTTTACAAACGGAAATATTCGCACCTTGTGCTGCATCTCGCTTGGTAACTAGAGATCAGATTAGCAGTTTGATCGATACAGGTCTAGAAGTTATTTCATGTGGGGCCAATGTGCCTTTCGCAGATAAAGAAATTTTCTTTGGATCTATAATGGAATATACGGATGGCAAGGTTAGCCTAATTCCAGATTTCATATCCAATTGTGGGATGGCCCGTGTTTTTGCTTACTTCATGGAAAAAAGAGTAGGTATTGATGATGAGCTTATCTTTAGCGACACTTCGGAGACCATCCGAAAAGCTATTTTGAACATATATAAACAAAACCCCTCGAAAGAGAACATCAGCCAAACGGCATTTGAAATTGCATTGAAACAACTAATATAAATAGAACGAGTATGGAGACCATTATTATCATTGTATTCCTCGCAGGTTATCTTGCGATTACCCTAGAGCATAACCTCAAAATAGATAAGCTGATTCCGGCTTTAGCCATGATGGCCATCCTTTGGGCTATTATTGCCCTTACCCATATGGATGTTTTCGAAGTCAATACCGAGCTCAGGGAGCTTGAACCCACCCATCTTGATGAAATTTTACTCCATCATTTAGGTAAAACCGCAGAAATACTAGTCTTTTTGCTGGGGGCGATGACCATTGTGGAAATCATTGATTATTTTGATGGCTTTGCAACTATAAAAGGTTTCATAAGAACTAAAAGTAAACGAAAGCTATTATGGTTGTTTTCTATATTGGCCTTTGTTCTTTCCGCTATAATTGACAATTTAACCGCAACCATCGTATTGATCACTATTTTGCAAAAAGTGATAAAAGATAGGGATACACGTTTATGGTTTGCGGGTATGATTATCATTACCGCCAATGCTGGTGGTGCATGGTCGCCAATTGGTGATGTAACTACTACCATGTTATGGATAGCGAACAAAGTATCTGCGCTACAATTGGTAGAGCACGTTCTTGTGCCATCAATAGTTTGTATGGTTGTGCCAGTATTGATAGCAAGTAGATTTAAAGCTTTTAGAGGTACTCTTGATAATGACATAGAAACCGTAGAGGAACCTAAATCTAAATATGGAGCAACCATGTTGTATTTGGGCTTGAGTGCTATTGTGTTTGTACCATTCTTCAAAACAGTTACTCATTTGCCACCTTACGTTGGTATGATGCTTTCTTTAGCGGTCGTAGCGACATTTGCTGAAATATACAGTAATTCAAAATTCAGTTTATCAAATGTTGAAGGCGAAGGTGACGATACAGTAGGTCATCACAGTCCGGTACACGCTTCATTATCTAAAATTGAACTTCCAAGTATTTTATTCTTCTTGGGGATATTATTAGCGGTTGCGGCTTTAGAGTCGTTGGGTATGCTGTTTCATTATGCAGAAGGTCTAAACAATGCTATTCCTAACACAGACATTGTTGTTATGTTATTTGGTATTGGCTCTGCTGTTATTGACAATGTTCCTTTAGTTGCGGCTAGTTTAGGAATGTTCTCAGAACCATTAGATAATCCATTGTGGCACTTTATTGCCTATTCAGCTGGTACAGGTGGTAGTATGTTGATTATCGGGTCTGCCGCAGGGGTAGTAGCTATGGGTATGGAGAAGATAGATTTCTTCTGGTATTTTAAGAATATAGCATGGTTGGCATTGATCGGTTTTGTTTCAGGAGCGATTACTTTTATTTTATTAAGAGATTTTGTGTTGAACGCATAATTTAATCGACAAAATACCGTTATAGAGGCAACTCTAATACCAAAGAATTCTATGATGTTATTTCAAGATATGGCTCAAGATCCTGCAGCTGCGGATGTTATGTCAGAAGAGAAGACACTTTCTGTTATCGATTTGATATTCAATGGCGGTACAGGAAGTGTACTTATTATATCAGTACTTTTTATCATGCTGTTTGTGGCTCTCTATATTTACTTTGAGCGCATATTCGCTATTAAGGCGGCATCCAAGATAGATAGTAATTTCATGAACCAGATTCGTGATTATGTAACCAATGGTAATTTGGACGCGGCAAAATTGCTTTGTGCGCAGACAGATTCGCCAGTAGCGAGATTGACTGAAAAAGGAGTTTCTAGAATAGGGAAGCCTTTGGATGATATTAATACCGCTATTGAAAATGCAGGAACCTTAGAGGTTTATAAACTTGAGAAGAACGTAAGCATTTTGGCAACTGTTGCCGGTGCAGCGCCAATGATCGGGTTTTTAGGAACTGTAATCGGTATGATATTGGCATTTCATGAAATGGCAACTAGTGGTGGTCAAGCTGAAATGGGCTCTTTGGCCTCTGGTATTTATACGGCAATGACAACTACCGTTGCTGGATTGATTGTAGGTATTATTGCTTATATTGGATATAACCACTTGGTGAACAGAACCGATAAGGTGGTACATAAAATGGAGGCTAACGCCGTAGATTTCCTAGACTTGTTGAACGAACCTCTATAATTCGCGAGACATGAAATTAAAAGGAAGAAACAAGGTTAGTCCGGATTTTAGTATGTCTTCAATGACAGATATAGTATTTCTGCTATTGATATTTTTCATGCTTACTGCAAACTCTCCAAATGCTTTGGATTTATTATTACCTAAGGCAAAAGGAAAGTCTACGAATACGCAAAACGTATCTGTAAGTATAGATAAGAACTTACAGTACTACGTAAACAACGAGAAGATAAACGGAGAATACATAGAAATTGAACTTAAAAAGGCACTAGAAGGGCAGGATAAACCCACTATTATTTTAAGGGCTGAAGAAAGCGTTGCTATTAAAGAAGCGGTTAACGTTATGGATATTGCCAATAGAAATAGTTATAAGGTAATCTTGGCTGTGCGACCCAATTAATGTCATTCCTAGACACGAGACACAAAAAAAAATCATTTACACTTACTACATTTCTGTTAAGTGTACTCTTGCTTGTATTGTTCTATATAGGCCTTACCTATATGGACCCACCTATCGAAAACGGAATTTCCGTTAATTTCGGTACAACCGAATTTGGTAGTGGAAAAGTACAGCCCAAAGAGAAGATTCGTTCAGAACCTTTGGATACACCACCTGTTGAGCCTTCAAAACAAGAAGAAGTTGTAGAAGAGATAGAGGAGGTTGCAGAAGATGTACCTGAGGAAGTCGTAGCTAAAGAAGCTCCGGCGGAAAAGGTATTGACGCAAGAGAACGAAGAATCCATCAAAATTAAAAAAGCAGAGGAAGCCAAGAAGAAGGCAGAGGATGCTCAGAAGGCTGCTAAGAAAAAGGCGGAGGACGCCCAGAAAAAAGCAAAAGCCGAAGCTGCTAAAAAAGCCCAAGAGAAAAAAGCTGCAGAAGATAAAGCCCGTAAAGAGCAGGAAGCCAAAAAGAAAAAGCTTGATGCCCTTATTGGTGGTATCAGTAAATCTGATGGCAATGCTTCAGGCAGTGAAGGTGACGATAACAGAGCTGGCGATAAAGGACAGCAAGATGGTGATCCTTACGCAACTAGTTATTATGGTAGCCCAGGTTCTGGTAGCGGAACAGGTGGTTATGGACTGAACGGCCGTTCTTTGGTTGGTAAAGGTCAGGTAAAACAACAATGTAATCAAGAAGGTAGAGTAGTGGTAAAAATCATTGTGGACCGAAACGGTAACGTTGTAAGTGCTACACCAGGGGTTAAAGGAACTACCAATAATAGTCCTTGCTTATTGGATCCAGCAAAGAAAACAGCTATGAAGCACAAGTGGAACTTGGATTCTAATGCGCCAAGTCAACAAGTCGGTTTTGTGGTGGTTAATTTTAAGCTAGGAGAGTGACCTATAAGGAGACTTTAGATTGGATGTTTACGCAACTTCCAATGTATCAGCAAAAAGGAAAGCAAGCCTATAATGCCAAACTTGATGGTATTCGAAACTTCGCAAATCATTTAGGTAATCCGGAAAATAAATTCAAGAGCATTCATGTTGGTGGAACCAACGGAAAAGGATCTAGTAGTCATATGCTAGCATCTATTCTTCAAGAAGCGGGTTACAAGGTTGGTTTATATACTTCACCTCATCTAAAAGATTTTAGAGAGCGGATTCGTATAAATGGCGAATGTGTAGGAGAAAATTTCGTGATTGAATTTATAGCGAACAATCAATCTTTTTTTGAAAATCATCATCTATCCTTTTTTGAGATGACCGTTGGCATGGCCTTCGATTATTTTGCAAAGGAAAAGGTTGATATAGCCATAGTAGAGGTTGGTTTAGGAGGAAGGTTGGATTCTACCAATATTATAACGCCAGAAGTAAGCCTTATTACTAATATAGGTTTTGATCATGTAGATATGTTAGGAGATACGTTACCTAAGATAGCTTTTGAGAAAGCCGGAATTATTAAAGAAGGTGTTCCTGTGGTGGTAAGCGAGTTTCAGACTGAGACCGCAGAAACTTTTCGGGATGTTTCTAAATCAAAAAATGCAAAGCTCATTTATGCCGAACAAGAAATTGATGAGGTGTATGAAACCTCGCTTTTAGGAGCTTATCAAGAAAAGAATGTAAAAGGAGTTATGGCTGTTATAAAAAAGCTTGGTGGTTTTGCTATTACTCATAACCAAATGCGTTCTGGACTTCTTAAAGTAGTTCAAAATACGGGCTTAATGGGAAGGTGGCAGCAATTACAAACTGCCCCAACTGTTATTTGTGACACGGCACATAACAAAGAAGGTCTGTCTATTGTGATAAATCAGGTAACCCAACAGAAATTTAAAAAATTATTTATAGTCCTAGGTTTTGTGAAAGGCAAGGACCTTAATACGATACTACCATTGTTTCCGAAAGATGCAGAATACTACTTTACGTCCCCGGAAATTTCTCGTGGATTAGAGGTTAATGAGTTGGTAGACAGGGCGAAAGAATTTGGCTTGGTCGGCAAAAGGTTTACGGCTGTTAAGGCTGCTTATAGCGCAGCTCTGGCAGATGCGGGACCTGAGGATTTCATCTTTATTGGAGGTAGTACGTTCACTGTTTCAGAAGTTATTTAATTTTTTTTTCTTTTTTCTTTTGAGAACTAAAAAAGAGTCTTATATTTGCACACCTTTTGGGGCAATTAGCTCAGTTGGTTCAGAGCACCTCGTTTACACCGAGGGGGTCGGGGGTTCGAATCCCTCATTGCCCACCAGAATCCTCAAGCATGAAAATGCTTGAGGATTTTTTTATTTTGGGCAGTTTTTATTGGGTAATATCAACATTGTGATTCATAAAAAAAATCCCATCTAATTCAATAAGATGGGATTTTTTAGTTTCAATGGTTCGGTAATTATCTATCCTTTTCCGATTACAATTTTTAGCTTCTCGTTGCTCTCCTGTATATTTTTGGCTGTTTTGGCACTAACACCTGTTTGCCATAAATAAACACGCTTAAGACTACTTATTTTCTCTATATCGGGTAGACAGGCATCAGTTACTTTAGTTCCATATAGATTAAGTGCTTCTAAATGCTGTAATCGAGATAGGTGAGCCACTCCTTTATCCGTTATTCCTGTTTTTTCTAATTGTAGACGGGTAAGGTTGGAAAATTGTGAGACACTAGAAAGCCATTCATCCGTAACATTACTATTGGCAAGGGATAGCCAAGTAATGTATTCTTTTACCTTTTCAAGTTCAGCTAGTTTTTCCTTGGTTAGGTCGGATCCAGAATATTTGATATCTAATAAAGAGTTATCAGGTCCTAGAGTTTTAACTTCAAACCCATTTTGAACTAAATTTGACAGTTGTGTACTGTCTAATTTTTTAAGTTGTACGGTTTCGTACCAAGCTTTGGGGTTGGTGTCAATGCCGTAACGTCTAAGTAAAACCGGCTTTATATTTTCAGTAACTTCTAAACTGGTAAGGGAGCCTATAAAAGGAGCTCCTTGTTCAATCCACCATTCTACGGTTTTTATTTCATCGTAGGTGAGGGCATTGTTTGTGGGTGGCATGAATTTTACGTTCTTTGGTGGAAGCGTAATCCTTCTAAACAGTTCGCTCTCTTGCGTATTTCCTGCTGCAATAACATTTTCGCTCTCACCACCCATTCTTAAAGAATCAGGATGACTCATATTAAGTCCGCCTCTTTTTATTTCATCGTTATGGCAACCTACACATTTTGCTTGAAAAATTGGAGCTACCAAATTAGCATACACCTGAACGGAATCTGGGTTGGCAAACTTCGGAAGCGCATTTTTGTCTTCCGTACCACCTAATAGTTTTTGAATAGGAGCAGGTGCGTATTCCGTAAGATAAGTTTCGCCGTGTGTTAAATTTCCGCCTTTATGGCCTTCAATAAAAAGCATGGCCAATAAAAGTATATTGAAACCGTGTTGTAATTTAATAGGAAAAGCTTTTGGCTTACTTTTAAGATACCATCCTATAAAAGCAACAACGACCAAAGCTATGCCAAGCCAACGGTGCGAAAATAAGTACTCTTCTTCGTATAAGCCTGTTTCGCCCAAGAACCAACCAGTAACAGCAGCTCCAGCAGCACTTAATGCTCCTAGTAGCCAAGCGATGGGTATTAATTTACTTTTAACCTCGGTTTTTTTGAAGCTTTCGTACCATTCTAATGCAATGGCAAGAAAAAGAAAGCCAATTGGCATGTGTACAAAGAGGGGGTGAAAACGACCTATAAATGTTGTGAATTCTAGTGCAATCATAATTATTGGTTCTAATCTTTTCGTTCCAGTTGATGATAAATCGATTTTAAATAATTTCTTTCTTTTTTGAATAAGTGAGTCGTAGTAACTGTACGATTAACTTTTCCTAAAATTATCTAGCAATCTTTATGTGAGATTTAGTAAATCTAATGCGATTGATGCAAAATACATATTCCTGATGTTAGCAATAGGGTAACAAATGGTCAAAATATGCATTGTTCAGTTTTTGTGCATTTTATTTATTGGTGATTTATATAGAATAAACTGTTAGTGTAACTGTGAATTGGGGAGTTTTAGGGGTTTCTCTTGGTTGGATTAGATTGGTAAGGCATTGGCCTTAAGGGCAGAACAATTTAGAAATGGATTGTTGGTTCGAAGTGGTCTAATTAATGTTTTCTTAATCCGAAATTAATTTTACCTTTGGCCTTCTATTTTAGGGTCATTAGCTCAGTTGGTTTAGAGCGCTGCCTTGACAGGGCAGAGGTCACTGGTTCGAATCCAGTATGTCCCACATTATTACACTTTGTTAGTAGTATTATTATGATTCGCACTTTGTCTTCGCGAAAATCATATTTTTCGGTTTTAGTGACCTTTTAGGTCTAAAACTCCTTTTTTTAGGGAATAAATGAATATTTATTCTTGTTAAAGTGACTTTTTGGCTTAAGTGGTTTCCTACTAGGTATATAACCCGTTAATTACTAAGTGTGTTTAATCCATTTATTCTGCTTTTAGTTGTTAGTTTAATCATCTTCTTGGTCATAGTATTATTTGTAATACCTTCTGTATTGACATCTAAAAAATATATCAAGGAAGGTAACAGTTCTTCGCGACCGCGGAGAAAGGTTAAACTGAGAAAAAACGTAAAAGAACGATTAGAATAATATCTGTCTGTTACAGTAGTCTTTTTTATTCCCTTTTCAGTTTGTAGCGCTTCAAGAGTAGTCCTTATTTTTGACTGATTTTCTAAATTTATCTATCGTATTTGTAGAAGTATATTATTTGATGTGACTTTTTAATAATTGTTGTGTCTAATTCTATACACTAACTAAATTACTATATGATGAATGATCTTGTATTTGTTTTTTTCAGTATAAGTATTGCCATATTCCTTTTAGGTATGGTAGTAATGTTACCTAACATCCTATTTTCGCCAAATGGCGTAACTAAGGACATTAAGCCAATAGGTTTCGCGGATGACTCTGTCATAAATGAGGCAAAATCTTTAGGTCTTGCAGATGAGGCTGCAGCTAAGGAGAGAAAATCTTTAAGTTTAGCAAATGAAAAGGCGAGACAAAAAAGAATGGAAAAGATAGAAAAAACCTATCGCAGAAGACATGAAAAATTGAACGTTTAGTTTTAACTTAAGAGTCAGTTTTTAGTATCCATTTTTGTTAAGGCAAATGCCTTTCCTAGAAGTTCTTTGAAATATGTAGCAAACATGTATTTTGGTTAATAAGAAGTCTCGTTAATTACTTTTAAACATTAAGGGTGGTTCTTGATGGTATATTTTTACCTTTGCATGTCTTTGATAAGTCTGTTAAGATTCATAAAAAGATTTTTTGTTTATTTATGAATCGCAATTAAGTAACAAGCAACCTATACCAAATATTGGAAACAGAAGTAGTACCGGAGTCAATGTCGGATGAAGAGCTCGTGCGAAAAATAGCTAGGCACAATAATGCCATGCTGTTTGCCGTGCTTTACGATAGGTATGCTCAAAGGGTGTATAATAAATGTTACAGTTTTTCCAATTCGCAAGCAGAAGCTCAAGATCTTACGCAAGATGTTTTTTTGATGCTTTTTGTAAAACTGTCAAGTTTTAAAGGAAAATCAAAATTCTCTACTTATAGGTATACGCATTCACATATAATTTTTGTGTGAATTATGTAAACAGGAACAAGCAGAGGTTGATGAGCGATAAATCTGATTCTATTTCCGAATCTACGAAGCCTATGGCGGTTGTGGATGACGATGCGGAAATAGCGAATATGCGTTCGGAAAAACTTAAAAAAGCCTTGGAATTGATTGATCCCGAGGACAAAAAAATATTGCTTTTAAAATATCAAGACGATATATCGATAAAAGAACTGACCTCAATTTTAGATGTTGGTGAAAGTGCCGTTAAAATGCGGCTGAAACGAGCTAAGTCACGTATAGTGGAAGCTTATAATAAAATACCATAACGTCTATGGAAAAGAAAAACCCATTTAAGGAAATGGAAGACTCGCTACATGAGGTTCCTCCGCATTTGAAAAAAAAAGTTATGGATGATATAGCTTCGGCTAAACTTGTTATGGACATGGCTAACTTGTTCACATGTAACTATAAGTCTGCAATTGAAGATATATTCAAAACTAACCCCGACATTATTTAACGCGTAACATCTAAGAGAAAAATGGATAAAGTTTCAGAGTGGCAAAATTTAGCTTTCAATACCTTAACCTCAATCATAAATGATATTGCTTCCGCATTGCCTAACATTATAGGCGCAATAGTAATTTTGCTGATTGGTTGGGCTATTAGTAAGATAGTTCGTTTTGTTTTAAAGAAAGTATTTAAGATTGCGCAATTAAGTAAGCTTTCGGATAAAATCAATGAAGCAAAGTTGTTTGGGGATAGTAATGTAAAAATCGATATTGAAAAAGTTTTACTTCAATTCGTAAAATACATTCTTTTATTAGTCTTCATAATCGTAGCTGCAGATATTGTAGAGTTAACTATCATATCGCAAGAAATTGCTAACCTATTACGTTACTTGCCTATTCTGCTTAGTGCTATGGTCATTCTTATGATCGGATTGTATGCTGCTAAACTTATAAAGTCTGCGTTAAAGAGCGTCTTTGACTCTATGGGTTTTGGAGGAGGTAAGCTTGTAAGCAGTATAGTTTTTTATGTCATAATAATTTTTGTGACAATTACTGCATTAAACCAAGCGGGTATAGATACGTCTATGTTCACAAGTAACTTTACCCTTATACTTGGAGCATTTTTGTTAGCCTTTGCATTAGGTCTGGGTCTTGGGTCTAGAAATGTGGTAGAGAGCCTATTAAAGACTTTTTATGCAAGAAAAAATTATGCCGTTGGCGATAAAGTTAAGTTTGCTGATATAGAAGGAACTATAGAGGCAATAGATAATATAAGTGTAACCTTGAATACAAAAGAAGGTAAGCTAATTGTTCCTATAAAGGAAATTGTAGAAAACAGAGTTAAGTTAGGGTAGTATTATAAGTAAATAGATAGTTGGGGCGGTGCTTTAGGGAGCGCCGCCCTTTCTTGTTTAGTGTAATTAGATAGTATCCAGAATTCGTTCTAAAGCCATGCCCCGAGATCCCTTTATAAGAATAAGACTTTCTGAATGTAGTTGATTTTCCTTAAGAAACTCTTTGAGTTTATCAAACGAGCTGTATTTCTTAAGGTCAGTTTCTACACGGTTAAAGTTTTCGCCCACAAGTATCACCTCATCAAATTTTAGTTTCGTCGCTAAATTGGCTATATTTTGGTGTTCTGCAGCGGCTATACTTCCCAATTCGAACATATCCCCAAGAAATGCAATTTTGTGATTCCCTTCCATTTGAGAAAAGTTTTCTAGAGCGGCCTTCATGCTTGTTGGGTTCGCGTTATAGGCATCAAGGATAATTTGTTGGCCGTTACGGGTAATAATTTGTGAACGGTTGTTGCTAGGGGAGTAGCCTTCTATGGCTTCCTTAATTTTTTCCAAAGGAACATTAAAATATTTTCCCATTAGAATAGCAGCAGCGCAGTTGGTAAAATTATAACTTCCTACTAATTGCGATTCTATGCTATTATCTTCAACGGTTACTTTTACAAACGGGTTTGCACCTGAAAATGCTATTTTGTAAAACTCTTTTTGATTGGTGCTAAATCCATATTTTTTGATGTAACCACCCAATTTTTGAAGTTGAATAGGGTCATCTGCATTCATGAAAACATGTTTATCGTTTTTAGTTAGAAAATCATATAATTCACTCTTGCCTTTAATAACACCTTCTTCACTTCCGAAACCTTCAATATGGGCTTTTCCAAAATTTGTAATGTATCCAAAATCTGGTTGCGCCAAACTACATAGAAATTCAATTTCTTTTTGATGGTTGGCTCCCATTTCTACAATAGCAATCTCGGTATCTTCTTTAATGGAGAGTAGGGTAAGGGGTACGCCAATATGATTGTTGAGGTTGCCTTTGGTAGCTATGGTGTGGTACTTTTTTGATAGTACTGCGTTAATCAGTTCTTTGGTGGTTGTTTTGCCGTTACTTCCAGTTAATCCAATAACCTTAGCGGTGGAATGATTTCTATGGAAGGAAGCCAATTCTTGAAGCGCCTTCAATACATCATCAACTACAATATATTTATCAGACTCTGCATATTCACTTTCATCAATAACGGCATATGCAGCACCGTTTTCTAATGCCGCAGAAGCATATTTGTTTCCATTAAAGTTATCTCCCTTTAGAGCAAAGAAAATACTGTTTTGTTTTATTTTTCTAGTATCCGTACATATTTCAGGAAACTCCAAAAAGATACTATGTAATTGCGCTGTTTTCATAAAGTAAAAGTATAAAAAAAGTCCCGGCATAATGTACCGGGACTTTCTAGAAAATTATATTTTTAAAGAGCTTATCTTACTTTTTTGCCCCTTGGTGTTTTGTTCTTTGTTTTAGACTTAGAACCAACTCTAGACATTGCGCATCTGAAACCAACATAATCGGTAGCCATATACTGTGGCATATATCTTCTTTGTGCTGGGTCTAACCAGTAAGCTCTATCTCTCCATGAACCACCTTTGTAAACTCTTACTTCGTCATTAATTAATGTTGATCTGTTGTTTGAGTGGTCATATTCACGTACTAACTTTCCTGCTGAGTCACGCTCAACACTGTGCTTTGGTGAGTTGTACATTTTTTTGCTGTCCTCTTGTTCTTCATCCTCATCGCTAAACTGGTCAAAGAATCTAGACGAACCTGCATCACCATCACGGTATCCTCTGTTATCACTAGAAGAGAAGTTTGTTCTTAGGTAGGTTTCTTCTTCATCAACAGGAACCATTTTAATTTCTCCTGGAAGATTCATGGCAATTATTTTTCCGTTTGGCATAGTATCATACATTACAGAATCTCTAAGAATGTTTACTTTGCCATCTTCGCCAATTGCAGTTTTCATATAAATGTTACCACGGTAGTAGTTGAAATCACTTACTTCATCATCTACTATAGGTCTGTAAACATCTGCTACCCATTCGGCAACGTTACCGGCCATGTCATAAAGTCCAAGATCGTTAGGCTTGTAAGACATTACTTGAGCAGTAATATCAGCGCCATCATCAGACCATCCAGCAATTCCGCCGTAATCTCCTTTACCTTGCTTAAAGTTGGCCAATTGATCACCTCTTCCTACGCGTTGTCCGTTTCTAGTGTAATCACCATCCCAAGGATATTTTTTTCTGCCTCTATAGTTGTTATATTCACGAGTACCTTGGTTTGCTTGGGCAGCATATTCCCATTCAGTCTCTGTAGGTAATCTATATTCTGGCATAATTACACCGCTACTTCTTTTTGCAAATGTATTTACACTGTCTTTTTTAGCTTTTCCTTGTAAAGAATCTATTTGACCATTGTAAACAGATTCAGGTCTGTTAAGATAAGCCTGTGTGCTGAAAGTACCTGTAACATCTCCTTGTGCTGCTTTATATTTAGCATCTTCTGCCAAATATCCTTCTCTTTCTAGCATAACTTCGTTTACACGGTCTGTACGCCATTCAGCAAATTGGGTAGCTTGAACCCAGTTAATACCAACTACAGGATATTCTGCGTAAGCAGGATGTCTTAAGTAGTTATTGGTCATGGTCTCGTTAAAACCTAAACGGTTTCTCCATACCAATGTATCTGGCAAAGCTCCTTTATAGATATTGGTATATTTAGGATCTTCTGGAGGATAAACACTCTTTAAATAATCAAGATACTCTAAATACATAACGTTAGTTACCTCAGTCTCGTCCATATAAAAGGACTGAACGTGCTGCGATGTTGGAGTATTGTTCCAATCATGCATAACGTCATCTTGTACCTTACCTTTGGTGAAAGTACCACCTTCAACAAATACAAGGCCTATGGAGCCGTTTCTTGTTCTTTAAAATCCGTATTGTATTGAAAACCACCTTCTTTGGCATTTATTTTCCAACCTGTGGCTCTCGACACATCTTTGGAGGAACCGGATTTCTTACAGCTGGTAACTGTAAAACCTCCTGCTAGTACTGCACAAGAAAGTACAACTTTGATAAACTGTTTTTTCATAATTAGGACTTGAGTTCAAATAGTACCACTGCTAAAATGGTAGCGCAGGTGGTTATTTTATTTTGATTAATTTTTAGTATCACTTTCGGCATATAAAACGATGTTTTGCACATAATATTTTATTTGCCAAAAATTATTTTGTCAAACAGGAGCTATCGTATTTTGATATAACCTAAGCCGCCTTAAAAATCATAACGGTACAAATAGCTTTATAGTATGGCTACACGTATTTCTTTTGCTTAAAAACATGTGGGCCGAACCTAATATTTTTTTAGGAACGCGAAATTACAAAAGATGTACGTACTTTGTACACCGATTTTAATTTGAAACGAAAATTTAAAAATATTGTAATTCTTATGCAAGATATTCCTTAAATGGCCGTTTAGATGTAATACATCTAATATTTTTTTTAGATGTGGCACTATATTGTAATATTTGACCGACTAAATTTAGCTCTATTAAAAAATGAAAAAACTTTCAATACTCGTTTTGCTTGTGTTTGCAGGTAAAATATCGGCCCAAGAAATAGGTGATCGGGTAATTACAACAGCAGTTCCTTTCCTGAATATTACGGCAGATGCCAGAGCAGCAGGTATGGGAGATTTAGGTGTAGCTACTTCAACCGATGCGTATTCGCAACAATGGAACCCTGCAAAATTTGCGTTCGCAGAGCGTAAAATGGGGATTAGTATGGGATATACTCCTTATTTGCAGAATACTGTTTCAGGAATAGGGCTTTTGAGCGCAAGCTATTTTAATAAAATAAACGATCAGAGCGCATTTGCAGTTAGTCTTAGGTATTTTACATTGGGAGATATTGAGTTTCGGCAAACTTTTTCGGATGCCGGATACTTAGTTAAGCCTAATGAATTGTCCTTGGATGGATCTTATTCATTAAAATTAAGTCCTACATTTTCAATGGCCGTTGGCGGCAGATATATCAGGTCTAATCTTAAATTTCAAACAGAAAATGTAGATGCTGTCTTAAGTAAGTACTTTCGCGGTAGATGTTGCTGGTTTTTATCGTTCGAGAGAAATAGCCTATAATAAGTTTGATGGTCGATGGAGGGCTGGTTTTAATATTTCTAACTTAGGAGGTAAAATAGCTTATGATGAAAATGGCCAAGATAATTTTATTCCTACTAACTTAAAGTTTGGTCTTGGTTTCGATTTTATTCTTGACCAAGGATAATGTTTTAGGTTTTACTTCTGAATTTAATAAATTGTTAGTGCCAACACCTCAGGATTTTAATGGCGACGGGGAGTTGAATTATATTGATAATGATGAATACCAAAGTATTGGTTTTTTAAGCGGAGTTTTCAAGTCTTTTGGGGATGCGCCTGATGGTTTTAGCGAAGAGCTAAAAGAAATGACATGGGCTTTAGGTGCAGAGTATACATATCAAGATGCTTTTATGTTCCGTACGGGTTACTTTAATGAAAGCGATGTAAAAGGGTATAGAAAGTATTTTACTATGGGGGCAGGTTTCAAGTTTGAATCTGCACAAATAGATTTATCATATTTATTCTCCACCTCTAAAATTGCTAATCCAATTGAAAATTCACTTCGTTTTTCCGTGACCTTTAACTTAGGGGAGGAATTCTATAATGATTAAGAAATCAATAAATATATATAAGAAAAACCTGCCATACGGTAGGTTTTCTTATTTTAGTCCCTCACTAAAAGAAGTATGCAAAAACAGAACATAACTTTTGAATTGACCATTTTTGATTCTATTGAAGAGCTTTCAAAAGAAGATAACGCATTAATGTTAGATGCTATTAACGCTAGGAAGAACGCCTATGCTCCATATTCCAATTTTCAAGTTGGGGCAGCAGTGCTACTAGAAAATGGCGAGGTTGTTATTGGTAATAACCAAGAAAATGCTTCATACCCTTCAGGTCTTTGTGCTGAGCGGGTCGCAATTTTTTACGCGGGAGCTAAATATCCGGGAGTGGGTGTAAAGGCTATAGCTATTACGGCTACATCTATAAATTATCAATTAACTGATCCAGCTGCACCTTGTGGCAACTGCAGACAGGCTATTTCTGAA
This sequence comes from Zobellia laminariae, assembly GCF_030553095.1. Taxonomy (GTDB): domain Bacteria; phylum Bacteroidota; class Bacteroidia; order Flavobacteriales; family Flavobacteriaceae; genus Zobellia; species Zobellia laminariae. Next base: position 894,323 of record NZ_CP130738.1, on the reverse strand, counting down.
TACGAAGTCAAGCAGAAAAAACCTATTGCATTAATGATGATGGGCGAAAAAGGCAAAGTTTTCAAATGTAATTCTATGGCCGATATTCTGCCTTTAGGCTTTGATAGTTCCTTTTTGTAACAGTTCTTGACATCCTTAGGATAAATTCTAACAAACCTTTTTCATCTATTTTTTTCAACTATTAATTTAATATGTATTTTTGCTCTTCTGGTCCGTTCCGTGAAATAAAGTGGAATAGTCAGGTTGTTGTAACCAAGAATCCAAATTATTAGCATCAATGAAAAAAATAACTAAAGAAGTATATCTGCAATGGTATGAAGATATGATGTTCTGGCGTAAGTTCGAAGACAAGCTTGCACAGGTATACATTCAACAAAAAGTTAGAGGTTTTTTACACTTGTATAATGGTCAAGAAGCGGTTTTGGCTGGTTCGTTGCATGCAATGGACTTAACTAAGGATCGTATGATTACTGCTTACAGGAATCACGTACAGCCCATTGGTATGGGAGTTGACCCTAAAAGAGTAATGGCAGAATTATATGGTAAGGTTACAGGTACCTCTCAAGGTATGGGTGGATCAATGCATATTTTTTCTAAAGAGCACCGTTTTCACGGAGGTCACGGTATCGTAGGGGGTCAAATTCCTTTAGGTGCAGGTATGGCTTTTGGTGATAAATACGCGGGTAGAGACAATGTTACCTTATGTTATATGGGTGATGGTGCTGTGCGTCAAGGTGCGTTTCATGAAGCATTGAACTTGGCTATGCTTTGGCAACTTCCAGTTGTATTCATTTGTGAAAACAACGGTTATGCCATGGGTACTTCGGTAGAAAGAACATCTTACTCAACAGAAATTTGGAAACTAGGTTTAGGTTATGAGATGCCTTGTGGTCCTGTAGATGGTATGGATCCTGTTACGGTGGCTCAGGAAGTTAGTAAAGCTGTTGATAGAGCGCGCTCTGGAGGTGGACCAACTTTTCTAGAAATGAAAACATACAGATATAGAGGTCACTCTATGTCAGATGCACAGCATTATAGAACTAAGGATGAAGTAAAGGAATATCAGAAGATAGACCCTATTACTCAAGTACTTGATATTATTAAAGAGAATAATTACGCATCCGAAGAAGATATAAAAGCAATAGACAAAAAGGTTAAAGAGTTAGTTTTAGAATGTGAGAAATTCGCAGATGAATCTGACTATCCGCCAGTACAGCAATTGTACGACATGGTCTATGAGCAAGAAGATTTTCCATTTGTAGAACATAAATAATTAGCTAAAATGGCAGAAGTAATAAACATGCCCCGCTTGAGCGATACCATGGAAGAAGGTACCGTAGCCAAATGGTTGAAAAACGTTGGTGACAAAGTAGAGGAAGGCGATATACTTGCAGAGATAGAGACTGATAAGGCTACAATGGAATTTGAGTCTTTCTATGAAGGTACTTTGTTGCATATTGGTATTGCAGAAGGAGATGGAGCCCCAGTAGATTCTTTGTTAGCTATTATTGGCGAAGAAGGTGAGGATATTTCATCACTTTTAAATGGAAGTACAAGTGCTTCAGAAGATGAAAATACTGAAGAAGCTAGAGCCAGAGAGCAATAGCTCTGAAGGTTCCGGTGATGCTTCTGCAGAAGTTCCCGAAGGTGTTGAGATCGTAAAGATGCCACGCCTTAGTGATACTATGGAAGAAGGTACTGTTGCTGCTTGGTTGAAAAAAGTTGGTGATACAGTAGAGGAAGGCGATATACTTGCAGAGATAGAGACTGATAAGGCTACAATGGAATTTGAGTCTTTCTATACAGGTACTTTGTTATATGTTGGTATTCAAGAAGGAGAATCTTCTCCGGTTGATGCGGTATTGGCCGTTATAGGACCTGCAGGTACAGATGTTGATGCTGTGCTTAATGCTAAGCCATCATCTGGTGCAAAAGCAGCGTCTTCAGATGCTAAGAAAGAAGAGCCTAAGAAAGAAGCTGCCAAAGATACTTCGGCGTCAAAACCGGTAAACGACGGTCAGCGTATTTTTGTTTCTCCTCTAGCTAAGAAAATTGCTAAAGAAAAAGGTATTGATTTATCTAGTGTTAAAGGTTCTGGAGATAACGGAAGAATCGTTAGAAAAGATGTAGAAGGTTATACGCCTGCTGCAGCTGCTCAAGCTCCAAAAGCCGCTGTTCAAGCTGCTGCACCTGTAAGCGCTCCGGTAATTTTACCAGTAGGAGAAGAAGGTTCGGAAGAAGTTAAGAATTCGCAAATGCGTAAAACCATAGCGAAACGATTGTCTGAGTCTAAATTTACAGCACCACATTATTACCTTACTATAGAGGTGGATATGAGTGATGCAATGGCGTCAAGAAAGCAAATCAACGCCTTGCCAGATACAAAGGTTTCTTTTAATGATATGGTTGTGAAAGCATGTGCCATGGCATTGAAGAAGCATCCGCAAGTTAATACTACTTGGAACGGAGATACTACACGTTACAACCACCATGTTCATGTTGGTGTTGCCGTAGCGGTAGACGAAGGTCTTGTTGTTCCTGTGTTGAAATTTACGGAGCAGTTGAGTTTAACTCAGATTGGTTCAGCCGTTAAGGATTTGGCCGGTCGCGCTAGAAACAAAAAATTGACTCCAGCAGAAATGGATGGAAGTACGTTTACAGTTTCTAACTTAGGTATGTTTGGTATAACGGAGTTTACTTCAATTATCAATCAGCCTAATTCAGCAATTCTATCAGTAGGTGCTATAGTTCAAAAACCAGTGGTTAGAGAAGGTCAAATTGTTGTGGGTAACACAATGAAAGTAACTTTGGCATGTGACCATAGAACGGTTGATGGTGCTACAGCAGCTCAATTTTTATCTACATTACGCGCGTATTTGGAAAACCCGGTAACTATGCTGGCTTAAACAGATAGCAAACTATTATAATAAAGGCATCTCGGTTATTTCGGGATGCCTTTTTTTATTTCTAAATTGTACCTTAAAATTATTACACCTATGAAAAAGTCTTTTCTGTTTTTAGCTGGTATGTTGGCCTTATCTTGTGGCTCTTCAAAAATTGACGAATCGGTAACCCTTCAAAGTGAAGAAGCGGTGAAATTTGATCGTAGCTTAATGGAAGTTCCCAAGAAAGCTGGAGATGTTAATGGTATAGGTAGTGCGGTAAATACTTCGCAAAATCAGTTTGCTAGCGCAGAAAAAGTAGGTGCTATTATGGGCTTTTTGGCTTCAGACGAACTCCAAGGTAGAGATACCGGTAGTGAGGGAATAGAAAAAGCGGCTGAGTTCATAGAAAACATTTTTTCAAAGAATAATGTTAAGCCTTATTTTGAAACGTATAGAGATAACTTACCTGACTATGAAACACCAGCATTCAATGTAGTAGGTGTGGTTGAAGGTAATGACCCTAAATTGAAAAATGAGTTTGTAATCATTGGTGCTCACTATGATCATATAGGTCTAATTGCCGAGGAGAACGGAGATAAGATAGCTAACGGGGCAAACGATAATGCAACAGGTACAACCACCGTATTGGAGCTAGCGCGTTATTTTGGAAAAGCAAAGACAAACAAACGTAGTATTATGTTTGTTCTCTTTACAGCTGAAGAAAAGGGATTGCTCGGTTCAAAACATTTGTCGCAAAAACTTAAAGAGGAAAATCTTAATCTCTACGCGATGATTAACTATGAGATGGTTGGTGTACCATTGGTTGGTAAAGATTACTTGGCCTATTTAACTGGCTTTGAAGAATCGAACATGGCGGAGGTGGTAAATAGCTATGCAGATGAGACCTATGCAGGTTTTCTTCCAAAGGCAAAAGAATTCAATCTTTTCAAAAGGTCGGACAATTACCCGTTTCATGAAGCTTTTGGAGTGCCATCTCAGACTTTTAGTACGTTTGACTTCACGAACTTTAATCACTACCATAAAGTAGGCGATGAGCTTTCTGAAATGGATTTTGGACATATGGCCAATTTAATAAACAAGAGTATTCCAGTAATTGAAGGAGTCGTAAATGCACCAACTAAAGAAATCAAATACAACTAATGGCAAATGTTATTATAACTGGGTCGAGTAGAGGTATAGGTTTTGAACTGGCTCAATTGTTCGCGGATGAGGGGCATAAGGTTTTGGCTTTATCACGTAACGACAAACCTATTTCGGAATTAGGCCACAAGAATATTTTCAGTTTTCCTTTTGATCTTGGTAATCCTTCGGATTTTAAGAAAATGGAAGATTTCATTGATGAAAATTTTAAAACCGTAGACTTGCTTATTAATAATGCAGGACGGTTGTTGAATAAACCTTTTCTAGAAACCGAAGCTAATGAGTTCGAGGCTGTTTATAAGGTAAACGTATTCGGGGTTGCAGAGATGACTAGAAGAGTTGTTCCTAAAATGCCTAAAGATGGGCATGTCATTACTATTAGTTCTATGGGTGGTGTTCAGGGTAGCGTAAAATTTACTGGCTTGTCTGCTTATAGTTCTAGTAAAGGTGCCGTTATTACACTAACAGAACTTTGGGCGGAAGAGTTCAAAGAAACTGGGCCTTCATTTAACGTATTGGCCTTGGGTGCTGTTCAGACTGAAATGTTGGAAGAGGCTTTCCTGGGTATGAAGCACCAACAACTGCTTTGGAGATGGCTCAGTATATCAAAAACTTTGCGCTAACGGGGCATAAGTTTTATAATGGTAAGTTGCTTCAGGTGAGTAATAGTACGCCATAGTATTATATAACAGTAAACATTCTATCTAAAATCGTCTTAGTTTGTTTTGCTGCAATTTTAGGTGTCAAAGAAGTGTCTGATATGCCTGAAACTACTTTTGATATATTGTGGTCGACAGTACCGCTATTCGTCCAAGTGCTAGTTGGAGCTGTAGTCAGGTAGGCTGAAAAATTATGGTGTCCAGAACCTGGTCTTTCTCCTATAATATGAACAATACCTTTACTTTCCGAAGTGTTTCTTTTTCCAAAAAGTATTTCTCCACAAGCGTACCCTGCACGTACTCTGCCATGTTTAATTACAATGTTCTTTGAGCTCACCGAGTATCCACTATTTTTTAAAGTAGATTTTAAACTATCGATATATGGTATGAGATGACCATCATCCATCAGTGCTCTCGGGTTAAGGCCGTCAGATATGATAAATTGAATATCGGGTATTTGTTCAGCCCACGAAATGCGAAGATTTTAAAGTCGTCTAACAGCGGTTTCAGCTAATATTTCGCCAGATTCTGGATGGTAAACATAATCTTTCCTATCTGTTGAGTTCGTGGTTATAGCTATTGCTTCTGGTACGGTTGCCATAAAGGCAGGGGTTATCTCTGTCCATAAACTTGTTTTGGCATCCTCATAGAGTAACCTTACTTCTCTCTCTAGTTCAGGTTCAAGATCGTAAATATTTTTTCCATACCCTTCGGCTAACGGAATGCCCCGTTGTCGTATGTTGTGCATAGTAATTTTTCCCTCATCGTAGATTTCCAACATGCTCCGTTTGTCTCCCTTAGCTTTGCAATATTTGTAGAAAACCCAAAGTGGATCTCCGAAATGCTTGGTAGGTTTATTGTTTAAATCTATTATTTCAATTTCTTTAAAAAAGTCCCACATGGCATCATTTACTTTATAGCCGAAATGTTCACGTATGCGAATATGGTCAGAGAAAGAAGTTGTAAGGTAGCTTAACATAGGATCGTTCTTTGTGGGCAATGCCATCAAATAGGCTGGATTGGCGGGCATAATTTGTGAAATACACCAATCTAAATCTTCAAGGCTAACATCCATATGTAATGTTGAGCAAATGTCCAAACCAATGGTGAGGCCATGAAGTTTACCCATGACTGTATCTTCAAGACAACATCGAACTAACTGTTCTTTTGTCTTGAAAACCTCAGGCCCTATAAACCCAGCTACATCATTTACGAGAAACCAAGGTGCGTCTTCTTTGGGTTTGCTATTTTTGACCTGAGCTTTTAATGCTCTTATGAATCCGTATTTGCGTGCTTCGTGTAACACCATGTCAAAACCTTTTCCATGGCCATTCGTGAAATCTGCTCCTTGTCCGGTTTCGGCATATAATCCAAATTGTTTAGTTCGATTTGCGACATGTTGTTGCATTTTTTCAATACTAACGTCAAAAGTAGTGTTAGCGTCTACAGTACCTGCTAGACTTTGAAACCAAATGCCTGTAGTACCGGGGTAGAGTTTTTCTACTTCTGCTTGAACGTCAATATGAGATAGTACGCAATTAGGTAACGTTTCTTCAAGTTTAAAAACACTTAAAACTTCATGTAAGGTCTTTTCGATGTTTGCAACCGATTCTATTTCACTTGATACTGGGTTGGTGCCTAATACTAGATCACCTACACCATAAGACCATGCGTCGAAAACTTGCCAGAGAATGTCTTCTTTGTTATCGGTAGGTGAGTTTGGTTGAATTCGAGCACTCAAGTAGCCTTTGCTTCCAATGTTACTTTTTGGCAGAGGGTTGAAAACCTTTTGACCAACCTGTATAAGCTCTTCGTTGGTCATTAGTTTTACTAAGCAACCAATAATGTCACTTTGAAGTGCCGGCATTATTCTTTTAATTTCGCTTCAGATTTTTTTAAGATGAATGATTTTAATTGGTTCATGGTAAAGTTATCGACTTTGCGATTTCTTTCTGTAGAAGAACCGATTACATCCGTAATGCCATCTTGATAGACCGATATATTATTTAGTTCATTAATTTTTGTATTGCCAAGTAAAGTTTTTGCTCTCATTCGAGAAATTGAGTCAGCGGCCGCTACACCTAAACTTAAGTCTCCTTCTTTGAACTCATTAGCAGCACCTATAATTTGTCTATGCAATGTGATGTTATAATCACCTTTTAGACGCTTTATATATTCGAAAATAGATTCACCTTTATGTACTTCTGAAAGCGTTACACTTACGTTTGGTGCTACTGAAGTAAGTTGGCCATATAGTTGATTTTGGCTGAAAAATGCTGCTGAAGCTCCAAGTAAACCCATTCTTGTCAAGAATTGTTTTCTGCTAATACTGCCCATATACCTCTATCTTTAATGTTTAAACTATAGCCTTAATAGTAAGGTGAGTACTCTAAGTTAAATATTTTTGACGAAGCCTTTCATTCACTTAACGATTTATTAATGAACTTCCCTTATTTTTGTTCGTAGTGAGAAATGTGTTACAGAAATATCTTCCCGAACGGGCTATTGATTCGTGTTTAGAGTTGATCAAGAAAACAGGTGTAAACTTGAAAGTGGTTAATGAAAGGGTTACGCGTCATGGCGATTACCGTAGAATGCCTAACGGAATGCATCAGATAACCGTAAATGCAAATCTCAATAAATATCGGTTTTTAATAACGTTAATACATGAAATTGCTCATTTAGTAGCATTTGAAAAGTATGGTAGAACTATAAAACCACATGGAGCGGAATGGAAACATATTTTTCAATATCTGATGTTACCATTTATTCGACCTGAAATATTTCCTACTCAATTGTTGCCTCTTTTAGCTAATCATTTTAAGAATCCTAAAGCAAGTAGTAGTACAGATGCTTAAGGTTGTCAATAGCCCTGAAGCATTTTGATGAACAACAAACAAATAGAACTTACGTTTTTGAAGTTCCCTTAGGTAGTATTTTTCGTATACATAACGGAAAATTATATAAAATGGGGAATAGAAGAGTAAAGCGTTATGAATGTGTAGAGGTAGCTACCGGTCGTATGTATCTTTTTCAACCCAATGCTGAGGTTGAATTAGTTTTTGAATGATGCTTGTAGGAAATAGTGTTAAGAACAAGAAAATAACTAACTTTAAATAAGAACTAGGTAAGTCCCTTGACTTTCGGTTTAATAGCAACAAAGAAATGAAGAACAAAAATTATTACGCAGTTTTAATGGCCGGTGGTGTCGGTTCAAGATTTTGGCCAATTAGTACATCATCTTACCCAAAGCAGTTTCATGATATGTTGGGTACAGGGGACACTTTAATCCAAAAAACTTTTAAACGTCTTAATAAATTTGTGCCTACTGAGAATATTCTCATTTTGACCAATGAACGTTATAATGATTTGGTTTTAGAGCAACTTCCGTTAGTAAAGCAAGACCAAGTGGTTTTGGAGCCTGCTATGAGGAATACTGCGCCCTGTATTTTGTACGCAGCCTTGAAGATTCAAAAAATGAATGAGAATGGTGTTATGATTGTAGCGCCTAGTGATCATTGGATTGAGGATGAAGATGCTTTTGCCAAAGATGTTATTACTTGTTTTGAGAAATGTGAGAAAGAAGATGTGCTTTGTACGTTAGGTATAAAACCATCTTTTCCAAATACTGGTTTTGGTTATATTGAATTTGAAAAAGAAAGTACCGAAGAGGTTAAGAAGGTAAATCAGTTCAGGGAGAAACCTAATTACGAAACGGCGAAGGAATTTTTAGCTCAAGGTAATTTCTTGTGGAATGCAGGAATCTTTATGTGGAGTGTTAAAACTATCGTGAATGCCTTTAAAAACTATCAACCTGAGCAGTATTCACTTTTTGAATCAGGCATGTCTTCTTACAATACAAGCGAAGAAAAAGAGTTTATAAAGAGAACTATCCAAAAGCCGAGAATATCTCTATAGATTATGCGATTTTGGAAAATTCTAAATCCATTTTTGTGCTTCCAGCAACTTTTGACTGGAACGATTTGGGTACGTGGGGCTCTTTATACGATAAGTTGGATAAGGACGAAAACAATAATGCTATAGTAAATAGTAAAGTCATTACAGCAGACGCGTCCGGAAACATGATTAGGTCTCCAAAAGGCAAAGTTGTTGTTGTAGACGGTCTTAATGATTATATCATCGTAGACAAAGAAGAGGTGCTTTTAATATATCCAAAATCGAAAGAACAGGATATTAAAAAAGTGCTGGGAGAGGTTAAAGATACATACGGAGATGAGTATGCCTAAAAGTACAATATGAGCGATAAATTGAATCAAGATAATATTACGCCTACAGAGGAACCAACAGAGAGCCAAGAGGCCGTTAAGCAGGATGCTAAAGGTCTTTGGGAAAGCTTACGAAGGTTTATGCGTGAATTATTGGATATTCGTGAGAATACGGATCAAGAGGCCACCAAAGCCGCTATAATTGCGGATATTCCCTTTAAAGGGCATACATCGTGGATTTTGATTTGTTCTATTTTTATTGCATCTATTGGACTAAATGCTAACTCTACCGCAGTAGTTATTGGTGCCATGTTAATCTCGCCACTAATGGGGCCTATTTTAGGTCTAGGAATGTCTTTGGCCATTAATGATATTGATACATTAAGACGATCGCTAAAGAATTTTGCGGTAATGGTGGTGCTCAGTGTATTGACTGCATACCTGTTCTTTGAGTTTTTTCCTATTCAAGATGAATCTTCAGAACTTCTTGCCCGTACTGCGCCGGACATTCGTGATGTGCTTATCGCCTTTTTTGGTGGTTTGGCACTGGTAATCGCAAGAGCGAAAAAAGGTACGATAGCCAGTGTTATTTTTGGTGTGGCTATTGCTACGGCTTTAATGCCACCTCTTTGTACCGTTGGTTTTGGTCTAGCAATAGGTAATTTGGACTACGCTGTTGGGGCTATGTATTTATTTACGATAAATACAATATTCATTGCTCTAGCTACTTTTTTAACCATCAAGCTTTTGAAGTTTCCAATGGTGCGTTATGCTAATTCTGCAAAGAGAAGGCGTATTGCGCGTATTGCTTCTATTGTAGCTTTATTGGTAATGATTCCTGCGGGAATGACTTTCTATGAGGCTTTTCAAGAGTCTATGTTTAAGAAACAGGCAAATGAGTTTGTAAACGAAACGATAGGGAGATATAAATTTACTGGCGGTGGAAGGTATCTAGATAATTTTACCAGTATAAAATATAATAAGGGAGAAAAACCAATGATTGAATTGGTTTGTATGGGTAATGAAATTATACCAGCAAACATAATTTCTACATGGAATACGATGTTAAAGGAAGACGATGATTATAAACGTCTTGCCAATACAGAGTTACATGTTATTCAAGGTTCTCAGAATGAGCAAGTGGATCAGTTGAAATATATTAATGAGCTTTATGAATCCCAGAAAAACCAATTGTCCAGTAAAGCGGAGAAAATAGCTTTCTTGGAGGCCGAGGTAACTCGTTTGCGAAAGAATGCTTCTCAACAAAAGCAAATACCGTTTAAAGATATAAGTGCTGAGGCAAAGGCTAATTATGAAAATTTAGTTTCGTTGCAATACGATAATGCGGTAATTACCGATTTCAACAAGACGGATACCTTAACTATTTTTGAGGTGAAATGGAAACAGGGTTTAGCTTCCAGTAAAATTGAAGCTGAAAACAAGAGGGTTTACGAATGGTTAAAAGTGCGATTGAAAGATACTACCATTCAATTACGCGGAACTTCTAAATAGAATGAGTGTAATTTAATTTCTCTCCTCAATGTACATTTGACGCACCTTTTTAAAGAGATCAGAAGAATACACAAAATCGGTAACGGTCTCGTTATCGGTTTTAAATATTTCTTTATTAGTACCTTCCCAAGCTTTTAATCCATCCTTTAGGAAAAGAATTTTTTCTCCTATTTCCATCACTGAGTTCATATCATGAGTGTTGATAATCGTGGTGATATCATATTCCTCTGTAATTTCTTTTATTAAGTTATCTATTACAATAGCCGTTTTAGGGTCAAGACCTGAGTTGGGTTCATCGCAAAAAAGATATTTTGGATTCATTACAATGGCACGTGCAATAGCTACACGTTTTTGCATTCCACCAGAAATTTCTGAAGGAAACTTATGATGTGCATCTACAAGGTTTACTCTTTTTAGAACAAAATCCGCTCTGTCCTGCATTTCAGATTTAGACTGTTTGGTAAACATCTCTAGAGGGAATTTTACATTGCCTTCAACAGACATTGAATCAAACAAGGCACTACCTTGGAAAACCATACCCATCTCTTGGCGCAAGTCTCTTTTTTGCTCGTCAGTAAGTTCACTGTATATTTTGCCGTCGTAGCTAATTGTACCTTCTTCAGGGGTAAAAAGACCTAAAAGACACTTAAGAAAAACGGTTTTACCAGACCCACTCTGTCCAATAATTAAATTGGTCTTTCCTTTTTGAAAGCTTGTTGTAATTCCTTTAAGAATATGGGCTTCGTCAAAAGACTTGTGTATGTCGTTTACTTCTATCATTTGCCTAATAAGAGTTGAGTGAGTATGTAGTTGGATACAATAATTACTACGCTCGTCCACACGAAAGCAGTTGTACTGGCCTTACCCACTTCTAAAGCTCCACCTTTCATGTAAAAACCATGATAAGATGGTACTGTAGCCAAAACAAATGCAAATACTAATGTTTTTATAAAAGCATAGGTGACTTGAAATGGCGAGAAGTCTAACTGAAGACCTTCAACAAAATCGGCACTGGTAAGAAATCCGCCAAAAACTCCTGCAATCCATCCACCAGAAATACCAACAAACATTGATATGGCTATAGCAAACGGATAAAAAAGCATGGCAATGATTTTAGGAAAAACAAGATAGTTGAGTGCATTTACACCCATAACGTCTAGAGCATCTATCTGTTCGGTTACACGCATAGAACCTATGCTGGATGTAATGTAAGACCCCACTTTACCAGCCATTACGATGGAAACAAAAGTTGGGGAGAATTCTAAAATCAGTGATTGTCTTGCGGTAAAACCAATAAGGTATTTTGGAATTATTGGATTGGTAAGGTTCAATGCAGTCTGTATAGTTATTACAGCTCCAATAAAGAACGAAATAAAAATAATGATACCCAGTGATCCAAAAATGAGTTCGTCTATTTCTTTCAAAATGAGCGCTTTCATAATGCGCCATTTTGTAGGTTTCTTAAAGACCTCTTTTATCATAATGGCATATCTGCCAATCGATGCTAGGTGTTTCATGGGATGAAAATAGGTATATCCTAACAAAAATAGCAATAAAGGATTTCATTTAACTTGCATTTTTAGTTTAAAAGGGGAATTTCTTTACTTTTGTTATCTCAACAAAACAACTATGTGCAGGAATTATTTCATCTTATTTTTCTCAGTATTTACAATCTCTTTTTTGCCATCCAGCTCCTTCGGTCAGAAAAAATCTAAAGAACAAAGTGAGGCGCCATTAAAAACCAATCCCAAACTGGTAGTTGGTATAATTGTGGATCAGATGAGGTATGATTACATCACCCGTTTCTGGGACCAATATGGTGATGATGGGTTTAAGCGTTTAGTTAACGAAGGATTTAACTGCAAGAACAATCATTATAACTATGCACCTACGTTTACTGGGCCTTACTCACACATCTGTATATACCGGAACAACCCCTGCCATGCACGGTATAATTGGTAATGATTGGTATGATAAAACTACAGAAAATGATGTTTACTGCGCTGGGGACCCTGCTTATAATTCAGTAGGGACAACTTCTGATGCCGGAAAAATGTCGCCACACAGAATGACGGTAACCACGGTAACTGACGAACTTAGATTGCATACCCAAATGAAAGGTAAGACTATTGCTGTTGCTTTAAAAGATAGGGGAGCTATATTGCTTAAGGTGGTCATACAGCTAACGGAGCTTATTGGTTTAGCAATGGTTCGTGGATTACGAGCTCTTACTATATGGATAAGTTGCCTAGTTGGGTTGAAAAATTTAATGCTGAGAAATCGTTTGATGCTTACAAGAAACCTTGGAAGACATTAAAAAATATTAAGGATTACGTTGAAAGTGGTGTTGACTACAATGCTTATGAAGGTTTGTTTAAAGGAGAGAAGTCTTCTGTTTTTCCTCATAACATCCCAAAACTTTGGGATGAGAATGGAAAATATGAAATGTTGAAAGCAACCCCTTTTGGTAATAGTATGACCGCAGATTTTGCCATAGTTGCATTGGAAGCTGAACAGTTGGGGTCTGATGAAATAACTGATTTCTTAGCAGTTAGTTTTTCTAGTACGGATTATGTGGGTCATAAGTTTGGAGTAAATTCCAAAGAGGTGCAGGATACATATTTACGATTGGACCAAGATTTGGAACGATTATTTAAAGAATTGGATCGTAAAGTGGGTAAAGGGGATTATACGGTGTTCTTGACAGCGGATCATGCGGCAATTGATGTTCCTTCATACCTAAAGGATCAGAAAATACCAGCAGATTATATTGATTGGGATAGTATGAAAGCTAATTTTAATCAGTTTTTAGAGTTTAACTATGGTACCACAGATATCGTTAAGAATTTTTCAAATTACCAATATTTCCTAGATCATAAAATTATTAAGAATTTAGATTTAAGTGTTCAAGAGGTTCAGGAAGCTATAGCTAAGGAGTTGTTGACCTATAAAGGAATAGATCGTACATATACTGCATACCAAATGTGGCAGAATGATTATACACATGGTATTCCTTATATTCTTCAAAATGGCTATAACCAAAAGCGTTCAGGAGATGTATTACTAGTGCTATCTCCTCTTACCATTTCGTACCCTAAAACCGGTTCTACCCATGGTTCTCCGCAGATTTATGATACGCATGTTCCATTACTTTTTTATGGAGCGGGAATTAAACAGGGTAGCACTGTAGAAAGAACTGAAATAGATGACGTAGCGCCTACTGTTTCTGCATTGTTGGGGATTGCATTTCCGAGCGGAGCTACGGGAACTCCTATAGTTCAGGTGTTAGAATAAAAAGATAACTATGAGCAATCAACCAATAGGGGTTTTTGATTCAGGGGTAGGAGGAACTTCCATTTGGAAAGAAATTCAAAAATTACTGCCTAATGAGAATACCATCTATTTGGCGGATAGTAAGAATGCACCTTATGGGGAGAAATCTCAAGAAGAGATTCTTCAACTTAGTATAAAAAATACAAACCTTCTGTTAGAGAAGGGGTGTAAGATTATTGTTGTTGCCTGTAATACGGCAACAACAAATGCTATTTCATACTTAAGAACAAATTACAGTTTACCTTTTATAGGTATAGAGCCTGCTATTAAGCCAGCTGCATTACAATCCGAATCTAAGACAATTGGTGTGTTGGCAACTAAGGGAACGCTTTCTAGTAGCCTTTTTCATAGCACTTCAGAAAACCATGCCCATGGTATTAAAGTAATAGAGCAAGAAGGTACAGGTTTAGTTCCGTTAATAGAAAACGGCAAAGTAGATGCGGAAGAAACAAGGTTGCTTTTGAACACCTATGTAGAACCAATGCTTGATCAGGGTATGGATTGCTTAGTATTGGGCTGTACGCATTATCCGTATTTAATTCCTGTATTAAAAAGTATGTTACCAGAGCATGTAAAAATCATTGATTCAGGTGAGGCGGTAGCTAGACAAGTGAAAGCTATTTTAGAAAAAAACGATATCCTGAATACTTCGGAAAAACCTGTAAAGCATCAGTTTTATACCAATGTAAATCCAGATGTACTAAAAAACTTTGTTGAAGGTGTAGCGGATAATATTTTGGTAGGTCAACTAGCTTTTTAGATAGGTAAGATATGTAAACGCGTATTTGTGTTTTTCATCTTTTAGATGGTACTGCTCGGTAGCAAGCTCCCAGATAGTTTCATCTATTTCCGGAAAAAACGTATCGGCATCTTCAAAAGTACCATGTACACGGGTCAGTTCAATTTTATTGGCTAACTCCATTCCTAATTTATAAATTTCACCGCCTCCTATTATAAAGGATAACGGCTCATCTTTTACAAGTTCCAAAGCTTCAGGTAAGGAATGCACCACAACACATGCGTCGTAACCTACGGTGTAGTTTTTATCCCTTGTAATAATCACATGTTTGCGATTTGGAAGTGGCTTAGGGAAACTCTCGTATGTTTTTCGGCCCATAATAATGGTATGGCCAGAGGTAAGGTTTTTAAACCTTTTAAAGTCATCCGGTAAATGCCACAGAAGGTCATTGTCCTTCCCTAAGGCATTATCTTCGGCCGCTGCTGCAATCATGGCTATGGTGTTGTTCATGGTTCAATTTTTTTGTTGATTTTAGCAAGCGGAAAATCGGTCTCTATCTCTTTTTGTATTTCTGAAATACGTTTCTTTTGTTTGGCTACAAGTTTTTCACGTTGAGCGCGTTCCCAGTCCTTACCCATGAATTTTTGTGTGATAAAAACATTAAAAGCATGAATGATAAATAAGAAGGCCCAGAAGGTAATGCACCAGATGAACCAATCATAGGTATCACCATATTTTAGAATCTTATTAATTAGAATCATAAAGACACTACCAATAAGAAAGATTACAAAATGAACGTATAGACGCTTCTTTTGCTTGATGCGTGTTTGGGCGTTTTCGAGCATTTCGTGTTGCTCAAGATCTACTTCAGACCGGTTTTTGTTTTTAGAGAACATACGAATCGTTACCTTTAGTCTACAAAGATAAGGCAATTGCCGACACAGAAAATACCAGATGAAAAATACCCGAAAACACTTTCCTGTTCTAAGTCAGTACATATATGCAAATACTGCTTCGGCAGGATTACTAAGTGATGATTTAATGGAGTGGAGGCAAGAACATGACTTAGATTATTTAATAGGAGGTAGTAACTTTAGAAACAAAGTGGCTATGAAAACAGTTTCGGAAACTCGCGAAACTGTAGCTAATTTTTTTGGTGCGAAAAAAGAACACATCCTTAGTTCAAAATTTCTCACTTGGGTTAAATATGCTTCTGGAAGGACTGGATAGAAAGCATAAAGTACTTTTAATAAAAGACGATTATCCGTCTGTGAACTGGTCTTTTGAATATAGGGGTTTTGAAGTCTCTTATGTAGAATTGAACGAGAATTTAGAGGAGAACATTCTGGATACAATTAGGAAAGATGATATATCCATATTGGCTTTAAGTTTAGTTCAGTGGACTGATGGATTTAAAATTAATATGAATTTTCTTACAAAAGTTAAATCAGAATTTCCTAACTTGAAGATTATTGCGGATGGGACACAGTTCTGCGGAACTGAAGATTTTGATTTTGAAAGTTCACCAATAGACGTTCTTGGAGCAAGTGCCTATAAGTGGTTGTTATCCGGTTACGGAAATGGATTTATGTTATTTAAGGATGGAGTTGAGGAAATATTTAACGTACGTGTAATAGGTTTTAATGCTTCAAGACATGATTTAGGGGCTAGGGATAGAATACCATTTGCTAATCATTTTGAACCAGGACATTTGGATACGTTAACTTTTGGAAGTTTAAAATTTTCTCTAGAGTATTTAAATACTTTAGGTAAACAAGCAATTGAGGAGCAATTAAAAATACTCTCTACCAAGGCACACCAAGAGCTAGGTCAATTAGGCCTTTTATCCAAGGTAATTGTTGGAAAAGAAGAGCATAGTACCATTTTTAATATTAAGGGAGATGACGCCTTATTTAAGAATTTAACCGAGAATGAGGTCATTTGTTCTCAGCGTGGTGAAGGTATTAGATTTAGTTTTCATTTCTATAACACCGAAGAAGATATTAATGAGGTTGTAAAAATCTTAAAGACAGTAATATAGAGCTTGATAAAGTAAAGAATATAGACTCTTTTTTTACGTCTACACACTATTTGTTAAGTGAATATTGCGAAAATGATAAAAATGCGTTAATCATTGTATATGAGCATTTTAATATATTAGTTTTGCCTTCTAATTAGGGAAACAAAAATCAATTTAAAATAATACATAATGGCAATTTCAAAACAGTATTTAAAAACAAAACCCGTGTGTAAAGTAACTTTTACAGTTCCTGCGGAAGAAGCAACAAAAGTAGCAGTTGTAGGTGATTTCAACAATTGGAAAGCTAACAAGGCAAGTGCATTGAAGAAATTAAAAAATGGTAACTTTAAAGGTACTATAGAGCTTCCTAAAGAAACTTCTTTTGAATTTAAGTATATCGTAGACGGAAACTATGTAAACGAGGCAGAAGCTGATCGTTACCAGTGGAATGATTTTGCAGGTGGCGAAAATGCCGTTCTGGATCTATAATCTTTTCGTTAGATAAATATAGAAAGCCGGAACATGAAAATGTTCCGGCTTTTTTTTTATAATCAATTGAGTTGATAGTTGTATTTCTTATGCTTCTACGGTAACTCCTTTCCAGAAAGCCACACGTCCTTTAATACCTTTGGCAAGCGGACTCACTTCTGGATAATACCACGCTGCATCAGCATTTTCTTTGCCATCTACCGCTAAGGTGTAATAATGGGCCTTACCTTTCCACGGGCAAGTAGTATGTGTTTGACTGGTTTTAAAGTATTCTTTTTTGATGCTTTCAGCAGGAAAATAATGATTGTTTTCTACCACTACTGTTTCATCACTTTCGGCTATTACCGTACCGTTCCATATTGCTTTCATATCAAATAATTTAAGAGCCAACTGTTAGATGGCACATTATCACTGTGGTTTGATGAGTAAGTCTTGTTATCTTTTTCTCAGTACAAAATTCTTGTAGAACTTCTCTGAGTCGGAAAACTCTGTTTCTATTTTTAGACCAGCTTCTTCCGCTAACCAAGCAACTACTTTATCATCGTATTTTTGAGAGATTTCAGTGTGTATTGTCTCCCATTGTTTAAAATCAATTAGTACGTCTAAGCTGTCAATACTTACAGTCTGGTCTTCTTTAGACACTAAGTAGCTCTTTGCAGTACCGGTTTCTGGGTCGTAGACTTCCCAGTGAAGAAATTTATCCAAATCAAAATTACCACCTAGCTCATTGTTAATTCTAGCCAAAACATTTTTATTAAATGCTGCTGTAATACCGGTCTGGTCATTATAGGCGTCTAGTATAGTTTGCGGGTTTTTCTTCATATCAAAACCTATGAAAAACAGATCTTCGTCTTGCATGAGTTCTTGAACACTTTTAAGAAAATCTATAGCCTGTTCATGAAGTAAGTTTCCAATGTTTGAGCCTAAAAATAGAATAACCTTCTTAGTTCCGTTTTCTGAATTGATTTCTTCTAAGGCTTCAAAATAAGTACCTTGTTGAGGTTCTACCGTAACGTTTGGTAACTCTTTTCGGAGTGATTTTTCCAGACCATTAAGTACATTCTGACTTATGTCTATAGGTTGGTATTTAAAATCGAAACCGTTTTCAGATAAATATTTTAGTAGAATTTTAGTCTTTTTACCATCACCAGCTCCTAATTCAATAAGTTTAAATTTAAGATTTCCCGAAGCAAAGAGCTCTGATATTTCTGCCGTATGGTTCAAAAGAATATCATATTCCTTTTGCGTCAGATAGTATTCTGGCATATTCATTATATCCTGAAACAGCTTATCTCCTTTTTCATCATAAAAGTATTTAGATGATAAATGTTTGGGGAAATCAGTCAAACCAGCATGAACTTCTTCTTCAAATTGGGTTGTAAAAATTGCTTTGGTTGATTTTTGCATGCTGTTTAAGTCGGAAATTATCAGAAAACTATACGTATGATATAAAAATTATTTGGCTAATCGTAATCCGGTGTATTGCCATCGTAGACTAGTCTGAAAGAAATTACGATAGGTAGGTCTTGTATGGCGTATGGGGGTTGCGACAGATCCTCCTCGCAATACTTTTTGATTTACCATAAACTTGCCGTTATATTCTCCAAGAGCTCCGTCCGCTTTTTTGTAGAAGGGATAGGGTAGGTAGGCACTTTCGGTCCATTCCCATCTTTGGCCCCAAGAGAAATTAGATTGGGCGGCTTCCCACTCAAATTCCGTGGCAAGACGGCATCCTTTCCATTGTGCAAAAGCAAACGCTTCAAAGTATGAAATATGCGTAACAGGGGCTTCGGGTGTAACTTTTTGAAGTCCATTTAGTGTATAATTATGCCAAACTCCATCAATTAAATGCCAATATAAGGGAGCAGAAATTCCATTCTGATTCACCCAGTCCCAACCTTCGGCATGCCAGAGATCAAATTTTTTGTAACCTCCTGCTTCTATAAATTCAATATATTCTTGATTGGTAATTAAATTGCTAGCTATTTTAAAGGGATGTAAATATACCTTGTGCCTGCCTAGCTCATTATCATAACAGAACGCGTCCGAATTATGACCAATTTCGTAAATGCCTTCATCCATAGAAATCCATTCTTGGGATTCAGTTTCAATAGGATGTTCTGTAAAACTATCAGAGTAGATTGGGAGTAGGGGATTGTTGCCCAGAATAAACTTAATGTCAGTCAAGAGTAATTCTTGATGCTGTTTCTCATGATGTATGCCTATTTCTAAAAGGTCATATAATTCTTGACTTTGTGTTGTGCTAAATAAATTTTTAATGGCTTGAGTTACATGCGTGCGGTATGCATAAACACGTTCTACCGAAGGTCTTGATAGATTACCACGGTCAGAACGTACCACCCGTTTGCCTACGGTTTCATAATAGCTGTTGAATACAAAGGAGAAATCTTCGTCAAAAATCATATAGCCCTTAAAATGGGGCTTAAGAATAAATTCTTCAAAAAACCAAGTCGTATGACCTAGATGCCATTTTGGTGGAGAAACGTCTATAATAGGTTGCACTACATAGTCTTCGATTTCTAGAGGTTCGCAAATATTTTCAGTGTGTTTGCGGGTCTCTAAAAAAAAATCAACAAGGGAATCAGTCAAGGTCATAGCAATTCTAATATCCTATAAATATAAGGATTATAGAAAGTACGCAGTGGACTCAATACTAATTTTGGTGAACGCTATACGGCAACAGCTCCTTTAATGTGTGGATGAGGGTTATAATCTTCTAAGCTGAAATCCTCAAAATTAAAATCGAAAATATCTTTTATTTCAGGGTTGATAACCATTTTGGGTAGCGGACGAGTTTCACGACTCAATTGCAATTCTACCTGTTCCATATGGTTATTATAGATGTGGGCATCACCAAAAGTGTGAATAAATTCACCAGCTTCGTAACCACATACTTGTGCCATCATCATAGTGAATAGAGCGTAGGAGGCAATATTAAAAGGCACCCCTAGGAAGATGTCTGCACTACGTTGATACAGTTGACATGAGAGCTTACCATCAGAAACATAAAATTGAAAGAATGCGTGACATGGAGGAAGCGCTGCTTTACCATTGGCTACATTCTCAGAAAACGATTTTGAGGTGTCAGGAAGTACGCTTGGGTTCCAAGCGGAAACCAACATACGTCTACTGCTAGGGTTATTTTTTAAAGATTCAATAACATCTTTAATCTGATCAATTTCATCATTGTTCCAGTTACGCCATTGGTGGCCGTAAACAGGACCTAGGTCTCCATTCTCATCTGCCCAATCATTCCAGATACGCACGCCATTTTCTTGGAGGTATTTGATATTCGTATCACCTTTCAAGAACCAAAGTAATTCATAAACAATAGACTTCAGGTGTAACTTTTTGGTAGTTACCATAGGAAAACCTTTGCTTAGGTCAAAACGCATTTGATGTCCAAAAACGCTTAAAGTTCCTGTTCCTGTGCGGTCTCCTTTTTGGTTACCGTTTTCTAGTACGTGCTTTAGTAAATCGTGGTATTGTTTCATAGTGGGGCAAAAATAGAAGTTTGTAGGTAAAAGCTCAAAAACTACTTGTTGTAGTTATTAGAGATTTATTAACCAAAATATTTTCTGTTGAAGTAAAGAGTATTAATTTACCCTAAAATCATACCTGCAATAGTAGCAGATAACAAGGATGCTATAGAACCACCAAGAACAGCTTTAAGACCAAATTCTGAAAGGGTTTTACGTTGGCCTGGAGCTAATGAGCCTATGCCACCAATTTGTATCCCTATGGATGCAAAGTTTGCGAACCCACAAAGCATATACGTTGCCATGATTACAGATTTGTTATAGGTAAAGCTAGCTCCTGTAGCCATGTTTTTTAGTTCAGCCAACTGGATGTAGCCTACGAATTCACTGGCTACCAGCTTAATTCCCAAGAGTTGCCCCATGAGCATAATATCTTCGTTAGCAACACCAATAAGCCACATTAATGGAGCAAAGATAGTCCCAAGAATGGCCTCCAATGAAAATTTATCGTAAGATGTGTTTAGAGCGACCCATTGGTTTAAGGAGGTCAAATCGCCAATCCAATCTAGAATTCCGTTTAACATGGCAATCATAGCCACGAAAACCAAAAGCATGGCCCCAACGTTGACGGCCAATCTTAAACCTTCTGTAGTACCGTTAGCAATAGCATCCAAAACATTAGAGCCAATCTTCTCAGAAGATACGGCCACATCTGTATTTACTGCTTCTGTTTGTGGGTATAATATTTTTGAAATTACAATGGCGCCTTATGCGGCCATAACGGATGCCGCCAAAAGGTGTTTGGCAAATACCAACTGTAATACCTTATCTTCTCCTCCTAAGAATCCAATGTACGCAGCTAAAACAGCGCCGGCAACAGTAGCCATTCCGCCTATCATCACTAGAAGAATTTCAGACTTGGTCATTTTTTCCAAGTAAGCTTTAATCAATAATGGTGCTTCGGTCTGTCCTAAAAAGATGTTTCCAGCAACAGATAGACTTTCTGCTCCAGAAATACCTAGAGTTTTTGAAAGCATCCATGCTAGTACTCTCACTACCTTTTGGATGATGCCCAAATAAAATAGTAATGAGGTAAGTGCTGAAAAGAAAATAATGGTAGGTAATACCTGAAAAGCAAAAATATAACCGAATGTACCGGTGTCAACTACGAGCCCTTCAAAAAGAAATTTACTTCCCGCACGGGTAAAACCCAGAATACTAATGAAAACTTCGCCAATGGACTCAAATACTCTTTGAATAAATGGAATTTTAAGCACGCCTATGGCAATAACTAATTGCAATGTAAGGCCAATACCAACGGTCTTCCAATTGATGGCTCTGCGATTTGAACTGAATAAAAATGAAATGAGTAAAAGTACCGCCATACCCAATATGCCACGGCTTAAGCTATTGAAGCTAAAACCTGCATTAGGTTGGATGTGATTGGTATTTTGTGAAACTATATCATTTATAGCAGCCGTTTCTGCGGCTGGTACTGCAATCGTTTCTTGTGCTATGGATGGGAAAAAAATAAATAGGGCAAGTAGAACAATCCAAAGGTTGATTTTCATAGGGTACTTGCTTGTTTATCAGTTTCTTTTGGAAATCTCGTCACGTAGCTTAGCCGCTTTTTCGTAATCTTCATTGTTAACGGCTAGGTCTAGTTCTTTGTGGAGTTCGTCAATAGAAAGTTCTGTGTAACCATCTGTTGCTCCAGATTCTATTTCTACGGTTTCGCCTTCTTGCAAAATTTCATCTACCACAATACTATCGTCAGTCTCTTCCTTATCCTTGTCTTTTGACGAAAATTTAAGGAAGATTCCGGCTTTATCCAAAATGGTTTTATAAGTGAAGATAGGTGCATTAAAGCGGAGTGCCAAAGCAATGGCATCGCTGGTTCTGGCATCTATAATCTCTTCAATTTTATCGCGTTCGCAAATAATACTAGAGTAAAAAACACCATCTACCAACTTGTGGATAATGACCTGTTTGATTACAATATCAAAGCGATCCGAAAAGTTTTTGAACAAATCGTGAGTCAAAGGCCTTGGCGGCTTTATTTCTTTCTCAAGTGCAATAGCAATTGATTGCGCTTCAAAAGCACCAATGACAATGGGTAGTTTACGATCGCCTTCCACTTCGTTCAGAATAAGAGCGTATGCTCCATTCTGTGTTTGGCTATAGGATATTCCTTTTATTTTTAACCTGACTAAGCTCATAGAATCATTAAAATACAAAAGACTGTTTAAATACGGGCGAACCATGCATTTAAACAGCCCTTTAATAAGCGCAAATTAACGAAAATTAAGCGTTTTGTGCTTTAAATTCTTTTAATTTTTCAATGAGTTGAGGTACTACTTCAAAGGCATCACCTACAATTCCATAGTCTGCAGCCTTGAAAAATGGGGCTTCAGCGTCAGAGTTGATGACTACTTTTGTTTTGGAAGAGCTAACTCCTGCCAAATGCTGAATGGCACCTGAGATACCTATTGCGATATAAAGATTAGCCGCAACAGGCTTTCCTGTTTGGCCAACATGCTCTCCATGAGGTCTCCATCCCATATCGGAAACAGGCTTGGAACAAGCTGTAGCTGCACCAAGAACTTCTGCAAGTTCTTCTATCATTCCCCAGTTTTCAGGTCCTTTAAGGCCTCTTCCGCCAGAAACTACAATATCTGCATCTGCAATAGTAACTTGACCGGCTACTTTATCTATTTCAATGGACTTAACTGAAAAATCAGCATCACTTAAATCGGCATTAAAAGCCTCAACTGCTGCAGTCGTTGCATTTTCTTTTAGGCCAAAAGAATTGTTGGAAACACCTATAATCTTAGTCTCTGTGGTAATTTCGGTATGTGCGAAACCTTTATTACTAAAAGTCGTACGCTTTACTGTAAATGGTGATGCGCTTTCAGGAGCCGCAACCACATTTGGTACGTAACCAGCTTTTAATTTAGCAGCTAGAATAGGGGCTAAAAATTTACTGTTGGTACTAGAACTTACTATGATTACTTGAATATTCTCATTTTTTGCAGCCTGTGCAATACTGTTAGCGTAAGCAAGAGCATTAAATGTAGCTAATTTGTCATCTGTTACATTTAATACTTTGGAAACACCATAAGTACCTAGTTCATCGTTACTAGTTGCATTAAAAGAAATTGCGGTAACTGATGAGCCTAATTGATCTGCTACTGCTTTGGCATATGATGCCACTTCAAAAGCACTCTTTTTAAGTTTTCCGTTTTCGGATTCTGTATATACTAATACTGACATTTGTGTATTGTTTTATTTTTTAGAGATAAAGCTTAACTGTATATGGTAGTTTCCAGTGTTTTGGTAAAAGAACCGGTATCTAGAAAATTGTAACCTATATATAGTGACTAAATTACTTTGGCTTCATTGTGAAGTAATTGTACTAATTCTTCAGCTGAATTAACCAATTTAACGCTTCCTTTAGCTACAGGCTTATCAAATTTAACGTCTTTGGTAGCAACTGTAGCGTCAACAGGCTCTATCACGGTAAGTGTCTTTTTTCTTGCCATCATAATACCACGCATGTTGGGTATTTTAAGGTCGCTCTCTTGTACAAGGCCTTTTTGTCCTCCAATAACTAGGGGAAGTGAAGTCTGTACCGTTTCTTTTCCGCCATCTATTTCTCTTATAGCGGTAGCTGTAGTGCCTTCAACCTCAAGACTAATACAAGTATTTACGAAATTCATTCCTAAAAGAGTAGCTAAAATCCTGGAACCATACCTCCGTTATAATCAATACTTTCTCTACCGGCAATAATAAGGTCGTATGCTCCATCTTTAATTATGTTGGCCAATTGCTCGGCAACGAAAAAACCGTCTGTTGGAACAGCGTTAATTCTAATGGCTTCATCAGCGCCAATTGCAAGTGCCTTACGCATAGTTGGTTCTACGCTAGCTTCGCCAACTGTAGCAATATGTACTGTTGCTCCTTGCTTTTCTTTAAACCACATGGCGCGTGTTAAACCGAACTCATCGTTAGGGTTTATTACGAACTGTACACCATTGGTGTCAAACTTTGTATCACCATCCGTAAAGTTAATTTTGGAGGTTGTGTCAGGAACATTACTTATGCAAACTAATATTTTCATGTCTATAAAGCTATTTATAATCTAGACGAAGATATGTAATCTTTTTCAAAAATACTATGCATGCATAGTATTTTTTATAACTTATTTTGATTCTTAGAGCCTATTATTTGACATATATTTTCCTATTTTTGCTTGCGTTTTTAACGCACATAATAAAAAGATACTCCATATAATATGAAGACACTACAATTTAGGGAAGCCATCGTTGAGGCGATGTCGGAAGAAATGAGGAAAGACGAGTCAGTTTACCTGATGGGAGAAGAAGTAGCTGAATACAATGGCGCTTATAAAGCTTCTAAAGGAATGCTAGATGAGTTTGGTGCCAAGCGTGTTATAGATACGCCTATTGCAGAATTGGGTTTTGCAGGTATAGGTATAGGATCTACAATGACTGGTTGTCGTCCAATAATAGAGTTTATGACTTTTAACTTTGCTTTGGTGGGTATCGATCAGATCATCAATAACGCAGCTAAAATCCGTCAAATGTCGGGTGGGCAGTTTCCTTGTCCTATCGTTTTTAGAGGACCTACAGGTTCTGCTGGTCAATTGGGTGCTACGCATTCACAAGCTTTTGAAAGTTGGTATGCTAACTGTCCAGGGCTAAAAGTTGTTGTTCCTTCTAATCCTGCAGATGCAAAAGGATTGTTGAAAGCGGCTATCCGAGATAACGATCCTGTTATTTTTATGGAGTCTGAGCAGATGTATGGAGATAAAGGAGAAGTTCCTGAAGGAGACTATACAATTCCATTAGGTGTTGCAGATATTCGTAGAGAAGGTAGTGATGTTACTATCGTTTCTTTTGGTAAAATAATAAAAGAGGCCGATAAAGCTGCTGATGAACTTAAAAAAGAAGGAATAAGCTGTGAGATCATTGACTTGCGTACCGTTAAGCCATTGGATTACGAAGCAATTTTAAAATCGGTTAAGAAAACAAATCGTTTGGTTATTTTAGAAGAGGCTTGGCCTTTTGGTAATGTTGCCTCTGAAATAACTTTTCATGTACAATCTCATGCTTTTGACTATTTAGACGCACCTATACAGAAGATAAACACTGCAGATACACCTGCACCGTATTCTCCTGTTCTGTTAGAGGAATGGTTGCCAAATCATACAGATGTGGTTAATGCAGTGAAGAAAGTGATGTACAAATAGGTATAACAAATTTGTAAAGGTACTTTTGCTTCGCCGACTTAATGTTGGCGAAGCATTTTTTTTAGGAATTCGGTTCAACGTTTTTGTCTTAAATTCAGGTTGTAGGCAAGAAAATAGAGGCGAACTTTAATTTTTATGTAAATACGAGCCAAGAATTATAATAAAATCTGTTCTGGTACATTATTTGTTTATAGAGTACAGAGAAAATTTCTTAGATGAAAAACCTTTTATTATTTGTTGTACTACTTTTTTCTTTGGTTGCCAGCGCGCAAACTAAAGTGGGTGGTATTGTTATTGACGAAGATAACCAGCCGGTAGCTTTTGCCAATGTACTTTTTAAAGGTTCTTATGAAGGTACTATTACCGATGATAATGGTAACTTTTATATGGAGTCCGATGATGACCATCCCGTTCTTCTTATTTCTTTTATAGGGTATGAGAGTGTGGAAATTCCATTGACTTCTAAAGTAACCTATAAGATGAAGGTTGTAATGAAAGAGTCTTCCCAGCAGCTAGATGAGGTAGTTCTTGTTGGTGGAAAGCAGTCTAAGAAAAATAATCCTGCAGTAGATATACTGAGAAAAATATGGGCAAAAAAACGGGAGAACGGTCTACGGAAGTTTAATCAGTATGCTTTTGAGAAGTATGAAAAGGTAGAATTTGACCTGAATACTATTGACAGCGCCCTAATGAAGAAGAAGATATTCAAAGGTCTTGAGTTTGTCTTTAAAGATTTAGATACGTCACGTATTACAGGTAAAACCTATTTGCCAATATTTCTGAACGAGACCTTCTCTAAAGTCTATGGAGATAATCGTCTTGATGAAGAGAAAGAAGACATCTTGGGTAATAAAAACTCCGGTTTTGATAACAACCAGTCTATAATTGCTTTTGTTGCGGATCTGTATCAAGAGTATGATATCTACGATAATTACCTGAAATTTTTCGATAAAAGTTTTACCAGCCCATTGTCACGAACAGGGGTTGACGTTTATAACTATGCATTGCGCGATAGTGCATTTATAGAAGATAAGTGGTGTTATAATATTGTCTATTACCCAAGACGGAAGAACGAACTAACTTTTAAAGGTGATTTCTGGGTCAACGATACTACATACGCTGTAAAGAACATCAACTTGGAAGTGACCAAAAGTGCCAACATCAACTGGGTCAAAGAAATATATATTGAGCAAGATTTTGAGGTAATTAATGATTCTGTGTTTCTTTTGAAGCGGGATTATATGATGAGCGACTTTAGTTTTCAGAAGAAAGAAGAATCAAGAGGTATGTATGGTAAGCGTACTACTGTTTTTGATAATTATACTTTTGATCAAAAGAAGCCAAAAGAATTCTACAAGACAGAGAGTAACCCTTATGATACTGCAGTCCTAAATCGTGATAGTACTTTTTGGGAGAATAGTAGGTTGGAGAGCTTAAATAAGGACGAAAAAGGAATTTATCAGCTTTTAGATACCTTAAAAACAGTACCAAAATTTAGGTCTTACTACAATTTGGTCAGTATTTTGGGTAGTGGTTTTGTAGAGATTGATAAGTGGAACATGGACATTGGTTCCGTTTATGATGTTTTTGGTTATAACCAAGCAGAAGGGCCACGTGTTCGTATTGGTGCACGTTCGTATTTTGGAGAAAATGACCTTTGGCGTGTTGAAGGGTATACAGCTTATGGTTTCACCGATAAAAAATTCAAGCACGGTATGTCCGGTAAAATATTGCTTGATAAAAAGAGTAGGCTTATTGTTTCAGGTGGTAACAGGAGAGATATTGAACAGTTAGGTGTAAGTCTTACTGCCACGAATGATGTGCTCGGTAGAAGTATAGCTTCGTCTTCATTGGTGACTGTTGGTGCTAATAATAGGTTAACGAATATCAACCTGAGCAAATTCAATATAGAAATTGAACCTGTAACCAACCTTAGGCTTGGGATAGGAGGAACGTTTAGAAAGTTAAGTTCGGCCTTACCAGATGATTTTAGTCTAGATTATGTAGATGCAGATTCTCCAACAGGAATTTCATCAGAGATAAACCAGTTCGATTTTAATGCATTGGTAGTTTATACGCTCTGGAAAAAGAACCATTGGTTATGGCGTGGAACGTAAGGGGATGAACGAAGATTATAGTACACTATTATTGAGTTACACCAAAGGTGTGGATGTGGTTTTTGATAGCGATTTTAGCTATAGTAAATTACAATTCTCTTATAGTCAGCCTTGGCAAATAGGTGGTTTTGGTAGGTTATTCTCAACTTTAGAAATGGGTAAGACCTTTAACACAGTGCCTTTGGGACTATTAAATGTAGTGCTTAAGGTAACCAGACATTCTTTTCGAACTACGGAACATTTCCTAACCTTGACTTCTATGAGTTTGTTACCGATACTTATGTAGCATTGCACTTACAACATAATTTTAATGGTCGTATTTTTTCACGAATTCCTTTGTTGAGGAAACTTAATCTGCGGGAGATTATTGGACTTAGAGGGGTCTGGGGAGATTTGTCTGATGAAAACAAAGCTTTAAGTTTGCCGGCAACTATAAATACACCATTGCAGGCGCCATCTGATAAAATTTACTACGAGTATTCGCTAGGGATTGGTAACATTTTTAAGATTCTTAGAATAGATTTCAACTTTAGAGGTAATTATTTGGATGCTCCAGATGCTCGTCCTTTTAGTGTTACAGGAACGTTTGGGTTTGACTTCTAACTAAATGCTTCAATTGGTCGGTAAAGTGTAGTCCGTTCATTTGTAGTAGTTTATGTTTTTAGACTTTTAAATGCCTATCGCTGTAGTAGACTCTCTTATAATTTGTTGATTCTTATTTTTTACTGCAAAATCAGATGTTTTTTTGTATTTCTGGGTGGACACGTATGCATTTTTGTACCTTAGCGGTTGTAAAATAAACCTAAAAAATGGGAAAAAAAGCTGACATAACTTTTGATGTTTTAATAGAGATTCCAAAAGGAAGTAGAAATAAATACGAATACGACTTTACATTACATAAAATACGTTTTGACCGTATGCTTTTTTCGTCAATGATGTATCCTGGTGATTATGGTTTCATTCCTGAGACTTTAGCGTTGGACAAAGATCCACTAGATGTTTTGGTAATGGGAGCAGAACCAACATATCCTATGGTAGTAATGGAAGTAAGACCAATTGGTGTCTTTCATATGACCGATGAAAAAGGACCGGATGAAAAAATTATCTGTGTACCTGTTTCAGATCCAATATGGAGCAATAATCATGATATTAGTGATTTGAATCCTCACCGTTTAAAGGAAATTGAGCACTTCTTTAAAGTTTACAAAGATTTGGAAAAGAAGAAAGTTGATACCGGTGGATGGGGTGATGCTGAAGAAGCCGTTAAAATTTATCATGAATGTGTAGAGCGTTATGATAATAGCGATTTTAAAAAGAAACGCACTTTTACGATATAAATAGTAAATACTCTTCAAAAAGCCTTTTTTAGCAATAAAAAAGGCTTTTTTTTATAAGATCAATTTCATTACTTTAGTTGTCATTAGAAATCTTAAACAACAACTCAAATGGAATTAGTAGTGAAATTTTTGCCAGTATTTGGAATACTGGCTCTGGTATTCGTTTTCGTCAAGGACGTATGGGTAACCAAACAAGAAGTTGGTGACGAAAAAATGGCAAGAATAGCAAAGAATATTGCAGATGGTGCAATGTCTTTCTTAAAAGCCGAATACAAAATTCTTGCAATTTTTGTGGTAGCAGTAGCTATTCTTCTATTTTTTAAAGGAAGTAACGAAGAAGGTTCTCACGGAATGGTGGCCCTATCATTTATAGTAGGTGCAATCTGTTCAGCTTTAGCGGGTTTTATAGGAATGAAGGTTGCTACCAAAGCAAACGTTAGAACAACCCAAGCTGCTAAAACCTCTCTAGGTAAAGCCTTGGAAGTTGCCTTTGCGGGTGGTGCCGTAATGGGACTTGGTGTTGTTGGACTTGGAGTTTTAGGTCTTAGTCTTTTATTCATGCTCTACCAATCTATGTGGCCTTATGCTGAAAATCTAAGTTTAGTACTTAATGTTCTTTCAGGTTTCTCTTTAGGAGCATCTTCAATTGCACTTTTTGCTAGAGTAGGTGGTGGTATTTATACCAAAGCGGCAGATGTTGGTGCGGATTTGGTTGGAAAGGTTGAAGCAGGTATTCCTGAAGATCACCCTTTAAACCCTGCAACTATTGCAGATAATGTTGGTGATAATGTTGGTGATGTTGCTGGTATGGGGGCGGATTTGTTTGAATCCTATGTCGGTTCTATTATAGGTACTATGGTTTTGGGTGCATTTATTATAACCCCGGATTTTGCAGGCTTAGGTGCTGTTTATCTTCCATTGGTGTTAGCTGCTGTGGGTATTTTAATGTCTATCATAGGTACATTCTTTGTGAAAGTTAAAGATGGCGGAAACCCGCAAACTGCATTGAATATTGGAGAATTTGGTTCTGCTGGTTTAATGGTCGTGGCTTCATATTTTATTATTACTTCTTTAATTCCAGAATCTATAGATGGTTTGCCAATGGGTGCAATGGGTATATTCTATGCAACTCTTGCTGGTCTTATTGCTGGTTTGGGTGTAGGTAAGATTACGGAATACTATACAGGTACAGGTTCAAAACCGGTCAACTCAATTGTTGCGCAATCAGAAACTGGTGCGGCAACAAATATTATAGCAGGTTTAGGAGTGGGTATGATGTCTACGATGATTCCTATTTTATTAATTGCAGCTGCAATTATAGTATCGCATCATTTTGCAGGTTTATATGGTATCGCAATTGCTGCGGTTGGGATGTTGGCTAATACAGGTATTCAATTGGCAGTTGATGCTTACGGACCAATATCTGATAATGCGGGTGGTATTGCAGAGATGGCAGAACTTCCTAAAGAAGTTAGAGAGCGCACGGATAAATTAGATGCCGTAGGTAACACTACAGCAGCTATTGGTAAAGGTTTTGCGATTGCTTCTGCAGCGTTAACGGCTTTAGCTTTGTTCTCTGCTTTTATGAAAGTGGCCAATGTAACTTCTATTGATGTGTCACAACCTAAAATTATGGCGGGTCTTTTAGTAGGAGGGATGCTTCCTTTTGTATTCTCCGCGTTGTCAATGAATGCTGTAGGTCGTGCTGCAATGGCAATGATCGAAGAAGTAAGACGTCAATTTAGGGATATTCCTCAGTTAAAAGCTGCTTTACAGGTAATGCGTGAGGTAGATTCAGATATGTCAAAAGCAACACCGGAACAACGCGCTATTTTTGATGCAGCCGATGGGTATGCGGAATATGACAAGTGTGTAGATATTTCTACAAAAGCCTCTATTAGAGAAATGGTTTCTACCAGGTCTGTTGGCTATTGTTGTTCCAGTTGCTGTTGGTTTTATAGGTGGTGCAGAAATGCTAGGTGGTCTTTTGGCTGGTGTAACAACTTGTGGTGTGCTAATGGCTATCTTCCAGTCTAATGCTGGTGGTGCTTGGGATAACGCTAAGAAGATGATTGAATCTGATGGTCGTAAAGGTACGGATGCACACAAAGCAGCCGTTGTAGGTGATACTGTGGGTGATCCATTTAAAGATACTTCGGGGCCTTCTTTAAATATTCTTTTAAAATTGATGTCTGTTGTGGCTTTGGTTATTGCGCCAAGTATTGCAATGGAAGCTACTGGCATGGCCGGTGTAGATAATAACAAAGAGATTAGGATTGAAATGAATGACCTAGATTCTCAAATGGCCGAAGCAACAATTGCATATACTACTGTTGTAAACGGTGAAAAATTATCTCAGGAGAAAATTTTTAAAGGAACTCAATCAGATGTAAAAAGTCAATTGATGGCTTTTGAGGAAAGCGTTGAGTTAAACAAAGGGAAAGACACCGAAATCACTATTGAAAAGGTTGATATTCGAAAATAACTTCATCTATTTGTATTTAAAAAGGGACCATGAAAATGGTCCCTTTTTTTTATTTACTGAAGTCTAAAGTTAATAGGGATGCTAAAAGGCACTCTCACTGGGGTTCCTCTCTGTTTTCCGGGTTGCATTTGGGGTAATTTGTCTATTATTCTTTTGGCTTCTTTTTCAAGGCTTTTGTCCGGTCCTCGCAATTGTACATTGCCAATGCTTCCGTCTTTTTGAATAACAAACATAATATTCACCCTACCTTGTATGCCCATTTCTTGAGCAGATTCAGGATATCTAAAGTTTTTTGCAATGTGTTTGTTCATCATTGTTTGGAAACATGCTCTTTTGTTCTGTTCCTTTTCACATCCTGGAAAAACCGGCACATCTTCAATAACCATAAATGACATCTCTTCTGGCTCATCCGTATCCATTACTTCAATATCTGAGACCTCTAAGATTTTTTCTTCTTGGTTTGTTTCGGAAGATTCAATTACGTCTTCTATTTCTTCGTCTTCATCATCAATTATCTCAATAATAGGTGGCGCCTGAATTTGTTTAGGAGGAGGTGGTGTCTTAAACTGTACCAAAATGGGTAGCTCTTCAGTTAGCTCATCCTCTATATTCATAGAAATATCATAGTCATAGGAATGATCATAGGTTTTCCATTCAAATGCTGCTAGGGTAAGCATAAGAACAAATAGTAGTCCAAATAGAAAGTATATGGGTCGGTTGCGGTTCAGGTCCTTTTGTGGATTTTTCTTTGGCTTCATTTTTTTGAATTTTAGCGTCTATCTGCAGAATAGATTTGGTTAAACATACTTAAACTTACCACTGACCTCTTTTATAAAAAACCACCATTGAGGGAAACCTGTCTTTGGTTGCGTGAACGTTACTTTTGAGCGCTTGTAGTTTTTTATTAGGTCCACTCTAAGTGCTATATTTAAGTATATTTGATGCTATGGGTTTATTCGGGAAGAAAGACAAGTTGCAGATTATCGCTTTTCAGAGTTATGGTACGGATTCACATTTTTATGCACGCGGCCGAGCTTTGGAGGACGAAGAAATAGATTTGTCCCAAAAGGGTTTCTTTAATTTGATTTGGAACAGTTACAAGCGATTTGAAACCGATGAAATAAGAAACACCTCCGTGAGGATAAAACTCTCGGATGGTAGAACATTATCCGGTAAAACCGATAAGAGGGGATATTATGTTTTTGATGAATCCCTAGAAGATTTAGGTCAGCTTACCAATCAAGAAGGATGGTTAAACTATGAAATTGCATATGATGATAGTGCTCTGCGTAGAGAAATACTTCATCAAAATCGCTTTCCGGGTGAGGTTTTAATTCCTTCCGAAAATGCGGAATTTGGAGTCATTAGTGATATAGATGATACCATTTTACATACTGGTGTGGTATCTTCTCTAAAGTGGCGCGTGGTGGTAAATACTATATTTAAACGTGCAAGTAAGCGAACGCCACTTAAGGGTTCGGCAGAGTTTTATGGTTTGTTGCACAGAGGAAAATCCGGAGAAGCTGCCAATCCAATCTTTTACGTAAGTCACAGCCCATGGAACTTATACCGTTATCTAGAACTTTTTCTTCAAGAAAACGATTTTCCAAAAGGACCTATTCTTTTGCGAAATTTTCCCCGATTGGGAAGTGGTAAATCAAGAGCGGAGAAACCTCAAAAACAAAAGGAAATACTCAATATCTTAAAAACCTATCCAAATCTAAAATTCATTTTGATAGGTGATAGTGGTGAGCATGACGCAGATATTTATAAGGAAATAGCAGAGCTTTACCCTAATCAAGTTAGCGCAATCTATCTAAGAAGTGTAGCTCATAAAAAAAGAATGGAACGCGTAAGCGGACTGTTCGAAACCTACAAAACAACACCGGTATTATTGGTGGAAAGTAGTGAACAGGCCATTGCCCATGCTAAACAAAATGGTTTTATAAAGTGATTTCTGCCTAGAATAAGCCGTTAATCTCTGCATCGATCTTATTGATAACTGTACCTAAATCTTCAGGTTCATCAACAAAATCTAAATTGTCTACATCAATTATAAGAAGGTTTCCTTTAGTGTAACCATGTATCCATGCTTCGTAACGTTCATTTAGTCTACTCAAGTAGTCTATTGAGATACTGTTCTCATATTCACGGCCTCTTTTATGAATTTGTTTTACTAAATTGGGAATAGAGCTACGTAAATAAATAAGCAGGTCAGGAGGTTGAACCAAGGCTTTCCATCAACTCAAAAAGGCTTTGGTAATTAGTGAAATCCCTATTGGTCATAAGGCCCATGGCATGCAAGTTGGGTGCGAAAATATAGGCATCTTCGTAAATGGTCCTATCTTGTATGATATCCTTGCCACTTTCCCTTATTTGAAGGATTTGACGGAACCTTGTGTTCAAAAAGTAGATTTGAAGATTAAAACTCCAACGTTCCATTTGATTATAAAAATCATCAAGATACGGGTTATCTACAACCTCTTCAAAATTGGCTTCCCAGTTATAATGTTTTGCTAATAATCTAGTTAAGGTGGTTTTTCCCGCGCCGATATTTCCGGCAACTGCTATGTGCATAGAGCTAAATTAATTAATGGTTGTGTTGTTGTTTTCAGAACAATTAGAAGGTACAAGATACGAGATAACTGTATGAAGAAAAAAAAATATTTCTAGCACGGAGGAAAAAATGTTTAAAGACGCGTTTATTTTCTTTTGCTAGGTGGATTAAACCAAATGTATTTTTCACAGTCTTAAAATCAATCTAACAAACTATTATGATGAAAGATAAGTGGTCTATAGGTTTAATTGTTGTTTTACTATGCGCTAGTTCGTATGCGCAAGATTTTCAAGGGAAAGCAACGTACCAGAGTAAAACACAGGTAAATATGGATTTTGGTGGCAGAAAAATACCGGAAGACCGTAAGAAAGAGATAATGGAGCGGATGAAAAAGGCCAATGAAAAAACCTTTGAACTAACTTTCAATCAGACAGAATCTATATACGAGGAAGAAGAACAGTTAGAGCAACCGGGAGGAAGAGAAGGCGGTAGAGGACCACGTTTTGGTGCTATGATGGCTTCCGGAGGCGATTTGTACAAGGATATTAAAAGCCAGAGATATTTAATCAAAAACGAGCTTTTGGGTAAAATTTTTCTAGTTGATGATGAACTGGAAAAACTAGATTGGAAATTAGAAAGTGACACCAAACAGATAGGGAATTATACGGCTTTCAAGGCTACGGCTGTAAAGACTATAAAACGTCCTAACATGAGAGCTGTTTTTCGACGTCCAAATGATTTGGAGAAGAAAGAAGGCGAGAAAAAAGAAGAGGAATTTATTCTAAAGGAAGTTGAGATTGTAGCATGGTATACTCCAGAGATACCTGTTAACCAAGGTCCTTCTTCCTATTGGGGACTTCCTGGGCTAATACTTGCTGTAAGTGATGATATCACAACCATAGTGTGCTCGGAAATTACTTTAAACCCATCTGAGAAAATAGAAATCAAAGCACCAAGCAAAGGAAAAAAAGTCACTCAGGCAGAATATGACGAAATCTCGCAGGAGAAGATGAAAGAGATGCGCGAAAACTTTAGAAATAGACGTGGACGAGGAGACGGCCGGCCTCAATAATATGCCCTATTCAAAAACTAATATCAAGTTGCATCTAACAAATTTGTAATGAGGAATACTTTATTGTTTGTCTTTTTCCTTTCCATGGTAACAATGGGTGTTGCTCAAGAGATTTCATTGACCGGTACGGTTAAAGACAGTTTGGATGTGGGTGTGGATATGGCTAACGTTATAGCTATAAATACGGAAACCAAGGGGTTGGAATCGTATGGTATTACAAACCATGCAGGGCTATATAAATTAAAGCTAAAATCTGGATTTCAATACACGGTAAAAGTCAGTTATTTAGGTTTCAAGACTGAGTCATTTACGTTTACCGCAACAGATGCTGACGCTATTAAAGATATTGTCATGCAGGAACAAGCCAGTCAATTAGATGAGGTAGAGGTAACTTATGAAATGCCCGTGTCCGTAAAAGGAGATACTATTGTTTACGATACGGATGCTTTTGTTTCTGGTACCGAGAAAAAGCTGAAAGACGTTCTGGAGAACCTTCCTGGTATAGAGATAAACGATGATGGTCAGATAGAGGTAGAAGGGAAGACCGTTAGCAAGGTTATGGTGGAAGGAAAAGATTTTTTTGATGGCGATACAAAATTGGCTGTTGAAAATATTCCCGCAAATGCATTAAGTAAGGTTGAAGTATTAAGAAATTTCAACGAGGTCTCTCAGATGAAAGGTCTTACTAATGACGATGATAACGTGGCCTTGAACATTAGGCTTAAAGAAGGGAAAAAGAATTTTTGGTTTGGAGAGTTAACGGCGGGCTTTGGTCCTGATGATAGATATCTAGCACATCCTAAACTTTTCTATTACAGTCCCAAATACAGCATTAATATTATTACCGATTTAAACAATCTAGGCGAAGTTCCTTTTACCCGGAATGACTATAGAAATTTTACCGGTGGTTTTAGAAATATAAACTCAAGGGGAGGTAGTTCAATAACAACCGGCGCTGATGGATTAGGTCTTTCTACGGCACAGAACAATAGAGCTAATGACATAGATACCAAGTTTGCTGCGGCCAACTTTAGTTATGCTCCAACGGAGACTCTAGACTTAAGTGGTTTTGGGATTTATTCCTATACGGGAACCTTAATGAAATCTCAGAGAAATACTACCTATATCGCCAGCAATGATGTAGAAAATGCCACAACAAATACCGATCAGACGGTACACCTTGGGTTAGCAAAATTTAGTGCTAGATATAAACCTAATGCTAATTTTCAATTAGATTATGACGCGCTTTTAAAGCAATCCGATGATAATGAAGAGGTAGACGTACTTTCCATATCCACTATTACTGACGAGATCTCCGAAGTTAAAAAGCAAAGACCTTTAGCGGTGAATCAGAATCTTAACCTTTACTATACATTAAACGAAAAGAACATTTTTGCGGTAGAGGCACAGCATTTGTATCAAGATGAAGACCCTTTTTACGAAGCAATTCGAAGTGAATTTGCCTTCGCTGATATTTTCCCGGTTGATGAAAATCAAAACCTATATAATATAAATCAATCTAAAAATGTAATCACTAATAAGGTAGATGCAAAGGTTGACTATTACCGTGTGCTTGGTTCTAAGAGTAACCTTAATCTTACTTTAGGTACAACTCAGAGTCATCAAAATTTTAATTCTAACATTTTTCAAATTTTAGATAATGAAGATACGTTAGATATGACTGACGATGAGTTTGGTAATGACGTAACTTTTAATGTTTCAGATTTGTATTTGGGACTTCATTATAAAGTTATCGCGGGAATTTTTACTTTTAATCCAGGTGTTACACTTCATCAATTCAATGTTAAGAATGAGCAATTAGCAACTGTAGTAGAGGATAATCTTACCTCTCTATTACCCGATTTATATATTAATGCCCAGTTGAAAAAATCAGAAAATATACGTTTCAACTACCGGGTAACAAGGTCCTTTACAGATGTTAGTAATTTTGCCCAAGGGTATGTTCTTAATAATTATAACTCGCTTTATAGTGGTAATAGAGATTTAGAAAGCGCCCTTAATCACAATCTATCGTTGAATTTCTTTAGTTTCAATATGTTCAATTTGACTAACATATTTGCGAACGTAGCCTATACCAAACGAATAGATGCGCTAAAAAGTAGTGCGGATATTGTAGGTATTAATAGGGTAAGTACAACTATCAACTCTAATTTTGAAGATGAGTCTTTATCCGCAAGCGGAAATTATGAACGCACTTTTGGCAAGATAAAAGGTTCTGTAAGAGGGAATGTGTCATGGTCTACAACCAATAACTTAATTGATAATCTGCAACGTACTTCCAATTCTTTTACGCAGAATTACACAGGGGCATTGTCCACTAACTTTAAAGATGCACCCAATTTAGAATTGGGGTACAGATATACCGTAAACAATTATGAAAACGGAAGTTTAGAGACCACATATTTTACAAGTAGGCCTTATGCTAGGTTTGATGCTAATTTTCTAAAGAACTTCATTTTTAATATTGATTATGACTATTATAATTATACGGACAAGGAAGATACCATTGCCAATACATATAGTTTTTTGGAGTCCAGTATTACGTATCAGAAGAAAGATAGCCATTGGGAGTATGGTATAAAAGGCACCAACTTGTTAAATACCACTACATTGAATAGGGATAGTACCAATGATTTATTTTTTACCACCCAAGCCTATTTTGTACAGCCTCGCTACATGCTTTTTTCCGTAAAATATGACCTATAATTAATAATGAATAGGGGGGTTAATTATGTTATTTATTAATTGAGGCAATAAATAACACGATATTAATATATTGAACTAAACATTTTTTATACTTTTGCGTCCTAGTTATAAATAAGAGGAGGGATTTGACTGATTGCAACCTCTGTTTTAAGTCTGAGTTAGACTATGAAACAAAAAAAATGCTAAAGCAGTTGATGTTGAATATTTTCACGTCATCTTCTTCTGGCATTTCGTTCAAATCCTTTTATAAAAATAGAAGTTTGTTATGCCATATTTATTTACTTCCGAATCTGTTAGTGAAGGACACCCTGATAAAGTTGCCGATCAAATAAGCGATGCCTTATTAGATCACTTTTTGGCTTTTGATCCAGAAAGTAAGGTTGCTTGTGAAACTTTGGTTACTACAGGTCAGGTAGTTTTAGCCGGTGAGGTTAAGAGCGATACTTATTTAGATGTTCAAACCATTGCAAGAGATGTAATCAATGGAATTGGTTATACCAAAGGTGAATATCAGTTTAGTGGAGACTCTTGTGGGGTTATTTCACTTATTCATGAGCAGTCTCAAGACATTAGCCAAGGTGTAGATCGCGGTCAAAAAGAACAGCAAGGAGCAGGAGATCAAGGTATGATGTTCGGTTATGCTACTAAAGAGACAGAAAACTACATGCCTTTGGCTTTAGATATTTCGCATAAAATTCTTCAGAATTTAGCAGACTTACGTAGAGAAGGTAAAATCATAGATTACTTAAGACCGGATGCCAAATCTCAGGTTACTATTGAGTATTCTGATGATAATGTGCCTCAACGGATAGATACTATTGTTATCTCAACACAACATGATGCTTTTGATGCGGATGATGATGTTATGTTAGCGAAAATCAAAAAGGATCTTGTAGAGATCTTAATACCAAGAGTTGTTGGGCAATTGCCTGAGGCAACTCAGAACTTATTCGACGATAAGATTAAATATCACATTAATCCAACTGGAAAGTTTGTGATTGGTGGGCCTCATGGTGATACCGGACTTACGGGAAGAAAAATAATTGTTGATACTTACGGTGGTAAAGGAGCTCACGGTGGTGGTGCTTTTAGTGGAAAAGACCCAAGTAAGGTAGATAGAAGTGCCGCTTATGCAGCACGCCATATAGCTAAGAATTTGGTAGCAGCAGGTGTTGCCAATGAAATTTTGGTGCAGGTTAGTTATGCTATTGGAGTGGTAGAGCCTACTTCCATATATGTAGATACTTACGGTACATCTAACGTAAGCCTTTCTGATGGTGAAATTGCCAAGAAGGTAAAATCACTTTTTGATATGCGTCCACATGCTATTGAAGAACGTTTAAAGTTGCGTAATCCTATTTATTTAGAATCTGCAGCTTATGGCCATATGGGTAAAGAACCAAGAACAGTCACCAAGGTTTTTGAATCGCCATACAACGGTCGTATTGAGAAAGAAGTAGAATTGTTTACTTGGGAAAAGTTAGACATGGTAGATGAGGTGAAAAAAGCTTTTAATTTATAAATTTTTCAAAAATGTTGGTGAATTTAAATTCACCGACTATATATTTGCATTCACAAAAGTTCAAACACGTATTGAATAGTTATCAAGAAAGGTGGAGGGAATAGACCCTTTGAAACCTTAGCAACCCTTTGCCTCTTTGAGCAGAGAAGGTGCTACATTCTATCCCTGTAATATTGGGACAGATAACAAAATAGATTACTCATACTAATCTTTTGCCTTCTTATAACTCTTTTGATATTTTACCTAATTGCAGGCTGCTGTTTAGGGTTGGGCTTTTAATTATTTTAAATAACAATTAAAAATCTAAGATTATGAGTGACCAGAAATTCTCAACCAACGCATTACATGCCGGACATGATCCTGCACAAACGGGAGGAACACGTGCCGTGCCTATTTATCAAACATCATCATACGTTTTTAATGATACGGACCATGCGGCTAATTTATTTTCATTAGCAGAACTTGGTTTTATATATACGAGATTGAACAACCCTACCAATCAAATTCTTCAAGATAGATTGGCTGCCGTAGAAGGCGGGGTAGGAGCTGTAGTTTTTGCTTCGGGAACTGCTGCTATTTCTACAGGTCTATTGACGCTTTTAAAAGCGGGAGACCATATTGTGGCTTCCAGCAGTTTATACGGTGGTACTTTCAATTTATTGAACGTTACCTTACCAAGACTAGGAATTACTACAACTTTTGTAGATGCATCTGATCCAGAAAGTTTTGGAAAAGCTGTACAAGATAATACTAGGGCTTTCTTCGTAGAATCACTAGGAAATCCAAAATTGGATGTACTTGATTTGAAAGCGATTTCAAAACAGGCTAAAGCGGCACAGGTTCCTTTTATCGTAGATAACACAGTAGCTTCGCCAGCACTTTTGAATCCAATTGAGCATGGTGCTAACCTATATTATACATTCACTTACTAAATATATTGGTGGTCATGGTTCTTCTTTAGGTGGAGCTATAATTGACGCCGGAACTTTTGATTGGACTA
Source organism: Zobellia laminariae (assembly GCF_030553095.1). GTDB lineage: Bacteria > Bacteroidota > Bacteroidia > Flavobacteriales > Flavobacteriaceae > Zobellia > Zobellia laminariae. Next base: position 853,710 of record NZ_CP130738.1, on the reverse strand, counting down.
ACGGAAAATTCCCTGAATTTACTGAGCCATCCGCAGGTTACCACGGTTTGGTTTATAGCGAAGCTCTAGGTGCAGCTGCTTTTACTTTTAAATTGATATTAGAAGGATTGCGTGATTTTGGTGGAGCTTTGAGTCCGTTTAATGCATTCCAGATTATTCAAGGTTTGGAAACGTTGAATGTACGTATCAAGCAACACAGTGTAAACGCTCTAGAATTGGCCACTTGGTTAGAAGGAAGAGAAGAAGTGGCATGGGTAAATTACCCAGGTCTTAAGAGTAGTAAGTACTACGATTTAGCCAAAGAATATCTACCAAAAGGACAAAGTGGATTAGTTACTTTTGGAATAAAAGGAGGTTTTGAGGCGGCTAAAAAAGTTACCGATGCTACCAAGATTTTCTCTCTATTAGCGAACATTGGCGATACTAAATCATTGATTATTCACCCAGCGAGTACAACGCATCAGCAGTTAAATGCAGAGCAATTGGCAGCAGCAGGTGTAGGTCAGGATTTAATTCGTTTGTCAGTTGGTTTGGAAGATATTGAGGATTTAAAAGCAGATTTGGAAAACGCTTTCGCAGCGCTCTAATCAACATAAGTTTTTCTATTAGAAATTAATAAGACCTAACCCGGTATTGTGCCGGGTGGGTCTAATATAAGTCGTATGCTTCATCATTTAAAATTAGCAAACTATACCACAATTAGTGGGGTGACTCAAGATATTGAGTTGTCTTATCAGTTGTTTGGTCAAAAATTGCACACTGCGCCCATTGTACAGGTCAACCATGCTTTAACCGGAAACTCTAATGTTACGGGAAAAGGCGGCTGGTGGTCTGCACTTATTGGGGAGGGCAAGTGCATTGACACCAGAAAATATACGATACTATCGTTTAATATTCCCGGAAACGGAGAGGATAAATTTATTATCGATAATTATAAGGATTTCGTATCAGGAGATATAGCAAGAATTTTCTTGTTGGGTCTTCAAGAACTTGAAATCACAAAATTATTCGCTCTTTTGGGTGGCTCTTTAGGAGGAGGTATTGCTTATGGAAATGGCTGCACTCAACCCTAAAATCATGCAACATTTGATTCCCGTGGCATCTGATTGGAAATCTACGGATTGGTTGATAGGTAACTGTCAGATTCAAGAGCAATTTTTGGTAAATAGTAAGCAGCCTGTTCATGATGCACGTATGCATGCTATGCTTTGTTATCGTACACCGGAATCGTTTAAAGAACGTTTCAAAAGGAGTACTAATGAAGAGCTTCAGGTTTTTAATGTAGAGAGCTGGTTACGGCATCACGGAGAAAAACTGCAAGAACGTTTTCAGCTTTCGGCCTATAAATTAATGAACCAATTACTCAAGACTATAGATGTCATGAGAGATGGGGAGCAGAATTTTATCGACCTTCAAAATAGTGATGTAAACATTCATATAATTGGGGTAGATTCTGATTTGTTCTTTACGGCAAAAGAAAATAAAGAAACCTTTAAGCGTTTAGCTCAGGCTAATGGTAACGTTACTTATGGTGAGGTACATTCGCTTCATGGGCACGATGCTTTTTTGATTGAGTTTGAACAAATGGAAAGGTTGCTGGAGCCAATTTTCAGTACCAACGGAAAGTCAAAACAAGCAAAGGTCCTAAAGTTTGGTGGAAAATCACTTGCCAATGGTGAAGGGTTGGAACGTGTCTTGGAAATTATTTCTAGCAAAGTAAAAGAAGGTGAAAATATCGCCGTAGTTCTGTCTGCTAGAGCAAAGGGAACTGACCAATTGGAAGCTATTTTAGAAAAGGCAGCCAATGGCGAAAACTATTATAAAGATTTTGAGGCTTTTGAAAAATATCAGAAGCATACATTTAAGAACGTTAACCTTTCGGCGGAGTTCAAAGACCTCGCAAAGTTGCTTGAAGGAGTATCTCTTTTGGGAGATTACAGCTTAAAGATAAAGGATCAGTTATTATCTTTTGGAGAGCTTATTTCCGCGAAATTAATTACTAAATTATTGATAGGAAAAGGCATAAATGCCGTAATGCTAGATTCTAGAAAACTGATAAAAACCGATTCTAATTTTGGCGATGCTTCTGTTAATGAAGTTCTATCAAAAGAGAATGTTTTACGAAGGTTTTCTAAATTAGATGCGGATGAAGTGCCTATTATTACAGGTTTTATAGCTTCTGATGAAAAAGGAGAAACTACCACTTTAGGTCGTAACGGTAGTAATTATTCTGCAGCGTTGTTTGCTAATTTCTTGAATGCAGAAGAGCTTCAGAATTATACCCACGTAGATGGTATTTACACGGCTAATCCTGATTTGGTGTCCGATGCTAAACGTATTTCTCACCTTTCTTATGGAGAGGCGAATGAACTAGCTAATTTTGGCGCTACTATTTTGCACGCCAAAACCATAATTCCATTACTGGAAAAGAATATTCCGCTGCGTATTTTAAATACGTTCAACAATGATAATGAAGGCACACTAATAAGTGCAAAGACGGAAGAGGGTGGTATTAAATCGCTATCTGTTATTGAAAATGTATCCTTAATTAATGTAGAGGGTAGAGGTCTTTTGGGTAAAGTAGGGGTAGATGCCCGTATTTTTAGCGCACTTCAAAAAAGTAATATAAGTGTTAGTATTATTTCGCAAGGTTCTTCTGAGCGAGGTATTGGGTTGGTTGTAAATGCCGATCAAGCTCTAGAAGCCAAACGTGCTTTAGATAGAGAATTTGAAAGCGATTATCAGTCCAAGGATATTAACATGATTACTGTTTTGGATGAGGTTTCGGTTATTTCTATAGTAGGTCAGGACTTGAGTACGTTCCATAGACCGTACAACTCTTTGATTAAAAACCAGATTGCACCGTTACTTTTTAATAATACGGTATCTGGCAAGAACGTGAGTCTTGTTTTAAGAAAATCTGACTTGAATAAAGCATTGAATGTAATGCACGGTCAGATTTTTGGAATCAGTAAAAAGGTGAATTTGGTGATTTTTGGTCACGGAAATGTTGGTGGAACGCTTATCGACCAAATCTTAAAATCGACTAAGACCATACAAAAGCGAAAAGGTATAGACCTAAATGTTTTTGCGGTAGCCAATTCTAGAAAGATTTTATTGAATAAAAAAGGAATTCCTAAAAACTGGAAATCCGCCATTGAGGATAAAGGTATTGCTTATAGCGTTGAAGATGTTATTGCCTATACAAAAGAGCACCATTTAGAAAACCTGATTGTTGTTGATAATACGGCAAACAGTGATTTTGTAGCGCATTATTTTGAGTTCGTAGAAAATGGTTTTGATATTGTTTCGTCCAATAAAATAGCGAACACCTTAGGTTTTGATTATTATCAATTATTGCGTGAAGAACTGGATAAACATCAGAAACAATACTTGTATGAAACTAATGTAGGTGCTGGTCTTCCGTTAATAGATACGATACGTTTATTACATCTTTCAGGTGAAAATATAACAGGTATAAGGTGTGTTCTCAGGCTCGTTAAGTTATATTTTCAATACTTTTTCTGAGAGCGAAGAGCCATTTTCGAACATATTAAGGGCAGCGATGAAAAGTGGTTTTACGGAGCCAGACCCTCGTGAGGACCTTTCAGGTAATGACGTAGGTCGAAAGCTGTTGATTCTTGCCAGAGAATTGGATTTGAGCAATGAGTTTTCGGATATAAATATTGAAAACCTGATACCGGAAGAATTGAGAGATGGCGATGTAAACCATTTTCTTGATAATCTAGATGTGGTAGATGCCAAATTCAACGAAATCAAAAAGAACCAAAAGCCAAGGTCATGTACTTAGGTATGTAGGCGATTTACATGGAAACCTTCAAGAAGAGAAAGGTATATTAGATGTAAAATTGGTTTCGGTGCCAAAAGAAAGCGCATTAGGACAAGTAAAAGGTTCCGATTCTATAATAGAAATATATACAGAATCATACGGAGAGAATCCATTGGTGATTCAAGGAGCAGGAGCAGGTGCCGCGGTTACGGCAAGAGGTGTTTTTGGAGATATTCTAAGAATTGCCGAAAAAGGATAAATTATAAAATTGAAACAGTAGAGAAAGTTCTCTTTCTGTAAATTACATGATCATGGAAAAGAAATTTGAAACGAACGCCATTCGAACACAGTTAGAACGCACTAAAAACCTAGAGCACTCTGTACCAATGTACATGACTTCTAGTTTTGTGTTTGAAGATGCAGAAGATATGCGAGCTTCGTTTGCGGAAGAGAAAGAAAGAAATATCTACTCTCGTTATTCAAATCCGAATTCATCTGAATTCATAGAGAAGGTATGCCAGATGGAAGGTGCGGAAAACGGGTTTGCTTTTGCTTCGGGAATGGCTGCTGTATTTTCTACGTTGGCGGCGCTTTTAGATAGTGGCGACCATGTGCTTTCTGCACGTAGTATTTTTGGGTCAACACATTCGTTGTTCACTAATTTTTTCCCGAAATGGAATATTGACCATTCTTATTTTAAGATTGATGATTTAGATGCTATTGAGGGATTGATTACACCAAAGACTAAAATTATATATGCAGAATCTCCTACTAACCCAGGTGTAGATATACTGGATTTGGAAGCTTTAGGAAAGATTGCAAAAAAACATAATTTAATCTTGGTGATTGATAATTGCTTTGCATCACCGTATTTACAACAGCCTATTAAATTTGGAGCGGATTTGGTAATCCACTCTGGAACGAAATTAATGGATGGTCAAGGTCGTGTGCTTGCAGGTATTACCGTAGGGTCTAAAGAATTAATAGATAAAGTATATCGTTTCTCTCGTATTACTGGGCCGGCATTGTCTCCTTTTAATGCTTGGGTACTTTCTAAAAGTTTAGAGACACTTGCTGTTCGTGTTGACCGTCATTGTGAGAATGCATTAAAATTAGCGGAATTTTTAGAAGCGAATGATAAAGTAAATTGGGTGAAATATCCATTTTTAAAATCGCATCCTAAATATGAAATTGCTAAAAAGCAGATGAAAGCCGGTGGGTGTGTAGTAGCCTTTGAGATTAAGGGTGGACTACAAGCCGGACAAAAGTTTTTCGACTCTATAAAAATGTTATCGCTTTCGGCTAACTTGGGTGATGCACGTAGTATAGTAACGCATCCTGCCTCTACTACTCATAGTAAGCTTTCCATAGAGGAAAGAGCGGAAACGGGTATTACAGACGGCATGGTACGTGTCTCCGTAGGTCTAGAACATATAGATGATATTATTGCCGACGTTAAACAGGCGTTAGGGTAGAGAAGTAATACTTTAAAACCTTATTTTATATTTTACTTAAACAAAAAAAGCTTCCTGATAGGGAAGCTTTTTTTTGTTTTTAAAGGAGTTTGCTTTTAATTCATGCTGAGAAATAGAAAATAGGCTAATATTGATACAGGTATAAATATCAATGCAATTATACCATATAAGGTCCATTTAAAATATTTGATTTGTTTTTTATCAAATAATTCAGGGTCAATAAAATTGGGATACTTTTTAAGAATTTTCTTTTTTAAAAAAGAAATACCCATAAATGCAATTACAACTAGTAGTATGATTATACTCCATTTATATTCGCGTAGTGGAACTTGTAAATTTATTTTAGATAAAAGAAATAAGAATGCATTTAGAGTATAAAAAAATAGTATCGTAAATATTCCAATTATTTTAGGAATTATTATATCAACGAGTCGCTCGTGATTGGGATGATTGTTTTGTCTGGCTTCTAGAACGTAAAAACTTAAAAATAGATGATTCATTATGTTTTATTTAGAGCAATTATTTGACAAAATCACCCTATATTAATTCAAGTATTTTACTAAAATAAAAAATCTTAAAGTTAAGTGTTATTTTTATTTAGTCATGGCATCGGTAACCGTTTTACTGTCCACAATCTGTTCAAACCGGATAATTTTGCAGTCCTTTAAAGTCCATAAGTGCGCTACTCGTGCTTCAAATCCTTTACCTGTTTTTTTTTATAAACTCCGGTGTAATTGCCAATAGCAATGACGGTATCTCCATCAGCTACATATTGTTTTGGGGTAAACTGGTAGTGAATCCATTCAGTACCTAATCTAGAAAATACATTCTTAGTAATCTCTTCTAGTCCTGTATAGGTACCTGCATATGGAAAGCCCTTGGCTTCTGTCCATTGAATATCTTCCGCAACATGCTTGGCTAAATTCTTTCCGTTTTCTTCGGAAGATTTGCCTTCGTAGGTGCTTTTTACGATTTCTAAATTTGTCATTTCATTTTTATTAAAAGAGCAACTTGACAATACCATCAGTATCGCCAAGTAGCCTATTCCTATTGATTTTACCATTTCATTTCGCCTGTATTCACTTTTGCTCCAATTTGAAGTGCGGTTTCAAAAGTAGCATTTGGGTATTCCTTTTTCATCGTGCTGATTAAGTCCTCTGAAGTGGTATTGGTTTTTAAAGTTTCTTCATAGTACGTAATGTAGTTTTTAGTGTGAGCCACAGAGGTTAAGTTAAGTTGCGTATCCTTATTTCCGTGGGCAGGTATAACTACTTTAGGATTTAGACTTTCAATTTTGTTTAGTATGGAAATCCAATTTTTTCTCGCTTCTTCAGTTTGGGCGTCTGCCATCCATACATGAAAAGTATTGGAGAAAATATTGATGCCACCAATAACCGCTTCGCTAGAAGGGATGTAAACAAAAGTTCGTTTTGGGAATTCGTCTAAACCAATAATTTCTAATTTTTCACCTTCTAGTTCTAATGCATCTTCTTTAATAACCTGAGGAAGGATAGCATTAGTGGTAATAGCGTTTCCTAATTTAGAACCCCAAACATCTAGTTTCTTTTGGGCGGTAGCTTTAATGTGCTCTACGGTTGCGGGAGTTGCAAATACGGTAACCTCTGGGAAGTATTTTTTAAATACTTGTAATCCAAAATAAAAGTCAGGATCACCATGAGATACATAAATAGTTTTCAAGTTTTTGCCTGATTCTTTTATCTCTTGCGCTACAGTTTCTGCATCTGCCAAAGTAAACTGCGCATCTATTAAGATAGCATCCTGTTTTCCTGACACCAAAACTGATGCTACACCAAAGCTATTTTCTGATGCATTATAGACCTGTAGGTCAAAATTGTTGGTTTTAATTGTTCTTGTGTTCTGGGCTTGTACTTCCATATTAAATAAGATTATTGTTGTTAATACTAGTGTTGAAAAAATTGATTTCATTTTTACTTGTTTTAATTTGATGGTACAAAGGTGCGTACCAATGCCATCCAAAACATTGAACTAGTTCAATAAATGAAACACTAGGATTATTTTGAAGCGATTTTGCTTCTGATCTTACTTAAAAATTCATGGGAGATGCCCAAGTAGGAAGCCAATTGTAGGTTGGTAAGCTTCTGTGCAATTTCTGGATACTTTTCAATAAAGTTAAGGTAACGGTCGTCTGCGGTCTGGCTGAGATTGGCAATCATTCTTCTTTGTAACGAGACCAAAGTCTTTTGTGTCATGACCCTGAAAAGTTTCTCTACCTGTGGAATTTGTTCATATAGATGTTCCTTATCAGCGTGATTTATGAGTAATACCTCACTATCTTCTAAAGCCTGTATGGTCAAGAACGAAGGTTTTTGGTTTGTAAAACTATCTATATCGGTTATCCACCAGTCTTTAGTGGCAAAATAAAGCACATGTTCTTTACCATCCTCATCTAAAGTAAATACCCTAAAACAGCCTTTAGTTACAAAACCTTCAAATTTGCAAATCTCTCCTTGGGTTAAAAGGTATTGTTTTTTGGCAATGGATTTAGGGTGAAAAGCATCGCAAAAAGTTTGAAGCTCTTTGTTGTCCAATTGGGCATTTTTTAAAATATTATGCTTTAGGAGTTCTATAGACATTTTTAGTTATTACAGAATATTTATTCCCAATATCGTTTAAAAAGGAAAGCCCAGATCAAGTATAAACATAACGATAAAACTGCATTTTTAAAAATGAAACTTACAAAGAGAGGGTAGCGTATTCTTTATAGATTGATTATAGTTTTTTGGAAGCCACAGCTTTTGGGCTAACCTTTCTCTTCCAATATATAATATAGATAGTTCCAAGAACGGTAGGAAGTGTCCACGCCACAAGATTTCCAATATGGAGTCCGGCAATAATAAATGCGGTAAAAGAAGCTATCAAAGCACCAATCATTTTACCGATATGCGATATTAACCATGCATTTTTGGTCTTCTGGGGATTTCTATAAAACTGAAAATCTTTTAAAGTTAAGAGAAGTCCAAACCCTCCAAAGAATACATATAATATACCCATAGTATTCGTATTCAAAAAGGTATACAAACCAATGCCTAGCATTAGTATCGAAAAGAAAAGCATACTCCCTGAAATTACTTTGTCTACTACATCCGCTTCAGTTTTTATTTTAAAAGCCAACGCACGATTACCGATTAAAACAAGATATACAGTGAACAAGCCTATTAGCAGCAAGAATAGATTTTCATGATTTGGCATCATGGCTATTGGCATAGAAATTACTGAGCTGCCGATCATACCTATAGAAAATAACTTGCCTAATTTCTTATGTAATGAGCTGCCTTTTTTAATAATGATGCTTCCAATACCGGTAATCAATCCCAGTCCTCCTAAGAAAGCGTGAATGTAAATGAGGATTTTAATTGTTTGTTCCATGGTAGTTGTATTGGTTATTAGAGTAAAACTCGGACAATACCATGGTTTTTAAAAGAAGATGTTTCTGAACTGTAGTTATTAGGGGTTGAATTGAAAAATGTTTGGGCTATAATTTATTTTATTGCTCCAGTAGCGCGTTAAGCTTCTCAACAGTCTCTCCCGGTAAAACCTTAAGGGTTTGAATGTGCTTTGTATTTGTTTTCCAAAATGTTTTTGGTTCTTTAGCTAAATTGAAAATGGATTGTCCGCGCTCAAACGGCACAGCTCTATCTTCTTTACTATGGATGATCAGTTTTGGTGTGTTGTTGATATCCGAAATATCTCTAATGGCCAGATAATCTTGATTATATTCTGTGGAATCTTTAATGAAATTACGCATCAAGAATCCCTGAAAATTATCTTCAATAAAGCTGTGGGCAGATGCTAAAGAACCATCCAAAACCAAAGCGTCTACTTTATCAGGGTTGTCTTTGGTAAGCTTAACGGCAACTTGGCCGCCTAAAGACATGCCGTATACTACGGTTTTGATACTGTCATTTTTAACATGCTTCAAAAAATCCGTGAATGCTTCTTCGGTATCTTTCATAATACCCTTGTAACTGGGTTTTCCTGTAGATTTTCCATACCCTCGCCAATCCGTAGAATATACCCTGAACCCATTATTTACTAAGGGTTTAATTAAATCCTTGTAAGTGCTGGTATTACCACTATTTCCTCTAATCAAAAATATATTGGCTTTAGGTGCTGTTTTTGGATAGAAAAGATAGGTGTGAATGATAATAGAATCTTCTACTTTTAAGATACTCTCTGAATATTCTAAGTTGGTCATATTGCCAACTTCAGTATCAGGTCTGTAAAATAATGTTGATTCATCGTTAGTGATTAGAGCTTTTACATATCGGTCAGACTGATAAACATAAACCGTGTAAGCAGCTAATAGAATTAAAACGACAAGACCTATAATTTTTATTTTCTTCATTTAAATAAGTTTTGAATAATCCATGCTAATAAATTAACGACGACTATTAATAATAGAAACATTAAATATTAATATCTATAGGTCTTGTAAAAGGTGTTCTGTCTGCCGGTAATTCTAATTGTTCCAAAGCAGCATTTAAATCTACCAACGAATCTGCATCTATTATTTGTGTGGTTATGGTCAGTTCTTCTAGTTTCGATTTCAATATATAATCTCCTGCAAATTTTTTGATTTGGGTAATTTCATTCAAATTCATCTTTTTAGTCTGAAATAGAAGGTTTTTACTAATAGTGCCATTTTCAATAGTCAGATATTGTTTTTTGTTTTCATAAATATATTGGGCTAGGTGAAAAATGAGCATTATAAAATACACGTAATCAAACCATTGTCTTTTACTGCTAAAGAAAAGTGTCAATACTACCAGGACTCCCCAAGCAATTACAATAAAAAGGTTTACTCTTAATCTTTTCTTTTTGTACCGTATTTTCATTTTTCTGGTTTAATGCTGTACACGAATCTTATACGACCGGAACTAAAATAAGTAAAATCTTACACTTCTTTTAATTGTTAAATGTCATTACTGATTTATTTTAATCCAGTAAATCCGCTACTAGTAAGTCAATTTTTTAGAGTAGCATAAAGTCGACTTAAGAATAGTCTTTTTTATTGTACAAGATGGAGTACGCCTGATATAGCAGCATTCCCGTCCCAATTTTTCCTATATTTACCCCATGCTTTCAAAAAAGACAAAATACGGGTTAAAGGCGCTAGCATACTTGGCTGCGCAGACAGATAAACAACCTGTACAGATTTCTGAAATTGCGAAGGCAGAGAATATCTCACAGAAATTCTTGGAGAGTATCTTGCTTTCTCTCCGTAAGAGCGGATTTTTAGGTTCTAAGAAAGGTAAAGGCGGTGGCTACTATCTAATTAAAGATCCAAAAGAGGTCTTAATGACAGATGTCATGCGTATTCTTGAAGGTCCAATAGCCATGGTTCCTTGTGTGAGTCTTAACTTCTACGAGAAATGTGCAGACTGCCCAGATGAGGCTACATGCTCTGTAAATAAGCTCATGCTTATGGTGCGAGATGCCAATTTAGAGGTGTACCGTAACAATACTTTGGCTGATTTAATAGCCTGATTTTCCAATCATTTCCAATATCCGGTAAAAAATCTTCAATATTTATTGCATTTTTTTAATAATCTACTAAATCTATAGGGTAAAAGTAAATTCTTTAGATTTCACCCGTCTAACACAATATAAATGTACTACATTTGTTTACTCTATTAGATTGATAGGGTAATTAGATTAACACGAAAATGATTGTAGATCAATTGATTTTAGATAAAGCAGCTTCCAAAAAGAATTTTTCAGAGGATCAGAAATCTGAAAGGCCTATCCGTAGCATCGCAAAAGCGGTGAGCTGGAGGGTAATTGGTACGTTAGATACGTTAATAGTTTCTTATTTGTTAACTAGCGAAGTGGCTATAGCCGCTTCTATTGCTTCCATAGATTTTGTGACTAAGATGTTTTTATACTTCTTCCACGAGCGTTTATGGAATAAAATTAATTGGGGTAAATAAATAGGATATGAGTTTTTCAGAAAAAGAAATCCAAAAGCTTAACGAGCGTTTTAAAGAAGCAAATCCTTCTGTAATTATTGATTGGGCTATTGAGAATGCTAAAAATGCGGTAGTTACTACCAACTTTAGACCTTACGAGGTGGCTATTCTAAATGCTGTTGCAGATGTAAAGAACGATATTCCTGTAATTTGGTGCGATACAGGTTACAATACGCCAAATACATATAAACATGCAGAAGAAATTATTGAGAAATTAGGTCTTAATATAGATTTGTATGTGCCTAAACAAACTAGTGCACACCGTGATAGTGTAATGGGAATCCCTCAAATAGATGACCCAAAGCATGCCGTTTTTACCGAGCAGGTTAAACTAGAACCTTTTAAAAGAGCAATGGCTGCACATAAGCCAGATGTTTGGTTTACTAACTTAAGAAAAGGGCAAACTGCATTAAGGGATTCATTAGATATTTTGAGTGTAAGCAGAGACGGTGTTCTTAAAGTGAGTCCGTTTTATCATTGGAGCGATGCTCAATTAGATGCATATCTAGAAGAAAAGCAATTGCCTAACGAACATAAATATTTTGACCCAACAAAGGTTCTTGAGAATCGCGAGTGTGGGTTACATACTTAAAAGACATTCCGCTTTAAGCGAAAAAATAATAATCGAAGCATAGCAATAGCGAACAATATATTCAAAAAATTATGAGCCAAGATACATCACACATCAACGCCTTAGAAAACGAGGCCATCTACATCTTTAGAGAAGTAGCTGCTCAATTTGAGAGACCGGTACTTTTGTTTTCCGGAGGTAAAGATTCTATTACATTGGTACGTTTGGCGCAAAAAGCGTTTTGGCCTGCAAAAATTCCTTTCCCTTTAATGCACATAGATACAGGTCATAACTTTCCTGAAACTATAGAATTTAGAGATAGATTGGTAGAGGAGTTAGGTCTTGAGCTTATCGTAAGAAACGTGCAGGATTCTATTGATCAAGGTAAGGTTAAAGAAGAATCAGGTAGGTATTCAAGTAGAAACTCTTTGCAGACAACTACTTTGTTGGATGCTATTGAGGAATTTAAATTTGATGCTTGTGTTGGTGGAGCTCGTAGAGATGAAGAAAAGGCAAGAGCAAAAGAGCGTATTTTTTCTGTACGTGATGATTTTGGTCAGTGGGATGAGCGTAACCAACGTCCAGAGCTTTTTGATATGTTAAACGGTCAGATAGAGTTAGGACAGAACGTACGTGTTTTTCCAATTTCTAACTGGACGGAGCTAGATGTTTGGTCTTATATTAAAGAAGAAGAGATTGAAATACCTTCTATTTACTTTGCACATAAACGTAAAGTATTCTTACGTGACGGTCTAATTTGGTCACATTCTGATTATGTGTACCAAGAAGATGATGAGGAAGTTTTAGAACGTATGGTGCGTTTCCGTACTGTTGGTGATATGAGTTGTACTGCAGCTGTGTTTTCTGATGCTACCGATATTGAGTCTGTTGTTGAGGAAATTCGAGATTCTAGTATTTCTGAAAGAGGAGCCCGTATTGACGATAAAAGGTCAGAAGCGGCAATGGAGAAAAGAAAGCAGCAAGGATATTTTTAGAATTCTCAAAAGAGAACGAGTTTAAAAAATTGATTAAAAATGCCAAGAGCGTTATGCTCAGGCCTACAGCCAAAGAAGATGGACGTATTAAAAATAGCAACAGCAGGTAGTGTAGATGACGGAAAAAGTACTTTGATCGGTAGAATTCTGTACGATACAAAATCATTGACTAGCGATAAGCTAGAAGCCATAGAAAAGACCAGTAAGAGTAAAGGGTATGATTACCTAGATTTCTCATTGGCTACAGATGGTCTAGTGGCCGAGCGTGAGCAAGGTATTACTATAGATGTAGCACATATCTATTTTTCAACAGCAAAGAAAAGTTACATTATTGCCGATACTCCTGGGCATGTAGAATACACTCGTAACATGGTTACAGGAGCTTCTACTTCTCAAGCAGCGATTATTTTGATCGATGCTAGAAAAGGAGTTATAGAGCAAACCAACCGTCACTTTTTTATCAATAACCTATTGCGTATTAAAGACGTGGTAGTAGCTATTAATAAAATGGACTTGGTAGATTATTCTGAGGAAACTTATAATGCTATTAAGGCCGATTTTCAGGAATTGATGGCAAAAAGAGATTACCAAGATCAGAAGATTACATTTATTCCTGTTAGTGCCCTTAAAGGTGATAACGTAGTGAATAAAACAGATAAGACACCTTGGTATACAGGTCCAACTTTATTAGAACATTTTGAAGCTTTAGACCGTAAAGATATTTTTAACGTTGGTACGCCACGTTTCCCAGTTCAATATGTTATTCGTCCTAAGACAGAAGATTTTCATGATTTTAGAGGATTCGCTGGTAAAGTTTACGGTGGTGAGTTAAGTGTTGGTGATGAGGTAGTGGCACTTCCGTCTCAGACAAGATCTAAAATTAAAGAGATTTATTTTCACGATAAGAAATATCAGACTGCTTCAAGAAGATCATCGGTAACGATAACGTTAGAAGACGAGATTAATATTAGTAGAGGAGATATGTTGGTGAAAGTTGACGAGATGCCTACTATAGAAAAGGAGTTTACAGCTACTATTTCTTGGATGGATTCAAATAAACTGACTACAGGTAAGAAATACGTTGTGCAACATGGTGTGAACAAAGTATTGGCCAAAGTAGATAACATTCATCATAAAATTAATCCTGATTATTCAGGTATTGATTCGGATGTAGATGGTTTGGGCATGAATGATATTGCTCAGGTAACCTTCAAATTAAACAAGCCTATTTTTTACGATAAGTTCAAAGATCACCGTACCAACGGTTCGTTTATCTTAATAGATACGCAGACTAACAGTACAGTAGGAGCGGGCTTCATAAGTTAAGGAGTTTGTTACTAGCCTTAAGGTAAAGAGCGCTGATTCAATTATCTCTATAAAGCCTATAGGAAAAATATACAATTAATAATCTACCTACAGAAAGGTAAGAAGCTAGAAGAGATATAGTATGCAAAGTTTCAGGACAGAAATAGAAAACCCTGTAGTTGAGAAGGATATTTTAGCATTAGAAGCTAAAATACGCCAGTTCAAAGAAGGTAATTTAGATGAAGAAAAGTTCCGCAGTTTGCGTTTGGCTAGAGGTGTTTACGGTCAACGTCAGCCTTATGTGCAGATGATTCGTATTAAATTGCCTTACGGTAAGGTTACCTCTAAGCAGTTAAAGCGTATCAGTGATGTGTCTGATGAATATTCTAGAGGTAGATTGCATATTACAACACGTCAAGATATTCAAATACATTATGTAGATCTAGATCGTACGCCAGAGCTTTGGGCGGAGTTGGAGAAAGATGATGTTACTATTCGTGAAGCGTGTGGTAATACAGTGCGTAACGTAACGGCTAGTGAAACTGCCGGTATAGATGTAGATGAGCCTTTTGATGTTTCGCCTTACGCACATGCTCTTTTTGAGTATTTTTTGCGTAACCCGATCAGTCAGGAAATGGGCCGTAAGTTTAAGGTTTCTTTTTCTGCCAGTGATGCGGATACAGGTCTTTCGTACATGCACGATCTTGGTTTTATTGCTAAAATAAAAGACGGTGTAAAAGGTTTTAAAGTGATGTTGGCCGGTGGTCTAGGGTCACAACCCCGTCACGCCGAGCTACTTTTTGAATTCCTTGCAGCCGATAAAATTATTCCTTTAATGGAAGGTGTGGTTCGTGTTTTTGACCGTTATGGAGAAAGAAAAAGTAGGGCCAAGGCTAGAATGAAGTTTTTACTAAAAGATATAGGTCTTGATGGTTTCAAACAATTATTGGCCGAAGAGCAGAAAGCAATTCCTGTTCAGACTTATCCAATTGATGCGGAAGCATATCCAAAAGTTGAGGTAGCCAAAGTTGATGCGCCACAAGTGGAAATTGAAGATAGTGAAGCTTTTGAAATCTGGAAATCTACAAACCTTATCCCTCAGAAACAGGAAGGATATTCGGCTATTGGTATTAAAGTACTTTTAGGTGATTTTTATACGGATAAAGCAAGGTTGTTGGCAGATTTGGTTGAGCAATTTGCTGCAGGCGAATTAAGATTAAGCTTGCGTCAAAATATATTGATTCCTTACGTAGCCAATGATTTGGTTCCGTTTTTCTATAACGAATTGAAGAAATTAGGTTTCGTAGAAGCGGGATACAACAAGGCTATAGATATTACAGCTTGTCCCGGTACGGATACTTGTAACTTGGGTATTGCCAGTAGTACAGGTATTGCAGAGGAATTGGAAAGAATTATGAAGGTGGAATATCCACAGTACATAAGCAATCCTGATGTTGTGATTAAAATTAGTGGGTGTATGAATGCCTGCGGACAGCACAACATGGCCAATATTGGTTTTCAAGGAATGAGTGTAAGAACAAAAGATAAGTTGGTAGCACCTGCACTTCAAGTTTTGTTGGGTGGTGGTACTGATGGAAACGGTAACGGAAGATTTGCCGATAAAGTAGTAAAAGTGCCTTCTAAAAGAGGTCCGGAAGCATTGCGATTGATTTTGGATGATTACGACCAAAACGGAAACGGAAAGTCGTATGCCGATTATTACGAAGAAAAAGGTCAGATGTATTTCTATGATTTTCTTACGCCGTTATCGGATATTGAAAATCTTACTGCAGAAGACTTTATTGACTGGGGTAATACGGAGCGTTATGAAAAAGCGATCGGTATTGGTGAATGTGCCGGTGTGGTAATTGACCTTATCGCTACGTTGCTTTTTGAAAGCGAAGAGAAAATACAAACAGCACAAGAGTCTTTTGACGAAAACAAATGGGCAGCTAGTATCTACCATTCGTATTCTTCAATGGTAAACTCTGCAAAAGCAATGTTAACTTCAGAAAAAGCAAAAGTGAACACGCATGCAAGTATCATTAAGGATTTTGATGCAAAATTTGTTGCCTCTGGTAGAATAGATTTAGGTCAAGGTTTTGAAGAACTTGTTTTAAAATTGAATAAGAACGAACCAACTGAAGCTTTTGCAAAAAGCTATTTAGAAGATGCCAAAGCATTTTTGAAAGCGGTTGAAAAGTTCAGACAACAAGAATTGGCAGAAGCGTAAGCATGAAATATTCCAACGAAAATAACAACACTTTGTCCAACGTAGGCGGTCGTTTTACGGTAATTGGTGCAGGTCCCGGTGATGTTGAGCTTATTACGCTCAAAGCCATCAAGGCATTGGCAAGTGCAGATGTAGTGTTATACGATGCGTTGGTGTCCGTAGAGTTGTTGGAGTATGCACTCAAAGCCGAACAGATTTTTGTAGGCAAAAGAAAAGGGTGTTATGCGTACCAACAAGAACAGATAAACGAATTGATTGTAAACCGAGCTAAAACCAATGCCCATGTGGTACGTTTAAAAGGCGGAGATCCATTTGTATTTGGTCGTGGTGCCGAAGAAATGGAGTACGCTGCAGCTCACGGGTTGCAAGTAGCCATGGTCCCAGGTATATCCTCATGTTTGTCAGTTCCCGCATCACAGAACATTCCGGTTACCAAAAGAGGTGCCGCCGAAAGTTTTTGGGTAATTACAGGTACGACTAAAGAACATAAGCTTTCAGATGATGTAGCTCTGGCCGCTAAAAGTAACGCTACAGTCGTTATTTTAATGGGCATGTCCAAATTATCGCAAATAGCAGAATTGTTCAAAGCAGTAGGTAAATCTGAAACCCCAATTGCCATTGTGCAAAACGGGACCAGAAAAGATGAAAAAATTGCGGTAGGTACTATTGCTTCCATTGAAGATGAAGTGGAAAAGCAGCAATTGACCAATCCAGCAATAATTATAATAGGCGAAGTAGTAAGGCATAGAGAAAGTATCGAAAGCCTAAAAGAAGAATTTTTAGAAGTAATTAAATAAAAGTAATCGGTGCCAAGTAAGGAGTGCAACGTACTTCATACTCTATACTGACTACTCAATACAAATTAGAAATGATAAAAACAGATATTCTCATCATTGGCGCGGGCCCAACAGGTCTTTTTACAGTATTTGAAGCAGGCTTGTTAAAACTAAAATGCCATTTGATAGATGCTTTGCCTCAACCGGGTGGTCAGTGTTCGGAAATTTATCCAAAGAAACCAATATATGATATTCCGGCTTTCCCGGAAATCTTAGCAGGTGATTTAGTAACGAACCTTATGGAGCAGATCAAACCTTTTGAGGCTGGTTATACCATGGGTGAGCGTGCTGAAACTTTGGATAAGCAAGAAGATGGTTCTTTTATCGTAACAACTAATAAAGGTACAAAGCATCATGCTCCCGTAGTAGTTATTGCTGGTGGACTCGGTTCTTTTGAACCTAGAAAACCACCTATCGAAAACATTCTTGATTTTGAAGATAAGGGAGTTGCCTACATGATTAAAGACCCTGAGGTATATCGCGACAAAAAAGTGATTATAGCCGGAGGTGGAGATTCTGCTTTGGATTGGGCTATTTTCTTAGCAGACGTTGCTTCAGAAGTATCTTTGGTACACAGAAGAAATGAGTTTAGAGGAGCTTTGGATTCTGTTGAAAAAGCAGCAGAGTTGGCAAAAGCAGGAAAAATAAAATTGTTCACCGAAGCTGAGGTGAAGAAACTTTATGGCGATGATCATTTAGAGGCAGTTGTTGTTAAGCATAACGATCCAGAAAAAGGAGAGAGTTATGTTGAGGTAGATAGCTTTATTCCATTGTTTGGTCTTTCTCCAAAATTAGGTCCAATCGGTGATTGGGGGCTAGAAATCGAGAAAAATGCCATCAAGGTAAACAACGCTAAAGATTACCAAACGAACATACCAGGAGTTTTTGCTATTGGAGATGTCAATACCTATGAAGGTAAATTAAAACTGATTTTATCAGGTTTCCATGAAGCTGCAGTAATGTGTCAGTTTGCCTACAAATTGATAAATCCAGGTAAAAGATACGTTATGAAATACACCACTGTAGGTGGAGTAGAAGGATTTGACGGTACAAAGAAAGAGGCCAAAAAAGAGGTCGTTCAAAGTATTTCTTAATTAGCAATTAGTGCATATAATTGGTAAGAGCCTTCTGTTCTAATATTAGAACAGAAGGCTTTTAACTAAGGCAAAGTGCCAAAAACAGCTAGGTTTCTTTGGTTTTGAACCATATGTGGCGTTACTTTGCAAATCGTTCATTAAAATACGTGACTGTTATCAAGAAAGGCGGAGGGATTAGACCCTGTGAAACCTTGGCAACCCTTTTCTTATAAAGAAGGTGCTACATTCTATCCTACATATTTTTAGGACAGATAACAAAGAGAGGCAATTATAATTGTCCTTATTCCTTTGCTTGATAATTGTTTGTAGGTTGATTTTAAATAATGTTTTTGATATTTCTGATATCGAATTCAATTATAAATGGATGCTCAATTAGAAGGAGGAAAAAATGAAAGATATTCGAGAAATATTAAAGGAACGCATATTAGTGCTGGACGGTGCCATGGGGACCATGTTACAGCGCTATAAATTTACCGAGGAGGATTTTCGCGGTGAGCGTTTTAAGGATTGGGAGCATCCTTTGCAGGGTAATAATGATTTGTTGTCCTTGACCCAACCAGAAGCTATTGCAGAAGTACATCGCAAGTATTTTGCTGCTGGTGCAGATATCGTAGAAACCAATACTTTCTCCGGTACTACCATCGCTATGGCAGATTACTATATGGAAGATTTAGTGTATGAACTTAATTACGAGTCTGCACGGATTGCCAAAAAAGTAGCGGATGAGTTTACGGCAAAGGAACCAAACAAGCCAAGATTCGTTGCAGGAAGTATAGGTCCAACGAACAAAACAGCAAGCATGTCTCCAGATGTGAACGATCCAGGATATAGAGCAGTTTCTTTTGATGAGCTTCGTATTGCGTATAAGCAGCAGGTAGAAGCGTTATTGGATGGAGGTTCAGATTTACTGTTGGTAGAAACTATTTTTGATACGCTAAATGCAAAAGCGGCACTTTTTGCCATAGAAGAAGTGAAAGAAGAACGTAATATAGATGTGCCCATAATGGTGAGCGGAACTATTACCGATGCATCGGGAAGAACTTTATCCGGACAGACGGCAGAGGCTTTTCTGATTTCTATTTCACACATTCCAATTTTTTCAGTTGGCTTTAATTGTGCGTTGGGTGCGGACCAATTGGTACCACACTTAGAAGTTTTGGCAAATAAGACAGGACATGCGGTTTCGGCTCATCCAAATGCTGGTTTACCTAATGCTTTTGGAGAGTATGATGAAACTCCTGAGCAAATGGCTGCACAGATAAAAGAATATGTAGAAAAAGGTTTGGTGAATATCGTTGGCGGATGCTGCGGTACCACGCCCGAGCATATTACCGCCATTGCAGAATTGGTAAGAAAGTATGACCCGCGTGCAGTATCTGTAGATTAATACAATTGCCTTAAAAAGAATAAGAAACGAATTCATCAATTGTCACAAAAAGTGATGGAGATATTATGAGTAACAACTCAGACATACCAGTAACTGAAAATCAGAAGCCAGCTAGATATTTAAAATTATCAGGTCTAGAACCTTTGGTCATCACCCCCGAAAGTAATTTCGTGAACGTAGGTGAACGAACCAACGTGGCCGGTTCCAAACGATTTTTACGTCTCATTAAAGAACGCAAGTTTGAAGAGGCTTTAAGTGTTGCCAGAGACCAAGTAGAAGGTGGAGCCCAAATCATTGATATTAATATGGATGATGGTTTGATCGATGGTAAAGAGGCTATGGTCAAGTTTTTGAACTTGGTTATTGCTGAGCCAGATATTTCTAGAGTGCCTATCATGATAGATAGTTCCAAATGGGATATTATTGAGGCAGGTTTACAAGTTGTTCAAGGAAAATGTGTTGTAAACTCCATCAGTTTAAAAGAAGGAGAAAAAGAATTTATCAATCACGCTAAGTTAGTAAAGAGATACGGTGCAGCGGTGATTGTAATGGCTTTTGATGAGGTTGGTCAGGCTGATAATTATGATAGAAGAATAGAGATTTCTAAGAGGTCTTATGATATTTTGGTAGACCAAGGTCGGTTTTGCACCAGAAGACATCATTTTTGACCTTAATATATTCCCCGTAGCTACGGGTATGGATGAGCACAAATTAAATGCGCTCGATT
Organism: Zobellia laminariae; assembly: GCF_030553095.1. GTDB lineage: Bacteria > Bacteroidota > Bacteroidia > Flavobacteriales > Flavobacteriaceae > Zobellia > Zobellia laminariae. Next base: position 833,283 of record NZ_CP130738.1, on the reverse strand, counting down.
TCATAAAGGCCACCAAATGGGTACGAGAGAATTTACCTTATGCTAGTATTAGTGGAGGGGTAAGTAATGTTTCGTTTTCGTTTAGGGGGAATAATCCCGTGCGTGAAGCCATGCATTCTGTGTTTTTATACCATGCTATTAAAGCGGGTATGAACATGGGTATCGTAAACCCAACCATGTTGGAGATTTATGATGATATTCCAAAGGATCTGTTAGAGCGGGTAGAAGATGTAATTCTGAATCGTAGGGATGACGCCACAGAAAGACTGCTAGATTTTGCAGAATCAGTTGTTGGTAAGGCCAAAGAAAGTAAAGTAGACCTTTCATGGCGAGAAGAACCTTTACAGAATAGAATTACCAGAGCTTTAGTAAAAGGAATAGATCAATATATAATAGAAGATATAGAGGAGGCACGTATTGCTGCAGATAAACCTATTGAGGTTATTGAAGGGAATCTAATGGCCGGTATGAACGTGGTAGGTGACCTTTTTGGAAGCGGAAAAATGTTCTTGCCACAGGTGGTGAAATCGGCGCGTGTTATGAAAAAAGCAGTTGCGTATTTGCTACCTTATATTGAAGAAGAAAAATTAAAAAACCCGCAGATCGGAGACGATAAAGGGAACGGTAAAATTTTGATGGCTACCGTAAAAGGTGATGTTCATGATATTGGTAAAAATATTGTGAGTGTAGTTTTGGCCTGTAACAATTACGAAATTGTTGACTTAGGTGTCATGGTGCCGCCAGAAAAAATAATTGCTGCGGCAATAGAACACAATGTGGATGTCATTGGTCTTAGCGGACTTATTACACCTTCTCTTGATGAGATGGTGCATTTGGCCAAAGAGATGGAGCGCAAGAACTTTAAACTGCCTTTACTTATTGGTGGGGCAACTACCAGTAAGGCCCACACGGCAGTGAAAATAGATCCACAATATAGTGAGGCCGTTGTGCATGTAAACGATGCTTCAAGAGCGGTTACCGTTGTGGGTGATTTATTGAAAAAAGAAACTTCGGCTACGTACAAAAAAACAATCAAAGAAGACTATGATGTTTTCAGAGAGAAGTTCTTGAGCCGTACTCAGAAGAAAGAGTATAAAACTCTTGAAGCCTCTAGAGAGAATAGGTTTAAAATAGATTGGGATGCTACCGAAATAGTGAAGCCTAAGCAATTAGGTATTCAAGTTATTGAAGAGGTAGACCTTGAAAAATTGGTTCCCTTTATAGATTGGACTCCCTTTTTTAGAAGTTGGGAGCTGCACGGTAAATATCCAGATATCCTAACGGATGAGATAGTTGGCGAACAGGCTACCGAGCTTTTTGCAGATGCAAAGCAAATGTTGAATGATATTCTAAAGGGCAAGAAATTAACGGGTAAAGGAGTTTTTGGACTCTTTCCGGCCAATACCTTAGCCAATCATGATGACATTGAAGTAGATGTTGAAGATGGTCAAGAGACTAAGAAATATACGTTTAGAACTTTACGACAGCAATTAAAAAGACGTGAAGGCGTACCAGATTATGCTTTGTCAGATTTTATTGCTCCAAAAGAATCGGGAAAAGAAGATTACGTAGGTTGTTTTTGTGTAACCACTGGTTTTGGAACCGATGAATTGGCAGATAAGTACAGAGAGAATTTAGATGATTACAATTCCATTTTAGTAAAAGCTTTGAGTGACCGTTTGGCAGAAGCTTTTGCCGAATATTTACATAAAGAGGTTAGGATGAAACATTGGGGTTACGCATCTAACGAACATCTTAAAAATGACGAATTAATTGACGAAAAATACAAAGGTATTCGTCCTGCACCAGGATATCCTGCTTGTCCCGATCACTTAGAAAAGGTAACGCTTTGGGATATGCTTAAGGTAGAGGAGCGAATAGGGGTAAAACTCACCGATAGTTTGGCCATGTGGCCAGCATCGTCGGTTTCGGGGTATTATTTTGGAAATGAACAAGCTAGATATTTTGGTTTAGGTAAAATTAAGGAAGATCAAGTATCCGATTTTGCGGAACGAAAAGGCATTACCCTAGAAAAGGCTACCAAGTGGTTAGCTCCCAATATTGCAGATGACTGATATGAAGAAATACATAGAAGTAAGCATGGGTAGTTTTATGATCACCCATGGGTATGACCAGAACAATAAGGAAATAGAGGAGAGGGTTGTTGTAGAAGGTTTTTCCAAAAAATTGGTAGCGGTAGATCGCATAAAATCGGTAAGTGAAAAATACATTTTGACCGATTATTTAGATGGCAGATGGATTTATTGGGAATACCTAGAAAGTTACGAAGAGGTGAAGCAAATGCTCACGAACGTATAATTAGTTTAAAGTAATAAGAAGCGTTAGGGATAGCAGCGATATCTTTTTAAAGTCCATAAGGCTTTAAAAAATTTAGCGAATAGCCCGCTCGAACGCCATAAAATAGAACAAATATTTAATTTCCCATTTTAAAGGGCAGCATACATGAAAATAACGGACCACATAAAAAATGCAAAGGGTAAAACTTTATTTTCCTTTGAAATTATACCACCGGTTAAAGGGCACCAGATACAACAGCTTTACGATAACATTGATCCTTTAATGGAATTTAACCCTCCGTTTATTGATGTAACTACTTCTCGTGAGGAGTATGTTTACTTGGAACGAGACGGACTGTTAGATAAAAAGTTGACCCGTATGCGTCCTGGTACTGTGGGAATTTGTGCTTCTATAAAACATAAGTATGACGTAGATACCGTACCGCATGTGCTTTGTGGTGGGTTTACAAAAGAGGAAACAGAATATCTATTGGTGGATTGCCATTATTTAGGTATTGATAATATTATGGCGTTGCGAGGTGATGCCATGAAAGATGAAAAATATTTTCAGCCAACTAAAGGTGGGCATGCTTTTGCTGTAGATTTGGTAAAACAGGTGCATGAATTGAACTGTGGTAACTATTTACATGATACGGTAGATAGTGATAATTGTGCCGATTTTTGTATTGGTGTGGCAGGATACCCAGAAAAACATTTGGAGTCACCTTCTTTACAATCAGATTTAAGAAGACTAAAGGAAAAGTAGATGCCGGTGCTGATTATGTAGTAACTCAAATGTTTTTTGATAACCAGAAGTATTTTGAGTTTGTGGATGCGGCAAAGAAAATAGGTATTACCATTCCTATTATACCGGGTATTAAGCCAATTGCCGTTAAAAGGCACTTGCAATTGCTACCACAGGTCTTTAGAATAGATTTACCGCAAGATCTTATTGATGCCGTTGATGATTGCTCTTCCAATAAAGATGTGCGTAAGGTTGGAGTGGAATGGGCTATTCAGCAATCTAAAGAGTTGAAAGCTGCGGGTGTACCCGTATTACACTACTACTCCATGGGTAAATCTGATAATATTAAGGCGATTGCCGAGCAACTTTTTTAGAAATACAAGCATTGTAAGAAAATATGGGCGAACCTTGGGTTTAAAATAACGAATAGTATTATTTTTGCGCTCCATGAACCCAAGGGTGTTTTTATTTTTTCTAATGTGTGTTGGATATTGCTTTTCGCAAGAGACCGACAGACTTAACAGTTATACGTTTGAAGCGGACCAGTTTTATGGTTCCGTTATTCTTCATAATCCGGATATTTCTCATTTAATTAAGGGTCACCCTGCTGGTGTTATTTTGGCCTACAATAGAAAGACCTATGGTCTTGAAGAATGGCAGCAGCTATACAATTACCCAGATTTGGGAGGTTCCTTTATCTATCAAAACACCAACAGCTCTGTTTTGGGAGAAGCCTATGCTGTATATGCTCATTTTAATTTTTACTTTCTAAAACGGAATCTTCAATTTAGAGTGGCTCAAGGTTTGGCATATATGACTAACCCTTATGATAGGGAGACCAATTTTAGGAACAATGCCTATGGTACTAGAATATTGAGTTCTAACTATGTGATGCTAAATTATCACAAAGAGAATGTTTATAAGGGCTTAGGTTTTAAGGCAGGTATTTCTATCATGCATTTCTCAAATGCAAACGTAAAGGCACCTAATACCTCTACCAATACTTTTGCTTTTACTGCAGGGTTGACGTATACTTTAGAAGGTAAAGACACAGAATATATACGGCGAGAGAAGGTGAGGGTTACCGAGCCTATAAAGTATAATCTTATTTTTAGGGCAGGAATAAACCAAAGCGATAATATAGGTCATGGCCAGTATCCTTTCTATATTTTCTCTGGTTATGTAGATAAGCGGTTAGGTCGTAGAAGTGCCATTCAGTTAGGTGCGGATGTGTTTTTTAGTAACTTTTTAAAGGAACTCATAGAGTATCAAACTATTGCATTTCCAGAAAATAATATTGACCCAGATACCGATTTTAAACGGGTGGGTGTCTTTGTAGGTCATGAACTTTTTATCAACAAACTTTCTATAGGAACCCAGTTGGGGTATTATGTGTATTACCCTTTTGATTTTGAAGGAAAGGTATATAACCGTGTTAGTTTGAAACGTTATTTTGGAAAGAAAGTGTTTGGCGTTGTAAGCCTAAAGTCACATGGCGCTGCAGCGGAAGCTGTTGAATTTGGAATAGGCGTTAGATTGTAAAGTGGTACGAAATATGGTAAGAGAATTAAAAAACAGAGAAAGCAGAACCACACTTTTAGGTGTTGGTGCGGTTATGCGTATGTCTCGTTTTTTTGTAATGCTGTGTGGTATTGTTTTGTTCTTTTCGTGCAACGGAGAAAATGCTTCGGACTGTTTTCAGAATACGGGTGATATTGTTCGTGAAGAAGTCGCTGTTGATGATTTCACCAAGATTACGGTTTTTGAAAACGTTACGTTAATCGTAAAACAGGGAGTAGAACAGAAGGTTGAAATTGAGACGGGAAGCGTATTACGAAACGAAGTTACTGCAGAGGTTGTAGATGGACGTTTGCTTTTACGGGATACCAATGATTGTAATTACTTTAGGGATTATGGTGTTACAAAAATCTATGTAACCTCACCTAATATTGCCGAGATACGTAGTAGTACGGGTTGGCCCATTACGAGTGATGGTGTCTTGGGGTATTCACGGTTAACACTCTTGTCAGAAAGTTTCGCCGATCCAGAAGCGCAAACTACAGATGGGGAATTTGATTTAGAAGTAGACACTGAAACTTTGAGCGTAGTGGTGAATGGTATTGCCTATTTTAAATTGAAAGGCGCTACAGATAACTTAAGCTTGATTGTAGCAGCGGGAGATTCGCGAATTGATGCCGCAGAATTAATTGCTCAAAATGTGACACTAAATCACAGAGGTTCAAATGATATGTTTGTTAACCCACAGCAGTCTATAAAAGGTGTAATTCGTGGGGTTGGTGATGTTTTTAGCTCAAACCAACCTGCAGAAGTTGATGTGGAAGTGTTGTACAAAGGGCGATTAGTGTTTAAATAATTTCTTCTTCTAAGCCAAAAGTTCTGTTAGTGAAATTGGTATGGGTGCAGATGCAATCTGTAACTTTGAGCTGACCATAAACCGATATGAATCCGATTCTAAAATATATCAAAAACCTACTCGTAAAAAAGCGTGTTCTGGGTGATGAACCATCGCTGAACGGATTGGTTGCTGCCGATGTGCTTTTGACGGACTTGGTCAAAGATGAAAAAGTTCCGGGTTTGGCAATTACCGTTTTAAAAAAAGGAAGGCCTTTCTTCCAAAAGGGATATGGTTTTGCAGATTTAGATAATAAGATTTCTATAAGCCCTCAAGCTTCAGTTTTTAGAATTGCCAGTGTTTCAAAACCTATTTCGGCTACTGCTTTGGCACATATGGTAGCAGAAGGATTAATAGATTTAGATGCTTCTTTTTATACATATGTACCGTATTATCCTAAGAAGAAGTATGACTTTACCATTCGTCAGTTGGCAAGTCATACCGCGGGTATAAGAGGATATAGAGGTACGGAGTATGGGTTAAATAAACCATATTCTATTAGGGAGAGTATTGAGCTTTTTAAGGATGATGAGCTCCTTTTTGAACCGGGAACGGACTATCTCTACAATAGTTTTGATTGGGTTTTGATTTCCTTGGCAATGCAAGAGGTAAGCGGAGTGCCATTTCAGGAATATGTGGAAAAGAAAGTTTTACAGCCATTGGGAATGGACCATACGTTTTGGCCTGACTTCGACTACGTTCAGTCTGGCCAACAAGAGGAACAACAATCAAATTCTGAATTAATTGAAGAATCAGGTCAAATTCAATTCAGTTTTGATGAGCAAGATGAGGAGCCTAATCCAGAAGCGCAGTCCATTTCTTATGAGAACAATGCAGCGCCAGCTCGAGCGCAGTCGAGAGCAAGCGATGTGGTGACATTCTATTCCAAAAACAGATTAGGATTTAGGGAAGCTATTCCCGTAGATAATTTCTACAAATTGGCGGGTGGTGGTTTTCTTTCTACAACAGAGGATATAACCAAATTTGGGCAAGCTTATCTTGATGGTCAAGTTTTAAATAGTGAACTGCAGTATGAATTTCTTACGGCTCAAAAAGTTAATGGCGCTTCGGTCTATTATGGTTTAGGATGGCAGGTGAGTGAAGATTCAGAAGGAAGGCTATTTTACGGCCATGTGGGTAATGGTGTTGGGGGTTACTCTAATTTCTTTGTTTATCCTAAGGAGCAAATGGTATTTTCCATTTTAACCAACTGCACTGATCCTAAAATTCAACCTGAACTAGATGAAATTATAGATCACCTTATCTCTTCTGATGGTCCTATTCAGTAGTCTTTGGACTAGATTTTAATTCTAATACTTAAATAATTGATTCATCTGGTTTTCTGAGGGCTAAAGGGTTGACTACTGTGTTCAAATGATTTAGCTTTATAAAAAAAAGCTATGAAAAATTTAAAAGTAATCTTCTTAACTCTTGGATGCGGGCTTTTTGCCTTGACTATGACAGCACAGGAAATAACTTCTTTCTCAGGAATGTGGGGGCCTGAATTTTATCAAGACAAAGATAAACTCACCTATGGAAAGAAATTGACAAAATAATGTCCGAAAGCCTAGTTGCACAGGTGAACTGGGAAAAATCCAAAAAACAAATGTTTGGAGGTATGATTGCTGGAGCCGCCAATTTTGGAACAGCAATTTGGTTCTTAGTAAATGAGAACGACCATAAGAGTGTAGCCGCACCTGCAATTGCTTTTGGAGGAACGGCAATCATTGGTTCTATTTTCTTTCACCATGCCATGAAAAACAAAAAAGAAGCAATACTCAACTATAATGAAAGTGTTGGTAATGGAACTTCGTTCCGTATGGTGCCTGCTGTTAATGAAAATGGAGTAGGACTGGCATTGAAGTTTTAATTGAGTCCATAATTTAAAAAAAAGTCCAGAAGTCATGAGTTGACTTTCGGGCTTTTTGTTTTTAGTTGGATGTAAGTTTTGCGAACAAGCTTTCAATATTTTTGGAGATAATGGTAGCGCTTATAGATATAATATAACAAATTAAATGTTAGATTTATCTCTTGAGTATGGCTTTCTGCAAGGAGCTTTTTAAGAGTGTAAAGTAGTGCTTCATCAAAACAAGGAATAAAGTAATATTGTATTTTTTTCAAAAGAGCATGTGAACTATGGAATTCAAAATTAGAGCACACCCTGATTGCGAGTTATATATAAAATTGAAAAAAATGTGCTCTATCAGTTTATTTTTAAATTTAATTGTTACTTTAGCCGAAGTTTAAGTGTGTTATGACAAAGCAATTCTTTTTTAGCGGTTTTTATTTTTACTTCTTTTTTAAGAGAGGTATGGGACTGTTGTAAAATATTGCATGATATAAACAAATTAAAGTCCCGTGTAAAACGGGACTTTTTTTGTTCAATACCTATTCGGAATTTAAGTTAGAAAATTTGTCATCACCATAAGAAAGTCAGTTATGAAATTAAAAGTAGCCATTCAGGGAATTAAGGGGTCCAACCACCACCAAGTGGCCCGTGAGTATTTTGACGATAATGTGGATATGGTTGAATGCATGTCATTTGATTTCTTGGTGGATCAACTATTGAAAAAAACAGCAGATATTGGAGTAATGGCTATTGAGAGAACTCTATAGCGGGCTCAATCATTCCAAATTATGCATTGGTTTACCATAAAGACTTGCATATTGTAGGTGAGCATTATTTGAACATACATCACAATTTGATGGTCTTAAAGGGGCAAAAAATATCTGATATAGAAGAAGTTCGTTCACACCCAATGGCTTTGTTGCAATGCAAGGAATTTTTTGGCGATTATCCGCAGATTAAAATGGTGGAAGATGTAGATACAGCGGAAACGGCAAAGCGTATTCAGGACCAACAATTAACCCATATTGCAGCAATAGCACCGGCAGTTGCTGCCAGTTTATATGATTTGGACATCGTAGCGGACAACATACAGACCATTCAAAATAATGCAACCCGTTTTATCATTGTAAAAACAAAAAATAAGGAGCTTCCAAAAGAGGAAATTAACAAAGCTTCGTTACGCTTTGTTACAGACCATAAACGCGGGAGTCTTGCTGCTGTGCTTAACGTAATGAGCGATTGCAGATTGAATTTAACAAAAATACAGTCGTTACCCATAATAGAGACACCTTGGAAGTATGCCTTTTTTGTAGACGTAACTTTTGACGAATATGACAATTTTGACAAGGCAAAAGCACTGTTGAACATCATGGCCGAAGACTTTAAAGTGTTGGGTGAATATAAAAATGCTAGAATATGATACGGACGGCAAATCGTTTACATACAGTTGAAGAATATTACTTCTCAAAGAAGCTTAGAGAGGTACGTGGTTTGATTGCCGAAGGAAGACCTGTTATCAATATGGGTATCGGTAGTCCTGACTTGGCTCCATCCGAAGCAATAATCAAAAGTATTCAAGATGCTGTTTTAGAAAGTGGCGCGCATCAGTACCAAAGTTATCAAGGTTTACCTGAGTTAAGGGAGGCTGTAGCTGACTTTTATAGTTTAAAATTTGGTGTTACGTTAGATGCATCTACGGAGATTTTGCCTTTAATGGGCTCCAAAGAAGGCATTATGCATATAAGCATGGCTTTCTTGAACGAAGGCGATGTAGCTTTGATTCCTAATCCAGGATATCCAACATATACGTCGGTTACGAAATTGGTGGGAGCAGAGGCTAAATATTATAACCTGACCGCGGAAAGCGGATGGTTTCCAGATTTGGAAGAATTACAAGAGCATGATTTAACCAAGGTTAAAATTATGTGGACGAGTTATCCACATATGCCAACTGGAGCAACGGCCACAGAGGCTCAGTTTAAAAAGTTGGTTGCTTTTGCCAAAAAGAACGATATTCTTTTGGTGAACGATAACCCGTACAGTTTTGTGCTAAATGATTCACCAGCCAGTATTTTGGCTATTGATGGCGCAAAAGATGTAGCGTTAGAACTCAATTCACTAAGTAAGACCTTTAACATGGCCGGATGGCGCGTAGGAATGGTTTTAGGAAATGCAGAGCATATTAATGCGGTATTAAAGGTGAAAAGTAACATGGATTCCGGTATGTTTTACGGAATACAAAAAGGAGCCATTGAGGAGGCGCTGAAAAGCGGTCAAGAATGGTTTGATAAGTTGAATGAGGTATATAGCTCTAGAAGAGCCTTAATGTATCAATTAGCGGACAAATTAAATTGTACGTACGATATTGATGCTGTTGGGATGTTTATTTGGGCAAGATTGCCGGAAGGAAGCAAATCTGCCGAGGAATTTATAGACGAGGTGCTGTATGAAAAGAATCTTTTCATAACCCCGGGAACTATTTTCGGAAGCAATGGCGAAGGTTATATTCGTTTCTCATTATGCGTGACGGAAGATAAAATTAAAGAAGCAATTAGTCGGTTTTAGACAGACGAATTAGAGTTAATAAAATGAAAGTTTTCATAGTTGGTGTTGGGTTAATAGGAGGTTCTTTCGCAAAAGACATTAAACGCCTGCGCCCAAACAGCAAAATTTACGGAGTAGATACAAGTGCTTCACATATAAAGGAAGCCTTAGATTTAGGTGTTATAGATGTAGAATCTAGCTATGCAGATTTAGGTCTTGCGGATATGGTCATTGTGAGCATTCCCGTAGATGTCATGATAACAGAGCTTCCTAAGATTTTGGATGCTGTAAATGACAATTGTGTAGTTTTTGATGGAGGTTCAACAAAAAGCCTAATCTGTAAAACACTGGACAAGCATCCAAAGAGAAGAAATTATTTAGCGGCACACCCTATTGCGGGTACTGAGCATTCAGGTCCATCAGCAGCTATTGAAAATTTATACGCCGGTAAAACGAATATTATCTGCGAGGTTGAGAAAACAGCTTTTAAACTTCAAGAAAGGGCTTTAGAGCTTTTTCAAGAGATTGGAATGCGTATTAGGTATATGAATCCAGATGCACATGATAAACACATTGCATACGTGTCGCATTTGTCACATATCAGCTCTTTTATGTTGGGAAAGACCGTAATCGATAAAGAGAAGAATGAACGTGATATTTTTGACATGGCGGGCAGTGGTTTTGAAAGTACGGTTAGACTAGCAAAGAGTTCCCCGGCCATGTGGACACCAATATTTGAGCAGAATAAAGAGAATGTGGTCGAAACATTGACCGAATATATACAGAACCTTCAGGAGTTTAAACAACTGTTGGAAAAAGGAGATTACAAGGGCATTTTTAACGAAATGAACGACACTAATAAAATAAAGGAAATTTTAAACGGAATACCACTAAACAAGAAGTAATGGAGAATTCAAAAGAAATGAGAACATGGTTGGATGATATGGGTTTAGACCATCCACTAGTAATAGCAGGGCCATGTAGTGCTGAAACCGAAGAACAAGTGTTGCGTATTGCTCACGAGTTAAAAGATACCGATGTAAATTATTACAGAGCGGGTATCTGGAAACCAAGAACGCGCCCCAAACTTTGAAGGTGTTGGCGCACTTGGTTTGAAGTGGTTACAGAAGGTTAAGGCAGAAACGGGATTAAAAACTGCAACAGAGGTAGCAAACCGTGCACACGTTGAATTGGCATTAGAACATGATGTAGATTTATTGTGGATTGGAGCACGTTCAACGGTTAGTCCGTTTATCATGCAAGAATTGGCAGATGCCTTAGAAGGTACTGACAAAATTGTATTGGTAAAAAATCCGGTAAACCCAGATTTAGCTTTATGGCTAGGTGGTATTGAGCGTTTGCATACTGCAGGTATCAGAAAATTGGGAGCTATTCACAGAGGTTTCTCTACCTACGAGAAAACAAAATACAGAAACATTCCAGAATGGCAGTTAGCTATTGAGTTTCAGAACAAGTTTCCAGATTTACCACTAATCAACGATCCATCTCACATTACAGGTAAGCGTGATATGATTTTTGATGTTTCGCAAACTGCACTTGATTTAAACTTTGATGGTTTAATGATTGAGACTCATTTTGACCCAGATAATGCTTGGAGTGATGCTGCTCAGCAGGTAACACCGGCTAAATTGGTACAAATCATGAGAGATTTGCGTATTAGAAAAGAAACTGATAGTGAAGCGGATTACAATGCTAAGTTGAGCAATTTAAGAGCTCAAATAGATATTCTTGATAACCAGTTGATCGAGGCCATGGGCAAGCGTATGAAAGTATCTGATGGTATTGGTGAGTTGAAAAAACAAAAGAACGTAGCAGTGCTACAATCTAACCGATGGAACCAAATTCTTGGTGCTATGATTCTTGAAGGAGAATCAAAAGGATTGAGCGAAGAATTTATTCTTAAGATGTTCAAAGCTATTCACCAAGAGTCAATCAATCATCAAGAGAAGATTGTAAACGGATAGTATTAGTTATATGTACATTTATAAGAACACGGCTTGCCTTTTGGTGAGCCGTGTTTTTTTATGGTGTTTTTTTAGGAGGGATATGAGATTTTCATTTTAAACAAACACCGTTTAAACTCTTCTTACGGATGTTACGGTGAGTAAAAGGGAACTAGATGAAATCAGCAAAACCTTTTAACGATCTAATAAAGGCTATGTTTAGCGTAAAAAAGCGTTATTTTGCACTCTACTTGAAAACCAAGTAAATGCATGAAAGGAATCGTATATAAATCTACTGGAAGTTGGTATACCGTAAAAGCACAAGATGGTGAATATTACGAATGCCGTATTAAGGGTAAATTCAGGATTCAGGGTATTAAAAGCACGAATCCTATAGCGGTAGGAGATACAGTGCGGTTTGAGATTGAACAATTGGGTGATGCCACTGTAGGAACCATTCATAGTATTGATGACCGTAAGAACTACATCATCCGGAAATCTGTAAATCTTTCAAAGCAAACGCATATTATTGCGGCCAACCTAGATCAGGTGTTTTTACTTGTTACGTTAAATAATCCAACAACACATACTGTTTTTATTGACCGTTTTTTGGCTACTGCAGAAGCTTATGATATTCCTGCGGTTTTACTTTTCAACAAAGTAGATAGTTACGCTATTGAAGAATTGGGAGAGATTAAGTACCTAGCGGAATTGTACAGAAAAATAGGTTATACCTGTGTTGGAATTTCGGCCAAGTCCGGTAAAAATGTGGATAAGGTAAAAGAAATGATGCTAGATAAAACCAGCATGTTCGCAGGTCATTCGGGTGCAGGTAAATCTACATTAGTGAACACTCTAGAGCCTAAACTCGATATAAAAACTAAAGAAATTTCCGGACAACATCTACAAGGGCAACATACCACAACGTTTGCAGAAATGTTCGATTTGGATTTTGGGGCACGTATAATAGATACTCCTGGTATAAAAGGTTTTGGTATCGTTGATATGAAAAAGGAGGAGATAGGGGATTACTTTCCGGAGTTCTTCAAACTTAAAGGAAATTGTAAGTTCAATAATTGCTTACATATAGACGAACCTAAATGTGCCGTAAAAGACGCATTGGAAAATGATGAAGTAGCCTGGAGCCGTTACAGAAGTTATGTACAAATGGTAAATGGCGATGATGAGAATTATAGGGTTGATATTCATGACGTTAAAAAGTAGCCTTTAGAAAAATAAGAAATATCAGATTAGGAGCAATGCGAGCCATCATTCAGAGAGTTTCAAGAGCCAGTGTAACAGTAGACGGCAAAAGAATTTCAGAAATACAAAACGGACTTCTAATATTACTGGGCATTGAAGATGCAGACGGTCAAGAAGATATTGAATGGCTATCTCGCAAAATCACAAATCTTAGAATATTTAATGATGCTGATGGTGTCATGAACGAATCGCTTATAAATAGTGGAGGAGATGCTATTGTCGTAAGTCAGTTTACCTTGCATGCCGCTGTTAAGAAAGGCAATAGACCCTCATATATAAGAGCATCAAAACCTGATATTGCTATTCCGTTATATGAAAAGTTTATAGCTCAGGTAGAAATGGATTTGGGCAAGAAAATCGGCACAGGTATTTTTGGTGCAGATATGAAGGTAGATTTGTTAAATGATGGCCCGGTAACAATAGCTATAGATACTAAAAACAAGGAATAATGAGTATTAAGAAATCGCAAGAACAGGTAGATAACTGGATCAAAGAGCACGGTGTTCGTTATTTTAACGAACTAACCAATATGGCACAACTTACGGAAGAAGTAGGTGAGGTGGCTCGTATAATAGCTCGTAGGTATGGAGAGCAGAGTGAAAAAGAGTCGGACAAGAACAAGGATCTTGGAGAAGAGCTAGCCGATGTTCTTTTTGTAACACTCTGTTTAGCGAATCAAACAGGTGTTGACCTTCAAGATGCTTTTGATAAAAAACTCGATTTGAAAACAAAACGAGATCATGACCGTCATCACAATAATGAAAAGCTTAAATAGTGCTATATTTGGCAACTTGAATTTTACCCTGTGTACACCAGGTAGAGAGGTAGATTTGGAAGCAAATCTATCTATTTTAAGAATCTATTAAAGAGAACAGCTTTTGAAACTACACCTATCCGCTCCGTCAAACAAATTACTGCATAATAACATTCAGATTACCGGCTCTAAAAGTGAATCTAACCGGTCTTTGTTGTTGCAGGCGTTATACCCAAATATTAGCATAAAAAACCTTTCAAATTCAGATGATGCTGAGGTTATGCAAAAGGGACTTAAGATAGAGAACGGCGTAGTAGATATTCATCATGCTGGTACCGCAATGCGTTTCCTTACTGGGTATTTTGCTTCGCAAGAAGGAAAAGAAGTAACCCTTACTGGATCGCAACGTATGACCGAAAGACCTGTAAAGGTGTTGGTAGAGGCGTTGCAGAATTTAGGTGCGGAAATTTCGTATGAAAAAAATGATGGATACCCACCAATTCGTATCAAAGGAAAAAAGTTGATAAAAAGCCAAGGTAAGTCTACCTGCTAATATTAGTAGCCAATATATTTCTTCTCTTTTATTAATTGCTCCCAGTCTTCAAAACGGACTGGAACTAGATTTAGTGGGCAAAATTACATCGGTTCCTTACATAAAAATGACATTGGCTCTTTTGTCTCAAATTGGGATAGAAAATTCTTTTGAAGGGAACACAATAAAGGTGTCACCAAAAGCAAGTGTTGATGACGTTAGTTTAGTTGTAGAGTCCGATTGGAGTTCTGCTTCTTACTATTACAGTATTGTAGCTTTGAGTGAGGTAGGTAGTGAAATTACCTTATCTGCATATAAAAATAATAGCCTCCAAGGAGATAGTGCACTTCAGGAGTTGTATACTGAATTTGGTGTAGAAACTCAATTCGAAGGGAATAGTGTGGTTCTTAGAAAAATTGAAAACCCGAAAGAACAAAAGGTTCAATTTGATCTAAGCAATGCTCCTGATATTGCCCAAACCATAGCTGTTACTTGTTTTGGTTTAGGAATGGAGTGTCATTTAACAGGCTTGCATACCCTTAAAATTAAAGAAACTGATCGCTTGGAAGCATTACATACAGAGCTTTCAAAACTTGGGGCGAACATTATGGTGACGGATAAAGAGTTGACATTAAGTTTGTCTGATACAATGCATGTAGACATTGCTATAGATACTTATAATGACCATAGAATGGCCATGGCATTTGCTCCTTTGGCATTAAAAGTGCCGTTGTATGTTAACGATGCAGGAGTAGTTTCAAAATCATACCCAGATTTTTGGAAAGATTTAGAGAAATTGGGATTTATCTCAAAAACTATATAACTATTTAATATTCAAGTTCTTGTGGGTGTATTTATGTTTTTTTGCAATAAGTTGGTTAATTAATTGATGATTGTAAAAAGGTATGTGTCAATATAATCCGTGTTTTACTTGACAACGCCTATTCGCACATCGTATATTTGCAACCGCAAAACACTTAACTAAATTTCATAGATGAAACTATCGCACTTCCATTTTGAATTACCTGATAATTTATTGGCTGAGTATCCTGCAGAAAATAGGGATGAGTCCAAACTAATGGTTATTCACCGTGAAACCGGAAAAATAGAGCATAAAATGTTCAAAGACCTTATCAATTATTTTGATGAAGGGGATGTAATGGTTTTGAATAACACCAAAGTTTTTCCTGCTCGTTTATACGGGAATAAAGAGAAAACTGGTGCAAGAATCGAAGTGTTTTTATTGCGTGAGTTAAACGAAGAACAACGTCTTTGGGATGTTCTTGTTGATCCAGCTCGTAAAATACGTATTGGTAATAAGTTGTACTTTGGAGAAGATGAGACGTTAGTAGCTGAGGTTATTGATAACACAACATCAAGAGGTAGAACATTGCGTTTTCTTTATGATGGTTCGTATATCGATTTCAGAAGAAAACTTCGTGAATTAGGTCAAACTCCGTTGCCAAAATATATAAAGAGAGATGTAGAGCCGGAAGATGAGGATCGTTACCAAACTATATATGCAAAGCATGAAGGAGCTGTTGCAGCACCAACTGCAGGTCTTCACTTCTCAAAGCACTTATTAAAGCGTCTTGAGATAAAAGGAGTTGATTTTGCAGAAGTAACGCTTCATGTTGGTTTAGGTACTTTCAACCCAGTCGAGGTTGAAGATTTGTCTAAGCACAAAATGGATAGCGAAGAACTTTTTATTGATGAGAAAGCTACTGAGGTAGTTAACAATGCTCAGAAAAAGAAAAAACGTATTTGTGCTGTAGGTACTACAGTAATGCGTGGACTTGAAAGTGCAGTTTCTTCTCAACATACATTGAATACATTTGATGGTTGGACAAATAAGTTTGTCTTCCCTCCATATGAATTCAGTATTGCTAACTGTATGGTAACTAACTTTCACCTGCCTAAATCAACATTGTTGATGATGGTATCTGCTTTCATAGGTCATGATTTAATGAAGAAAGCTTACAAGGAAGCCATTTTAGAGCAGTACAAGTTCTATTCTTATGGTGATGCAATGCTAATTATCTAGTTTTACCAAACTGGTAAAAACATAAATTTTAAAACCCTTCTTTATATTTTATTGAAAAGTATAGAAGGGTTTTTAGTTTTTAAAATGTGAAGGCACAAAAAAAAGACATACGAGCACTTACCAAAGAGCAATTACGGAATTTCTTTGTTTCTAATGGAGACAAGGCTTTTCGTGGTAATCAGGTGTATGAATGGCTGTGGCAGAAAGCGGCTCATTCTTTTGAGGGGATGACTAATCTCTCAAAAGAAACTAGAGATATGCTAGAAGCTAATTTTGTAATCAATCACATTAAGGTAGATTTAATGCAGCGTAGTAATGATGGCACTATAAAAAATGCCGTTCGTTTGCATGATGATTTAGTGGTGGAATCGGTTCTTATTCCAACTAAAACCAGAACTACGGCTTGTGTATCTAGTCAAGTTGGTTGTAGTCTTGATTGCCGGTTTTGTGCAACATCTCGTTTAAAACGTATGCGTAATCTAAATCCTGATGAAATTTACGATCAGGTGGTTGCCATAGATAATGAGAGTCGCCTGTATTTTGATAAACCTTTGAGCAATATTGTTTTTATGGGTATGGGCGAGCCGCTCATGAACTACAACAATGTATTGAAAGCCATAGACAAGATAACTTCTCCGGAAGGCCTAGGTATGTCCTAAGCGTATTACCGTCTCTACATCTGGTGTGCCCAAGATGATTCGTAAGATGGCGGATGATGAGGTGAAGTTTAAATTGGCGGTTTCATTGCATTCTGCTATTGATGAAATCCGTACTTCAATAATGCCTTTCAACGCTACTTTTACTTTGGCAGATTTACGAGAAGCATTGGAATATTGGTATTCCAAAACAAAAAGTAGGATTACCTATGAGTATGTTGTTTGGGAGGGAATTAATGATTCTCAGTCTGATGTGGATGCCTTGGTAAGCTTCTGTAAATTTGCTCCATCAAAAGTAAATCTTATAGAGTATAATCCTATAGATGATGGAGAGTTTCAGCAAGCATCGAATGGCGCTATAGATATGTACGTGAATACCTTGGAAAGAAATGGTATAGTGGTAACTGTAAGACGTTCTCGAGGTAAGGACATTGATGCAGCTTGTGGTCAATTGGCCAATAAACAATAGGGAGTCAAATCTCTGTACTTGTATTTTTACTTCAAATTGTAAGTATTTCTCACTTTGAAATTTATATTGGAAGTAACTGATGCGCTTTTTGTGATTACTGCTGCAAGCATACGATCTACTCTTTTCTTTTTGCCTAAATTTATGCGCTCAAAATAGGTAGCAAACAAAATTCGATTTTTTGAAAATAGTATCGCAAATTAAGGAACCTGTAAACCACGAAATGGAAATTTTCGAGGAAAAGTTCCGTGAGGCGATGTCTTCAAAAGTTGCGCTACTGAATCGCATAACCTACTACATTGTTAATCGAAAAGGGAAGCAAATGCGACCTATGTTCGTATTTCTTACGGCCAAAATGCTCAACAATGGTGAAGTTAACGAGCGCACCTATCGTGGCGCATCGGTAATTGAACTCATTCATACCGCTACTTTAGTCCATGATGACGTAGTTGACGAAAGCAATAAACGCCGAGGCTTTTTCTCTATAAATGCCCTTTGGAAAAATAAAATTGCTGTTTTGGTGGGTGATTACCTACTGTCAAAAGGACTTTTGCTGTCTATAGATAATGAAGATTTTGATCTTCTTAAAATTATATCCGTTGCAGTACGTGAAATGAGTGAGGGCGAATTGTTGCAAATTGAAAAAGCAAGACGTTTAGATATTACCGAAGATGTATATTATAATATCATCCGTCAAAAAACGGCAACCTTAATTGCTGCGTGCTGTAGTTTAGGAGCTTGCTCGGTTCAGCCACAATCATTAGATGTGGAAACTTTTAGAAAGTTTGGAGAACTTTGTGGCATGGCTTTTCAGATAAAAGATGATCTCTTTGATTATGGAGATGAGAAAATAGGGAAACCTACGGGAATAGATATTAAAGAGCAAAAAATGACCTTGCCTTTAATACATACGCTTAATATTTGTTCAAAATCGGACAAGAAGTGGCTTATCAATTCGGTGAAAAATCATAATAAAGATAAGAAGCGGGTCAAAGAAGTAATTGCTTTTGTAAAGGATAGTGGAGGCTTAGATTATGCCGTTCAAAAAATGCTACATTTTAAAGAAGAAGCATTAAAAATACTATCTACTTACCCAGAATCAACCTATAGAGATTCACTTGAATTGATGGTGAACTATGTGGTAGACCGAAAAAAGTAGTTTCATAATCTACTTGGTTTTATTTGACTTCAAAAATATCAGCATAAAAAAAACCTTCGTAAAAACAACGTGATTATGGGAGTTTTACGAAGGCTTTATTTTTTAATAAATAATTACACTTTATAACAACTCAAAGGAAACAGATAAGTAATACATTTTCTTCTGTTCTGAGTTCCCATAATACATAGATTCTACTATTTTCTGTGAGTTTGTATCATTAATGTAGATTGCTTTTCCAATTTTTCTTCCAATTTTTTGAGCAATAGCTGTGGCTTTAACCTTGGCATCGTCAAAAGCGAGTTTTGCATACTCTGCCATTTGTTTGTCGCTCAATTGAGCTTTGAGGTTGGTATCTGAGCGCGTAACACCAATAGCTTTTACGTTAAGAAACTTCTGCATTTCTTCTAAGGATTTCGTTTTGAACTCGTACACGGTGCCTTCTTTTTCATAACCCAAAAGCGCATAATAAAGAGGAACTTCTTTAAGTTGCTCCTTCTTTATGCCTGCTTTGGTCAAATTTTCCATATACCTAGTTTTTACTTCTTCAAGGTTCATGGTCTGTGTGTCGTAATACACGTTATTAAGACTTACGATCATCTTGCTAGAATATTCTGGGGCAATAATAAATTCGTAAGCGCCATTAACGTTAATGTTGTTTTGTAAATTATTTTGAGCGAAAGCCATAAATGAGAAGACCATTAATGCAATGCTTGTTATTACTTTTTTCATGATGTTATTTTTATATAGTTGTTGATTTAAATATTTAACGGTTTTTGTAGATAGAAACTTATGCCACAGAGAATAAAAAAGAAGCAATAATCATCCAGCTTCCCACGGCTATGCCTAAAAGTCCAAGTTTTCCCTGTTTAGGAGCAATTCGTTCGCGTAGCTCTTCCGCTTTAACACGCGCCGCTGCATTATTGGATAAGAAAAATTTGTTGATAAGACCTGAGCCCAACATGAAACCTAATCCTGCTGAAACTATATTGCCTGCTAAAAAAGTAATCCACCAAACAGGAGATATGCTTAGCCATCCTAGGTTTAAAATAGCCGTAATAATGCCCCAGATTCCCCAAAAGCAGAATATAATGCCAATCCACCCTTGGTAGGGTTCTACCTTTTCCAGGAGTTCTTTTGCGTTTGGTTTTTTTGATAATAATAAAGATGGTACAGCTACTATACTTAATAATACTAATGCAATTCCCCAGATCATAATTTTGTTTTTTAAGTTTGTAATAGGGTTAAAAATCTATAGTACAAAGTTGAGGTAATGGAGTCTGGTAAAATTCCCTTTTGCTAGCGAAAATGATATCCCTGAAAATAGGGTGTAGCTCTTTTCTGTTTATCTTTGTTGGATTCGTTTCCACATAAAAATCTCAAAATTTGATTTCAAAAAATACAATTGATAAAGTTTACGAGACCTCCCGTTTAGAAGAGGTTATTGGCGATTTTGTACAATTGAAAAAATCAGGGTCTAACTTTAAAGGACTTAGTCCTTTTTCAGATGAAAGATCACCAAGTTTTATGGTGTCTCCCGTGAAGCAAATTTGGAAGGATTTTAGTAGTGGAAAAGGGGGTAACGTGGTGGCCTTTTTAATGGAACATGAGCATTTTACTTATCCGGAAGCCATAAAGTACTTGGCTAAAAAGTATAATATTGAAATAGAGGAAACCGAGCGTACTGATGAGCAAAAGCAAGAGGCAGATGAGCGAGAAAGTATGTATCTCGTTTCTGAATTCGCCCAGAAGCACTTTGCTCAAATGCTATGGGATACAGAATTAGGGAAGGCCATTGGTCTTAGCTATTTTAAGGAAAGAGGTTTTACGGAAGAGATTATAAAGCAATTTAATTTAGGTTATTGTCTTGATCAATGGGATGGTTTTACAAAGGCAGCTTTTGATAAAGGGTATAAATTAAAGTACCTGGAACAAACGGGTTTAACCATCGTCAAAGAAGACGCACAGAACCCAAACAACCCTAAGACGTTTGATAGGTTTAAAGGGCGGGTAATGTTTCCTATACACTCCATGAGCGGTAGAGTATTGGGTTTTGGAGGCCGTATTCTTGGAAATGATAAAAAGGCAGCCAAATATCTCAATTCACCGGAGAGTGATATCTATCATAAAAGTAAGGTGCTTTACGGGATTTATCATGCCAAACAGTCCATCGCTAAAGAGGATAATTGTTATTTGGTAGAAGGGTATACAGATGTTATTCAGTTTTATCAAAGGGGAATCCATAATGTGGTTTCGTCCAGTGGTACGGCATTGACACCTGATCAGATTCGCTTGATAAATAGGTTGACCAAAAACATCACGGTTCTTTTTGATGGTGATGCTGCCGGTCTACGGGCATCTTTACGTGGTATAGATTTGATTTTGGAACAGGGAATGAACGTTAAGGTTTGCACTTTTCCGGAAGGAGAAGATCCAGATAGTTTTTCCAAGAACAATGCGCTAGAGGATGTTCAACTTTACTTAGAAGAAAAATCTCAGGATTTTATACAGTTCAAAGCGGGGCTTTTGGCTCAAGAAGCCGCCAATGACCCTATAAAGCGTGCGGATACGGTTAGGGATATCATACAGAGTATTTCAAAAATACCGGATGCCATAAAGCGTGAAATCTATATTCAGGAGTGTGCCAATATCATGAAGGTATCGGAAGGTGTGCTATTTAGTACATTGGCCCAGATGGGTAAAAAAGACTCAACGGATGCTTCTAAAAATAAAAAACCAGAGCAGAAAGCCTTTGATGTAGTTAAGAACGAAGCTCCACAAGAAAAGGTAGATGTACAATATTTGTTAGAGCGAAAGATTATTGAGCTATTGTTGCTGTACGGAGGTGAAAAGGAAGAGTTTGAAGATTTAGTGCTGAAAGAAAGTGAATCTGGTGATTTGGTATTGGAGCCTGAATCTATTGAAGCTAAAGTTTACGAAAAGATTTATTTAGATCTTCAGGATGATGAAATAGAACTGGCCAATGAACAGTTTAGGCAGATTTATTCTAAACTTATTGAAGCATTGAACCAAGAGGCGGATTTTACTATAAGCAAATTTCTGAGCGGCCTTGATCAGAAGTTAGTGTCTGAAATTTCATCTATTTTAATGGAGGAAGAAAAATATACATTACATAGTTGGGAGCGGAAAGATATCTATCCTAAAAAAAAGGAAGTAGGGGTGGCGCAGCTGGTAAGCGAGACTATTTTGACCTTACGTTGTTTTCTTATAAAGAAGCGCATGATCGCTTTGCAGGATAATACCAAGGAAAGTGTAGAGGACCATAGGGAAACTCTAGAGGAAATCATGAACTATTTACAGCTTAATAAGCTGCTAAACAAGAAATTGAATAGAGTGTTTTCTTAATTGTAACTTCGTAAACCTTAAAAATTAGGCATAAAAAAACCCTAACGGAAATCATCAGGGTTTGTACGTGTTACGAATGTAAACTTTCTAATAAAGTTCTAGTGCTTTTGCTTGTTGCAAAAGATCTACCATGTTGTCTACGTTCAATTTCTTCATCAAACGAGCCTTGTAGGTGCTCACTGTTTTTTCGTTTAAGTTCAAACCGATGGCAACATCTTTGTTACGCTTTCCGCTGGCCAATAACTTAAGTACTTCAACCTCACGAGTAGAAAGTTTTCTAAAGAACCTTCTTGGTTTCTGAGTACCTTCATCAAAAGCTAAACGTTGCGCTAGTTCATTTGTAATGAACATATTGCCTTCGCTTACTTTTTTAACTGCCGTTATGATGTAGTCTATGTCTGAAGCTTTTGAAAGATATCCAAAGGCACCTGCGCGAATTGTACTTAGTGCATATACGTCTTCAGATTGACCGCTATACATTAATACTCTAACACTTGGGTACTCTTTTTTGATTTTCGCAGCGTGGCGATTCCGTTAATTTCCGGAATGTCCATCTCCAGCATTACTACGTCAGGATTTACACTCTCCAATTTTTCGAAGAGCTCAGAAGTAGTGGCTACCGCACCCACCATTTCAAATCCATTAGCAGATTCAAGAACATTTGTCACTCCCATTCTAATAATAGGATGGTTGTCTGCAATCAATACTTTAATCATGTTGATAGTTTTAATCTAGATTATAAACGTTCATCGTACGTCTAAAATACTGACATGCAATGTAAGGTTTAAAAATCTAATTCTTTAAACAAAACTGGTGTTTTTTTCACCAAATAGGCATGTTTTATGAATATATTCGATTACTTTACCATATTTACGGATAAATTGCTAAAAAAGTGTGTGCGGAATTTCGCAAACGGGTATAGGATTCATCTTGTGCTTATTAGCTGTATTTAGTTTTGTGTAAATAAGAAAGACTTCCTTCTCTCTGTCAGTAAAATCGTCTTCATTTTTGCCTTTATCTTGCATTTCCATAGCCCATTCCAGCTCTGGGTAGCTTGCTCCTATCTGATCTTCATCTGTTCTGTCATCGCCCCAAAGACCATCTGTAGGAGCTGCCTTTTGAATATCCATGTTGATATTCAAATAGTTGGCAATTTCATAAACTTGTGTCTTCAAAAGGTCTGCAATAGGGCTTAAATCTACTCCGCCATCACCATATTTGGTGTAAAATCCTACACCAAAATCTTCTACTTTATTTCCTGTCCCAGCAACTAAATAGCCTTCTAAAGCGGCAAAATAATAGAGAGTAGTCATTCGTAAGCGTGCTCTGGTGTTGGCCAACGACATGAAACGGTCTTCCTCATTCTCTACGGCTGGAAGGGTAGCTATAAGACTGTCAAATACGGGAGTAAGGTTAACTGGTTGTCTTTTTACCTTGTCAAAATTGGTTTGAAGCCAGTCAATATGTTTTGAGGCACGAGACGCTTGGTTCTCGGCTTGGTGTATGGGCATCTCTAAACACATAAGCTCAAGACCGGTTTTTGCGCATAGGGTAGAGGTGACCGCAGAGTCTATTCCTCCGGATATTCCTATAACAAAACCTTTCATATTTGCATTTACTGCATATTCTTTTAACCAGTTTACTATGTAATCTACTACCTTTTCTGTCTGCATAGGATTGTCATTATGTCTAGATCGACTAACTTTGTGAGCTTAAAAATAATGCCTTGCAGTTAAATATTGAAATGTATCGGAAATTACTTTACAATTATATCCCTGTTTTTGCCATTTTTATAATTTCAGTCCTGTTTTTAGGCTGTAATGAGAGTCCAAAGGTCTCTGAAGATGTCAAGAAAATTAATGTAGAACTAAAAGTAGATAGGTTTGATTCTGAATTTGCCGCAGCAACTCCAGAGGGTCTGCCTGCCTTAAAGGGAAAATATCCTTATCTGTTTCCAGCACAGTATGCAGATAGTGTTTGGGTGGCTAAGATGAAAGATACCATTCAGATAGAACTCTTTTCTGAGGTAGAAAAAAGTTTTCAGATTTTTCGCAGGAAGAAGAATCCTTGGAGCTTTTGTTCAAACATATTAAATATTATTTTCCACAGTTTGATACTCCAAAGGTGGTTACGGTAATTTCAGATGTGGATTATAGCAATCGTATTATCTTAACGGATACCTTACTACTTATTGGGTTGGATAATTATTTGGGTCCAGAACATCGTTTTTATCATGAAATCCAAAATTATATAAGTGCAGATTTGGATAGCCAATATCTGGCTGTTGATGTGGCAAGCGCTTTTGCTAAAAAAGTTGTGCCAAGACCTCAAGAACGCACATTTCTTGCTCAGCTTATTTATTATGGAAAAGAGCTATACTTGAAAGATGAATTACTTCCTTTAGCGACCGATGCTCAAAAAATAAACTATTCGGAAGACCAGTTTTTATGGGCAGAAGCCAATGAGCAAGCTATTTGGCGTAATTTTATAGAGAGTGAGTATTTATACAGTACAGAGAATACTTTGGCTAGACGATTTTTGGATCCGGCACCATTTTCCAAATTTGGATTGGAGTTGGATAATGAATCACCGGGACGTATAGGTCGTTACGTAGGATGGCAGATTGTTCGCTCTTTTATGGATAAGAATGAGGTAACGTTACAACAAATGTTGAACTTGCCAGCAGAAGAAATATTTAAAAAATCAAATTACAAACCAAGAAAATAATATGTCAAAACTTCATACTTCAGAAATAACGTTAAGGGTAGGTTTAGATGAGAATCAAGTTCCTGAAGAGCTTAGTTGGTCTGCACAAGATGGCGGTATAGAGAATGAAAAGGCAAAAGCTATGCTTTTATCTGTTTGGGATAGTAAGAATCAAGAGTCGCTTAAGATTGACCTTTGGACAAAAGATATGCCTGTTGATGAAATGAAATTGTTTTTTCATCAGACTTTGGTTTCGTTGTCAGATACATTCATGAAAGCCACTCAAGATGAAAAAATGACGGCTACTATGAAAGATTTCTGTGCATACTTTGCTGAAAAACTAGATTTAAAGTAATACCTATTGTTAGTTGGCCATAGGTACTTCCATCAGTAGAATTTTTGAGTTTTCGTTGTAAATGATGTCAATTTTATCTATTTCTTCAATACCAAGGCCATCTCTTTTTTCTAATGTAACGCCGTTCACGGTACATTTTCCTTCTAATAGAAAAATGTAAACTCCGTTGGCGGTATCCTTTAGAATATAAGTATTTGTTTCATCTTTATCAAACTCTCCTAAGCTGAACCAAGGCGTTTTGATGAATCCGAATACCTTCATCATTTGCATTGGGAGATACAATTTGCTTTAAGTTATTTTTTAAACTGCCCTGAGCTAGAGTAATCTGATCATAACGAGGGGTAACATTAACCTTGTTAGGAAGAATCCAAATCTGCAAGAACTTCACCTGTTGGTCATGGCTTTTGTTCTTTTCACTATGTTGTATCCCTCTCCCTGCGCTCATGGCCTGTATATCGCCTTGGCGAATAACTGTTGTGTTTCCCATGTCGTCTTTGTGTTCTAGGTCACCTTCTAAAGGAATGGAGATGATTTCCATATTGCTATGTCCGTGGGTGCCAAACCCCATGCCTGCAGCTACCTCGTCATCATTTAGAACCCGTAATACACCAAAACTCATTCGGTCTGGATTGTGATAATTACCAAAACTGAAAGTATGATAACTATTCAGCCAGCCATGGTTGGCATGGCCTCTGGTGTCTGCTTTGTGGAGTGTAGTGCGCATAAGAGTTTAAGAGTTGAGTTATAAATGTTTTATTTTGGGGATTGCTCTATTTTGAATAGAGTAATGGTATAATCCAGTAATTCTATACCACCGTAATCCCCGTGTCCAGGAATAACGGTTTTAAGGTCTGGATAGGCTGTTTTTATTTTTGAAATAGTCTTGCTCCATTTCTCAACATTCGCATCGCCAAGATAACCTTTGGTAGCGTTAAGCGATTTAACGGGGCAAACCTCCAAAAAGTAAATGCTCGCTGGGTATATAGCTTACAATATTGTCTTTCGTGTGTGCTTCTCCAAAATGCCTATTAATTATTTTTTTATTTCCAAGAGTCAGTTCCTTTTCTGTGTCAAAACTAATTTGTGGGACTGGATTACCTTCTTTTTTGGCGAGCTCTATGGTTGCATTATTTGCATAAGATGGAATGCTCAGTTCGTGAAAAGCTTCTATGCCCCCTAGGCAATCGTCATGAAAATGATTCACGACCACTGCTTTTATGTTATGCTGCTTAGTTTTTGTAATCCACTGTATCAGTTCGTTTGATGTTTCGGTGTCGGTTGGGGTATCAAAAACTACAGCTTCACCGTCATTCATATAAACAAGTCCATTGCAAGCTACCTTTCCATAGTCGTCCGTAGATAAATAGGAGATGTGAATAAAGCTATTTTTGGAAACAGGAATTATTTTTAGGGTTTCGCTGCTGTAAGTTGTGTGGGTTTTAGGTGACTTACAGCTCAGCAGCGTGAAAGCGAAGAACAAAATTAATATGGGCAATTTGTAGGTCATATTTCATGTTCTTTTTAGTTATATAAATATATAGTTTTACCTTACAATAATGAAAGATTCAGATATTCAAAAACTCATTTTTATTTATAATGCAGATTCAGGTTTAAAAAATGCATTGTTAGATAGTGCTCATAAAATATTGAGCCCTAGTACCTATGATTGTAATCTGTGCGATATAACTTTTGGAGTTTTTACGGAAGATAAGGTTTGGAAGAAATTTAGAGAGCAAACCAATCTAGAAATGGAGTTTCTTCATAAAGATGAGTATAAGAAACAGTACGCATCTAAATTTGGAAACAAGTATACTTTTCCTATTATACTGGCTCAGGTAAATGAAGACTTGCAAGTCTTTGTAAGTACAGAGGAAATGAATACTCTTGAAAATTCCGAATCGCTAACGAAAATTATTCAAGAAAGAACAAAAGCTTAAATCTTAGAGGCTTTAAAAAGTCGGTATTGATATTGTCTATAAAGTTTAATACATCATCACGGCCATAGCCTTTGGATGAGGATGTGATAAAGTAAGAAGGAGCTTCCTCCCAAACGCCGTTCAATAATTCGGCGATATATTTATTTACATTTTCTTCTATTATTGCAGGCTTCAATTTATCGGCCTTGGTAAAAATAATAGAGAATGGAATATTATTTTCGCCCATCCACTCCATAAACTCCATGTCTATTTTCTGTGGTTCATGACGGATATCTACTAAAACGAATGCACATACCAATTGCTCACGTTTTACAAAATAATCGGTTATATATTTTTGAAAAGTACTCTTGCTCTTTTTGGAAACACGGGCATAGCCATAACCTGGTAAATCTACCAAAAACCAATTTTCATTAATTTTAAAGTGATTTATCAGCTGTGTTTTCCCAGGACGGCCAGAAGTCTTTGCTAGGCTTTTTCTTTCAGTAAGACTATTGATCAATGAAGACTTACCTACATTAGAACGACCAATAAAGGCATATTCTGGTAGGGGCTCGTTGGGGCATCTTGCCACATCGGTATTACTAATTATAAACTTTGCCGATTTAATGTGCACCTTGTAAATTTATTTTAAGAAGCTTGTAGTAGCGGTGGTTAAAATCCTCGTTTGGTTAACCAGCCGTCTAAAATTTCGTTGAACTTATCTGGGTTTTCCATCATTGGAGCGTGTCCACATTTATCGATCCAGAACAAGTCAGAATCAGGTAGTAGCTCATGAAAAAGGTCTGCTACATCAGGAGGTGTGACAGTGTCATTCTTTCCCCAAATAATACATATAGGCGTATTCATTTTAGGAAGGTCACTAGCCATATTATGACGGATGGCACTTTTTGCAATGGCCAAAGTCTTTAAGGTTTTTACGCGATTATTTACAGTTGCAAATACCTCGTCTACAATTTCTTTTGTAGCTATAGAGGGGTCATAAAAAACATCCTGTGCTTTTTTCTTTATAAACTCATAGTCGCCACGTCTTGGATAACCATCTCCCATAGCGCTTTCATACAATCCTGAACTTCCGGTGATGATTAGTGCCTTTACAAATTTAGGGTAGAGTTTGGTATGCAAAAGACCTATATGTCCTCCAAGAGAATTACCTAATAATATAACATCTTTTAGCCCTTTGAACTCAATGAATTTAGCTAAGAATTTAGCAAATTGCTTAACGTTCGTCTTAAGCATTGGCATGTCATAAATAGGTAGTTCTGGTATGAGAATTTTATAACCTTTGCTAGGAAAGTATTCGGAAACACCTTGAAAATTGCTAAGCCCTCCCATAAGACCGTGTAAAATAATGATAGGTGTTCCTTCACCTATTTCTATATACCGGAATTTTCCTTCTGTAATTAAATTTTCTTCCATTCAAGATACTTCTTGGTCTGTTTGTCAAAGATAGGCATTATCCTATTATGACTTTAATACAAGTATAGACCAATAAAGCGAGAATTGACTATAATTTTTTTCATTCTAGACCTAAAAACACACTTTTTTAGGGTGAAATTTTGAGTAGAATTTATGCCCAAAACCCACTAGTTATTAACAAAGTGGTAATTAGTGGTAAAATGTGGTAATAAAATGTGTAGTTTTGAGTTATAGTATTGTAAAACAGCTTTTTTAAGTGATAAATTTCATTGGAACATACGATTGTAAGGCCGATACCAAAGGTAGGGTAATGATCCCGGTTGCCCTAAAAAATCAGATGTCTCCTATTTTAAATCAAAGTTTTGTCATCAAAAGGTCTGTTTTTCAGCCATGTCTAGAATTGTACCCTATGGAGGAGTGGAATCTACTTATGGAGAAGATGAACAAGAAGAACCGTTTCAAGAAAAAGAACAACGATTTTATCCGTCGTTTTTCTGCCGGTGTAAAGGTTATTGAAATAGACGGTACAGGTAGAATGTTGATTCCTAAAAACCTTGTTGAGATTGCTAATATCTCTAAAGAGGTTGTTTTGAGTTCAGCAATCAACATTATTGAGATTTGGGACAAGGATAGTTACGAAAAAGTATTAGAAGAAACCGCAGAGGATTTTGCCGAATTAGCAGAAGAGGTAATGGGCGATGACGGAGATGACGAAAGCTATGTATCATAATCCAGTTTTATTAGAGGAGTCGGTAAACGGGCTCAATATTAAGGAAGACGGAGTCTACGTTGATGTCACTTTTGGTGGCGGTGGGCATTCCAAAGAGATATTAAAGCAATTGGGGAGCAAAGGGAAACTATTTGCTTTTGACCAAGATGAAGATGCACTTGCAAATACTTTGGGTGATGAGCGGTTTACGCTAATCAACGAGAATTTCAGGTTCGTTAAGCAGTTTTTGAAGTTCTATGGTGTTCGGAAAGTAGATGGAATTTTAGCCGATTACGGTGTTTCATCGCATCAGTTCGATAAAGCGGAACGTGGGTTCTCAACTAGGTTTGATGCGGATTTGGATATGCGAATGAGCAAAAGAAATCTTTTGTCGGCCTACGATGTGGTTAATACTTATGATTATGATGATTTAAGAAAGGTTCTTTTTCAATATGGCGATTTGCGAAATGCAAATGCTATGGCAAAGACCATTCTGGCGAAAAGAGAAGAGGAGCCCATCAAAACAACTGAAAAATTAAAAGAGGTGTTGCGGGCATTTTTGCCCAATGCAAAGGAACATAAAATATTGGCTCAGATATATCAGGCCATTCGTATTGAGGTTAACCAAGAGATAGCGGTAATTGAA
Source organism: Zobellia laminariae (assembly GCF_030553095.1). Taxonomy (GTDB): domain Bacteria; phylum Bacteroidota; class Bacteroidia; order Flavobacteriales; family Flavobacteriaceae; genus Zobellia; species Zobellia laminariae. The sequence goes on along the minus strand of NZ_CP130738.1, from coordinate 803,465 downwards.
GAGTTTTTGCTTCAAACACCGGAATTGTTAGATGTAGGTGGGCGGTTAAGCATTATCAGTTATCATTCTTTAGAAGATAGGCTGGTGAAGCGCTTTATACGAGAAGGACAGTTTCAAGGAGAGGCTCCAAAAGATTTTTATGGAAATATAGATGTTCCGTTTAAAAAAGTTGGGCCATTAATAGTTCCGTCCAGAGAAGAAATTTCAAAGAATAATCGCGCTCGCAGTGCCAAATTAAGAATTGCGGAACGCATATAAGTATTGAAGTAAGAAAATTAAAAAGAGAGAAGAAAGACATGAAAAAAGGTTTGTTGAACATATTAAAAGGTAGGTTTTTGGTGAGCGATGATGCTCCTAAGAACTGGCTGTTCATCATTTTCACTTCTTTTCTTGCGACTATAATGATTGGTAGCTCGCACAGTGCAGATAAAAAGGTGCACCAAATAGCTGCATTGAACGAAGAGGTAAAAGAGCTTCGTAATGAGTTCGTAGATGCGCGTTCCGATGTGCAGCAGTTAAAACTGGAGTCTACTGTAATGAATATAGTTTCAGAGAAAGGGTTGTTTCCTTCACAGGTGCCACCCAAACAAATAAGAGTTAAGTCTAATAAGGTAGAAGAGTAGTGGCAGTAACGGAAAAAAGCATATTAACCCGGGTGTACGTTGTAACGGCGTTCATGTTCTTGTTCGCTATCGCGGTGCTGTTTAAATTGGTGAATATCCAGTATGCGCAGGGCGATAAGTACAAGGCTTTGGCTATGGAGCGAACAGAGAAGATGTTCACTATTGCTCCCAATCGTGGTAATCTGTATTCTGATGATGGAAGCCTTTTAGCGACTTCAGTCTCTCGCTATACCATCCGTTTTGATGCGGTTACGGTAAGCGATGAGGATTTCAGACAAAATATAGTGCCTTTGTCTAATGCGCTTTCAAAAATGTTAGGCAAGCCGTCTTCTCATTATCAGAAGTTATTGAGAAAGGCTAAAGTGAATAAAAACAGATACGCGCTTATCGCTAGAAATCTGGATTATTCAGAATATATAACCGTAAAGGATTTTCCTCTATTCAATAAGGGCCCATACAAAGGGGGATTGATTATTGATCAGAAAACGGTAAGAGAACACCCTTTAGGAAAAATTGCCGAACGTAGTGTTGGGTATGAGAACGTAGATGATGAAGGGTATTACTCTGGTGTTGGCTTGGAACGGGCTTACGGAGAATATTTAAGAGGTGTACAAGGAAAAAGATTAAAACAGAAGATTGCCAAAGGCCAGTGGAAGCCAATTGGGTGGGAGAATATTGTTGAGCCTAAAGATGGGTATGATTTGGTGTCTACCATCGATATTAATATTCAGGATATCGCCCACCACGCTTTGCTGGGGCAATTAGAGCATTATAAGGCGGATCACGGTTGTGTTATTGTAATGGAAACAGAAACCGGAGAGGTAAAAGCTATTTCTAATTTGGGTAGAACGGAAGCTGGTAAATATTACGAGCGTTTGAACTATGCTGTTGGGGAGTCTAGTGAGCCAGGTCTACCTTTAAATTAATGTCGCTTGTTGCTGCTCTTGAGGATAAGGTAATTGATACCAGTACGGTAATCGATACAGAAAAGGGTAGATGGAAAATCTATGACAGAATCGTAAAAGATTCTAAGTGGGGTGGTTATGGAAAAATATCTGTTGGTCATGCTTTTGAAGTTTCTTCAAACACGGCTTTTGCAAAAATGATTCATAACAATTATAAGAACGACCCAGAAAAATATGTGAATCGCTTAATGAGTATGAACCTTAATAAAAAGCTTGATTTGCCTATTAAAGGTGAAGGTGAGCCTGTTATTAGATTCCTGGTGATAAAGGTTGGTCAGGTATTTCTTTGGCTTGGATGTCTCATGGGTATGAAGTTTCTATGACCCCTTTACAAGTGTTGACTTTTTACAATGCTATTGCCAATGATGGTGAGATGGTAAAGCCAAGGTTGATCAAAGAAGTGAAGGAATGGGATCAGACTATTAGAAAGTTCGATAAGGAAGTTATAAATGAAGCGGTTTGCTCAAAAGAAACGGCAGCTAAGGTTCAGAAGCTTTTGAAAAACGTAGTCGAAAAGAAATACGGTACAGGCCATGGTTTGTATTCGCCTAATTTTTCTATGGCGGGTAAAACGGGTACGGCGCAAAAGAACTATGTATCTAAGGACCCAGATAAACTAAAGTATATATCATCTTTTGCAGGTTATTTTCCGGCAGAAAACCCAAAGTATTCTTGCATAGTGGTAATTCATGAGCCAGACAAGAGTGTAGGGTATTATGGAGCGGATGTTTCTGGTCCTGTTTTTAAATCTGTAGCTCAAAAAGTATATGCGACTTCACCATTGGTTGATGAGGTGGATATGGAAAAGATGAAAGATGAACGATTGGATAAATCGTATCAAAGATATTATGCCGAAGCGCAAAAGAATTATAAGCAAGTGCCTAATGTAAAAGGTATGAGCGGCATGGATGCCATTTCAATTCTCGAGAATCTTGGGATAGAGGTGGAAGTAAGAGGTAACGGAAAAGTAAAAAGACAATCTGTATCTCAAGGGGAGAATATTAAGAATACTAAGAAAATTACACTAGAGCTATCGTGAAGTTGTTAAAAGACATATTGTTCGGGGCAAGCCTGACCGATGTAATCGGTTCTACCAATGTATTGGTGAATAACATCTGTTTTGATTCTAGAAAGGTTAAAATGGACGATGTTTTTGTGGCTATTAAAGGCACATTGACCGATGGTCATTTATATATAGCTAAAGCAATTGACCTTGGTGCAAAAGCTATTGTTTGTGAGCAATTGCCTGATCAGATAGTAGAAGGGGTTACTTATGTAGAGGTTAAAGATGGTAACACGGCATTGGCTATGATGGCATCTAATTTCTACGGAAATCCTTCCAAAAATTTAAAACTGGTTGGTGTTACGGGAACTAATGGTAAGACTACCATTTCCAGTCTATTGTACCAGTTGTTTAAAAAGGCAGGCTATAAAGTGGGGCTTTTGTCTACTATTAAAATAATGGTAGACGAAGAAGTTTACGCTACAAGCCATACTACTCCAGATGCATTAACAATTAACGAGCATTTGTACCTCATGAATGAGGCGGGTGTAGAGTTTTGTTTTATGGAAGTGAGCTCGCATGGTATTCATCAAAAAAGGACACAAGGGTTGGTTTTTGAGGGAGCTATTTTTACAAATCTTTCTCATGATCATTTAGATTATCATAAAACGTTTGCCGAGTATAGAGATACTAAGAAAATTCTTTTTGATCAATTGCCGAAAAATGCTTTTGCTATTTCAAATATTGATGATAAGAATGGGGCTATTATGCTTCAGAATACAAAGGCAAAGAAATATACATACGCTCTTAGAACTTATGCTGATTATAGAGCACAGGTTTTGGAGAGTCAGTTTGACGGGACGCTGTTAAAAATAAATGACCATGAATTATGGTCAAGGCTAATTGGGCATTTTAATGCTTATAACATGTTGGCCATTTTCGCTACAGCGGATTTGTTGGGAATGGAAACGTTGGAAACATTAAGATTGCTCAGTGAGCTTGAAAATGTAGACGGTCGCTTCCAATATTTTATATCAGGTAAAAAAATTACTGCCATAGTCGACTATGCCCATACGCCGGACGCGTTAAAAAATGTGTTGGAAACAATCAGCACTTTGAGAACTGGAAATGAAAACGTCATCACCGTTGTGGGGTGTGGTGGCGATAGAGACAGATCAAAGCGTCCGGTAATGGGTCATATCGCTTCAGAAATGAGCAATCAGGCCATTTTTACCTCGGATAACCCTAGAAGCGAATCGCCATCTGTCATAATTGAAGCAATGGAAGAGGGTGTGGAACCACAGAATTTAAAGAAAATCCTATCCATAGAAAATAGGGAACAGGCTATAAAAACAGCATGCCAATTGGCTAATGCTGAAGATATCATACTCATTGCCGGTAAAGGCCATGAGACGTATCAAGAAACCAACGGAAAACGAATTCACTTTGACGATTTTGAAATGGTCAAAGAGATTTTGAAGAGTTTGGATAAATAACAAAGACCAAATAAATAAAAGACTAGAAGCTTAAAAGATGCTATACTACCTATTCGAATATTTAGAGAAACAATACCAGTTGCCAGGCGAGCTTATTTCAGTTCACCACCTTTAGGGCTGCTATGGCTATTCTATCTTCGCTAGTAATCGCTACGGTATACGGTAAGCGTGTTATTCTTTTTCTTCAGAAGAAACAAATAGGAGAAAGTGTTCGGGACCTTGGTCTTGATGGTCAGAAGCAAAAAGCAGGTACGCCAACTATGGGTGGGCTTATCATTATCATGTCAACCCTAATACCGGTGTTGTTGTTTGCTAAATTAGATAACATTTACATCATCTTATTAATCGTTACCACACTTTGGATGGGTTTCATTGGCTTTACTGATGATTATATTAAAGTATTCAAAAAAGACAAAGACGGGCTTAAAGGTAGGTTCAAAGTTTTGGGTCAAGTAGTGTTGGGTCTTGGTGTAGGGGCAACATTATATTTTCATCCTGGGGTTACCATGAGAGAAGATTCTAGTACAATGATTACGGAACAACTTCAGGTTCGTGATGTCATGGGGTTAGAGATTAAATCAGTAAAAACTACAGTTCCTTTCTTCAAGAATAATGAATTGGATTATAGTGATTTCATTGGTTGGGCAGGAGAAAATGCTAAAGATTACGCTTGGTTAATATTTATTCCTATTGTAATACTAATTGTTACTGCGGTTTCTAACGGAGCTAACCTTACTGATGGTATTGATGGCCTTAAGCAGCAGGTACATCTGCAATCATTGTTTTTACACTCGGCATTTTTGCATGGGTGTCCGGTAACGTCATATTTTCAAATTATCTAGACATTATGTTCATACCCAATTCGGGAGAGCTGGTGGTCTTTATTACGGCATTTGTGGGTGCGTTGATTGGTTTTCTTTGGTACAATGCTTTCCCTGCACAGGTTTTTATGGGAGATACGGGTAGTTTAACTATTGGAGGAATCATTGCTGTAATCGCCATAATAATTAGAAAAGAATTATTGATTCCCATTTTATGTGGAATCTTCTTTGCCGAATCATTATCGGTTATGATACAAGTAGGTTATTTCAAGTATACCAAAAAGAAATTTGGAGAAGGAAAACGTGTTTTTCTGATGTCTCCTATCCATCACCACTACCAAGTAAAGGGGTATCACGAAAGTAAGATCGTAACTCGGTTTTGGATTGTAGGTATTCTTTTAGCAATTATTACGGTCGTCACTTTGAAAGTAAGATAAGATGAAGAGGCTAGTAATTTTAGGAGGAGGCGAAAGTGGAGTAGGCACGGCCATCTTGGGTAAAAAACAAGGGTACGAGGTTTTTGTATCCGATAGAGGAAAAATTAAAGAGAAATATAGAAAAGTCCTTGAACATTTTGATATTGATTGGGAAGCTGAAAAGCACACGGAAGCAAAGATTCTGAATGCCGATTTGGTAATGAAGAGTCCTGGATACCAGATACCGTTCCGTTGGTAAAGGCTTTGCACGAAAAGGCAATTCCTGTTGTTTCCGAGATTGAGTTTGCATCAAAATATACGGATGCTACTTTAATCGGAATAACCGGAAGCAATGGAAAGACTACCACAACGATGTTGGCTAATCACCTTTTAAAAGAAGGCGGTCTTAATGTGGGTATGGCTGGTAACATTGGTGATAGTTACGCTAAAATGGTAGCGGAAAACAATTTTGATTTCTATGTTTTAGAAATCAGCAGTTTTCAATTGGATGGTATTGTGGATTTTAAACCGCATATCGCCATTCTAACAAATATTACTCCGGACCATTTGGACCGGTACGATTACAAATTCGAAAATTATGTCGCTTCAAAATTCCGCATTGCGGAGAACCAAACCGAAGAGGACTATTTAATATACGACGCAGATGACCCCGTAATTATTGCATGGCTTCAAAAGCACCCCGTTAAATCAAAACTGCTCCCTTTTTCCATTAAGCGAGAAATGGAACAAGGCGCATATTTACAGAACAACACTATTATACTGAACACAAATAACGAGACATTGAAAATGACAAAAGAGACATTAGCATTAGAAGGGAAACACAATTTAAAAAATAGTATGGCGGCAATGACTGCGGCAAAGTTAGTAGGCATTAGAAAAGCATCAATCCGTGAGAGTATTGCTAATTTCCAAGGAGCGCCCCATCGTCTTGAAAATGTATTAAAAATACACCATGTGCAGTATATAAACGATTCTAAGGCAACTAACGTGAACTCTGTATTCTATGCGTTGGATAGTGTTAAAACACCTGTTGTATGGATTGTTGGTGGGCAAGATAAAGGAAATGATTACAAAGAATTGATGCCGTTAGTACGCGAAAAAGTAAAAGCCATAGTTTGCTTGGGCTTGGATAACGAGAAGATTAAAGATGCCTTTGGCAATGTAGTTGATCTTATGGTAGAGACTTTTGCTATGGAAGAAGCTGTAAAAGTAGCTTACAAAATTGCTGAACGTGGAGATACCGTTTTGTTGTCACCTGCATGTGCCAGTTTTGATTTGTTCCAGAACTATGAAGACCGTGGAGATCAGTTTAAAGCAGCAGTAAAAACATTATAAATAAGAGTAAACAGTGAACGCATTTTTTGACAATATCAAAGGAGATAGAGCTATTTGGGCCATTGCGGCCCTCTTGGGCTTGTTTTCGTTTTTACCAGTGTATAGTGCCAGTAGTAATCTGGTTTATGTAGTGGGGAACGGAACTACTTTTGGGTATTTGGTAAAGCATGCATTGCTATTGTCTCTAGGGTTTGGTATAATTTACGGAATACACCGTATTCCTTCGCATTTCTTTAAAGGGCTATCGCTAATTGCGATGCCTTTAGTTTTAGTTTTGTTAGTGTTTACTATGGCTCAAGGAACAACAATAGGCGGGGCTAATGCTAGCCGGTGGATTAGTGTTCCCTTGGTTGGTATTTCGTTTCAGACATCCAATTTGGCTGCGGTGGTGCTAATGATATATGTAGCTCGCTATTTAAGCAAGGTGCGCCATAAAGATGTTACATTTAAAGAAAGTATTTTGCCTTTATGGATTCCCGTTTTTTTAACGGTAGCCCTCATTTTACCGGCAAACTTTTCAACAGCGGCCATCATTTTTTCAATGGTGCTTTTACTTTGTTTTTTAGGAGGATATCCCGTAAAATATTTAATGGGAATAATTGGGGCCAGTGTATTGAGTCTTGCCTTTTTTATATTGACAGCCAAGGCAATTCCCGGGTTGTTTCCCAACCGTGTAGATACGTGGATTAGTAGAGTGGAAAATTTTGCAGATTCAGAAGATACTGAAGCGGATTATCAAATTGAACGAGCCAAGATAGCTATTGCCACTGGTGGTATAGTTGGTAAAGGTGCTGGTAAAAGTGTTCAAAAGAACTTTTTGCCACAGAGTTCATCAGATTTTATATATGCTATAATCGTAGAGGAATATGGTTTGGTGGGCGGTTTTGCATTAATGTTTTTTTACATGTTTTTGCTGTTCCGTATAGTGGTAGTAGCTAATAGTAGTACTTATATTTTTGGAAAGCTGGTGGTTCTTGGTGTGGGGCTTCCCATTGTTTTTCAGGCTCTAATAAATATGGCCGTAGCGGTAGAACTTTTCCCGGTTACGGGACAAACCTTGCCGTTAATCAGTAGTGGTGGTACTAGTAGCTGGATGACCTGTTTGGCCATTGGCATTATTTTAAGTGTGAGTAATAAAAATTTAAGTGTGGAAAAACCATCCGCAGATATAGATGAAACGAATCCTTTAGAAGTACTCAGTGGGCAATTATAAATTCATACTCTCCGGTGGTGGAACAGGTGGGCATATTTACCCAGCAATCGCTATTGCGAACGAATTAAAAAGAAGACATCCTGATGCGCAATTTTTATTTGTAGGCGCTCAAGATAGAATGGAGATGGAAAAAGTGCCTCAAGCGGGTTACGAGATCGAGGGATTATGGATTAGTGGGTTACAAAGGAAACTGACCCTTAAAAATTTAATGTTTCCTTTTAAAGTGATAAGTAGTTTGATTAAAGCTGGTAAAATAGTACGAAGATTTAAACCTGATGCCGTAATTGGTACGGGTGGCTTTGCTAGTGGTCCTATGTTAAGGGTTGCTGCTGGTAAGGGCGTTCCTTGTGTATTGCAAGAGCAGAATTCGTATGCAGGTATTACCAACAAATTATTAAAGGATAAAGTGGCCAAGATTTGTGTGGCCTATGATGAGATGGAACGGTTTTTTCCAAAGGATAAAATTGTAAAGACGGGAAATCCCGTTCGTGGGGATTTGGTTGAAATGGCCGCGGATAAAAATGAAGCGTTGGATTTTTTTGGATTAAAAAATGGAGTGCCTACACTTCTTATTTTAGGAGGTAGCCTTGGCGCAAGACGTATAAATCAGTTGGTAGCTAAGAATCTTGATTTTTTTAAGAAAACCGGGGTGCAATTGATATGGCAGTGCGGTAAACTTTACATAGAGGAGTATGCTAAATATAACTCTGAAACGGTTAAGGTGTTGGATTTTATGAACCGTATGGATTATGCCTATGCCGCTTCCGATATGATTATATCACGAGCAGGTGCAGGATCGGTTTCGGAGTTATGTATTGTGGGCAAGCCTGTAATATTTGTGCCTTCGCCTAATGTGTCCGAAGATCATCAGACAAAAAATGCACGTGCACTTGTAAATGAGAATGCAGCTATACTGTTGAGAGAGAGTGAGCTGGATGAGAAGTTTGAAAACGTATTTTCTGAGCTTTTTCAAGATAAAGCAGAGCAAAAGAATTTGGGAGATAACATTAAGAAATTAGCGTTACCCAATGCAACAAAAGATATTGTTGACGAAATAGAAAAATTAATTGGGAATGCCACCAGTAAATAAAGGCATGAGAATTGGTAGAAATGGACTTAAAACGCATACATAACGTATATTTTATTGGCATCGGAGGCATAGGTATGTCTGCCTTGGCACGTTATTTTAAGTTTATAGGTAAGAACGTTGCTGGTTACGATAAAACGCAAACACCACTTACAGAAGAGCTTTCTGGTTTAGGTATAGATATTCATTATCAAGATGATATTACCGTGGTTACAGACGGTTTCAAGAATAAAGAAAACACACTTATAGTATATACGCCTGCAGTTTCTGAAGAGCATGAGGAGTATCAATATTTCTTAACCAATAGTTTTGAAATTAAAAAACGTTCCGAAGTTCTCGGAATCATTACCAAAGACAGCTTTTGTTTAGCGGTAGCAGGTACTCATGGTAAAACCACCACCACTAGTATTTTGGCACATTTGCTAAAAGAGACGGGAGTAAGTTTTACTGGTTTTTTAGGTGGGATATCCGAAGATTTCAATAGTAATTTTGTTTTTGAAGGTACGGACTATTCTGTAGTAGAAGCAGATGAGTTTGATAGGTCTTTCTTGAGGTTGTTCCCAAATGTGGCCTGTATTACTTCTATGGATGCGGATCATTTGGATATTTATGGTAACTCAGAAGAGTTGCAAAAATCATTCATGGAATTTACTAATAGAGTAGCGCCAGATGGGGCACTTTTTGTGCGTAAGGGTTTGCCTTTGGAAGGTATTACTTATGGTATTGATGATGATGCGGACTACTGTATTACTAATCTTAAAATTGAAAACGGAAGTTATATTTTTGACTTGGTCACCCCAGAGGTTACGTTGGTTAACGTAAAATTCAACAAGCCAGGAGACATAATTTACTAAATGGACTGGTAGCTTTTGCTATGGCTTTGCACACAGGTGTGTCTGCGGATAAATTAGCAAATGCATTGGCAACTTTTAAAGGTGTTCAAAGACGGTTTTCATATAAAATAAAAACAGAAAATTTTATTTTTATAGATGATTATGCACATCATCCTACGGAGATAAATGCAGTTTATGATGCAGTAGCAGAAATGCACCCCAATAAAAAAACATTGGCCGTTTTTCAGCCTCATCTCTTTTCAAGAACTAGAGACTTTGCAGATGAATTTGCTAAAAGTCTTTCAAGATTTGACAGTGTATTATTATTGGATATCTATCCAGCAAGAGAAAAACCGTTGGAAGGGATAACTTCGGAATGGTTGTTGGAGAAAATGAGTAATGCTAAAGTAAAAACAATTCAGAAATCCAAATTAATAAACGAGATAAAAGACCAAAACCCACAAGTACTTATCACCATGGGTGCTGGAGACATAGGTTTAGAGGTTAGTAAGATCACAAAAGAATTGCAAGATGCGCATTAATTATAACTATATAAAGCTATTAGCCTTAATCGTTGTAATAACGGGGCTTTACGCATTTTCTAATCAAAGAAGTGCAGATAGAAATGTAAAGGGAATTGTGATTGAATTCGTGGAAAATCAGCATTTATTCATCACTGAAGGCGCGGTTAATAAATTGTTAATACAAAAATTCGGTAGTCTGGAAAACATGCCTAAAGAAAAATTAGCTTTGAATACCATCGAGAAGGCCATTGAGGCCAATAAAATGGTAAAAAGTGCCCAAGTTTTTCTTACAGTAAGCGGTGAGCTAGCGTCGAAAATCATTCAACGTACACCAATCGGACGTGTAGAAGGGGATTCAAAATATTATCTTGACGAGGATGGAAAGAAAATGCCATTGTCAAATAGCTACTCAGCACGTGTGCCCATGATTACAGGTAACACAACAGATGAAGGCTTAGCAGATGTCTATAAAATTTTGAATTATATCAATACGGACGAGTTTCTTAAGAAGAACATCATTGGGTTGCATATCGTAAACGAAGAGAAGTATCAACTTCGTTTTCGAACCGAAGAGTTTGTTGTCAATTTGGGAGATGTAGAAAGGTTGAAAGAAAAGTTTAGCAATTTCAAGGCATTTTACGCTAAGGCAAATAAAGACAAAACTCTGCAAGACTATGATGTTGTTAATTTAGAGTTTGACAATCAAGTAGTATGCACCAAAAATTAAGTTATGGAAGTAGGTAATTATTCGGTAGGATTAGACATTGGAACAACCAAAATCGTAGCTATAATCGGTAAGAAAAACGAGTATGGTAAGATTGAGGTTCTTGGTATCGGTAAATCTAAAAGTTTAGGTGTACACCGTGGTGTTGTGAATAATATTACGCAAACCATCCAATCCATACAACAAGCAGTAGAAGAAGCTGAAGTTAATTCAGGTTTGAAAATTGGATCTGTTGTTGTGGGCATTGCCGGGCAGCATATAAGAAGTCTGCACCATAGCGATTATATCACCAGGGCAGATTCTGAAGAAGTTATCAATGATGAGGATTTGGATAAGCTTTGTAACCAAGTTTACAAGTTGGTAATGCTTCCGGGAGAAGAAATCATTCACGTACTTCCGCAAGAATATAAAGTGGACGGACAGGCAGAGATAAAGGAACCGATAGGTATGTATGGTGGCCGTCTTGAAGCTAACTTTCATGTGGTAGTAGGTCAGGTTTCCTCTATAAAGAATGTGGGAAGGTGTATTAAAAGTGCCGGTCTAGATTTAGGAAATATTACATTAGAGCCTTTAGCTTCTTCTGATGCTGTTTTAAGCAAAGAAGAAAAAGAAGCCGGTGTAGCATTGATTGATATAGGAGGTGGTACTACGGATTTAGCCATTTTTAAAGATGGTATTATCCGTCATACGGCAGTAATTCCTTTTGGTGGCGGTGTAATTACCGAAGATATCAAGGAAGGATGTTCAATCATTGAAAAGCAAGCAGAACTTTTAAAGGTAAGGTTCGGTTCCGCTTGGCCATGAGAAAATAAGGATAATGAAATAGTTTCTATACCGGGTTTACGTGGTAGGGAGCCAAAAGAGATTACCCTTAAAAACCTATCAAAAATAATTCATGCACGTGTTGTTGAAATCGTAGAGCAAGTTTATGCTGAAATCAAGAATTACGGTCATGATGAACAAAAAAAGAAACTAATTGCAGGTATAGTACTTACAGGTGGTGGAAGCCAGTTGAAGCATTTGAAGCAATTGGTAGAATACATTACGGGTATGGATACACGTATTGGATACCCTAATGAACATTTGGCAGGCGATTCAGATGCCGAAATAGCTAGTCCGCTATACGCTACCGCTGTTGGTCTATTAATGAACGCAGTAGAGAGTGAGAATAAAGGTAAAACTGAAGTTAAGATAAAAGAAGAGCCTGTAGACGAGGGAGAACTTGTTATGGCAGGCCATGAAGAAGAAGAGCATCAGCAGCAAAATTCGGCAAAAGTTCAACAAGAGCGAAAATCGGTATTTGATAAATGGTCTGAGAAGTTGAAAGACTTTTTAGATAATGCCGAGTAAAAAAAAACGACACACACATTAACCAGTAATAAAGACACTATGAACAACAACACGGAATTTGATGGGATATCTTTCGATCTTCCAAAGAATCAGAGCAATGTAATTAAAGTAATTGGCGTAGGAGGCGGTGGTAGTAACGCAATTAACCACATGTTTCAGTCAGGCATCAATGGCGTAGATTTTGTAATCTGTAATACAGATTCGCAAGCCTTGAACAATAGTTCTGTGCCTACTAAAATACAACTTGGTGTTTCATTAACAGAAGGTTTGGGTGCTGGTGCCAATCCTGAGGTAGGTGAACAGGCCGCTTTGGAGAGTATGGAAGAGATCAAAGAGATGTTGGCCACTACTACCAAAATGATATTTATTACCGCTGGTATGGGTGGTGGTACCGGAACGGGTGCTGCTCCTGTTATAGCCAAACAAGCAAAAGAATTGGACGTGCTTACCGTGGGTATCGTTACCATGCCTTTTGAGTTTGAAGGTAAAATGCGTTGCGAACAAGCACGTATTGGTATTGAAAAATTACGTGCCAATGTAGATTCATTGATTGTTATAAACAACAACAAGCTTCGTGAAGTATATGGTAACCTAGGCTTTAAAGCAGGTTTCTCTAAAGCGGATGAAGTATTATCTACTGCAGCTAGAGGTATAGCCGAAGTAATTACACATCACTACACTCAGAATATTGACCTTAGGGATGCCAAGACGGTTCTTTCTAATAGCGGTACCGCTATTATGGGTTCTGCTCAAGCAACTGGTTCAGCAAGGGCTAATGAAGCTATTACAAAAGCTTTGGATTCTCCATTGTTGAACGATAACAAAATTAGTGGCGCCAAAAATGTATTGTTACTTATCGTTTCTGGTTCACAAGAAATCACCATTGATGAAATTGGTGAGATCAACGATTATATTCAAGTTGAAGCAGGTCATGGAGCCAACATCATTATGGGTGTAGGTGAGGATGAAGATTTAGGCGAATCTATAGCGGTAACTATTATTGCTACGGGTTTTGATGTAGACCAACAAGACGAGATTGTAAATACCGAAACAAAAAAAATTATCCACACGTTGGAAGATGAGCAACGTGCGCAGCATGATTTAACGGCTAGAAAGAATATTGTTCACCAATTACCTATCGAAAAAGTAAAGGAAGTAGCACCGGTAATTAAGCATACACTTGAAGAAGAAGATGTGCGAGAAGAGCCGGGAATGGATTTAATCGAAACGACTAGCTACATTAAAAACTTCAATGTTTTTTATGAAGAAGTTATAGAAGAAGTTGCTGAAGTAAATACTTCTGAAGATGATTTCGTAATCGTAAACGCTCAAGATTCTATCAACGATATAGAAGTTGTAGACCCTATGACTGTATCTTACGATAAGTTGCAAGAAGAGCAGATTACAATGAGTTTTGATTTGCCTTTCGCTAAGAAGGAAGAAGTTGAAGAAGAGGAGCAAGACAACGTAATTACTTTTAGTCTTGATGAGGATGTAAAGGATATTGAGGTTGAAAGCCATATAGAAGTTGTCCCAGTTCTAGAATATAACGAGCAAGGCGAAAAACGCTATAGTTTGGATGATTATATGGAAATGGAAGATAAATTGAGCAACGCTAAGCCAGCTCCTAAGCCTACTCCGGCTCCAACTCCAAAGCCACAACGTGTGGTTAGGCAAGAGCCTACTATGGAAGTAAAGTCTGTTGAGGTTAAGGAAACAGCTCCACAGAATCATGCATCTTCTCAGGTAGATCCAATGGATAGTCCAATTGATGAACTGTTAAGAGAAAGAGCGGACGAGAGAAGAAGAAAACTAAAGGATTTCAATTATAAGTTTCAGAACAGCGTAAGCAGTATTGACGAGATTGAAAAAGAACCGGCATACAAGCGTCAAGGCATTGATTTAAGCGATTCAAGAAGAGAAGAAAGCAAGGTTTCAAGAACTACGCTAGGTGAGGATAGCAACGATGAAATTCGTTTGCGTTCTAACAATTCTTTCCTTCATGATAACGTAGATTAAAGATTTTAGAGTAAACTTAACTAACTCAAGCTTAAACCCGAAAAAAGTAATTTTTTTCGGGTTTATTTTTTATCTTCGCAATCCTAAATAAAAATGTCATGGGCTTACAACAAAAGGTAATGGAGCAGATGAAAGCGGCAATGAAAGCAAAGGATGCTGTTGCTTTGGAATCGCTTCGCGCCATTAAGTCTGCCTTGCTTATGGCACAGACAAGTGGTACTGAAAAAGAATTGACGGAAGATGACGAGATTCAACTTGTTCAAAAGCTTGTAAAACAGCGTAAGGACAGTGCTACTATTTTTGCGGAACAAGGTAGAAGACTTAGCTGAACCAGAATTGGCACAGATAGCAGTATTAGAAAAGTTTTTACCAGAGCAGCTTACAGAAGAAGAAATAGAAAAAGTAGTAGTACGAACTATAGATGCAACAGGAGCATCAGGAATGAAAAATATGGGTAAGGTTATGGGCATGGTGTCCAAAGAATTGGCCGGTCAGGCCGATGGTAAAACCATTTCCGCTATAGTAAAACAAAAATTAGCATAAAATTGGCCTCGTGGCGCAACTGAATAGCGCATCAGATTTCGGCTCTGAGGGTTGGGGGTTTGAATCCCTCCGGGGTCACTTTATTTTTAAAGCTACTAATTTTAATTAGTAGCTTTTTTTTGTTTCAAAGTATTCTACATTTAACTACAACCTTCATTGATTTTAAGATATCTGAAATGGAAACCTTAGGCCAACAGTGTTCATTTTTAAGATAGAATTACACAAACTCATTTTTTGCTAATAACTTCATCGTATGATGTAGGTCATTTAATATTGCCTTGATACCCAGTACTTTTATGTAGTGCTAATTAAAAAATCATATATCATGGCTACAGTTAAAAATGGTACAGGAAAAAAAGTTTACTGGATTTTATTAATTCTATCTTTAGTTATAGGATTTATTTTTTATGGTGCCTTGAAAGATCAATTTAGTGTTCAGTTTCTTATTTTTTCTTCGGGTATACCTTTCTTTTTGTTTGTGACGGGAGTTTTTGGTTTGTTGTGGCCAGTAATCAAGCCTGCGGGAGATGAGGTTTATATTAGTCATGCCTTATTAATAGGATTACTTTTTATAATCCTATTTTTTATTCATGTCTGGATTCTGTTACCGCATATTTGTCCAAATTTTGATGGATGTTTAGGTGTTTGATTTCAATAGATAAATAGAAAAAGCCCTAATTGTCATAAAAACAAAAGGGCTTTTTATCTAGCTAAAACAAACTTTATTAACCTTCATGGGAGTGCGTATGCCCATGGCTATGGTCATGCGCCTCGTAAACCGGATTTTTACAGACTAGAGTATAGTCAAATTTAAACTTACTTGCCTTGTGATGGTCAGCCATGACGTAGTGCTCTAAAAGCGTCTTAGGACCATCCTGGTTGATTAGATAGGCAAAAATGCCATAATCACCACCATTATCCGTTGTAGGGTTGTTAGGTATACGCGTTATTGTATGTACGTGGTTGTAATCCGCAATAGTAGAGGCGTTAGCACCTGTGCTGCCCTCGGTATTGAATTCTGCCCATAAGTATGGATTGTAAATACGATAGTAAAATTGAGAGGTTGCGGTAGGGGTTGTTCCTGAATCATTTATCCAAACAAAATACGTATCGTCAATATTTTCCATAATATCCGTCCACCAGACATCGGCAAAATTATCCGTTAGGTTATAAACATATTCTTGCATTACCAATATAAGATTGGCTTGTGCCTCAGTGGACATGTCCGAGTACTTTAGACCAGTTGCAAATTCTGAATAATCATACGTTCCAATATACGGATCAGGGTCTCCGTTCATATCAGCAGGGCCCACTTTAAGTGAATGGGATGTAGAAGTGCTTGAAGCTGTAGCAAGTTCTGTTGCATCTAAACTGTTATACAAGGTAAGGGCCAAATCTCTCTCATCCGAAAATATATCGAAATCCTCACCGTTCCATGTGTCCGCTGCAGGTTCGCCACCTAAAAAAGCCGGAACTATGGAAACATTATCCCCATGTACCAAAAAGTTGATTGCACAATGATGACCATCCAATTGAAAACCCCAAGAGCCACTTGTTTCCGGATCACCGAACATGTCTATGGAATAGAACAAAGGATTCCAGACATTGCTCTGCACATTATTCAACCATCCTTCGGATAGCTCCGTAATCTCATATACTTTTTGATAACCACCGGTACTTAAAAATAACTGTAGAATGTCTTTAAATGCAGTCAATTGATCATCCGTTAGGTCGGCATAGGTAATACCGTCCCTATTATCATCATTTGCAGGTGTATTATGCCAAAGATAAAAACGTTCGTCATCCAAACAGACGGAAACCTCGTCCAACAATGTAGTGGATAGTGAGCTTCTAAAATCTACTACGGCTTGGCGCATGGTCTCTATTTCTTCTATAGTAGATTGCTCTACCTCTCCTTCCGTTTCGCATGCCACGGTTGTATCCATATCTGTATCCGTGTCTACATCGGTAGCATCATCATCGTCTACCACCACGGTGGTACCATCATCATCACTACAGGCGGTAAAAGCAAGTATTGCAGTTGCCAGCGTGAATGTCATAAAAAGAAATGCAAATCTGTTTTTCAATTGTGTCATTTTCCTCATTTTAAATTAGTATTACACTTAAATTCTTGTCATGTTAATTTTGAACAATATTAAGAATTAAGGTAAGAGGAAAGTTAAAATTGAGGTAAGCCCCAGTCTTTTTGCGGTAAACCTTGCTTAAACGTTAAAGTTTCTTAACAGATTTTCCTTAAAATTTGGGCTAAGGGGCAAGGTGTGCTCTTTTAATTCAATACAATCTTTACCAAGGGTTCTAATGGCTTGTAGCGCTACGATATAAGACCTGTGAATTCTTTGGAATTCTTGTGAAGGAAGTTTCTTAAGAATACCTTTCATGGTATGCCTTGCCACGATTTTGGTCTGATTGCAAAGGTGAATTTTAATATAGTCGTCCAAAGCCTCGATAAACAAAATATCGGAAAGGGGAATGTTATGTATTTTGTAGTCTGCCCTGATTGCCAAATGGGTTTTCTGTACTTTGGCCTTGTTCTCTAGTTCAATTTCTTTTCTTACTTTTTCTATGGATAAATTAAAACGTTCCAATGAGTACGGTTTAAGAAGATAATCCGTAGCGTTTAAATTAAATCCATCCACCGCGTACTGCCCATAGGCGGTAGTAAAAACGACCTTGATATTTTTGTTCAGTCCGGTACAAAATTCAATACCATTGCTCTTTGGCATTTCAATATCCAGAAAAATCAAGTCAATATCGTTCGCTTCTAGATAGGATAAAGCATCATTCTGGGAGGTGAATGTTTTTGCCAAGTGGATATCTGCAAGGGTCTTGCTGTAGGTTTCTATCACGGCAAGTGCCAAGGGCTCGTCATCTAATGCTATGGCCTTTATCATGATAAATCTATTTGAAGTGTGCAGGTGTACATAGTGCCCGTGTCATCAACCTTTAACTTGTACTTGTTCGGATACAGAATATCCAATCGCTTTAGCGAATTTTGCATGCCTTCTTTAGTGCTGGAATTAGCTGATGTCCCCCTGTTGACTACAATGTGGTTTTTAACGATCAGCGTTAAGTCGTTTCCATTTATTTGCACCTTGATATCAATTTCTGACATTGTCTCGGGATTGACCCCGTACTTAAAAGCATTTTCAATATAATTAATTAAAATTATAGGTGCAATAAGCTGATTTTTAAAAGTGCCGTTAACCGTAAATGACAAGGTGTTTTTCTCACTCAACCGCAGTTTCTGCAGCGCAACAAAGTTTTCTATATGTTCTAGCTCCTTTGATAGCAGCACTTTTTTATTCTCGCATTCGGTGACTACATATCGCATTAAATTGGATAATCGTAAAACGGCATCTGGTGCAACTTCCGACTTTACAAGCGTTAGGGAGTAGATGTTGTTAAGTGTGTTGAATAGAAAATGAGGGTTTACTTTGGCCTTTAGGTAGTTTACCTCGGCCATTAATTGTTGATTGTATGCTATTTTAAGACGCTCATCTAGCTTCAAAAACAACGATAACAGCCATATAGCGATGAATTGAAAAACAATACCGTGATTAAAACTGATTATCCTAAAAAAGTAATTTTCTGTTGGTCCATTCCCATTGTGCAAAGGTGGCTGGGAATGTGGGGGCAAATTATATAACGATGATAAAAATTGCGGAAGGAAAAAACATATTGTGCAGCTTAGAATGATAGATGCTATATAGAGAAACCACCTTTTCTGATTGTACAAGGTAGGGAACAGCAAATGATAATGCAGGAAAAAAAGAGCACCATTAGGACGTATGAGAATAAATTTCTCTGAAAATGTGGGTTGGAAAGCAACTGAAGTCCAGTATCTAAATCCGGCGAACTTAAAATAGGAATGCTCAATATAAGAAACGCTACAATCCAATGAATTAGTAAGGTTTTATTTTTGAACATTGCAGCGATACTCGTTTAAAGCTGGCAAGATAATAGATCTAGGCATTTTATCTTGTGCGATGTTGTAAAGGATAAAATATAATCGCACGAAAATGACTGTCTGTTAATTCAATTGGGCCTGTATTCTATTATTATTATTATTACTCCACAAGCAAAAATCAGAGCCTTTTTTGTGCAACCAATATTTCGCCAACCGCCTGTTTGTATTTAAAAGGGTTGCTAGCTTTTTTTATTGCTTTATAGACTTTCTGCGGATTGTGCGTAGATTGAGAGAAGAACTCCCAAAAACCAAGCATCTTCATTTTAATGGGCGTTGGCCCGGAAAGCATGGCATCATACTGCTGGTAAATGGTGTCGTGAAATTCTCTAAAAATATTCCATCGGTCAGCAGGATATTCCGTAGTATTTGCGCGAATCATACTTGGTAAAAACGGATCTGCAATAAGACCACGACCAATCATAAAGTGTTCAATGGACGGGAACCGTTCTTGCATTGCTTTAAATTGAGCAACAGTAGTAATATCGCCATTATAGTATAAAGTGTGCTTAGCGACGTCTACGCACTTCTGGAAGGCTTCAAGGTCAACACCTCCTTTGTATAATTGTTTTCCAAGCCGTGCATGAATGGCCACGTTTTTAAGAGGGTACTTTTCTAGAATGGGAAAAGCATCTAATATTTCATTACTGTTCTCATACCCAAGACGCATTTTCATAGAGATGGTAACATCCGTTTCACTATGTGCGCGATCTAAAATGTGGTCTATTTTTTCAGTATTACAAATAAGACCGGAGCCCATGCCGCTATTGGTAACCATAGGGTAGGGGCAACCCAAATTCCAATTAAGTTCTGTGTACCCTAAAGACTGGATGTACTTTATTACAAATATGAAATGATCAACGTCTGCTGTCATTACCTGCGGAATAAGCTCTAAAGTGGTATTAGCCTCAGGGTTCAAATCTCGTTGGTACGAACCCTTTATAATCATCTTTCTATTAAACCGAATATACGGTGCATAATAGGTGTCTATTCCTCCAAAAAATTTCTGTTGTGCATTACGGAAAGTAGCATCTGTAAAACCTTGTAATGGGGAGGATAGCAGTGTATAGGGCATTCATTTAATTTAAAGGTGTAAAGATAGCTTTTTACCAAAGATTACCATTTAAGAATTGACTTTAAGGATATTGCTGTATTGGTTTTATGAAGTGATTTTTTGTTGAATATAGTTCTGTAATTTGCCCTGATTTGTTTGTAATGAATTAAAATAAGGAATTTGTTAACCTAAGTTTATGGAAATGAGTAATTTCTGTGTTACTTTTATATAAGAAACAAATTCTAGAGATATGGCATTAATAAAAAAGGCAAAAGGTAAGAGTTCACATGCTTTGGTAACATTCAAGGTGGGAAAAAATGAAGCTCCAAGCGCATCTGATGTTTTGTTGTTGGGTGACTTTAATAATTGGCAGACTAACGACAGTGCTTATCAAATGGATAAAAAGAACGGCTCTTATTCCAAGACTATAGAACTTGAGATTGGAAAACGTTACGAGTTTCGTTATTTGAGTACGGATAAAGGTTGGTTCAATGATCACGATGCAGATGCTTATGTACCTTCACCTTACGAAGGTGTAGATAACAGTGTGGTTGATTTGAGCTCAATGCCCGAGCAAAAGAATCCAGTTAAGAAAACGGTGAAAAAAGTCGCAAAAGAACCGGCAAAGAAAGTCGTTAAAAAACCTGTGGCAAAGAAGCCAGTTGCAAAGAAACCGGTAGCTAAAAAAGCCGTAGCGAAGAAACCTGCTGCGAAGGCAAAAAAAGATGATTTAAAGAAGATAGAAGGAATAGGACCTAAAATAGCTTCTATTTTAACAGAGAAAGGTATTGGAACTTTTGAAAAACTAAGTAAAACAACCACAAAGGTTTTAGAAGGTATTCTAAAAGAAGCCGGGCCTCGTTATACCATGCATAAACCAAGGTTCTTGGCCAAAACAGGCTAAATTAGCTAGTGCCGATAAATGGGATGAATTGAAAAAATTACAGGATAAATTAAACGGGGGCAAATAAGTTCTTGATTGATAAAAAGCAAAAAGCCGTAAGTAAATCTTACGGCTTTTTTTGTTTTAAATTAAAGTTTCTTTACCCACGAATCTATACCAAAAGCAGCGTTCAGTTCGTCTAAAAGCTTTTGCTTCCCTAGGTTCATCGTTACAGGCGGTAGGTACTCCAACATAATTCATGCCTTCCCGTAAAATACCTTCTGAGTGATTATAACCCAATGATTTGAGTTTTTCTATAACGGCAATTTTATTGTTGTACTCTCTGAAAACCCCAACTATTATAACACAGTTATATGTTAGGTTAGTTGTCTGGGATTCGGCTTTGTTCTCAGTCTTGGTTTGAACTTTTTCGGTTATTGGTTCTATTTTTACTTCTACTTCTGTTGGCTCTTCTGGCGTTGCAATAGTTTCTTTAAGGATTAATTTGTCTGTAGAAGGTTGAGTGATTTCAAAGCCTTCTTTTTGCTCTTCAATTGGTGTTGTTATTTTATTATCAGAAGTTTTAGTTTCTAAAATAGTATCAATGACTTCAGGTTTGCCTTTTGTAATATCCGAAATAACTAGCGCACTATCTATCTGGCTTTCGTATGCATCTTCGGCCTTTATTTTCTTAAGTTCATAGGTTGTAGAATTTGCATAGAAATATTTATTTTCCTCATCTTTAGTCTTGGAATATGAAGTGGATTCTATTTGAGATTCATCCAAATCAGTTGGTGTTTCAGCGACTAGGTTTTCTTCAGTTTTGAAGAAATATTGATAGATGAATATGGAGAAAATGGCAATGACAATTATCGCAATTATAAAATTCCATTTTTCTTCTGAGTTTTCAAAAACATCCTTTTTAGGATTCATAGTTGTGGTTTATAGTTAAAACTGGTTAGGTTATCTAGATATGTAAATATAAGGTATAATGTTACTTTCTGTTGATTTATACCAAGTTGCCTCTATCATCCTAATTAAGACTAATGCGTAATGTATTGGCGAATTTTTTATAGAATTCTCCCATTTTCACTTCATTTTTCAATATTTAAATAAGCGATATTTTATGCTGAAATAAGTTATAGAATTTGAAAGGAGACGTGCGGGTCAACTTCTCTAGACTGCAAAACACTAGTGATGTGTGGTTTTTAATTCAAACTTTATGGGTAGAGATTTTTGGCTTTTTAGCCATATTACAAGTACCAAATAAGGATAGTCCGAACTCTGGCATTTTTAAATAAAAAAGAGGTAAAGACGTTGTCATTTACCTCTTTGAAATTAATTTAAGAATTAGAGTTTTTTCAGTTTATTAAAACTACTCTTTATTATTTATTATCCAGATTCTGAATGAAATTATTACATACCACTACAGCCAAGGCTTAGCATCAATGTCCGATTCTAAGCGAATTTGACTAAGTCCAATATCAGTACCTTCACCAGCGGTTATCATAAATGCACTGCTAATTTTACTCATGTCAACACCAAGACTAGCAAAGCAGCTTAAGCTTATTCTATATTCTTGCCATTCATTGGCTACTATATTTATATCCAGTGTTTTATCGCAAGTGGTACCTTCGCTACACATTCCAATTTTGACGGTGGCATCGTTGGTTTTAAAAGATTTAGCGAAGAAGGTCAGTTCCATTGCGCCATTTGTTTGACGACTCATATTACTGGGGGAAGCTGCACTTATAAGAAGTTGGTCATAATCTGGTAATGTCCAATTCATACGTAAAGCATCTTCTTGTGCGGTATGGTCAGTTTTACTGACTAGCAAACCTCCAACAGATGTTGGGAAACTGCCGATTTGTTTGTCTAAATCGCCCGTTTTTAATCCTAAATTCCATGGTGCGACAGCTGCACCTTTATTGAAAAAAACACCAGTTGAAACCACTTTGGTATTTTCTAGACCAGAATCTTCAGAAAGCTGATCGATGATTACCTCGTTTTCATAAGTGAGGCCATAACCTAACTCAAATAATTTTGTAGATTCTCGTGTAGCCAAGTCAGGGGAAACCACTGCGTTGTTGGGCCATGCAAAAGACAGGCTGCCCGTAAATTCATAGGAAGGGTCTCTTTTAAATAATAGATCTGATATACCACCACCTTCGCTACCCGGTAACCATGCGGCAACAAATGCATCTGATTTGTTTATTTCTGGATTAACCCACAGAGGCCGCCCCGATAGAAATACGGACACTACAGGAATACCTTTACTACGAAATTTGTCTAGTGTGTTGGTGTCAAAGCCGTTTGGAACAAAGTCCAAATTCTCAAGGTCTCCTTGGAACTCGGCATAAGGGTCTTCACCGTATATTGCAATCACCACATCAGCTGCTTCATTAGAATCACCATTTGCTGAAAAAATTACTTTTCCGCCAGCTGTATTCACAGCTTCTTTTATACCGTCTAATACAGTTTGGCTGTTAGGAAATTCATCATTAGTGTGGCCTGTACCTTGCCAAGAAAGCGTCCAGCCTCCACTAATTTTAGCAATATTATCTGCCCCGTCACCAATTACCATAATAGTTTTTGATGCATCTAGTGGTAATACACCACCGTTATTCTTTAGTAAAACCATAGATTCTCGTACGGCTTGCCTTGCAATGGCTCTGTTTTTAGGAAGACCCAATAAATTTTCGTCACCTGCATTTTTACGAGTACTTGGTGCTCCTTTGGTAAATATTCCAGAGGCAATTTTAACTCTCAGGATACGGCGTACTGCATCATCTAAACGGGTCATTGGGATGGTTCCATCCTTTACATGTTGCAAGGTGCTTTCATATAATCCTTTTCCAACTATCAGGAGCCATATACATGTCTAAACCTGAATTTAAAGATGCTGCGCAATCTGTATTTGTACATCCGGGAACTTGACCATGACCATTCCAATCTCCAACAACAAAGCCATTAAAGCCCATTCTACCTTTTAGGACATCTGTTAACAGTTCTTTATCGCCGTGCAATTTTCTGCCTTCCCAACTAGAGAATGAGGCCATTACGGTTTGTACTCCGGCAGGTATAGCGCTGTAGTATCCAGCGGCATGAATATCTCTTAATTCTTTTTCGCTAATCTTAGCATCACCTTGATCAACTCCATTTTCTGTAGCTCCATCACCTAGAAAGTGTTTTGCACTAGATATAACGTGACCATCACCCATAAAATCTGAGCTTCCAACATGCCCTTGTAGTCCATATACAATCCGGTCTGCGTAGGATTTAACGATTGCTGCATCTTCAGAAAAACCTTCATAACTTCTTCCCCAACGCAAATCTTGCGGTACGGCCAACGTTGGTGCAAAGGTCCAATCGTGACCAGAGACCGTAAGTTCGTGAGCAGTTACAGATGCTATTTTTTCGATTAAATCTGGATTGTGCATGGCGCCTAGTCCAATGTTATGCGGGAAGACAATTGCACCGCGTAGGTTAGTGTGACCATGTACTGCATCAATTCCCCATATGTACGGGATGGCAACTTCTACGCCTTCGGGGTCAATGGAGGCGTTGTAATATTCATCGGCCTTTGCCAACCATGTTTTGCTGTCCGCATAGGATAGTGGTCCCGGTGCTGAATTACCGCCACTCAGTATAGATCCCAAACGATATTTTTTTAGTTCTTCTGGAGTAATAGATCCATTGTCTGCTTGAATAACCTGACCTACTTTTTGTTCCAAAGTTAATTTAGGCAATAGTTCATCTATTTGTGCTTCAATAGCTGGGTCCAATGGTAACGGTTTAATGATAGCCCAATCTTCTGGGTGAACCATAGTTTCAGTAGTTATTTCAGCTTCGTCCATCTTTTTATCGGTATCTATTACTTTGGGTGACTCTACAGGTGTTTTTAATTGCGTGCAGCCCACAAATAGAATGGGGATAACGAATAAGAGCGAAATGTACAAGAGTGAAGACTTGTTGGTGTGCATAGTGTAGTTTTTTTGTGGTATTTATATTATAGTTGGTGGTTGTTAGGATGTTGGTATAAGGTACTATATTTCTAAAACCTAAACTTAACTAGCTGGCTTATAATCTATTTTCATATTCTTCCAACTTTACCCAGATATCAATAAATTCTTTTATTCTATCTTTTTCTAAATCGGTATTAACTAGGAGTATTTTACCTAGTCTTGTTGTGGTATTAAAGAACATATATCTTTATTTAAACTTTCCTACTAGTTTTGCTTTTACACTAAACTAATTGAATATTGGGCTTAAACCAAAAAAGCCTCATTATGAGGCTTTTTTGGTTGTTTGTGTGTTTTTTGAAGTAAATAGTTTGTGTTTGGATTACTCCTAGGATTTATTCATTTTATTCTTCAGTTTAGTTATTAAGATTACAGCAAGGCTCCCTCCTAAAAATGAAACAATAGAATTTATAATAAATAAGCTAAGATGAAAATTACCCGATTGCATTATTAATTGAGGGGTGAAACCTAACCTGCCAAATAATTTAATTAAAAGGATACTACCAAATACACCGGCAATGGTATTCCCTATAATACCAAAGGAGTATTTTTTGAAAATAGAAGCTGTAATATTAGCGCCAACTATGCCAATGAAAATACTTATTAGAGAAATTAAAGTATCTGTCATATCAATTCACTTTTTAGTGACCGTAATCCATCTTATCTACTTTCCCGTCCATTAATCTTTTTTGTATAATCATGTAAACAAAAAGAAGGATAAAGCCAATAATACCCCAATTTAATGCTACAGATAAACCATACTCTGAAGAAGCAGTATTGTAAATCGTTAAAGGTCCGTTTATGGAATTTACAGAAGGCAATATCACAGGGAACAATGATGCTAAGGAAGAAGTAATTCCGCCTAATATTAATAAGCTGGATAATACAAAACTATGGATATCTTTTTTCAATTTTTTAATAAAAAACAAACCGACTAACCCTGTTAAGTAAATAATAGGGAAGATGAGCAAATAGGGCTTATGAGCAAAGTTATCTAAGGAGTTAGGACTTACAGTTTTCCATACCGCTAATGAAAATAAGGTTAGGGCAGCAAGCGCTATATTCAGCTTAAAAATGACATTTTTAAGATTGCCGTTTATAGATGAATTGGTTTTTAGAATAATCCAATTAGCACCATGAATAGCCAAAGTAACCACAGATATTAAACCTATAATAATTGTAAACCAATCTATAATTCCAGTGTTTCGCTTAGCGGACTAAAACTACTATCCCATAGGGGAAGGAAAAAATAATGCCCTTCATAAATAGATACGCCATTTTCAACACCACCTAGATTTACACCTCTTACGATGTTGCCCAAGGCAATCCCAAAAAATAGGGCTAATAATAAACTAGAAACACCAAAAGATTTGTCCCAGATATCTTTCCACATTTGAAAGTGGAATTGACCTCTGAATTCTAAGCCAATGGCTCTAAAAATAATTAACCATAAAACAATAATCAATGGTAAATAGAAACCACTAAAAACAGATGCGTAAAAGGTTGGAAAAGCCATGAAAAGCATGCCTCCGGCTGCCACTAACCAAACCTCGTTCGAGTCCCAAAACAAGCCTGCAGATTTTGCAATTAGTTCTTTGTCGTTTTCAGTTTTTGCTAAAAACAAGTGAATGATTCCTGCACCAAAATCATAACCATCTAAAATAAAAAATACAGCTAAAACAATAGCTATTATGATGAACCAAAATGTTTCCATAATTTAATGTGTTTGAGGTTTTGGACCTTGGTTTATAGTTTTGCCAACTAAGACTAAAAATAACAAGCCTAACAGTATATATAGTGCAACAAAACCTAGTAAAGTAAACAAAGTGTTACCAGATGAAACCGTGGGGGAAATACCATCTACTGTTCTTAATAAGCCGTAAACTAAATATGGTTGTCTTCCTAATTCTGCTACATACCAACCGGTAAGATTAGCTATATAGGGAAATGGTACTAGAAACATGATTGTCCAAAGTAATGCTTTTGCTTGGTACAATTTTTTGCGCCACAAAAAGAAAACGGCCAAAGCCATAATACCCATAAAAACGGTCCCTAAACCAACCATGATATGGTATGAATAATATAGAGCGGGAATATTATCTGGCAACTCTTCCTTTTTGAATTTATCCATTCCATAATTTGCTTGTGCCATTCTTGATAGGTCAAGAAACTAAGTATGTTGGGAACAGCAATCTTATTGTCTAGCTTTTTTCGACCATATTGGGCTGACCAATGAGTACAATTTCCGCTCCTGCATGTTCTGTTTCAAAAATACCTTCCATAGCGGCAAAAGCGGCCGGTTGATACTGGGCAACATTTTTAGCATTCCAATCACCTGTAGGGAAAGCTACCAAAACACTAGAAACCAAACCAAAAATAACTCCGGTTTTTAGAAACAGTTTTCCGTATTCAGTTTGTTTTTCTCTTAAAATATAGAAGGCACCTATACTTGCTACGACAAAAGAAGAGGTAACAACAGATGCTAATTGATTATGTAGAAAAGCGGGTAGGAGCCAAGGGTTGCCAAAAAGTGCAGAGAAGTTTTCTAATACAAATTTACCATTATCCAAAATTTCATATCCTACCGGGTGTTGCATCCAAGCATTGGTGGCTAAAATAAACCAACCGCTTGCCCAAGAACCTAAGAACACCAAAAAGCCAGTTAAGAGGTGTAGTTTTTGACCCATTAACTTTTCACCAAAAATAAATAGAGCTAAGAAAGAAGATTCTAGGAAGAAAGAGAACATACCTTCCATAGCCAAGGTCTGACCAATTATACCACCTGTTAGCTCAGAAAACTTTGCCCAATTGGTGCCAAATTGAAATTCCATTGGAATCCCGGTAACAACACCCATTGTAAAATTGATGGCAAAAATTTTCATAAAAAATTTTGCGGCATCGTTATATTTTTCAATTTTATTTCTGAGATATCTCCATTTAAAATAGACAATCAATAATGATAATCCCATTGTTAATTGAGGAAATATGTAGTGGAATGTGATAGTGAATGCAAACTGCAGTCTATCATAAAAAATCATGTCTTCCATAAGATGAAATTATGTCAACAAAAATACTCTATATAGCTAAGTATGAGGGTAACATTGATTACACATTTAGTTATAAAATTTAGGAAGAGGTTTTGTAATTGAGAGTAATGTATGGGCGTGCTGTAAATTAGAGGTCTTTTAATTTCAACATGAATATAAAATTGCGCTATACTTACCTTTAAAGTTTTGGTAACCTTAGTTTTTTGCACATGAGGGAATATGAAAAAGGCTAGCTTCTATGCACTGATATTCTTTCTTTTTCTAACTACATAGAATAACAAAAGGACTATTGCGGGAATAGCTGCGTATTCTAAGTATTTAAAATAAGAATCAGTGTTTTCTATTTCCAATTCGTTCCACTTTCCGTCTTTAAGTTCTATAACGATTTGATGGGTATTGGTCTTGTTTAGCGTATATTTTTTCTTAGGAAAATTATCTAACAAAAAGATAATTACAGATTGGTTGTTATGAACGTCTTTGAATAGTTCATTTTTTAAGTGGATAGTGGTTACCGTTTCTGGTAGTCCAATAATTTCGGCAACTAATTTAGTTTCATGACCTAAGAAAACCTTTGGGTTCTTAAACTGCAGGGTGTCTCGTTCATTTACAATAATGGAAAAAGTGGCATTGAAATGATTGAGAACAAGGTTTTGAAAATCTTCGGGTGATTGGTAAGCACCTTCTCCGTTTAAGTAAATAACCTCTTGTTGAAAAGCGGTTAATGAGCTGTTGATTTGTAAAATTATTTGCCCACTATCAGTTTTAGAGATAATAATATTAGATAAATCGGGGTTATGAGCAAATAGAATTTTGCTCGTTAACATCAAACAAAAAATGAATAGTTGCAGTATAGGTTTTCTATAGTGCATATTCACCTCGTAAACCGTCTATAAAGTTATTATTACCTGCTTTGTCTACGTGGTAATGATACCCACGTATCTCGTCATAATGACCTCTTGACTCATCTAAATCTGTGTATTCTTTTCCATTTGCATCTGCATTTTCAAAGATTCCGTATCCGTCAAAGGCATAACCAATCATGGCAGAATGATTATCTGTTTGTTCTATTTTCTTGGAAACCCCTGTAGCTGCATGGTAATGATAACCTGCGTTTAAATTTATATGTCCGCCAGCATCATCAAATGGTGCTAAAGTATATGCACCTAAGATATTATCTACAGGTGCAGGAGCATTAAAAGCTACGCCATTAAATGCCAAGCCTCTATCAGAAGGTAAGGTTGAATTTCCTTGCGGAGCTCTATGTCCTTCAGGTGGGCCTTCTGGTCTTTCATGTCCGTCGGCTCGTGGAGGAGGTCCGCCACCTATGGATGGCTTGAAAATTTGTATGGGGTAACCGCTTTTTTAGGGGTGACAGGAATATAATAAGTATGCTGTATATCTGCTACATAAGAAGGCAGACATTCAACACAATAATTTTGATATTCTACTCCTACATTTGGATTTGCGGCTTCTTGGCACTCTTGTTTTGTTTTAGTTTTTGTTATTTCACCGGTTTCCTTGTCATATAACATCCAAGTATCATCTTCATAAAAGGTGGCCAGATTTTTCACGAAATCACCATCTACATCATGAACCTTTCCTCCATCTAACCAAATACCACCAGCTGATGCATCGTCCGAAATATTATTGGGGCACCAAGGGCCCATTTCGTGATCTGTGGGGGTTGAGGTAACTACTATTTTATAACAATCGGCAGTGGAGCCATCAGATAGGGTTCGGCTTTCAATTATAATAGGTTCAGCTAATCCACCAGAAAGAAAGTTTTCACTCTTGACAGATATAGTCAGTTTATCCGCTGTTACGTTAGATTTATTCTCTTTACATCCTATAAAGGCCGTAGTTAGTACTAGGCTTAAAGTGAGTAATTTAAGTTGAGTTTTTATCATAATGACTGGTTGTTCTATTGCCGATGAAATATTCTTATTGGTTGTGTTAAATATTTCGCTGGAAAAATAAAGTCCAATACAAAACATCCTTATAAAAATACGTAAATGAATAGTTTATACATATTGAATCAATTGATTTCTTTTCTGAGATTACCCCATAAAAAAGCGGCTTCGGTTAAGAACCGAAGCCGCTTGCAATTTATAAATTACGAACTGTAGTTTTTGATTTAGTTTAAATCAAACCTATCAGCATTCATCATTTTTGTCCAAGCTTTTACAAAGTCACTTGCAAATTTCTCTTTATTGTCATCTTGCGCATAAACTTCGGAATACGAACGTAAAATAGAATTAGAACCAAACACTAAATCCATACGTGTGGCCGTCCATTTTACGATACCTGTTTTACGGTCACGAATCTCGTAAAGTCCTTTTTCGGTAGGTTTCCAAGTATTACCCATATCAGTTAGGTTCACAAAGAAATCATTGGTTAATGCACCAACTTTATCAGTAAAAACACCATGTTTTGTGTTGTCATGATTTGTTCCTAACACACGCATACCACCAACAAGTACGGTCATTTCTGGTGCTGTTAGTCCCATTAGTTGTGTTCTGTCCAGCATTAATTCTTCTGGACTTACAACATATTCTTTTTTGCTCCAATTGCGATAGCCGTCAGCTAATGGTTCTAAAGGTTCAAAAGATTCTGCATCTGTCATTTCATCCGTAGCATCGCCACGACCATAAGGCAAATGGAACAGCAATATCAAAACCTGCCGCTTTAATAGCTTGTTCTATTCCAAGATTTCCAGCTAGTACAATTGTATCAGCAATACTAATACCAAATTCAGCAGCAATAGGTTCAAGAATAGAAAGCACATGTGCTAAACGTTTTGGCTCATTTCCTTCCCAATCTTTTTGAGGAGCTAGTCGAATACGAGCACCGTTAGCACCACCACGCATATCCGATCCACGAAAAGTACGTGCACTATCCCAAGCGGTAGATACCATTTCTGAAATAGATAAACCAGAAGCAGCTATTTTGTTCTTTACAGCCAATACATCATAATCACTCTTTCCAACCGGAATAGGATCTTGCCAGATTAAATCTTCCTGTGGAACATCAGAACCAAAGTATCTTGCTTTTGGCCCCATATCTCTATGCGTTAATTTAAACTATAAGACGAGCAAAAGTTTCAGAGAAGTACTCTTGGTCCTTCATGAACTTAAGAGAGATTTCCTTATAAATAGGATCTACTTTCATAGCCATATCAGCATCGGTCATCATAGGGTTGTGACGGATACTAGGGTCTTCAACATCTACTGGTTTGTCTTCGTCCTTAATAGTCACTGGTTCCCATTGCCAAGCACCAGCAGGGCTTTGGCGAGGTTCCCACTCATGATTGAATAACATCTCAAAAAAACCACCGTCCCATTTGGTAGGGTGTGTTGTCCATGCGCCTTCAAGACCACTCGTTACCGCATAACGGCCTTTTCCTGATTTTGTAGGGTTATGCCAACCTAGTCCTTGCTCTTCTACATCAGCTCCTTCAGGTTCTGGTCCTAAAATACTTGCATCACCATTACCGTGAGTTTTACCAACTGTATGTCCACCTGCAGTTAAAGCCACAGTTTCTTCATCGTTCATGGCCATACGTTCAAAAGTTTCACGTATGTGCGCAGCTGTTTTTAAAGGGTTTTGTTTTCCATTAACACCTTCTGGATTTACATAGATTAGACCCATTTGCACGGCAGCTAATGGATTTTCCATAGTAGAAGGCTTGTCTACATTATCGTAACGTTCATCACTTGGTGCTAACCATTCTTTTTCATTTCCCCAATAGGTATCCGTTTCAGGATGCCAAATATCTTCGCGACCAAAACCAAAACCAAAGGTTTTTAAGCCCATATCTTCATAAGCAATAGTACCTGCCAGAACAATTAAATCTGCCCAGCTTACCTTATTACCGTATTTTTTCTTGATTGGCCATAACAAACGTCTTGCTTTATCTAGGCTAACATTATCTGGCCATGAATTTAATGGCGCAAAACGCTGACTACCTGAGCCACCGCCACCACGACCATCAGAAACACGGTATGTTCCAGCAGAGTGCCAAGATAAACGTATAAATAACCCCCCGTAATGACCCCAATCTGCAGGCCACCAATCCTACTATCCGTCATTAAAGCATGCATATCTTTCTTAAGCGCCTCAGTATCTAATTTTTTAAGTTCTTCATGATAGTTAAACTCTTGTCCTAACGGATTAGTTTTAGTATCATTTTGGTGTAAAATATCAAGATTTAGGGCATTTGGCCACCACTCCATAACAGATGATTTGGTTGCTGTATTTCCTCCATGCATTACAGGACATTTGCCTAATGATGAACCATGGCTGTGCGCGTGTTCTTTATTTTCTTCTGAAATAGGTGAAGATTGCTCTTGGTGGTGTGGGCATTTACTATCATCGTCAGATGAGTTTAAATGTTTATCATTTTCCATATCTAAGGGGTTTAAGAATTTTATAGTTTTATACTTATCAAATTTACCCTAGTTGCCTCCGGTAAATTCAATAAAGTTATTTTCATATTTTATTCGGATATAAATATAATTTATGGAAATGTAAAATTCCATAAATTTTGTATATCAATAATTGAGTTACTTTAAAATTAACGGAAAAAAATCAGGTTTCCTATAGTCAGCACTTTAAAACAGGATTCTAAAGGTTTGAAAGATTTTATAAGATAAGTGGACCTCTTCACTTTGTTTGAAATCCTTTTTTCTTAAAGGTTACGTTCTAATTACGTTTTTGATTCAAAGTTCCCCTAATACCTAACCTACACTTTGATAGTAGCTGAAATAACATTAGGATATTACACGCCAGATTTGATGTTTTCCTTTGGCCTGTTGAGCCTTCGTTGCCAGTGGTTACTCTATTTCTAAAAAGTCAAAAGATTTGTCTATTTAAAGAAATGCAGTATTAGAAATGTACTGCCGGTACTTGTGTATATGACACCTTGCCAATAAAAAGTTTCGTTCCCCATTTTTTCCGTAGCTTTTTAGCATATTCTTTTTTGAAATAACCGCAGGTAACCTTTCAAAAAATAAAAATGCCTATGAACAAAAGGCTTACTGCTATTATCCAAATATTTTCCATTTGTTAAGTTTTGGGTTAAGTGTTTTTATCTTTTATTCAAATTCTCCAAGTAGCAATTATTCTGTAATCAAATCGGTTCTTTTGAATTCAATGCTTTTCGCCTTTAGATAATCCCGAACCTCTGTTGTGTTCCATGTGTTAGATAATTCAGAAAAATCTTCTTGAGATAGGCAAAACGTAAGAAATCCATCAATGTTTGTTTCAGGAATATCGAAATTTTCTGATAGTGTCTTCTTTGAAAACTTAGTTATGATTTGCTTTTCTATCGCCATTTTTTCATCTCGGGCTACCATGTCTTCTAATGATTTGGTTCTGCCAGAAAATCTATTTAATGTTTTATGTAAATTTATTTTTAAGGCTATAACATAATAAGAGACATACTTTCCGCGATCGGCCTCTATAAGTAGTCGCTCACTATGGGTCATTAGTTCCAAATCAGCATTTGGTAATTTCAAAGAAGATGAAGTAACGGCTGGTTTAATATTTAGTCGGTCAAGATCTTGGTCTATTCTACCTGTAAGATTATAAGGAGTAACGGTAACCATTTAAATTAATAATATTCTCAATAAGGTTTATGGCAACAAAATTTTCATTGAAAATGCTATCTGTAATAACAATTTCCTTTTTAAGATATTGAACTGCCATAATACGGAGTGAATCCCGTAATCTAACCTCAATAGTGAATAGTCCTGAAGAGTCTGTAATTGTAGATTCCTTAGAATTTAAGTTGACAATTAATACATTAGAAACATCATTTTCAGCACTTTTGACTATCCCATTTAATAAGGTTGTGTTTTTCTGACTCATTCCATTATAAGAAATCAATACAGTTGACAGAAGTAGTAATAGTCTTGAATGTTGCTGCAATCTTTATATTTTTGAATTAAGCTGAACTGTTTTTGTCGTCTTAAGGAAACTGATATTCTTTTGGATGTAGATTTGCTGTTAACTCAATTGCTTAATAACTAAATATACAAAAAGTAGCTAAAGTATTACAAGTCGTCTTTAGGCTATATTAGATATGGCTTCTTGCTTTATATCCAATAAATGTATTGCCCAATCAAAATCTTTATACCTTTGCAGCGTGAAATTATTGACTCTCATATTATCCGTTTACTTTTTGGCACTCAATGTGGTGCCTTGTAGTGATGCAGATATTGTGACTGATAATCAGGTTATGGTAACTGCAGATAATGGTGTGGATCACGGACATGCATCTAATGATATGTGTTCTCCGTTCTGCATGTGTCACTGCTGTCACACGCATACGGTCAATTTTAATATGGTTACGTTTGAGCTTTTTCAACCGTTAATTTCACAAGAAGAATTAGCCCACTTTGAGAGTTCGGGCAAAGACGTTTTTCTAGACCTTTTACAACCTCCCAGGGTATAATTCAGTTTTTTAGGGGATACTTATATCCCGTTGTAATGAATTTGTTTCAGATTTCATTACCCTAATTTTTGTCGTTTTTGCTTCTAGGCAGGAAACGTATTTTTAACTGAATTATAACATTCCATATGATTAATAGAATCATTGATTTTTCCATCAATAACAAATTTATTGTTGGTCTGCTCACGCTTGCACTAGTTGGTACAGGTATTTGGAGCATGACCCAGGTATCTCTTAAAAGGGTAAAAAGTGTGGTGCCTCATTACAACAATTACATAGTAGAGCAGTGGGTGTAGAAAAAGAAGGAGACGCATTTAGTTTTGTTCCGTATATGAAGTAACTTTAGGTACTGAAGATGATGAGTGGGTCGCTGTAAATTTTTTGACGGAAATTGACTCTCAATCTAAGTTTACTTTCAATAATGCCTACTATTTAATGGCGGAAATGAAAAAGGGAGAAGCGGAACATAGTCCTTAAACCAATTGTACTGCTAGGGCAACTTGTTTCGCTTAATAATTTTCGCATACGAGGTCTTTACTTTATTTGGAATAAATTTTATTACGGGTGGCTCTAGCAATACGTTTGCAAGAAGTTATTTAAGAACTTACAATTTTATAAAAATGATAAAAAAGAAGAAGGTCAATCTTCGGGATATAGATAATCACCAACATTCTGGTGAAGTTTCGGATGACGATTGTGGTAGCTGTTGTGGCAATCATGAAAGTGAAAAACCCAGTAAGGTTTTTGGTCCGTATCTTCCGGCTATTATTAGCTTTGTACTGTTACTGGGAGGTATTGCTCTAGATGTTTTTAATGTGCCTTTTTTTACGGATTGGGTACGTGTAGTTTGGTACGGTATTGCCTATATACCTGTAGGCTTTCCGGTAATGAAACAGGGCTGGAAGAGCATTGTGAACGGAGATTTTTTTACTGAGTTTCTATTAATGTCCATTGCCACTATTGGTGCATTTGCTATAGGGGAATATCCAGAAGGTGTGGCCGTAATGTTATTTTATGCGGTGGGAGAACTGTTTCAGCATTCTGCCGTGACAAAGGCCAAAGGAAATATAAAAGCGTTATTGGATGTAAGGCCTAAATCGGCTACGGTGCTTCGTAACGGAGATATGTTTTCTGTAGCTCCTGAAGCCGTAAAAATTGGTGAACGTATTCAAGTTCGTGTGGGTGAGAAAATTCCGCTTGACGGGAAATTATTATCGGCGAAAGCCAGTTTAAATACGGCGGCTATTTCCGGGGAAAGTAAACCATCTACTATTGCTCAAGGTGAGAAAGTATTTGCCGGGAGTATTAATTTAGATGGGGTTATTGAAGTGGAGGTTACCAAAGAATTTAAAGACAGCTCCATTGCCCGTATTTTGGATATGGTACAGAACGCCACGGCCCGCAAGTCAAAAACAGAATTGTTCATTCGTAAGTTTGCTAGAATTTATACACCAATTGTGGTGTTACTACTATTGGCCTAACCTTGTTGCCTTACTTTTTTGTTGAGGAATATATTTTTAGGGATTGGCTTTACCGCGCGTTAATTTTCTTGGTTATTTCTTGTCCGTGTGCTTTGGTTATTTCAATTCCTTTAGGGTATTTTGGAGGCCTAGGTGCAGCTTCCCGAAATGGTATTCTGTTTAAAGGTGCCTCCTTTCTAGATACCATTACCAAGATTAACACCTTGGCAATGGATAAAACAGGTACTATAACCAAGGGTGTGTTTAAAATAAAGGAAATTATTTTACATGCTGATAATGACGAATCTGGTGAGTCCTTAGGCGAGAAGGATTTTATGGACTACCTCATGGCCATTGAAGCACAATCTACCCATCCCATAGCAAAGGCCATTCTGGAGTATAAAGAAGAAGGGGCTAGTAGTAAGGCCAAAGATGTTTTTGAGATTGCAGGAAAGGGGTTGGCAGGTACTGTAGCAGGTAAATCCGTTTTAGTAGGAAATAAAGCGCTAATGGTTGCTAATGGAATAACGGTTCCTAAAGAAATGGAGGCTGTTGTAGAAAGTATAGTAATGGTAGCTGTTGATAGAAGGTTCTCGGGTTACGTTATTATTTCCGATGAACTTAAGGATGGTGCTGAGGCCGCTATTGAGAAGATACGGAAAACTGGGGTGTCTAAAATTGTGATGTTGTCCGGAGATAAGGATGCCATTACACAGAAGGTGGCTAAAGAACTTCATGTAGATTGGGCCAAGGGTGGACTTCTGCCTGAGGATAAACTTAACGAGGTGGAAAAATTAAAGGATATCTCTGGGGCAAAAGTAGCCTTTATTGGTGATGGTATAAATGATGCCCCGGTATTGGCGGCTAGCGATGTTGGTATTGCTATGGGCGGTTTAGGAAGCGACGTGGCTATTGAGACAGCAGATGTTATTATTCAGACCGATCAACCTGAAAAAGTTGCGCAGGCCATATAAATAGGGAAGTCTACTAGAAAAATAGTCTGGCAGAATATTGCTCTTGCCTTTGGGGTCAAAGCTTTGGTTATGATTCTTGGAGCTGGGGGAATGGCTACTATGTGGGAAGCCGTTTTTGCCGATGTAGGCGTAGCGCTTTTAGCTATTTTGAACGCCGTGCGTTTACAGAACATGAAATGGGATTAAACGTATAGCGTAAATTATTCTAATTCAGCGTATTTATCAGGCTGACTCAACATTGTTAAAATTGTTAAATAGCTCTTTTTGAGTTTCGTTGGACGGTTTTTTTATGCATTTTTATATTCCAAACAACTCATACCATGCAATTAAAATTTACCTCCACTTTTTTTACGCTGTTTTTGGCGTTATTTATTACGAATATAAGCCTTGCCCAGAATGGTGAGATTGAAATTGTAGGAACCGTAGTTGAGCAATCTAGCGGACAGCCAGTTGCTTTCGCAACAGTTTTGGTAGGAGACAAAACCACACAAAAAGGAATTACAGGTACCACTACTTTAGATGATGGTTCGTTCAGCCTAAAAACAGATGCTCAGAACTATTTTATTGAAATTAGTTTTATCGGCTTTGAGAAAAAAAGATTCGATAATCTCGTGCCCGCAAACGGAGTTATTGATATGGGGCAAGTGAAACTGAATCAAGATGCTCAACAGCTTTCAGAAGTTGTAGTAGCAGGGGAGGTATCTAGAACACAGTTTAAGTTAGATAAAAGGGTATTTAACGTAGGTAAGGATATTAGCAGCACTGGAGCAAGTGCCTTAGAGGTTTTAAACAATGTGCCTTCTGTGAATGTAAATATTGAAGGGCAAATAAGCTTACGCGGAAGCCAAGGGGTACAAGTCTTAATTAATGGCAAACCTTCAATTCTTACTGGAGATGGTGGAAATGCATTGGGAACTATTACTTCTGATATGATTGAAAGGGTGGAGGTTATTACTAATCCTTCGGCTAAGTATGACGCTGAGGGTACTTCGGGAATAATCAACATTGTCATAAAAAAAGAAGAGCGGGAAGGCTTTAATGGTTCTATTAGTTTAAATACAGGTTCACCGGACAATCATAGTTTTGGGTTAAGTTTAAATCGCCGTACGGAACGCTTCAACCTTTTTAGTCAATTAGGAGCAGGGTATAGGGAACTGCCAAATGATACGGAAAACATTAACCGAAATCTTACCGATGGCACTTCAATTGCTTCAATAGGTGAGGAGTTTAGAAATGAGGAGTTTTATAATATTATTTTAGGAACGGATTATTACATTAATGAAAACAATGTATTGACCCTTTCGGGGAATTTCGCCTATGAAATTGAAGATCAACCTTCCAATACAA
The DNA here is from genome assembly GCF_030553095.1 of Zobellia laminariae. Lineage (GTDB taxonomy): Bacteria > Bacteroidota > Bacteroidia > Flavobacteriales > Flavobacteriaceae > Zobellia > Zobellia laminariae. The sequence goes on along the minus strand of NZ_CP130738.1, from coordinate 765,269 downwards.
AATACAAATCTCTAGATGCGGATAATCAGTTAATTTCAGAATGGGAGCGTACTGAAACTACAGAAGCTACTAATCCAAAATACCAGTATGAGCTTCAATATAAAAGCGATTTTAAAGATCACGAAGACCATGATCTTTTGTTCAGTGCTTTGGGAAATTTTTTCGGTAAAGATCAATCGTCAGATTTTGAAGATGTAACCATATCAGGAGAGGATAATGATGCCACACAACGAACCCGTACCGAATTTCAGGAAGCGGAATATACTTTTAAACTAGATTATACACGGCCATTTAATGAAGAATGGACAATGGAAGCAGGCGGTCAATATATTTTAAACGATGTTAGCAATGATTATGAGGTTGACGATTTAGAAAATGGGGTTTATGTTTCAAACCCAAATTTGACCAATGTTTTTGAATATGATCAAAAGGTTTTTGCTGTTTATGGTACAGGTGCATATGAAATTGGAAAATGGGGTATGAAAGCAGGAGTCCGTATGGAACAAACAAACCTCAATACATTATTGCAAAATACCAACCAGAAGAATGAACAGAAGTATACCAACCTTTTTCCTAGTGCGCATACGTCCTATAAATTCAGTGATAAGGTTTCTATGCAAGCTGGATACTCGCGCAGAGTGTATAGGCCAGATTTGTGGGATTTGAATCCTTTTTTCAATATTAGAAATAACTTTAATATCCGTCAAGGTAATCCGGAATTACAACCAGAGTATACAGATTCTTATGAGATTACAAGTATTTATGTTTTAGGAAAAGCATCGCTTAATTTTAGTGTGTATCACCGCTACACCACAGATGTTATTGAATCTATATTTAGCTATGAGGATGAAGTTACCATAAGTAAACCTGAGAACATTGGTACCAATAAAGCTACAGGTGTTGAGTTTAATGGGAAGTATAGTCCTGCCCAGTGGTTTACGGTAACTACAGATGTAAATTATAACAAGTTTGATAGAGAGGGAAGTTTAGATACTCAGGTATTCGATTTTAATGCAGATAGATGGTCTATGAAGTTAATGACCAAACTTAAATTGCCTGCAGATATTGATTTTGAAGCTACAGGGAATTATCAAAGTAGTTATGAGACGGTTCAAGGAAACACAAGCGATAACCTCTTTTTGGATATGGGTGCCCGTAAGAAGATATTGAAAGGTAAAGGCGTGGTAAACTTTAGTGTAAGAGATGTTTTTGCTTCACGAGTAAACGAAACGGAAACAACGCAAGAAACTTTTTCAACTTATTCCCGAAGACAACGTGGTAGGTTTATTACTTTTGGCTTTAGTTATGGTTTCGGTAAAGGCGAGGCTATGGAATATTCTGGAAGAAGAAGATAAACCAATCAATTAACATAAAAGTAATGGGGAGAAAAACAGAAGAAAAAATGCGTACCTACCATAGGTATTTAGGCTTTTTCTTGGCAGGTATAATGGCCATGTACGCAATAAGCGGTATTATTCTAATTTTTAGAGATACCGATTTTCTGAAGAATGAAGTAGCTGTTGAGAAAACATTAAAACCCAATATAAAGGCAGATGATGTAGGGAAGGCTCTTAAAATAAAACATTTTAAGTTAGAGAAAGAAGAGGGAGGTATTATTCATTTTGAAGGAGGTTCTTATGATAGTAAAACTGGTGTTGCATCATTTACTAAGAAAGAACTGCCTTTTGTTTTAGGTAAAATGGCCAAAATACATAAGGCGACTTCTAGTCAGCCTTTGTTTTTTCTAAATATTTTCTTTGGAGCGTCACTATTATTCTTTGTAATCTCTGCATTTTGGATGTTTAGGCCTAGTGCTCCAATATTTAAGAAAGGTCTTTATTTTGCTTTAGGTGGTCTTGTACTTACGCTTATTTTACTCTTTGTTTAGTTAAGAGTCTAGAAGTCCAATTTTAATGGCATGTTTGGTGAGTCCGGCTAAATTTTTCACTTGTAATTTTGAGATGAGATTTTTGCGGTAACTTTCTATAGTGTGCTTACTTAGAAAGAGTTCATCTGCAATTTCTTGCGTAGTGTATTCATCTGCAATAAGCTTTAGTACTTGTTTTTCGCGGTCTGTAAGATGTATCTCTTCTTGCTTTTTGTTATCGAACATAGCATCCGTGTAAGCACGTTTTATTTCCTGGAAAAATATTTTTCTCCTTTCACTATGGTTCGCATAGCTGTTAGAAGTTCATCTTTTTCGGCATTTTTGGGTACGTAACCATCTACGTTGTTTTGAATGAGTTTTTCAATCATACCACCATCTATATGCATGCTCACGACCAAAGTTTTTAAAGTAGGGTACTTTTCTTTAATGATACGGTTCAGTTCTATACCGTCCATTTCGGGCATGCTGAGGTCGGTAATTAACAAGTGAAGGTCCTTTGTACCATTAATGTCTAGGTATTTGATGACTTGCGCTCCATTTTTTGCTGTAGTTGTAACCGAAAATTCAGGTGCATCACTCAAGATGCTCAATAGGCCGTCTATGAACATTTTATGGTCATCTGCAATGATGAGGTTATATTTCATGGGATGTTGTTGTTATGGGGATTTCTATGGAAATTACGCATCCCCTATTCTTAGAAGAGTCTATGTGGAATTTACCGTTCAATTCTTTAATTCTACTACGGATATTTTCAAAACCGATGCCTTCTTTTATTTTAGAAACATCAAACCCTTGTCCGTTGTCTTCAAAAAGAAGAGATAGTTCTTTATTAAGCAAGCTAAGGTGTATGTCTACATTACTTGCCTCTGCATGTTTAAGTGTGTTGGTCATCAACTCTTGAATCACCTTAAAAAGCTCCATTTGGACTTTTTCATCCAACGCATTTATATCCATTTCCGGATGCGGATGAAAACTAATTTTTATTTTTCCGCTGCTTGAAATCGATGCTATGTATTCTCGAATTAAATCAGAAAAAGCATGTTGCTTAAATTTCTTTGGAATAAGCGTGTGAGATATATCTCTTACCAATTGGTAAGTTTCATCTAACTGACTATTAATAGCTTTCCATTTGTCAGAATCACCAGTCATAGTAGATACTTGTAGTTTTATTCCTGCTAGGTTTCCACCAATGCTATCATGTAATTCTTGGGCAATTCTTTTCCGTTCTTCGTCTTGCCCTTCAATAGAGGCTTTAATGAGGTTTAGCTCTTGTTCCTGTTTTAGAGCTGTAACTTTTTGTGTGTTTATTTCTTCTTGCTTTTTGGTCAGTTCACTTTGCGTCTGTATTTTTTGATAATAGAGGTAGAGTAGTGCAATTACGGGAATCAATATAATGAAGAAGCCAATGAGAAAAGCGTTTTTGATGGTCTTCTGTCTTTCAAGTTCGGCAGCTTTTATTATTTGGTCTTCCTCTAGACTAGAAATTGCTTTCTCTTTTTGGAGGGTTTCATATTGTATTTCAAGTTCTTTTATAATCTCCCGCTGTTGTTTGGTATTAATTTGATTATTTACACCAAAAAGTTGGGTCATTATGGCATACGCGTTTTTATAGTCTTCTAGTTTGGAAAAACTTCTGGCTTGTACAATTAAAGCCTCTCTTTGAAACTGTAAATTTTCACGATTTATAGCGTTAATGTAGGCAACGCTTAGGGCTATATTGGCTGTTTCATACATTCCTTCCTTATAATACAATCTGCCTAATAGTAGGGACCCTTCAAAATAAATGGCAATAAAACCGTTTGAAAGCGCTTCATTTCTAACAGATTCATAACCTTGAAATGCTTTCTCATAGTCCGCTTGTGCTTCTGCAAGTTTGGCTATTTCTAATTTTACAGTCAGTTCTTTTTCTAAATTTTTAAAATCTGTGGCCATACGTAACCCCTCATCAAATTCTTTTTTGGCGAGTACGTATGCTTGTTTACTTAGTTGGGCGTTGCCCAATAAAATGCGAGCCTGTATGGTTTGGTCAGGAAACTCAGCGCCAAAATTAGTTATTGCTTTGGTGAGCATAGCAATGGCTTTATCTGATTCTGATTTTAAAATATAATTGTGTGCAAGGCCTATTTTATTCTTGAATTGATATTCGTTTGAATTTGCAGCTTCTGCCTCTTGCAAACCTTTAATATGCCATTCTACAGATTTATCTAAAAGGCCATTAAAATGACTTCCTATACCCAAAAAGTAATGAGCTTTGGCATAATGCAGATTTTTTGAGATATCCGGTTTTTCCCAGTTACCCAGTTCTTTTACATAAAGGTTGCCATAATGTAAAATGGAATCCGTATTTCCCTTTTTGATGTGTTCTTCTACCAATTGTTCAAAAATTGAAAACCGTTGACTTCCAAAGTCCGCAGTCTTTAATGCTTCGTAGTATGGCAATAAGGAGTCTTCCCTTGTATTTGGAATCGTAGAAAATGTAATCCGCTGTGGAGGGTCTTCATTTGCCGAATCCTTGCTAGCTTCTTGGGCATGAAGATTAGAAAAGCAAAGCAAAATTGCTAAGCTAAAAAGCTGGAATGAATCCAGAATAGGAGTGATATGGAATTTATGTTTTGTTTTCAGTGGTATGGTTTTATCCTGGTAAGTAGATTCGTTTTAAATCGTTTCCTTCCAATTCAACAACTTTTTGCTCTATATATTTTATAAGCTTGGGACAATCCGTCTGGTAATCATCGCAAATTACGGTTTTTGATTTTTCATTAGTAGTCAGTGTCACGATAAGTTGGCTGGTACATGATTTTTCTGAGCCGTAATGTGTCTCAAGATTCCAAAAACCATTGGCTTCTATTTTCTTGAAAAAACCTAAGGTCTGTAAACTGTCTAGAAATGACTGGCTATTTTCGTTGTAAGTAGTGGTTTCAAAATTAGAAGATATGCCGGGTATGTGCGAGATTTTATTCTTGGTAATTTTAAATGAATCAAAATGAAAAGCACCCCTTTGCACCAATAACGAATATCGATTGGTTTCTACGGATTGAGATTGGTTTTTGTCTCGTCTTGGTTTGTTGTTGGAATAAATGGCGAGAGCCAGACAGACAAGAAGTAGTTTTGGATAAATATATTTCATTGTTCAGGTTCTTTGTTGATACAAATGTCATGTTTTGTACCTCTGTAAAATATACCTAGAACAGTGAAAAGATACCCCCTGAAAAAGGGGGTATGTGAATTTTAAACTTTACTAATTTCTTTTTCTTCAAGAATAGAAGAGATGATTATTTTAGCGTGTATTCTGGAGTTTTCTATGAACCACTTATGAGTTTCCATTCCGCCACAGATAACGCCTGCCAAGTAAATACCCGCTACATTAGTTTCCATAGTTTCAGGATTGTATTGGGGTAATTTTTTTTCATCATCTGATAGTTTCACACCCATATTCGTTAAGAATTCAAAATTGGGCATATAACCGGTTAAAGCTAGAACAAAGTCATTTTCTAAAGTAACAGTACCTTCGGGCGTATCAATTATAATTCCGCTTTGGCGTACTTCTTTCAATTTTGAATTATAATATACCTTAATACTCCCTTCTTCAATACGGTTTATAATATCAGGCCTTACCCAATACTTAACACGTGGGCCTACCTCATGACCTCTTATGATTAAAGTAACTTCCGCACCTTTACGATAACACTCAAGAGCGGCATCAATGGCAGAATTACTGGCACCCACTACGGCTAGTTTTTGATTAGCATAGAAATGTGGGTCGTTGTAGTAATGGGCAATTTTAGGTAAGTCTTCTCCTGGGATATTTAGTTTATTAGGTAAATCATAAAACCCAGTAGATACAATTACCTTATCTGCTGTATAGTTGTTTTTTTCAGAAACGATTGAAAACCCATTCTCAACCTTTTCAACTTTCTTTACTTTTTCAAAAAGCCGAATGTTGAGTTTGTTGGAAGTAACGATTCTTCGGTAATATTCTAAAGCCTCGTTTCGTTTAGGTTTTGCTTCTGTACTTATAAAAGGAATTTCATCTATTTCCAGTTTTTCCGAAGAAGAGAAAAATTGCATGTTCTGCGGATAGTTAAATAATGAGTTTACGATAGGTCCTTTTTCAAGAATCACATAGCTCAGACCCTTTTTCTGGGCTTCAAGTCCACAAGCTATTCCTATGGGACCTCCCCCTATAATTACAACTCGAAAATGCTCCATCTATCGGTAGATTTTTTAAGTTCTTGAATTGTTTTTATTGGGTCTTCGGTCTTAAAAATAAAGCTGCCTGCAACCAAAATATCGGCACCGGCCTTGATTAGGGCTTTGGCATTTTTGGAATTTACCCCACCATCAACCTCTATTAAAGCAGAGGAATCGGAATCTTTTATAAGTTGCTTAAGGTCGTATACTTTATCGTAAGTGTTCTCTATAAAACTTTGACCACCAAAACCAGGATTTACACTCATGATAAGTACAATATCCAAATCCTTAATGATGTTTTTTAGCAAGTTCACATTGGTGTGAGGGTTCAAAGCCACACCAGCTTTCATGCCTTCGGCCTTTATTGCTTGAATAGTTCTATGTAAATGAGGACAAGTTTCGTAATGAACGGTTAAATGTGTAGCACCCAACTCAGCAAAAGTTTTGATATAACGGTCTGGATCTACAATCATTAAATGCACATCTAAAGGCTTTGTAGCATGCTCGGCAATAGTCTTTAGAACTGGCATTCCGTACGATATATTTGGAACAAAAACACCGTCCATTATATCAATATGGTGCCAATCTGCATCACTTTTGTTTACCATTTCTATATCGCGCTGCAAGTTACCAAAGTCGGCTGCCAGAAGAGAAGGTGCAATTTTTGTTTTGCTCATTTTATATCTGTTAAATAGAATTTATACAAAAGTAGTGAATTGTGTTTTTACCGGATACTCTATAACATTGTAAAGAGGGCCGCTGACCAGATTCAAGTATTAGTTGTTCTCAAGAAGCAATTCAATTTCGTTTAAATAGGCTTCTTTTTTCTCGTCAGATAACCAACTCGCTTTAAATCCGTTTTTGGCCAATTCTGCTATCTGTGTTTTAGAAAGGTTCAAGGCTTTGGTTATACCCCAAAAATTTTCATTCATATAACCTCCAAAATAGGCAGGGTCATCAGAGTTGATGGTAACTAATAAATTATGTTCCATCATTTTAAGTAAAGGGTATTCTTTTAAATCTTTAATTACCTTAAGCTCAAGATTTGATAAAGGGCACAAGGTAAGAGGCATCTGCTCTTCTGCTAACCGCTTTATCAACCTAGAATCATCTAAACAACGGTTACCATGATCTATTCGTGTAACCTTGAGTAAATCTAGAGCTTCCCAAATATATTCTGAAGGACCTTCTTCGCCTGCATGGGCAACGGTCAGAAAACCTACTTCTAAGGCTTTCTGGAATACGTTCTTGAATTTTGATGGAGGATTACCTAGTTCAGAAGAATCAAGGCCTACGGCCACAATCTTGTCTTTATAAGGTAAGGCTTGTTCTAATGTTTTAAGAGCTGATGCTTCATCTAAATGTCTTAAAAAACTCATAATGAGTTTAAAACTTATGCCTAGTTGCTTTTCCCCATCTTCTAACGCTCTGTAAATTCCATTCATCACAAATTCAAATGGAACATCGCGATCGGTATGGGTCTGAGGATCAAAGAATATCTCTACATGCTTAACATTTTGCTCATGAACCTTTGTCAAATAAGCCCAAGTGAGGTCGTAAAAATCTGCTTCTTTAATTAGAACGGAAGCTCCAGCATAGTAAATATCTAGAAACTCTTGAAGGTTATTGAAACTGTAGGCTCTTTTTAGTTCGTCAACATCTGCATATGGGATGGTAAGGTTGTTTCGTTTCGCAATCTTAAACATGAGCTCAGGCTCAAAAGTACCTTCAATATGTAAATGGAGCTCGGTTTTGGGTAAATCCTGAATAAAGGCTTGGATTGAAGTGTCTTTCATAAAGCGATTGCATTTTGTTTTGAAAATGAGCGATTTACCACTCAATTTAAGTGTTTTTTTATAAAGGGCTTAGGTTTTAACACTTTTCCAAGTGGTGAATTATGTACCAGTACCCCAGCGAGCAGTCCTTTTTTATTGTATGTGTTTTAGGCCTTCATAAACCGCAATGCCAACGGCGTTAGCCAAGTTTAAACTGCGCACGTGTTCACTATACAATGGAATTTTATATAAGTCATTTTTGTAAGAGGTGAGTAGGGAGGAAGGCAATCCAACCGATTCTTTACCGAAAACAAGAAATTGGCCGTCTTCAAAAGGTATGGACCAATGGTTCTTTGTGCCATGGCTGGAAAAGAATACTAAATTCTTGCTGCCATGTTGCGACAAAAAGTCGTCTAGACTATCATAAATATGCAAATCAAGGTGTTGCCAATAATCAAGACCAGCTCTCTTTACGCGTTTGTCATCCAATTCAAAACCAAATGGCTTTATTAAATGAAGCGTAGAGCCTGACGCAAGTGCCAATCTGCCAATATTTCCGGTGTTGTTGGGTATTTCTGGCTCTACAAGTACAATGTTAAAGGGCATACAATTATCTATTTATGAAAAGATCTTAAATATAGCTGTTCTACTTTGGTTCTTGCCCATGGCGTACGTCTTAAAAATTTAAGCGATGACTTTATCGTAGGATTGCTTTTAAAGCAATTGATGTTTATGCGGTCTGCCAATTCTTCCCAAGTGTATTTTTCCGTTAGTTTTTCTAGAATATCAACCAGTTTAACCCCATGTAGCGGGTTATTAGGTTGACCTTCGGGTATGTCGTTGTCAGATGCCATAAGATGTTTCAGGGTTTAAAACCACGTTTTTTGAAAGTAGATGATTTGTTTAAAAATAGATTCTTTTTGTTGACTTCTAAAATATTTTAAATGAAAAAACTCCGGTAATCAGCCGGAGTTTATTCATCAATCAAAAAACGAACAGTCATGATAAACTGTTGTTGCTTTTAAAATTACAATATATATGCCAAATTTCCAATTTAAGGAATATTTAACGTGTAACTTTTTAGATTTTTTAACCTAAATAGGTTTTAAGAATCTTGCTTCTAGAAGTATGTTTCAATCTTCTAATAGCTTTTTCCTTAATCTGGCGAACTCTCTCTCTAGTAAGTTCAAAAGTTTCACCAATTTCTTCAAGAGTCATTGAATGTTGTCCGGCAAGACCAAAGTATAGACGAATAACATCTGCTTCTCTAGGAGTCAAAGTTTCTAAAGCGCGCTCAATTTCTGTACGTAAAGATTCGTGCAATAATTCTTTATCCGGATTTGGAGACTCACCACTACGAAGTACATCATATAGGTTAGAATCTTCACCAGCGATCAAAGGAGCATCCATAGATACATGACGACCTGAGTTCTTAAGCGATTGCTTTACGTCCTCAACAGTCATATCTAACTCTTTTGCAATTTCTTCAGGAGAAGGCATACGTTCGTGCGCCTGCTCAAGAAAAGCAAAGGTTTTATTTATTTTGTTGATTGAACCAATTTTGTTCAATGGCAAACGTACAATACGAGACTGTTCTGCCAAAGCTTGCAAAATAGATTGACGAATCCACCAAACGGCATAAGAAATAAACTTAAATCCTCTTGTTTCGTCAAAACGTTGTGCGGCCTTAATAAGGCCTAGGTTACCCTCGTTAATTAAATCGGGTAAAGTAAGTCCTGGTTTTGGTACTGCTTGGCAACCGATACAACGAATCGAAGATTGGCCTTTGTGAGTTTTTCAAGAGCGATCTGGTCGCCTGCCTTGATACGTTGTGCCAATTCTACTTCTTCATCTGCTGTAATCAAGTCTACTTTGCCTATTTCTTGCAAGTACTTGTCCAAAGATGCGGTCTCCCTATTGGTGACCTGTTTTGTAATTTTAAGCTGTCTCATGTAAATAAATTAGGTTCAGTTTGCATAGACTGCATATACTTATACGCAAAAAAGCCAGAAATGTTACAAAGCGACGTAAAAAACTTCACTTTTTAGATGAGTCGCACAAAAAAGCCTCAACTTAACAAGTTGAGGCTTAAAATATGTGTTAAAATTTAGAGGTCTTAGTCTCTAGGTTTACGATCACGGTTATCTCTGCTACCGCCTCGTCTGTCATCTCTACCACGGCCACGATCTTTATCATTACGTGGTGGTCTTTCTACAAAACCTTCTGGTTTAGGTAATAAAGCTTTTCTAGAAACTTTTTCTTTACGAGTTCTAGGATCAGTACCTAAATACTTCACATCAAAAACATCTCCCATGTTTACAACATCGGTAACATTTTCAGTTCTTTCCCATGCTAATTCTGATACGTGTAACAATACTTCGTTGCCAGAGCATCTTGGTATTCTACAACAGCACCAAAATCTAACATTTTAATGACTTTAACTTCGTAAGCACTTCCTACTTCAGGTTTGAATAGAATAGAATCTATTTTTGCCATAACAGCATCAATACCTTTACTACCTACACCTAAAATTTCTACGATACCTTCTTCAGTAACTGGATCTTCGTTAATAACGATAGTAGTCTCAGTTTCCTTTTGCATCTCTTGAATCACTTTACCACCTATGGTCCAATTAAAGCACCAATAAATTCATTAGGAACTCTACGCGTAACCATTGTAGGTGCGTGTTCTTTGACTTCAGCATTTGGTGTAGCAATCGTATCAGTAAGTTTACTTAAGATATGTAAACGACCTTCACGAGCTTGTTTTAAAGCATTCACAAGAATTTCGTAAGACAATCCTTTTACTTTAATATCCATTTGGCAAGCCGTAATACCATCTGCAGTACCAGTAACTTTAAAATCCATATCTCCTAAGTGATCTTCATCACCTAAAATATCGGATAATACAGCATATTTTCCAGATTTTGCATCAGAAATTAATCCCATTGCAATACCGGAAACTGGCTTTTTCATTTGCACACCAGCATCCATCATAGCCATTGTACCGGCACAAACTGTTGCCATAGAAGAAGAACCGTTAGATTCTAGTACTTCAGATACAACACGAACAGTATAAGGACAATCCGCAGGAATCATTCCTTTTAATGCACGTTGCGCCAAGTTACCATGCCCAACTTCTCTACGAGATGTTCCGCGAATTGGTCTAGCTTCACCTGTACAAAAAGGAGGGAAGTTATAATGTAAATAGAAGTTCTCTTCGCCTTCATAAGATGGCATATCTATTTTGTTAGCATCTCTAGAAGTTCCTAAAGTAACTGTAGCTAATGCTTGAGTTTCTCCACGAGTAAAGATTGCAGAACCGTGTGTTGATGGTAAATAATCAACCTCACACCAAATTGGTCTAATTTCGTCAGTTTTTCTACCGTCTAAACGTAAACCTTCGTTCAAGGTTAAATCTCTAACAGCTGCTTTTTCTGCTTGTCTGTAGTATCCGCCAACAAGATGTCCAAATTCTTCCATCTCTTCCTCTGTAAAAGAAGCCTTAACTTCTTCTTTTACTTCAGCAAATGCATTACTACGTTCTGCTTTAGAAGTTCCCTTCTTAGCAATAGCATAACATTTATCGTAAGCTAAATCGTGGATTCTTTTTTCTAAATCTTCGTTAACTTCCGCAGTTTCATATTCACGAACTTCTTTTTTGCCAAAAGCTTCTGCTAAACGCAATTGCGCAGCAATTTGTACTTTAATAGCTTCGTGAGCAAACTTGATAGCGTCAGCCATTTCCTCTTCGGAAATCTCATCCATTTCACCTTCAACCATCATTACAGAATCAGCTGAAGCTCCAATCATCATTTCAAGATCAGATTCAGCTAATTGAGCACGTGTAGGGTTAATTACAAATTCGCCATTAACACGACCAACTCTAGCTTCGGAGATAGCACATTCAAAAGGGAAATCAGATAATTGAATAGCAGCACTCGCCGCTAAACCAGCCATAGCTTCAGGCATAACATCATCATCATGAGACATTAACTGAATCATAACTTGTGTTTCTGCTTGATAATCTTTTGGGAAAAGAGGACGTAATACACGATCCACTAAACGCATAGTCAATACTTCACCATCACTTGGTCTTGCTTCTCTTTTGAAGAAACCACCTATGGGTAACGTCCTGCCGCAGCAAATTTTTCTCTGTAATCTACTGTTAATGGTAGAAAACCAAGATTTTTTTGTTCGTAGTTGGAAACTACTGTACACAGTAGCATACATTTTCCAGATGTAACAACAACAGAGCCATGAGCTTGTTTTGCTAATTTTCCAGTTTCGATAGTAATTTCTCTACCATCACCAAGGTCTATGACCTCTTTAAATACTTTTGGAATCATAAAATTGATTTGTATCCGCTAACGGGCGGACTGTTAAACAATGGTCGTCTGGTTGTTGAGGCCAGAAGGTTGTGTTGTTGTATGTGCTGATAGCACTTGACCAATGAAAAACTGTGTGCAGCTTTTAGTTTTGCCTTAAAACAATAAGGGCTTTATATAAAATAGGGGCTGAAAATTTTCAGCCCCTATGAATATTACTTTCTAATACCCAACTCTACAATAAGTTCACGATATTTAACAATATCATTCTTTATCATATAATCAAGTAAGCTTCTTCTTTTACCTACCAACTTTACTAGAGAACGCTCTGTGTTAAAGTCTTTGTGATTTTTCTTCAAGTGACCAGTCAAATGATTGATACGGTGTGTGAACAATGCAATCTGACCTTCAGTAGAACCAGTGTTCTCTGCTTTTCCGCCGTATTTCTTAAAGATTTCGGCTTTTACTTCCTTCGTTAAATACATTCCAATATTATTTTAAATGATTTTTATGTATATGATTGATTTTCAATCAAGCGGCAAAGATACAATTAATGCGCTAAAAACAAATGATTTGAGGAATAAAATACACTAAGAGCTTTTAACGATTAACAAAATTTGGCGCTATATAAAAAACTGATTAAGGGTACCATGCGTATATCCTATAAGTATTAACTACAATCTTAAATAGATAACACAGAACACTAATTTAAGATTGCCCTAAATTAATGAATTATGAATTTGAAATTTTTAACAGTACTTTTTTTGACATTTGCTTTTGTTGCTTGTGACGAAGATGAAACAACGGAGCCAGAGACTATAGATACTAATCCAAATGTGGTAGGTATGAATTACGTAAAAAGCACGCAATCTTTTGATGATACCTATGCTGTGTTGAAGGCAAGTTTGGATGCTAACGAAAATATTAAAATTGTTGCCGAAGTAGATCATGCTGCTAATGCAGCTTCTGTTGGTTTGGAGTTGAATCCTACTAAAATAATTTTCTTTGGTAATCCTAATTTAGGTACACCGTTGATGCAAGTGAATCAACAAGCTGGTTTAGATTTGCCACAGCGTATTTTGGTTTATCAAAATGATAGTGAAGAGGTTTTTGTGGGATATAATTCTACAGTGTATTTAGCTAACCGCCATACGCTTGGTGATGTAGCTACCCTACCAACAATTGCAACGGCATTAAAAAATTTAAGTGAAAATACGGCCGTAGCAGATGTAACTGAACAACCTAGTGACGTAATTACTGATTATAATGAAACTACGGTTTTAAGTGATCAAACATTTGATGCTACTTATGCCGATATAATAAGTGTAATTGATGGCAACGAAAACCTCACAATTGTAGCTGAGCTAGATCATCAAGCTAATGCTGCTAATGTTGGATTAGAATTGCTTCCTACTAAAGTGATTATTTTTGGTAATCCAAATTTGGGTACAATGTTGATGCAAAAGAGCCAAACTTCAGCTCTTGATTTACCGCAGAAAATATTGGTGTATGAAAATGCTGACGGAGAGGTTAAAATAGCTTTTAATAATCCTGAATTATTTGTATCACGACATGGTGTTATAAATAGTGATGCAACGTTGGAGACTGTTTTGGCAGCCTTGCAGGGTCTTGCTGATAATGCTTCAGAGGAGTAGATAAAAACCTATTAAAAATGTCAATTAAGCTTCGCTAGAAATAGTGAGGCTTTTTTTTGATAGAATTTTTTGGAGGGGTTACTTCTTGTGAAAATAATATTGTTAGTAAGAAGTGTTTCTTTTTAAAATCTCAATAGCGATTTTTTTTCGCAGTTTGACGTTAAAAAAATCAATACGTATTTTAAAATTTAAAAAGCACACCCTGTTGGAAGTGGTTCTGCTTTTTCTAACTCCTTGGCAAATTCTACATCTAATTCAGTTGTCATAAAACCATTTTCTACCGAACCTTTTTGAACCTCAGAGGCATATCCTAGTGAGTTTATATGTACACGAATGTACACTTGGGTATTTTTTTCTATTGGAATGTTTGTTCCCGAACGAGAGAAAGGTTGTTCATCTACGTGGCTATGGGTAAGTATTCTTCGGTAAATGAGATTTCCTTTTAAATCAACTACCTCCCACCAATCTGCATATTGGTCGCAACCTGTATCTGGACTTTGAACAGTGGTGTCAAAGGTATATGAATTCTCTTTTCCTGAAATGGTAACTCCAATTACTCCTGCCGTATCAGATAAAAAGCTTGCCGCGTCAGATTCTGCGGCAAGCATTTTTTCTTTATCAGTTGAACAACATAAAAACCAAAATGAAATTAGTGTAATAACTAACGGTTTCATGCCGAAGCCTTTTCAGTCCTTACTGGAATGTTCTGAATTAAATCAATATAAAGGTTGATCTTCTTTTTTAAGTCTCTTCTGTGTGAGATGAAATCTAGAAAACCATGTTCCATTACGAATTCTGCCGTTTGGAAGCCATCAGGAAGTTCTTTTCCTGTAGCCTCTTTTACAACTCTTGGTCCCGCGAAACCTATTAATGCACCAAGGTTCTGATATATTAATATCTCCTAGCATGGCATAAGATGCTGTAGTACCTCCTGTAGTAGGATCAGTACAAAGTGATATATACGGAAGTTTAGCTTCTGCCAATTGAGCTAGTTTAGCCGATGTTTTAGCTAATTGCATTAGAGACAGGGCAGCTTCCATCATGCGCGCACCACCAGATTTAGATATCATTACAAATGGAACTTTTCTCTTTATGGCATAATCTATGGCGCGTGCAATTTTTTCTCCCACAACGCTACCCATTGATCCTCCAATGAAATTAAAATCCATACATGCTATAACAACATCTTTATCCAAAGATTTTCCAAAACCGGTTCTTACGGCATCATTAAGTCCTGTTTTCTTCTGGGCGGCCTTTAAGCGGTCAGAATATTTTTTGGTATCCTCGAACTTTAAAGGGTCTTTTGAGGTCAACTTAGCATCCAGTTCCCTGAATTTGTTGTTGTCAAAAAGTATTTCAAAATACTCTTTACTGCCTACACGAACGTGATAATCGTCTTCAGGACTTACGTAATAGTTTTTTGCAAGTACTTCTGATTCAACAATTTTTCCCGTTGGAGATTTGTACCACAACCCTTTTGGGGTGTCTTTCTTCTCTTCGGTAGCCGTTTGTATTCCCTTTTCTTTTCTTCTAAACCAAGCCGTCATATCTTCCATATTAGTTTTAGGGATGTTTAGTACCTATTATAAGGTATTAACATTGTTTAAATCTTCGAAAGCTTTCTTCAAACGCTCTACAAAAGTATTTTCTCCTGCACGTAACCAAACTCTTGGGTCGTAGAACTTCTTGTTAGGTTCATCAGCACCTTTTGGGTTACCAATTTGAGATTGAAGATAGTCTTTGTTGTCTTGAACATAGTCACGAACACCAGCTAAAAATGCGTACTGTAAATCAGTGTCAATGTTCATTTTGATAACTCCGTAGCTAATACCTTCTCTGATTTCTTCAACTGTAGAACCTGAACCTCCGTGAAAAACAAAATCGATATGATTGTGCTCTACATTGTATTTTTTAGAAATATATTCTTGAGAGTTTTTTAAGATTTTTGGAGTCAACTTTACGTTACCTGGCTTATATACACCGTGAACATTACCAAAAGCAGCTGCAATTGTAAATCTTGGGCTTACTTTAGAAAGTTCTTCATAAGCGTAAGCTACTTCTTCTGGTTGGGTGTATAATTTAGAATCATCTACATCAGAGTTGTCAACGCCATCTTCTTCACCACCTGTAATACCAAGTTCGATCTCTAACGTCATGTTCATTTTGCTCATGCGCTCCAAGTAACCTTTACAGATCTCGATGTTTTCCTCAAGAGGCTCTTCCGAAAGATCGATCATATGTGAGCTGTAAAGAGGTTTTCCAGTCTCGGCGAAATGCTTTTCACTAGCATCTAACAGTCCGTCTATCCAAGGCAATAATTTTTTAGCACAATGATCTGTATGAAGAATAACCGTAGCACCATAAGCTTCTGCTAATTGGTGTACATGTTTTGCACCGGCTACAGCACCAAGAACAGCTGCTTTTTGACCATCGTTAGATAGACCTTTACCAGCGTTAAACTGAGCACCGCCATTAGAAAATTGAATGATTACAGGAGCATTTAAACTTGCTGCTGTTTCTAGGACACCATTAATTGTGTCAGAACCAATAACGTTTACTGCTGGAAGAGCGAACCCCTTTTCTTTAGCATAGTTAAAGATTGCTTGTACTTCGTCACCTGTTGCGACACCTATGGTTTTATACTGTGAGCCATAATGTTCTTGTCTAAATTATATGTGTAAAATCAATAGGACAAATGTAATAAAATAAATAGGTCTAAAAAGATTGGTTTTTATAAGTTTATCAAGTTTGTGGCTTAATATTGTTATAAAATGGGTGTTTTGTAGGCTTATCTCATGTAGAATTTATGAATGTTTGGGTTTCTAGTCCCTAATAAGCGTGAAGCCATCAGCCATTGCATTAAAAAGGGTAGTTAATACCAATTTGTAACACGGAATTAGCAAAATTATAGTCTCTGAACCACCTTTTTGAGATTTCTTCAGCGGGATTATAAGTTTTAAAACCTAAATCTGCACGTAATACAAAATAGGTAAAATCGTATCGGAGTCCAAATCCAGTACCTAGAGCAATGTCTTCAAGTGATTTTAGGTTTGTAAAAGTAGCTTCTGGATCTTCTACGTTATCAAAAACGTTCCAAATGTTACCTGCATCGGCAAAAAGAGCACCCTTAAGGTTTCCTATAACGGGAAAACGATATTCTAGGTTAAGGCTTATTTTTAGGTTTGCTTCATTAAAGTCATTTATAGCATCCGTACGTCCATGGTCCAAGTGAGTATGGAGACCAAGCTCTAATGTCATTTGCACCACCTGCAAAATAACTACGAACAAACGGAATGTTATCTGAGTTTCCATAAGGAATAGCAATACCAAAAAAGCTTCTAAATGCTAAAACGTTAGTTCTTGATGTAGCCCAGTACTTGACATAATCAAATTCTGTTTTTATATATTGACTAAAAGGAACGCTAAAGACTAATTTATCTTCATCCGTATTTGTGTTAAAGGGAATTACTTTTGAAAGTAGCGATAGAGCATTACCTGCACTTTCTACTTTAAATCTAAACTGAAAAAAAGTGTTATCAGTAATTCCTTCACGATTGTTTAGGTTGAATGTGTAGTTACTTGCGAAAATTAGGTTGTCTTCCGTTAGACGTTGTCTTCTCTCCTCAATACGGCTTACGGTTTGGTATTCATCGGTAGTACTTGGTACCGTTCTATTAAGAATAGCTTCCGTAAAATCAGTAGTGCCTGTCGGAATACGAAGACTAGGGTCTTCTGAATCCTCTGTAGTTTCAAAATAACTAGTTAACTCAGGATATAATACTGTATCATTATAGCTGTCAAAATTATCCGCAACATCATCTAACTGACTGAATGAGTTTCCATAAACATTAAAAAACCGATCGGGGTTAACATTTCTGACAAACTGAATGTTCAGCAATTCAACATCATGTTTTATAAAATCTGAAGGAACCCAGTTATAACCCAAAACGGTATTGAAAGCCTGCTTGTCCAAACCTATATTTTTTTGGAAACTTGTACCAATTGAAATACGGGTTCTAGGTAGGGTATAGCTAGGTATAATTTTATTGGTATTAATAAAAGGTAACCATATTCTAGGGATATCTAAGGTAAGGTCCGCACCAAATTCTTGAATATTAAAAAACCGGTTATCTATTATACTTGGATCATTGGATGAGCCAATGCTTAGTCTACCGGATAAATTTAAATTTTCAGCTCCACCAAAAAGATTTCTTGCCTGTAATGAGGGGCTTAGAGCTAATCCAAATTGTTGAATATTGGATCGGGTAACTTCAAATGATGTTCCTAGAGAATATTTTGGCCTTGCTGCTAAATAGATATTGGCATCCAAAGTGGCAGAGCTGTCATTAGGGGTTGAAGTGATTGTAGGGTATTTAAAAACGCCCAAGTTCGTAATTTGTCTGTAGGTACGCGTACGATCTATATCTTTATAAATGCTGTCTTTTTCATAAAATACGGCATTGGCCAAAGTCTTAGGTTTAAACCTTAGTTTATTTCTGTAATAGATGGTGTAATCTTCGTAACGAATAAATTTCTGCTCGCTATCGTTTTCATCGTAGAGAAAATCTGTGTAAATATTGATTTTGTCAAATTTATACACCTTATATTCAGAACTAGTTACTGCGCTATCTCCTCGTCTTTTAAAATTATCTATGTTCAGCTCAATGTTCATTTTTTGATCATTGGCCAGTTTGGTGGTATCTGTAGCGATGTCGTAAGAAATAGAGCTCTCTTGAAAGTTGTAGATACCTGAGTTTCTAAAAATATTACTTAAACGTTCTCTTTCACTAGAAAATTTGGAAAGGTCAAATTGCTCTCCATCTTGAACAAATGCTTCGCTCTTATGCAGCATGTAGATAGAATCTATAGCGTTAGATGCTATTCTTTGTGATACCGAATCAATCATAAAAGGTTTGCCCAGATCTATTTTATAGGAAACAGAAGCTCTTCTTTTTTTTATTATGGTATCTATTTCATAGCTCGTGTTGTTATTAAAATAGCCTTTGCTGCCATAATAAGCACTCAGTCTTTCTAGAGTACGTTTTGTTTTTGTAGTATCTAGAGTAGATGGAGCCTCCCCAACTTTTTTAAGCCATTCGCTAAGACCGCTTACTAGAAAGGATTCTCTACAGGCGGTCAACTTGTTTTTTAGAAAGGAAGTTAATGAGTTTCCGTTCTCGTTTTTCATTGCGGTCTAACCAAGCACTGTATGAAGAATCAGGATTCTTTTTTGCTAGGTTGTAGAGGTTTAGGCGTAAGGGATAACCTAAAATTGTGGTGTTAGGTTCTTGAACGATCAGGCTTTCTATGTCTTCGCTCTTTACTTCTGCGCTATCTGCGTAGATAGTATTTTTTTTAAGCAATAATTCATCTTCGCTAACCCGTTTAAGCGTGTTACACGAGTTGATTACCAGAACTACAAATAATAGGCTTATTTTAGCAGCGGTATTAATATAGCGTAACGTTTTGCCCATAGAGATCAAAAATACATTGATTTCATTTAAACTTTTTTATTTGAAGCTGAAAATATAAGTTTTTCTAAGAGGATAAGCCATTTTGTGTAATCCCAAGAGCTTATTTTTCCAATATAAGTTGAATGATACAGGTAAAATAACATTTTTGTACGAATAAAAATTATTGATAGAAGTATAGATTGCTATGGTTTCAAAAAATCAAATCAAACTTATAAAAAGTCTACATCAAAAAAAGTACCGAAATCTTCATAATCTTTTCGTGGCAGAAGGAATAAAGGTTGTTCGGGAGCTAGTTAACTCGGATTTTAAGGTGAATACTATATTCAGTTCAGATGCGGAAATAAATTTAGGTGCTACTGATATTATAGAGCATGTTAGCGAAGCCGAGCTCAAAAAAATGAGTGCACTTACCGCACCTAATAAAATTATAGGTGTGTTTGAAATTCCAAAAACTAAAAAGCCAAATTTTGAGGGGTGGGTGGTTGTATTGGATGATATTCGTGACCCCGGAAACCTAGGTACTATAATTAGGTTGTGTGATTGGTTTGGAGTTGAACATTTGGTTTGTTCTTCCAATACGGTAGATTGTTATAATCCTAAAACACTACAAGCTACAATGGGCTCAATTTCACGAGTAAATATTGGTTATACAGATTTACAAACCTTTTTGAAGAATGCTCCGGTTACAGTTTTTGGTGCTTTTATGGAAGGTGATGTAGTATATGGCGCAACGGTACCTAAAACCGGAATATTGGTGATGGGTAATGAGGCCAATGGCATTTCGGAAGAAGTAGAAGCTTTAGTGACTCAAAAAATTAGCATTCCGCAGTTCGGGGAAAGTACAACAGAGAGCCTTAACGTGGCTACAGCTACCGCTATCCTTTTAAACGAAATTAGACGAAGCTAGATAGCTTTACTCAAAAGTAAAGTTAATGAAAAGCCCTCTGGTCTTCATGGACTCTATGTTTCCTGTCCATTGACTATTAGGGTCATTGTCTCGCACAATCTCGTCAGTCAATCCAAATACTCCACGAATAGAAGGAGTGAATTTGAAATACTCTAGATAGAAATCTATTCCAAATCCTAGCTCGTAATTGTAAGACCATTTATTCATTCTAAAAGTGCCACTACTATTGTCGTCAAGACTCTTTTCGTTACTTCCAAGATTAAGAGAAGCAGATGGGCCGGCCACTAAAAAGGGTTTAAAATTACCATAACGGCGTGTCCCTATTTTCAGCAAGATTGGAAAATTAATATAAGTAGATTTTACTTCTCTTAGGGCTTTTTTTGGATCATCAAAACCTATAAAGCCGACATTACGTGCATTATAGTAGAGTCCTGGTTCAAAGCGTAAATCCAAAAATTCATTTAGACGCAACTCTCCGATAAGACCAACGTTAAAACCGGTAGTCTGTGTAACCTGAACATCAGAGATCTGATTCCCTGAATCCTGTTTATAGTCAAACTTAAAACCGTATCTGTTAAAGCCCAAAAAATAACCGTAGTTCAGTAATTTTTTATCCTTGTTCTCAATGTTTAGAACGGGGTTTGGGTTAAATTGGGCATTGGCCGGTAGGGATAGGAATAAAATACCTCCCAAAAGCAAAAAAAATCTTTTCATTCAAAAAAATATTATCCGTTCGCTTTTTTTATTGAAAAATGTCGAACCGCTATTCTTATTAGCTTTATCGGCTGTAAAATTATTTAGTAGCAACATATATAGATGCAACCCCAAATGTTTGAGGCTTGTTCTCTACCTCTATAAACCCGATTTTCCGTAAAATATTGTTGAAGGCATTTCCATGGGGGAAAACAGATGCCGATTCGCTTAAATACGTATAAGCAGATTTGTCTTTGGAAAATAGTTTTCCAATGGCGGGCAACATATATTTAATGTAGAGGTTATAGCCTTGTTTAAAAGGTGTTTTGGTAGGAACGGAAGTTTCAAGAACTACAAAAGTACCACTTATGGAGCAAGAACTCTATATATTTCGTCAAGACCTTTCTCTAGTGTTTCAAAATTACGAACCCCAAAAGCAACGGTAATAGCATCAAAACTGTTGGCTTCAAAAGGTAAATTTTCACTATCTCCAACAACCATTTCAATCGTACTATCCAGCTTTTTGTGTGTTATTTTTTTCTTGCCAACCTCTAACATTCCAGGAGAGATATCCAGACCTACTATTTTTTTTGCTCCGGTTTCCACTAGGTTTATAGCTAAATCGCCTGTACCAGTAGCGATATCTAATATGTTTTTTGGTTGTTGCGCAGTTAAAATGGCTACGACCCGTTTACGCCATTTAATATCAATACCAAAAGAAATAACCCTATTAAGGCCATCGTAATTTTCCGATATATTATCGAACATTTGGGTAACTTGGTCTTTCTTGCCAAGCTCAGAATCTTTGTAGGGCGTAACCTTTTTAGCCATAGTGGGCAATTTTTTGGGCAAAGATACAATATCGTTTTAAGTAAACGTTTAAGCAAAGTGATGATTACATTGTAGAGGTAAAGTGCATTTTAGCTCCATTTTAAATAGTCAACCAAAATATTACGTAATTTTGCGCAGCAAAATATAAACTACAAAGTGGTTTTTACATTCATAGAGGGTTTATAAACCGCAGACCCGAACTAAGTTGCTAATACATGAAAATCATAATTGCAGGTGCTGGTGAAGTAGGTTTTCACCTAGCTAAACTGCTTTCTTACGAATCTAAGGATATTACGCTCATCGATACGAGAAAGAAGAGAGCTTGGCCTATGCCGATACTCACTTGGATATACGAGTATTGCGTGGTGACGCAACTTCTATTTCTGTACTTAGAGATGCCGATGTGCAAAATTCTAGGTTGGTTATAGGGGTGACATCTTCGGAAACGACCAATATTACTCTATGTATGTTGGCCAAACAGTTAGGTTGTAAACGAACTATTGCGAGAATATCAAATACAGAATTTATTGAGAATCAAGAGGAAATAAATTTTCCTGCACTTGGCATAGATGAATTGATATCTCCTGAAGAGTTGGCCGCGGCGGAAATTCAACTTCTGTTGAATAAGTCGGCTTTTAACGATACATACGAGTTTGACGACGGGAAACTAATTATGGTAGGGGTTTCTCTACCTGCTTCTGCTCCTTTTGTGGGTAAAATGGTAAAAGAAGCTGCAAAGGTATTTCCTGAGTTGAATTTTATGCCAATAGCCTTACAGCGCACCGGAACTCAATACACTGTGGTGCCTAGAGGTGATACCGTCTTTAAGCATGGTGATCAGGTTTACTTTATTACAACTAAAGAAGGTGTAGAGCAGTTGTATAAACTTACCGGCAAAAAGAAGGAATCTATTAGAAATGTAATGATTCTGGGGGTAGCAAAGTCGGTTTTAAAGCAGCTAGAGACCTTTGCGCAAGTAAGTTTAACGTAAAGCTTATAGAAAAGGATAAGGAAAAAGCCTTTGATTTAGCAGATGATCTTCCAAACGCATTAGTTATTAATGGTGATGGACGAAATGTTGAATTGTTGGAAGAGGAAAGTCTGGAATCTATGGATGCTTTTATAGCTGTTACAGGAAACTCTGAGACAAATATTATGTCGTGTCTTGTAGCGAAATCTAAGCATATTAAGAAAACTATTGCTTTGGTTGAGAATATGGACTATTTTCAATTATCACATTCCATAGGTATTGATACGTTGATAAATAAAAAACTACTTGCAGCGAATAATATCTTTAGACATATTCGTAAAGGTGAGGTAGTTGCATTAATGCGCTTGAACAACTTAAATGCAGAGATTCTGGAATTTATAGTTAAACCTAACTCAAGGGTAACAGGTAGCGTTATTCGTGAACTGAAATTTCCCAGAGCTGCCACCATAGGTGGGGTTATTCGTGGTGAAGAGGGTATCATTGCCTTAGGGGGCTTTGAAATAAGAGCAGGAGACCGGGTTGTGGTTTGTTGTCTGCCAGAAGCCATTCCTAAAATTGAACGACTGTTTCTTTAATGAAGTTAAATTCAAAAATAATCTTTCATATCATGGGGCTGCTGTTACTTTGTAATGGAGGCTTTATGCTATTGGCAACCTTAGTTAGTGGTATCTATAATGATGGCGCTACTCTAAGCATTGCTCTTGCGGCAATTACAACCATGTTCGTAGGTACATTTGCCATGTTTTACACACGGGGTCATAAAAAAGAAGTAAAGCGGAGGGAAGGGTATATTATTGTAACTTTTGGCTGGTTGGTAATGTCCTTTTCAGGGATGTTGCCTTATCTGTTTTCAGGATCTATACCTACAGTTACCAACGCTTTTTTTGAAACCGTATCAGGATACACTACCACAGGAGCATCTATCTTAGACGATATAGAGGTTATGCCCGAAGGCATACTTTTTTGGCGTAGTCTTACACATTGGATAGGAGGTATGGGTATTATTGTTTTGGCCATTGCCATTTTACCCTTGCTAGGTATTGGTGGTATGCAATTGTTCGCAGCCGAAGCTCCTGGTCCTAGTGCAGATAAACTTCATCCAAGAATTACGGATACGGCCAAACGTCTTTGGTTGATATATGTAGGTTATACTTTGGCGGAAACCGTGCTTTTAAAATTAGCAGGGATGAGCTTTTTTGACGCCATAAACCATTCTTTGGCAACTTTGTCTACAGGTGGTTTTTCAACCAAGAATTTAAGTGTAGCCTATTGGAATGACCAACCGTTAATACAGTATATTATTATCTTGTTTATGTTTCTTGCCGGAAGCAATTTTGTGCTTAGTTATTTTGCTTTTAAGGGTAAGGTGCAACGGGTGCTTCAGGACGAAGAGTTTAGATACTACACTGGTTTTGTTGTGATATTTACTATTGTTGCGGCATTGGTAGTTTATTTAAAAGCGGAAGTTCCTATTAGCGATTACCACCCAATGGTATTTGGTAGCGGGGAAAGTGCTTTTAGACATACCTTGTTTCAGGTGATTTCAGTAATAACTACTACAGGTTTTGTTTCTGCAGATTTTACAAGTTGGACGCCTTTTATGACTGTTTTCTTCTTCGGGTTAATGTTTTTAGGAGGGTCGGCTGGTTCTACTTCGGGTGGTATTAAAGTAATGCGCCATGTTCTTATTATTAAAAATGGACTATTGGAGTTTAAACGAACCTTGCATCCAAATGCAATCATTCCCGTACGGTATAATAATAAGACCGTAAAAGAGCAAATTGTCTATAATATCATTGCTTTTTTTGTGCTTTATATGCTGTTGTTTATAATAGGAGCTATGGTACTTGGGGCAATGGGTATCGATTTTGTAACCGCAATAGGTGGTTCAGCTTCTTCTTTGGGTAATGTAGGTCCAGCGTTTGGAGGACTTTATCCTCTAAGTAATTTTAACGGCCTACCTGACGCTGCAAAATGGTGGTGTGGCTTTCTTATGCTAGCAGGTAGATTGGAGCTCTTCACTGTGCTTATTCTGCTTACTCCATATTTCTGGAAACGTACTTAGATTAGGTTTCGTTTTACTTATAAACAAGTAGTTTAATATTAGGCTAGAGTAACTTCTGTCTATAATTCTAACATAAAAAATCCCCCTAAAAGTTAATTCATAACCTTTAGGGGGATTTTAATTCTTGTTAGGTGTCTTTATTTCAACGCCTTTTCTATTCTAGAAATAGCCTCTCTAATTTCTTTTTCCGCTGCAGCGTAAGAAATACGAATACAATTTCCATTTCCAAAAGCATCACCGGTAACGGTAGCTACTACGTTGGCATATTCCAAAAGATATAACGCAAAATCTGAAGCGTTGTTTATAGTAACGCCATTCAAGGTTTTTCCAAAATAAGCAGTTACATCAGGATATACGTAAAAAGCACCATCTGGCTCGTTACATTTAAACCCGTCTATAGCATTCAAAAGCTCAAGAATGATTGTTCTGCGTTCTTTAAACTCGTCTACCATGTATTTAATGCGGTCTGGGGACTCAAGTAATGCAGTAATTACTGCACGTTGTGCTATACAGTTGGCACCACTAGTAACCTGTCCTTGTAATTTGTTACAAGCACGAGCTATATATGCTGGCCCACCAATATAACCAATACGCCAACCAGTCATTGCAAAAGCTTTCGCAACTCCGTTTACCGTAATGGTACGGTCAAACATATCGTCAAAAGCAGCCATAGAAGCATGCTCGGTTACACCGTAGTTGATGTGTTCGTAAATTTCATCACTTACCACAATAATCTGTGGGTATTTTTGTAAAACGTCTGCTAAAGCACGTAATTCTGCTTTGCTATAGATAGAGCCACTTGGGTTACAAGGAGAGCTGTACCAAAGCATTTTCGTTTTTGGTGTAATTGCAGCTTCCAATTGTTCTGGCGTCATTTTAAAATCGCTTTCTAGGCTTGTAGCGACCTCTACAGGAACACCATCGGCCAGTTTTACGATATCACTATAGCTTACCCAGTAAGGACAAGGTAAAATAACTTCATCGCCTTCATTTAAAATAACTTGTGCAACATTGTATAGTGCTTGTTTTGCTCCAGTTGAAACTACAATTTGAGAAGGCTCATAGCTGATGCCGTTATCTCTCTTGAATTTTGTAATAACAGCGGCCTTCAAATCTACATATCCATCTACAGGTGTGTATGAATTGTAATCTTCGTTTATCGCTTTTATTGCGGCTTCTTTGATGTAATCAGGTGTGTTAAAATCTGGTTCACCTAAACTTAAACCGATAATGTCTTTTCCTGCTGCACGTAATTCTCGTGCCTTGGCAGCCATTTCTAAAGTAGCTGACGGCGTAAGGCTGTTTATGCGGTCAGATAGTTGATTTTTTGTAGCAGTTGATGATGTCATAATAAAGCTAAGGTTTGTACACTGAATAACTCAAATAAATAGTTGACAGTTATCTTAAACTATTCGTGTTAATAAAATTTCTTTAATTGCGTCTATTGTAGGTTCATGGTAGGTCTTTTACCAAGTTCCTTCAAATGTTTAAAGTGCGAAATTATAGCTTTTCGCGTAGTTTCATACTCGTTGTATGGCAAATTAAATTCTTTTGCTGTTTCTTTCACAATTTCTGCAATTTTTGTGTAATGTACATGGCTAATGTTAGGAAAAATATGATGCTCTACCTGATGATTTAAACCTCCTGTAAACCAATTTACTATCCTATTTTTAGTACCGAAATTTACCGTTGTAAATAATTGATGTATAGCCCAAGTATTTTTCATGGTGCCAGATGCATCAGGTAGTGGCGTATCCGCGTCATCAACAATATGAGCTAATTGAAATACCATACTTAAAATAACACCAGCTACATAGTGCATGATAAAAAAGCCTATTAGAATCATCCACCAAGCCATATCAACGAAAATAAGGGGAAGAACGATCCATATAGTTATGTATAGAATTTTCGTAATAACAAGGGTGCTCCAGTTTACTGCCGCACTTGGTAGTTTTCCATAAGCAAGTTTACGTTTCATGTAACGGTACATCTGCTGGAAATCTGTAGTAATCGCCCAATTGAAAGTTAATAGTCCATAAAGTAAAACAGAATAGAAATGTTGGAATTTATGATGCTTTTGCCATTCTGCGTGTTTCGAAAAACGCAGAATACGTCCTGCTTCCATGTCTTCATCGTGCTCGTGAATGTTGGTGTAGGTATGGTGAAGTACATTGTGCTGAACTTGCCAATTGTAGACATTTCCAGCTAAAATATAAATACTGCCGCCCATGATTTTGTTTACCCATTTTTTGTTGGAATAGGCTCCATGATTACCGTCATGCATAACGTTCATACCAACACCGGCCATACCGACACCCATAACGATAGTCAGGATAAGATTGGCCCAAATAGGCAGTCCTAAGGTTAAAATCAAGAAATACGGTGTCAGGAAAAGGGCGAACATAATTACCGTTTTAACGTGCAAGCGCCAGTTACCTGTCTTTTTTAATTTATTGTCTTTAAAATAATCGTTTACACGCTTATTCAACGTTCTAAAGAATTGAGCAGAGTCTTTTCTGGAGAATCGTATTGTTTTTTGGTCCATATAAGTAGTATTATAAATAAATATCGAAGAAATGCACAGCTTTAAATGTCGAGAAAATGCTATTTCATCGATGAAAATAGTAGTTTTGTAACTATACAAATATACGCATGACTGCCGAATTAGTTTTTAAATATTTTCCCAATTTATCAGATCTTCAACAAAAACACTTCATATTATTAGAAGAGTTATATAAAGATTGGAATCAAAAGATAAACGTAGTTTCTCGTAAAGATATAGATGAACTCTATTTGAGACATGTTCTACATTCAACCGGAATAGCTAAGGTTCAGCAGTTTAAAGATGGTACTTCTGTTCTTGATGTGGGTACTGGTGGTGGTTTTCCCAGGTATTCCTTTAGCTATATTATTTCCTGAAGTGCAATTTACCTTAGTAGATTCTATTGGGAAGAAAATAAAGGTGGTTAAGGAGGTTATTGAAGGCTTAGAGCTTGATAACGTGACAGCTATTAACGCCAGAGTTGAAGAAACTAAGGGGGAATATGATTTTATCGTAAGTAGAGCAGTTGCTGCAATGCCAACTTTTGTACACTGGGTGAAAGGGAAAATAAAGAAAGAGTCGCAACACGAGAGACGAAATGGGATTCTTTATCTAAAAGGAGGGGATTTGGCTGAGGAGTTAGAAGGATATAAGGCCATAGAAATGTATGACCTTACCGACTATTTTGATGATCCTTTCTTTGAAACTAAAAAGGTAGTATACTTACCTATGAAATATAAGGGATAAGCTATAAGCTCAATAGTTGGTAATATGACCTTCTATATCTCTTTGCGTAATTTTTTAAACGATCCCACACATTTATGGTTAGGTAGTCTACTATATTTTGCGGTTTACTGTATGTTTTCTGCATATCCATAATCTCCATTTTTTACAGTTAATATAAAGTTCGTAATTTTTACCTTGAATTTACAATTACTTAACGTTAAATTTACATTAAAAGTATGTTTATTTTGATTTTATTCAGGTTTTTGACTGAAAATCAAGTTTGTACGTTAAGTATTAGACATATTTTGTAAATAATGCAAGTTGAAACCTTTTCAATCAATTAATTTTTAACAATCTATTAGTCAGTATTTTATATTTTTATACCTGAATTTTAAATCATTAAAAAATGGTAATTGTTTTGTAATGTTATTTTAATGTAAACATAACGTTAACCAATCGCTTAAATTGTGTAGTTCATCGATGAAATTTGAAATTCAGTTAAAAAAAAGTCCCCTGACACAATATGCATCAGGGGACTTTTTGGTCCTTTTTTAGTGAATTACTTGCTCCAAGGCGGAGTAACCCCGTTAGAACGAGCGTAGGCTATTAGTTGCCCTTTATGCTCTCCGTTGTGCTCCATTATGGCTAATAGGCCGCCAAGCATATTCATTTTGGCAAAACCAAAATCAACCTCTTCTGCAAACTGGGCATCTTCTACTAAGACTATCTTTTCCAGAACAAATTCATTAGATTGCTTAAGAGCAGCAATGATGTTCTCTTTACCTGTAATTTTTGATAGATTCATTACATCCACACCTTCTGGTGGAGCAAAACCCATTTTAGAAGCTAAGTAATAGTTGCCTCCTGCGACATGTAATAATGCTTCTGCAACGGAGTTTACACCTTCTGTAGGTCGCCAGTCATATTGCTCTTCTGAAAAAGCTTCTGCCAAAGCAACTACTTGTCCTTGATTTCCTTGTAAAACACCTTGAATTGTGTTCTGTGTTAATTTTTCTTGTGCAAACGTCATGGCCGTCACCATTACGAATGCCGCTACTACTAGTTTTTTCATTTTCTTAGTTTTAGTGGTTAAATAAATTCCCCAATCCGTAATTTTTGAATCAAGGAATTGGGGAATCTAGTAAAAATTGATAATAAAACACTGGTTATCAGTGTAAAATGTTGCTTATTTTAGCCTAAGAAAGGGTATCTGTAGTCTATTGGAGTTACAAAAGTCTCTTTAATAAGACGCGGAGAAACCCATCTTAACAAGTTCTGTGCAGAACCGGCCTTGTCATTTGTTCCTGAAGCTCTAGCTCCTCCAAATGGCTGTTGACCAACTACGGCACCAGTAGGCTTGTCATTGATATAGAAGTTACCTGCGCAATTTTGTAATGCTACTGTAGCTTCGTCAATAGCATATCTGTCCGTTGCAAGAATTGCACCTGTTAATGCGTATTCAGAAGTTCCGTCAACCAATTTCAAGGTTTCTGACCAATCCTTGTCTTCGTAAACATAAATAGTAACAACAGGGCCGAACAATTCAGTCTCCATTGTAGTGTACTTAGGGTCTGTAGTAAGAATAACTGTTGGCTCTATAAAATATCCTTTAGATTTATCATAGTTTCCACCTGCAATAACTTCTGCATTGTCATCTTTCTTAGCTTGGTCAATATACTTAGCAAGTTTATCAAAAGAGCCTTCGTGAATAACTGCTGTTATAAAGTTAGACATGTCTTCAGGGCTACCTGGTTTATTGAAAGAAGCTATGTCTTTCTTTACAGACTCAATAATTTCCTCTGAAAGTGATTTTGGAAGGTAAACACGAGAAGCTGCGCTACATTTTTGTCCTTGAAATTCAAAACTACCACGAACAATTGCCGTAGCTACTTGTTGAGGTTTTGCTGATGGGTGTGCAACAATAAAATCTTTTCCACCTGTTTCACCAACTATTTTTGGATATGTTTTATAGGTGTGAATGTTGTTACCTATTTGTTTCCATAATTCTTTGAAAACATGTGTTGAACCTGTAAAGTGAATACCTGCAAAGTCTGGGCTAGCCAAAACAGTTTCAGTAATCATTACTGGATCTCCGTAAACTACGTTAATAACGCCATCAGGAAGACCGGCTTCTTTAAAAATGTCAACAATAACCTTGGCAGAGAAAACTTGACTATCACTAGGTTTCCAAACAACTACGTTACCCATCATTGCAGCACTTGCAGGAAGGTTTCCGGCAATAGCTGTAAAGTTGAAAGGAGTAATAGCGTATATGAAACCTTCAAGAGGTCTGTATTCTACGCGGTTCCAAATACCTTCTGCAGAATCTGGCTGCTGATCGTAGATCTGTGACATATATTCCACATTAAAACGTAGAAAATCAATCAACTCACAGGCTGCATCAATTTCAGCTTGGTATATATTTTTTGATTGTGCAATCATAGTTGCAGCATTGATTTTGGCACGGTATGGCCCTGCAATCAATTCTGCAGCTTTCAAGAACACGGCAGCGCGTTGCTCCCAGGTTAAATCTGCCCAAGCAGACCTTGATGCTAAACAATTGTCAATAGCTTTTGTAACATGTGCCTTTTCAGCAACGTGATACTGGCCTACAATATGTTTGTGGTCATGTGGAGGAGACATAGGCTTGGTATTCCCTGTCTTAATTTCTTCGCTACCTATATATAATGGTACATCTACGCTACCGTTAAAATAAGAACGGTACTGTTCAAGAACTTCTTCTCTTTCAGAAGTGCCCGGCGCATAACTCTTTATTGGTTCGTTAATCGCTGTCGGTACATGAAAAAAACCTTTGCTCATAATGCTTTTATTAAGTTTAATAATAGAGCGCAAAGGTAGGATTCTTAGTGCTAATAAAAAACTGCCTAAGCACTAATGACGCAAAAGGATTATGCTAAAAAAACCTTAATGAAATGAATGTATATGCGAAGTGAAACCACATAGGATACTATATGCTACCAGATTGCTATGTTAAAGCGTAAAACGCTATGGAAATTGAAAGAGAATGGTCTAATTTAATGCGAAAGGTGCATGAAATTTAAAAGTAGGAATATACACCCTAAATTTTTCGGTAGAACTAAAGTTGACCATATTATAATGACCTTTCATTGCTCCAATAGGCGAAGTTAAAAGGCAACCAGATGTATAGGTGTGCGATTCTCCTGGTTTTATAACCGGTTTTTTGCCAATAACACCTTCACCATCTAATACCTCTAATTCATTAAGAGCATCGTATATTTTCCAATGGCGAGAAGTAAGCTGTACAGAGTCTTTACTTTGGTTCTCTATGGTAATCGTGTAGCCAAAAGCAAAGTGCATCTTATAGTTCTTGAAGAAGGTTCCTTCAAAACTAGTATTTACTGAAATCTTAATGCCTTTAGTTACTTGTGTGATCATATGTTTTCCTTCTAAAAGGTAATTATGTTACCGGTAAAAAGTAATACCGTAGATAATATAGCCAATATAAAAAAAATAGTGTTCAGAAAAAGATATTTAACAATAGTTTTAAATATGCCTTGACCGTAAAAATTTCGCATAGCTATAAAAAGGTATATCGAAAAAATTGTAATAAAATACTTATTAGTCTGAGTCTCAAATATTGAATTAATCAAATAGCTAATAATGAGCAAGATAAATAATAATGCAGTGTTGTGAAAGCTAAAGATCAAATGATCGGTATAACTATATTTTTTTCTGATATATATCAGCCAAATGAACACTGTAAAGACCGGTAAAAAGAAAAATACGACGAACGGTAATTTTGAAATTAATGCAGTAAGAAAACTCCCGGGCGACTTCTGAAATTTTAAAAACCCGTTTGAGGTGTTGAACGCCATTTTGTTTTCAAAAGATTCAGGAAGGGCGTATTTGTTTTTTAAATCTTGAAAATCATGAATAGTATCATGTTCTAAAATAGTAGTGAAAAAAGTGAGTTTTTGGGAGTAACGATCAAAAAATGAAGACTGACCCATCTTTTTAAAGTTTGCAGTTGGATCGAGTAGCATTAAAGAATCACGCACTTGTTTTTGCTCTTCGTAGTTATCATAATACACCGCTGCTTTTTTAATAGAGTCTATTTTTGTTGAAAGTTGAATTACATCATCATTAGTTGAATTTATATTCCATTCATCAACCATATTTTCTACATCAGAAATATCATTAGCTCCGTATTTGTCATATTTTGAAAAATTACCACTGAAATTTATAATCAGAAAGTAGATTATAGCAAGGCTTAGTAAAAAACGAAAAGGGTTGGTGTAGGAAATACGTTTACCATCTATGTAGCTTTTGGTAATTTTTCCGGGTTGTATTAATAAGGTAGATAGCGTACGAAGCAAACGTGAATCATACGAAATTATAGTTCCGAAAAATTCATCTAAATAATCTTTAATGGTGATTTTCTTGGTGCTATTAGCTTGCGCGCAATTGGGGCAATATTTATCGCTCATGTCCAAAGGGTGTCCGCAATTAAGGCATTCGGTACCTCTGTAGTTCAATTTGTACCTTCCTTTTCCGGAGTGGGCGAGCTTGTTGGTCATTTATCCAAGAGAATTAAGGATAAATATAATCTAATTACTGATATTTCTAGAGTTTGCAGAACCAATACCAATGATGCTATCGTACAAATCGCCAAAATTCCTATAGTATACCAAAATTAAATAGTTGTTTTCGGTAAAGTGAAAATTACCGCAAACGGTATTAATTTCTAATGTGCCATCTTCACGTTTAACAACAAATTTATAATTGTAGAAACCTTGCTTGAGTTTAATTGTGGCCTCCATCATGCCATTGTTCTCATTGTAGGTCATCTTGTTTTCGTCAGAAAGGGCGTAGTTGTTATATTTTCCAAAAACATAAACTTCATCCAATGCTAATCTCTCATCATAAGGTAGGGAAAAGTGGACTTTAGTGTACTCTGCTTCTCTGGAGTTATCTTCTCCTTGTAAAGTACGAACAACAAAATCGCCATTTATATCTGGGTAATAAGAGTATGGGCGGTCTGCTCTGTAGTTGTTGGCGAATAAATAGTGGTTGTAAAGTTCATCAACCTCTATTCTTGATATTTGCGAGGTAGGAGCTCTAAGGTCGCTAGTATCAAAGTTTAGAAATTCATTTCCTCCGTAAAAACTGGTTTCTTGGTCATATTTGTAAACCAATTCAGTTCCTATAGTGTACTGAGGTGCTACATCATAAAGTGCCGTTTCCCATTGGTAATTCTGTAAAATGGCCACTTTAACCTCTTTTTTGGGATTTACAAGTTGAAAATTGCCAGCATTAATGTTGAACTGAACTACTTGTTTTTCATTTATGAAATTAAAATCGCGAGAACGTTTAACGGTCCCGCCTACGGTTACTGCATCTTTATAAACAACAAAACGTCTTGAGAATTGAAGTTCATAATTGTCGTTATAAATTTCTAAAATGAAATTACCGCTAACTTTTAGCCCTACATTTTCGTTAGGAATGGATAATTTGTAATTAGAATAGGATTGTAAAGTAGAATAGCTGTTCTCATAATTAACAATACGTTGGTTGTCTACACCACTAAGGTATTGTGATTTTAAAAGTTGAGAAGGTTGCCAGTCGTAGTTGCAGTGAATTATTTTGTAGTAGTAGTCACTTTCAGAGGCTGTAATGTCATCAAATTCCAGTTTCATGGTCTCT
Source organism: Zobellia laminariae (assembly GCF_030553095.1). Taxonomy (GTDB): domain Bacteria; phylum Bacteroidota; class Bacteroidia; order Flavobacteriales; family Flavobacteriaceae; genus Zobellia; species Zobellia laminariae. The sequence continues at coordinate 731,519 of NZ_CP130738.1, read as the reverse complement.
CCAAGCTCTATAACAGGAAATTGATCCTCTGTAGGTCCTCCAAAAATTACGGTTTTAATATTCTCGGGAGGGTTGACCTCTAATTGAACCTGAGCACCTAATGAAGATATCAGAAAGAAGAAAAAAATTGGTATAATATTCAAGCGCATTACCAGCTATTTTTTGAGGTAAAGGTAAACAAAAAGCGTACCTAAAAAATTTTGATCGGTATGATGTCTAAATTTCTAGGCATTTATTATGAAAACAATCCTTTTAGTATTATTTTTGCTGCAAATTTTGTTAACCTAAGGTCTAGAACAATATGTCTAAAGACATCAGGATTAAAAAGGGCTTGAACATAAAACTTGTTGGAGCTGCAGAGCAAACTACATCAAAAGCCGTTTTAAGTAACGTTTATGCTATTGGCTTAAGCGATTTTCACGGAGTCACACCCAAAATGTTGGTAAAACAGGGTGCTGAAGTCAAAGCGGGAGAACCACTTTTTTACAATAAAAACAAAGAAAGCATGCTTTTCGTATCGCCGGTAAGTGGTGAGCTTGTTGAGATTGTAAGAGGAGCGCGAAGACGCATTCTCTCACTTAAGATTTTGGCAGATAAAGAGCAGGCAACTGTTGTGCATGATTTGTTGAATGTAGAAAGTGCTTCTAAGGAAGAGGTTAAAGCATACCTTTTAAAAGGAGGATGTTGGCCTTTTATCAAACAACGCCCATACGATATTGTTGCTGATCCGGATGCAAATCCAAAAGCAATTTTCGTTTCAGGTTATGTTACGGCTCCTTTGGCAGCAGACTTAAACTATGTTTTGCAGGGGAAGGAAAAAGAGCTTCAAGCTGCAATTACCGCTTTGGATAAATTAACGCCAGCAGGTAAGGTTCATGTTTCCGTTGGGAAATCTGAAAACTCGCCATTGGCCGGTTTAAAAGGGGTTGAATTGCATAAGGTTTCCGGTCCGCACCCAGCTGGTTTGGTTGGTACGCAGATTAATAGAATAAATCCTATTAATAAAGGAGAAACAGTTTGGACGGTTACACCTCAGGATTTGGTGATAATTGGAGAGTTGTTATTGACCGGTAAGTTTAATGCCGAACGTACTGTTGCTTTGGCAGGTTCTTCTATTAAAGCTCCAAAGTATTATACAACTAAGATTGGAACTGAAATTTCTACCTTCTTGTACGCTAGTGGTGTAGAAGGAGATAATTTTAGGGTGATAAATGGTGATGTTCTTACGGGTTCAAAATCTGCTCCAGATGGTCATTTAGGGTATTATAACAATACCGTAACTGCTATTCCAGAAGGAGATGATTATGAATTTTTTGGATGGAACAAGCCTGTCTTCAACAAAATATCAGCTACAAGGGCATTAACATTCTCTTGGATGCAACCAAATAAAAAATACGACCTAACTACAAACACAAACGGAGAGCATCGTGCGTTTGTGGTAACGGGTATGTATGAAAAAGTATTTCCATTGGATATCTTTCCTATGCAGTTGCTTAAAGCATGTATGATAAAAGATTTGGATGAGATGGAGCAACTGGGGCTTTATGAAGTAGCACCGGAGGATTTCTCGTTGACGGAGTTTGTTTGTGTTTCAAAACAGCCTCATCAGCAGATTATTAGAGAAGGATTAGATCTATTGCATAAAGAAATAGGATAAAAGATGAGTGATAAAAAACTGACTTTCAAGAAAAGGCTGCATATTATAAAGCACCATTATCGCGGTAAAAAAATGGCACCTGCATTTAATGCATTGCACACATTTTTGTTTGCTCCTGATGAAACCACACATTCCGGTTCTCATGTGTAGAGCGGCAGATGATTTAAAGCGTACTATGAACACGGTTATTATGGCCTTGATTCCGGTATTGCTTTTTTCTATGTTCAATGCAGGGTATCAACATTTTTCTGCCATTAACGGGTTTCCGCAGGAATTCTCTTTAATGAATGATTTTCTTACTTGGGACAACTTCTGGATCGGTATTATTAAAGTACTTCCGTTGGTTGTTGTATCCTATGGAGTAGGACTTTTGGTAGAATTTATTTTTGCCGTCATTAAAGGCCATGAAGTAGAAGAGGGGTATTTGGTAACAGGTATGCTAGTCCCGTTAATCGTACCAATAGATACACCACTTTGGATGTTATCCGTAGCTGTTGTTTTTGGTGTAGTTATAGGTAAAGAGGTATTTGGAGGTACGGGAATGAACATTCTTAACCCGGCCTTAACAATTAGAGCTTTCTTGTTCTTCGCTTATCCTACTTGGATGAGTGGTGATAAAGTATGGGTATACCAAGCTGTGGAGCGTGCGGGTGGTCCTGATGCTATTTCTGGTGAGACTATCTTAGGATATTTGGCACAGAATAAAGGTGCAGAAATGTCATATTCAGTTTCAGATATGTTCTTTGGTTTTATTCCGGGTTCAGTTGGTGAAACGTCAACATTCTTAATCCTTTTAGGAGGTCTGTTCTTAATCTTTAGTAAGATTGCTAGCTGGCGTATTATGCTAAGTGCTGTAATTGGTTCTTTAGTAATGGGCTTAATCTTTAATGGAGTTGTTGATCAAGGATGGATTGGCGAAACAAGTAAATTTTACGGTTTAATGAGTTTTGATTTCTGGCAACATCTTATTGTTGGTGGTCTCGCTTTTGGTATAGTCTATATGGCAACCGATCCTGTAACAGGAGCTCAGACAAATCGTGGTAAATGGTTCTACGGTTTCTTCATTGGTTTCCTTTCGGTAATGATTCGTGTATTCAACCCGGCATATCCAGAAGGTGTTTTCTTGGCTATACTTCTTATGAACGTATTTGCACCGACAATTGACCATTATGTGGTTCGTGGAAACGTAAAACGTAGATTGAAACGATTGAAAAATGCAACTATCTTGCCAAAAGATTCAGCTGGCAAGGCAAATGAACTTCACGCAGAAACCGCATAGTTATGGCAGTCAATACAGATAAAAATTCATACACCATTATTTTTGCTGCCGTTATGGTGGTAATTGTAGGTTCTATTCTTGCTTTTATGTCTTCAAGCTTAAAAGACAGAATAACGGAGAACGAACGGTTTGAGAAACAACAAAATATTCTTTACGCCATGGGCGTAGATGATAATGTTGATGAGGGTAGTGTAAATTTTGTTTCTACCGATAAGGTAGAAGGAGAGTTTAAAACCTACATTAAAGAGCAGTTAATCATAGAAGGTGATAAAATCACCGAAAATGATGAGGCCTATTTGATTGATATGAAAAAGCAAATGGCACTCGCTTCAAAAGGTGAAACGCCTAAGCTTCCTCTTATGATAGGAGAGAAAGATGGTAAGAAATATTATATCATTCCAGTGTATGGAAAAGGACTTTGGGATGCTATTTGGGGCTTTATTGCACTAGATGATAAAATGGTTGTACAAGGTGTTTACTTTGATCACAAGGGGGAAACTCCAGGTTTGGGTGCAAACATCAAGCAACGTTATTTTATGGATGATTTCACAGGAGAAAGTATTCTTAAAGGAACGGAATATGCTGGTATTGCTGTTGCAAAGGGTAATAACGACCCTTTGAACAATATTAAGGATGATAATGAAGTAGATGCTTTAGCTGGAGCCACCATTACTGGTAACGGTGTTTCTGCTATGATCAAGGAGAGTTTACAACTCTATAAAGACTATTTACAAACCGTTAGCGCAAAATAATATGGCACTATTAACAAAAAAAGATGCAAGTTTAATAACGGATCCGTTAGCAGATAACAACCCTATTACTATTCAAGTATTGGGTATATGTTCCGCTTTGGCGATTACAGCAGAATTAAAAGCTTCTGTAGTAATGGCTGTTTCTGTACTTTTTGTTCTTGCAATTGGTAATGTTGTTATCTCTTTGATGAGAAACATTATTCCATCAAAAATTAGAATTATCGTTCAGTTAATCGTAGTTGCTACTTTGGTGATTATTGTGGATCAGGTTCTAAAAGCTTTTGCTTATGAACTCAGTAAAACACTTTCGGTATTTGTTGGTCTTATTATTACCAACTGTATTATTATGGGTCGTTTTGAAGCTTTCGCTTTAGCTAATGGTCCTTGGAAATCTTTTCTAGATGGAATAGGTAATTCACTTGGGTACGGATTAATTCTGATAATTGTTGGATTCTTTAGAGAGCTTTTAGGTTCTGGTACTTTATTCGGATATCCTGTTTTGGGAAATCCAATTGAGAAAACCGGACTTTATTCTATTGGTTACGAGAATAACGGGTTTATGATTATTCCACCAGCAGCACTTATTGTGGTTGGTATTATCATATGGGTACAGCGCTCAAGAAATCCAGCACTGGTAGAAGATAATTAATTAAGGTAAAAAGATAGAATTATGTTAGAGCATATTGAATTATTTTTTAAATCCATCTTCATAGATAACATGGTATTTGCCGTGTTCTTGGGGATGTGTTCTTACCTAGCGGTTTCCAAAAAAGTGGCTACTGCTGTAGGTTTAGGAGCGGCTGTAATTTTTGTACTTGCCGTTACCGTACCATTAAACTGGTTGTTGGATCAGTATCTCTTAAGAGATGGTGCTTTGGTCTGGTTAGGCCCTGAGTATGCAGATTACAATTTAAGCTTTCTTTCGTTCATTCTTTTTATTGCTACCATTGCAACAATGGTTCAGTTAGTAGAGATTGTAGTAGAAAAGTTTTCACCTTCATTATATAATTCATTGGGTATTTTCTTGCCTTTAATTGCTGTAAACTGTGCTATCTTAGGAGGCTCACTTTTTATGCAAGCTAGAGATATTCAATCGTTGGGCCTAGCCTTTAATTATGGTGTTAGCTCTGGTATTGGTTGGTTCTTGGCTATTTTAGCTATTGCTGCAATTCGTGAGAAAATTAGATATTCAAATGTACCTGCTCCGTTAAGAGGCTTAGGTATTACATTTATCATTACTGGTTTAATGGGTATTGGTTTTCAGAGTTTCGGAGGTATGTTAACTGGTGGTGATGATGCACCGGCACCAGTTGAAGAAACAACAGCTGAGAAAGTAATAGAGAAGAAAGAAATTAAAGAAGAGATTGATACCAAAGAAGTCTCTTATAACGACGCCATAAATAAATAGATATGCTATTAGCTACAAGTACTGGAGGAACGATTTTAATCACCGTTGTCGCCTTTATGGTACTATTGATGGTCTTGGTGGCCCTTTTATTGTTCACTAAAGAAAAACTATCTCCATCGGGGCCGGTTACCATTACAATTAACGGAGAAAAGAAAATTGAAGTTGGTTCGGGTAGTTCCTTACTTACTACGTTAGGTAACCAAAAAATATTCTTACCATCTGCATGTGGTGGTGGTGGTACTTGTATACAATGCGAGTGTCATGTACTTTCTGGTGGTGGTGAAGCACTTCCTACTGAAACTCCTCATTTCTCTAAAAGGGAATTGAACTCAGGTGCACGTTTAGCCTGTCAGGTTAAAGTGAAGCAGGATATGGATATTACTATACCAGAAGAAGTTTTTGGTATTAAGAAATGGCCGGCAAAAGTTGTTCGTAATTATAACGTAGCATCTTTTATTAAGGAATTCGTAGTAGAGATTCCGGAGGACATGGGTTATAAAGCTGGAGGTTATATTCAGATTGAAATTCCTCAATGTGAGATTAAATATGCAGATATAGATATTACTGCTCACCCAGAGGAACACGAAACTCCAGATAAATTTAAAGCCGAATGGGACAAGTTTAATCTTTGGCCGTTGGTAATGAAAAACCCTGAAACTGTAGAGAGAGCTTATTCAATGGCTTCTTATCCAGCTGAAGGAAGAGAGATTATGTTAAACGTTCGTATTGCGACTCCACCATGGGATCGTGCTAAGAATGGTTGGATGGATGTTAACCCAGGTGTTGCTTCCTCTTATATTTTCAATTTAAAACCGGGTGATGACGTTACTATTTCAGGTCCTTACGGTGAGTTCTTCATCAATGAATCTGATTCAGAAATGCTTTACGTTGGTGGTGGAGCAGGTATGGCACCAATGCGTTCGCATTTGTATCACTTGTTCAAAACATTAAAGACAAACAGAAAAGTGACTTACTGGTACGGTGGTCGTTCTAAAAGAGAGCTTTTCTATCTTGAGCACTTTAGAGAATTAGAAAGAAACTTCCCTAATTTTAAATTCTATTTGGCACTTTCTGAACCTGCTGAAGAAGATAATTGGAAAGTGAAAGAGAATGTAGATGCTCCTATGATGGTTTTGTAGGCTTTATACACAATTGTGTTATTGATAACTACTTAAGTCTTCACGAGTCTCCAGAGGATATTGAGCTTTACTTCTGTGGACCACCATTGATGAACAAAGCTGTGCAAAAAATGGGAGAAGACTTCGGTATTCCCGATGAGCACATCCGCTTTGATGATTTCGGTGGATAATAAGATTTTTATAGTCAAAGAAGTAAGAGTTAAATTTTACTTTTTGACTAATCAAATAATAGAAAAACCGATGTTCACGCATCGGTTTTTTTTGACTTAATTTTTGAGTATTATGGGCAAACCATTATCTGAGCGAGAACTGCATAACTTAGCTATGAATATTGTGGGTAAGGAACTCGAGGCCGAAGGTTTTGAGTTTATGGGGGTAAATAGCGAGCCTAAAAGGAATCCGCAATTTGTATGTCTAAAGGATAAAGTATTACATTTTATTGTTGTTCGTTACGTAGCTTATCCAGAGAATCCTCATAGGTATGATGAGGCTTTTATGAAAAAGATGAAGAATCATGCAGATAAACAAGAAGCGCGAACGTATTATGCGGGAGTAGGACTTTCAAACGCCGAAAATCAAGAGTTACCGGTGTATCTAAATGAAGCTTACGTGGTAGATTATATTGGTTTAATCGAAATTAAAGAATGAATAGAGTTTTAGCTTTTTTTAGTGTTTTGTTTTTGCTCTCTTGTGGTAGCAACCCTTCAGGTATGGTACGCAATGAAACTTCTGGAGGTGCTTTGGGTACCTCTTATAACCTTATCTATTTGTCTCAGGATAAGATGGATCTTCAAAAGCAGGTAGATTCTGTTTTTGATGCTATCAATCACTCCTTGTCCACTTATATTCCTGCATCGGATATTTCTAAGATTAATCAAGGTGATTCTACGCTGGTGGTTGATGAAATGTTTCAAGAGGTTTTTCAATTATCTCAGGAAGTATATGGAGCTACTGAGGGCTATTTTGACCCTACTGTGGGCGTATTGGTAAATGCATGGGGATTTGGTCCAGAAAAGCAGATAGAGATGGATAGCACGCGCGTAGATAGCTTGTTGCAATACGTAGGTTTTAACAAAGTAGAGCTTACGGAAGGAAATACGATACGTAAATCCAATCCTAATATCTATTTTGATTTTAATGCCATAGCCAAAGGATATTCTATAGATAGGCTGGCAAAGCTTATGGATAACAATGGTATTGAGAATTATTTGTTGGAAGTAGGAGGGGAGCTTGTAGCAAAGGGTCAAAACCAAATCAAACAAAAACCATGGATTGTAGGTATAGATGACCCTACAATTGAAAATGAGCGAAAATTAAAAGCTACCATCCGTCTTGAGGATAGGGCTTTGGCTTCATCGGGAAATTATAGACATTTTAGGGAGGACCCGGTAACGGGGCTCAAATATGTTCATACTATTGATCCAACTACAGGGTATACAAAAAATGCAAATACATTGGCAGCTACTGTTTTGGCAGATAATTGTGCAAAGGCAGACGCGTATGCCACTTCTTTTATGGCAATGGACTTGGATAAGGTACTGAAGCTATTGACTGTAAAACGGGAACTGGAAGCTTATATTATCTTTATAGACGAAAAGGGAGAAACGCATGAATTCATGACCCCCGGTTTTGAAGCTTTAATAGTAAAAAACTAAAGCGGTTTCTTTACAAAAGGTATTATTTCGCCTTTAGCCAAGCGATATTTGTCTATGTCTTCTGGAGAAAGAGTAGCGGTATAGTCCACTTCATCTACTATGAAACCTATATTTCTTAATTTATCAAAATAATCCCAACCATAGATTCGTACATGGTCATACTGGCCAAATATTTTGGCGCGTTCTTTCTTATCTGTAATAGAATCGTCTTCAAAAGTAATTTTGCGCTCAAGGTCTTGAGGAATTTGTAAAATAGCCCAACCACCCTTTCTAAGAACACGATATAGTTCCTGCATTGCTTTGGTGTCATCCGGAATATGTTCCAGAACATGGTTACAAAAAATAACATCAAAAGAGTTGTCTTCAAAAGGTAAATCGCAAATATCTGCCTTTACATCCGCTAGTGGAGATAAAAGATCAGTGGTTATATATTCTAGATTTTTAAGATTTCTAAAACGTTTGTAGAATGCCTGTTCGGGAGCAAAATGAAGCACCTTTAGTTTTTCGGTAAAGAAGTTGGTCTCATTTTTTAAGTAAAGCCACAACAAACGGTGCCTTTCTAGAGATAAGGTAAAAGGTGAAAGTACATTTTCTCTTGGACTTTCATAACCGTAAGGTAAGAAGCTCTTGAATTTTTTACCGTCAATAGGGTCCTCGTAACGATTTCCGCGCATCCATAGCCCTAACATAGGCCGTACCACGTAACTTAGTTTAATAAGTAAGGGCCTTGGAACAGCATTCAGAATAAACTTGAAAATTTTGGACACGTATTACATCTATTTGCACAAATTACCTTTGTTGGCCCTAGCTTAAAGAACAAAATTTTCCTTGCGAAAATTGTCTTCTTCATCAGTTTCGATACCCAAAGCATCGTAAATGTACTGAAATGTAGATAGTAATTCAGGCTTACCGTTAACAATGGCTACATTGTGCTCAAAATGTGCGCTTGGTTTTCCATCTGCTGTTAAGATTGTCCAACCGTCTTTAAGTTGTTTTATACGTTTTGTTCCCATGTTGATCATAGGTTCAATAGCAACAACTAGACCTTCTTTGAACTGTTTTCCACGACCACGTTTTCCGTAGTTTGGCATTTCCGGTCCTTCATGTAGTTTTTTGCCCAGTCCATGACCAACCAATTCACGAACAACTCCGTAACCATGGTTTTCACAGTAATTCTGGATGGCAAAGCCAACATCGCCAACTCGGTTTCCAACTTTGAATTCTGAAATTCCTAAGTACAATGACTCTTTGGCTACTTTTAATAGTTTTTTAGTTTCTTCGGCTACTTCTCCTACGGGAAAAGTGTAGGCATGGTCACCATAATATCCATTCTTAAGCGAACCACAATCCACAGAAATAATGTCACCATCTTTCAATGGTTCATTGTTTGGGATACCATGTACCACTTGAGCATTAGGGCTCATATTTAATGTATTCGGAAAGTCATACATTCCTAAGAAACCTGGTTCAGCGCCCTGTTCCCTTATAAATTCTTCTGCTAATTTATCAAGAAATAGAGCGTTGACACCTTATTTTATCTCCGATGCCAGCATGCCCAAAGTTTTTGATACTACTAGGGCGCTTTCGCGCATTAGTTCTATTTCCTCGGGTGTTTTTAATTTAATCATAGTGGCAAAGGTAAAAATAATTGATGTTATTCTTTATACAAGAGCTTCTCTTGTCATTAATTTAGGTTGTGGAACACCTAGTAATTTTAAAATGGTTGGAGCAATATCGCCTAATACACCATCTTTAATTGCTTTAATGTCCTTGTCTACCAAGATTAACGGAACAGGGTTAGTGGTATGCGCCGTGTTTGGGCTACCATCTGGATTAACCATGGTTTCACAATTGCCGTGATCCGCAATTACAATAGAAGTATACCCGTTTTCTAAACCTGCGGTTACCACGGCTTTGGCACATTCATCAACAACTTCACAAGCTTTTATTGCAGCAGACATAACTCCTGTATGACCTACCATGTCAGGATTCGCAAAGTTTAAGCAAACAAAATCAACCTCTCCTTTTTTCAATTCAGGAATAATGGCATCTCTAATTTCATAAGCGCTCATCTCCGGTTTTAAATCATAAGTGGCGACTTTAGGAGAAGGGCATAAAAGACGCTGTTCGCCATCAAAAGGCTCTTCCCGTCCACCATTAAAGAAAAAGGTAACGTGTGGATATTTTTCTGTTTCCGCAATACGAATCTGCTTTTTATGTGCTCTCTCTAAAACCTCACCAAGGGTATCCTCAATATTTGCCTTATCATAAACTACATGAACACCATTGTAAGATGCGTCATAGTTTGTTAGCGTAACGTAGTATAAATTTAATTTATGCATGTTTTGCTCATGCATATCTACTTGGTTTAATACTTCAGTAAGTTCACGGCCACGATCAGTTCTGAAGTTGAAGAAAATAACCACATCATCTTCTGAGATTTTAGCAAGAGGATTTCCGTTGCTATCGGTCATTACGATAGGCTCAATAAATTCATCAGTAACGCCATTATCATAATTCTCCTGCATTTTGGCACCAATGTCAGTAGTTTTTTCGCCTTCGGCATTTACCATGACATCGTAGGCTTTTTTCACTCGTTCCCAACGTTTGTCACGATCCATAGCAAAATATCTTCCTATTACAGAAGCTAGTTTTGTGTTTTTATCGGCACAAAAATCACTAAGATCGGTCAAGAAATTTTTGCCGCTTTTTGGGTCAACATCTCTACCATCGGTAAAGGCGTGAACGAACATATTTTTAACGCCAGAATCGTTCCCGGCCTCAATGAGTCCTTTAATGTGGTTGATATGGCTATGAACCCCACCATTACTTACCAAGCCTAAAAAGTGTACTGGTTTGTTATTTTTCTTGGCATAAGCAAAAGCATCTTTCAAGACTTTCTCGTCTTTAAGGGTGTTCTCTTTTACTGCCAGATTTATTTTAGCTAAATCTTGGTATACGATACGTCCGGCACCAAGGTTCATATGGCCTACTTCACTATTACCCATTTGGCCTTCAGGAAGACCTACGTTCATACCATCTGTAAGAAGGTTTGCGTTTGGATAGTTTTTATAAAGTGAGTCAACAAATGGAGTATTTGCATTGTCTACTGCGGAGACCTTGGGATTGGGAGATTTGCCCCAACCATCAAGAATCATAAGTATTACTTTTTTGTTCATGGCTATGATAAATTAGATTTTCAAAAGTACTGTGATCTAAGAGGAATTACCAATTATAACGGTGCTTTTTTAATCCGATTTTAGCATTGTTAGAGATTCCACATTTTATTGGTTTCAACGAGGTTTTTTAAACCTTAGCTGAAAAGATTTCAATTTTTTATATGCTTTTGAAAAGAATGGTGGAATGGTTTTGTTGATTGATTATGAGGGGTTTATTTGAGTGTTGCTAAATATTCGTAAATGTTAAAATTTAGTTATTATGAGACTAAGGCTGTAACAACTTCGCAAAATCCCAGTCTATTATTAAACAATCAATTATTCATTCATCAATTTAAATCATTCATCATGAGAAAAACGTTATTAACTTTCGCAATGGCCTGTTTGGTCGGAACTTCAGCCGTAATGGCTAATGACACAATCACTACAACAGATGCTTCTGCATTTGAAATGTATGACACTGTAGAGCTAAATTCTTTTTGCAAAGCAATTATGCAGGGAGATATAGATGTTGTAAAAAAACTGATAGAGCTTGGCGAGGATGTCAACAAAAAGTCTTTAGGTATGACTCCGGCTATTTTTGCAGCCCGTTATAACAAGGCCGAGATTTTGGAATTATTAATAGACAATGGAGCTAACCTGAAAATTAAAAGTGATAAAGGATATTCCATTTCAAAATATGCAGAGCTTTCTAATGCTTCTGAAGCCCTTAGGGTAATTGAAACAGCCATGGGAAGCTAAAAATTTGAATTAGCCCAATTGCTATGAAAAACAAGAAACCCGACCATATTAATATGGTCGGGCTTTTTTTCATATAGTATCTCGTAAAAGAGCGGTAAAGCGCTGCGAATTAAAATTCAAATCCGTTAACGGCTCTATCTACAAACGCGTAAACAGCCATAAACAACATTAATCCACAAAATACCGAATATGCCTTTAGAAGTATTACTACTAGTTCAGGCTTGCAGTTCTCAAATGCTTCGGTATATAAATTTTTAAAGTGCGATAGTGTTCCCATATAGTTTTATTTTAAATGCCTTGTCTAGGGGCATTGATTATTGTAAAAGCTATAATGGTTAAATTGCTGCGTTAGCAACGGTAGTATTTGGGAGGTGTAAAGATAGATAAATAAGGATACAACACGCTGCATTTCAACGAATTTAACAACCGTTCATACCATTTGTAAAATAAAAAGCAAAAGGCGCTTAAATCGAATTTATATCCGTTTAAGCGCCTCTTTAATATGTTTTAAGAAGTATTATTGGTTGCGGTACTTCTCTATAGATTCCTGTATTTTTTCGATTCTATTCTCGGGGTCAGGGTGCGAGCTTTGAAATTCCGGGACTCGATTTGGTCCTGCTGCAGACTTTAAAATCTCCATAACGTGAATCATTTCTTCAGGTTGGTAACCAGAGTTAATCATAAAGAGAACTCCAAGGTCATCACTTTCCAATTCGTCTCCACGACCATTTTTAAGTAGCGTGTTTTGCCCAATTCCACCAACTAAGCCTCCCATATCGCCTCCTACAGAAGCTCCAGTGGATAAGGTTTGCCAAAATTCTCCTTCAGCAATACGCTCTGCGGAATGTCTACCAATTACATGACCTATTTCATGACCAAGTACTCCTGCCAATTGCGCTTCATTTAATTGCCTGAATAGGGCATAGGTAATAAAAACGGGACCTCCGGGTAATGCGAATGCATTAATAGTTTGGTCATCTGCCAAAAGGTGAAAGTCATATGCATACGGAGTTTCTTTGGCAATACTATTTTGAACTAACTTATTACCAACCTATATCTACATAGGCTTGTAATTTTTCATCTGGATATAGCCCACCATATTGTTGTGCAATTTCTGGAGTACTTTGAAGGCCAATGGCAATTTCTTGTTCGGCACTCATATTAATGGTCTGTACCCGTCCCGTGTATGGATTTTCTTCTTTGCTACTGCAGCGCTTAATAAAAGCAAAAGCTACAATGGCCAAACCAATGAATATTCTTATTTTCCAACTTCCTCCTCGCATGGTATAGTGTTATTTATCAGCTCAATATACAAAAGACTTACAAAAGTTTTGTATTGATATCTAGGATATTGTCTTGAATATAATTTGTTAAGAAGCCTTCTGTGAAGTGTTCACTACCGTAAAAGTCTTCGTCTTTTAACAATTGCATGATGTTTTTTCTGCGAAATTCTGTTAGCATAGGCACGGAAATAGGTGCGTAGCTAAAATGCCATGGCTCATATTTAAATCCTCTTCGGCCAAGGTATATCGGTGTATACTAAATGAAAATCAAAATGTTTTGAATTTTCATCCATCCACTTCTTAAAATCGCCATAGGGTTCTCCTTCTGCGAATTTGGAAGGTACGAGCATGTCTCCTTTTACATTTCTGTTTCCATCAACAATATCAATATCGGTTCCCCAATGATGACGACTAGTTCCGGGTATGGTAGAGTATTCTATAATTTTATCAATGGCATTTTGAGGGGTCATGCCTTTATCGTCTGTGTATTTTAAATATTTTCGTTCCCAAATAGAACGTTGGCGTTCAAAATTACGATAGCTAGAAACTACTTTTAAATTAATACCATCGCTATATGCAGCCTTCTTCATTTCTACAAATGCGTCATGGGCCTCTTTACGTAAATTAATACCTTCTCCATAGAGTTTAATATCGGTTTTACCCATTAACTCTAAGATGCTATATTCAAAATCTTTAGAAAATGCCAAATTGGGTAAAGCTGCCAAAGCAAGGCCAGCAACACCACTCTTTTTTATGAATGCTCGTCGTTCCATCATACCATTATTGAATTTAATCATGTTCACAATCTAGGCAAAGATATTCAAATTTGATGCCAAGAATAGATTGTGGTTATAATGATAACGTTCATGAGGGTACAAATCTTGTAAAGTAGGCTTGTATCTTTAAAATAAATTGCACGAGTGCTATTTTTTAAGAAAGCTTTTTATTCAATGTACTTTTTTATAGTAAAAATACTAGTTGGTACAGCGTAATGTAGCTCCGTTTATTTAGAGGATTACTCTTGATTTATATACAAGAATCCTTGATGTTTTACATCAATATCTTTCAAATCAATTATGTAAAAATAAACTCCGGCAGGTAGTTTTTTTGAGGTGGCAACTACGCTACTAACGTTGGCTGTGCCTCCAAAAGTATTGTCGTAGTTAGTGGCTTCGTAAACTGCCCGTCCCCATCTGTTGTAAATGGTAAGCTGATTGTTAGGTGATAAAGAAACGGCTTCTAAAACAAGAAAATCTGCTTTTCCATCTCCGTTTGGTGTCATTAGGTAATTACCCAAATCAACACTCTGTCTACTAAGACTTCCTCCAAAAGTGATAATCGTGTAGTCGTCCGGTGTAAAAACGTCTGATGTTATTTCACCTTGATTAAAATCTCCTTCCATAGCGGTATTGCCCAAATCTTCCCAAATGCTGTGTTCTGTATGCCAACCTACAACTCTTAAATTTTCAACGTCATCTATAAAACTAGATAGACTACTATCTGTATCCCACCCTAAGGTAACTTTGGAAGATACCTCTGTATCCAAATCCCAAAATTCCTCATTACTGATCGAAACTAAAATATCGGTTCTATTCTCTGTGCTAAAAGTGGTGTGAAAGGTAGATGGGTGGTTAGGGTCTTCGAAAAAATAAGCCGACTTGGCATTCTCGTTAATTAGGTCAGATGACAGTTTTAAAGGTCTTAACTTATCAAAATGACCTACGGGAAAAGTAAAGTCTTGCTTGTTTCTTACAGCAGAATACCCGTCTACTTTGGTGAAATTAGTATCACCATTATAAAAGGCATCATTAATATATTCAATGTTTGTGTCAACTAAGAATTTTGGAGTCACCAAATCTCCCGAAATAAAATTGCTGTTGTTGGTAATTCCAATACCAACTTCTAAAATAAGGTCTTTATCTACAACTATTTCTAAGTCCTTGAAAACGGGCCTGAAAGCTCCGCTTATATAGGCTATGTCTTCATTATAAAAACCCGCTAGTCCTTTATTATCATCAAAGGAGCCATCATTAATCAAATTTTGGTAAAAACCAATCTGCGCATCTTCATGCATTTTCATGTTTCCAAAATTATGAAATGAGTCTTGTGCTACCATGTTATTACTATACATGCTCAAGACTAGGCTACCAATAATAATTGCGTATTTCTTCATCGTTTTTAGGGTTACTTTCTCCAGGCTATTTCAATTAAAGTTTCTGGATATTCCACAGCAATTCCATTACAATAAGCTTGTAAAAAATCTCCTTGGTTAAAATCGATATTCATAGTGTCATCTTGGCCACCTTCTGTAGCTGCAATTGCTAAAACAGCTATTGGTATAAGGCCATCATTTTTTCTGATTTCCAATGTCCATGTGTTGGCATTTTCTGTTTGTACCGTAATTCCGGTAATTGTACCATCTCTAAGCATGCGCCAACCATTTTTATTTGATTCGGCACCGTTAAACTGTCTCATGTAGGCTAATGTGGTTACAGGATTGTTGACTCCCCAACCCACCATAGTACGATCAACGCTCAGCCATTTTGTTCTAGACCCGTCATAAGCGTACAGAATACCGTCATCTCCCATAAAAATTTGCCCGCTTTCGGTTCCGGTTGGAGTAGTGGTGCTGGGTTGAATTCGTAAGGGCACACTTGCACTTTCAATATCTATTTGAGCGTTAGGCGTAGGATTATTTATACCGATGTTTCCAGTTGATGATATCCTAATTCTTTCACTATTATCCGTTTTTATTACGAAATCCTGAAGGTCCGTAGTTCCTAAAAAATGAGTGGTTGCATTAGAGCCTGCATTTCCTATAGCTCCCCAGAAATCTACTGAATTTGTATCTATAGAAGGTATTTTTTTGAAACCTGAAGCGGTGTTCAAGTACATTTTCTCCTCGTCGGTATTATACAAAAGTGAGCCGACTACAGGATTTATACCGGCATTCATTTCTAAGGTTGTTGCATTGGTGAGCCCCAGTAAATAGTTGCCATCTACTTGCGCTACTACCTCGCTAGGTTGCAGTGCAAAAAGAGTCAAAGACATTACTATTAATTGTTTCATAATTGGTTAGCAATTAATGGTTTAACGGGGGATATGTTTATTGTTGCTGATCGGACCGACTTAGTGTAATTAAGTTTGAGAAAATAAAGGATAGTATCTAGGTCTCTACCAGCGGGGAGACCTAATTTACTAAAAATAAAGAACATACATTTTTCTATTCTCATTAGTATTTCATTAGTATGTTTGAGATTTTCATACCTATATGGTAGAAAGAAGAATCAAAATATAATGGGCTCACAGCTTTTCTAGAGGAAGTGAAAATAATGTTGTCATTTCGTAAATACGTTACATTACCCAAACAATCCACATCAATACTTAGAACATCTCCAGCTGCGTAACTTGAAACATAACCCAGACTGGCCCCGCTTTCTCTAATCTGTATTTGAGAATTTGAAACTATATACATGGCATAATTAAGGTTAGGGTAAGAGGCACTTGAAGAAGGATCATAACTAAGTCCTATCATTGCCAATAGATTTGTTTGGTTGGGTGTAAAATCTAATCTACCACCTTTTATGTTACTTATTTCATGGTTTAGCGAGTAACCTTGCGCGTTCCAACCTGCTGTTGCAGTTTTGGTCAGAATATTACCATCATAGGTCATTGAGCCCGTAAGGACCATATCTGTAACGGATATACTATTAGTTGAAAGCGGGGATGATGCTTGTAACACAAAGCCACCAACTAAGGTGCCTAACCCGGCATTATTGGTAACGGAAATATCAAAATTTCCATAAGCTCCTCCAGTGGTTATATTTGCCGTAATCTGGGTAGAACTATTTATTGTTACTGAATTTATTGTTTGTCCTGCAACTGCAACTGTTGAGGAGCCATCAAAGTAAGCGCCTTGAATGATTAAGTCTCTGGTTTCATTTAGTCCAAATTGAGAACAGTTACCTGTTCCGGCATTAGAATTTGAAACAATAGGTGTGTTGCCCGGTACAGTAGGGCTAAAATTCACATCGGGATCAATACCATTGGAAAAAGTAAAAGACCCATCTGGATTGGTGGTGAATGTAGATTTTATAGAGGAAACAACATATGGGTCTGCCGTTGTTCCGGTTCCACTTATACTAACATTACCATTAGCAATAATCTTTGTTTCATTGCCTTCTGGCGTCAGTTTCTGCCAAAGAGTACCATTAAATTGGTATAAAAATTTATCATTAGTATTGTATATCAGAGAGCCTTCAATAGGACTAGCCATTGCATTAATCTCTGCTAGGGTAGCAGAGTGTATACTTACTAGTTCATTAGCAGTAGGGGCTTGGGCCCATGTTACTTTTATCACTAAAAGCAAAACTATATATAGTAATTTCTTCATTTGCTTATAGGTCTAAAATGGTGAACATAAATTCAGAATCAAATCTAGTACGGTCCGTACCTCCATTATCGTTATCTCCTATGATTACCTCAAATGTTGTAGTGGTTTGGCTACTATATGATATTCCATGTCATCATTTCCAGCACCACCTCTTATGGTTGTGATAGTTGAATAATATAATCTGAATCTGCTGTTGTACCTGCGGCCAAAGTAACTTGGTAGTGACCCAAACCAGCCAGTTTTGTGACAGTAACTCCGGGAGTTGATTTTATAACCGTTCCCGCCGAAGAAATTTTACCAAAAGCTTTGATAGGACTGTTATAGAAAACTCCCGCGTCTGTACCTGCGGTAACGCTATTTCCAGCATCAGTACTGATTTTTGGGTCTGCTGAAGGAGCGTCTATCCAATCTGTGCCAGTTGCTGTTGATGACAGTACTTGGCCAGCTGTTCCAGCTTCTCCATCCTTGTCTTCAAAACTACCGTCTAGTCTCATGTTATTTGCTACATGAAGACTTTCGTCTGGTGTAACTGTTCCAATACCTACATTTTGAGAGGCATCAATAAGTATCGCATTTGTTGCGTTGGTGGAAAATCCTAACTCATTTGTACCTTCTTTATACATCCCTGTGTCTCCATCACTATTAAAACGATACGAAGGACTATTGGCTGTTCCATCTGCATTCGCAAATGAAGTAGCTCTAACTTGGCCTGTAACTTGTAATTTGTGTGTTGGGGTATTTGTGCCTATACCTAATCTGTTATTTGCGCTATCCCAAAATAATTGGTCGTTATCTTCAATAGGAGTTCCTGTAGGGCCTGCAAAGAAAACAGAACCAGTTGTTCCAAAGTGGTTAAAAGTGCTGGAATCTATCCAAGAAACTGTTCCTGTGTTATCTGTTACCAATGATTGATTATTGGCTCCTGCAGCTATTTTTAAGGGAGTTACGGCACCGTTGGCAATGGTTAAGGTAACATCCTTAAAAGCAGAATCGGTTCCGTTGGTAACAGTTAAGTCCGTAGAAGTAATATCTCCAGTAGCTAAACCATCAACATAATTTTTAGTGGCTGCATCTTGGGCGTTGGAAGGGTCTAATAAATTAGTTAAGGGATGACTGGCCATAGACAACGTTCCTGCCATGGCATCTCCGTTTACATTCAAATACCTAGCATCGTTTGTAGAAAGGTCGGTAGTTACTTCTTGCCATCCTGTAACATCATCATAAATAAAAGCAACTCCATTTCTATCTGCCGTTAAGCCAGACTCCCCGGAAACGATATAGATATCTGAATCTACACCGGTTGAAGGAAGATTAACTTCAAGACCTGTTGACGTACTGGAAAGGATTACGGCAACATTACCATTTGCGGCTGGCACAACCCCGTTTACGCTTCTTACTACACTGGTAACATCATCGGTTCCATTTGCCTCATTAGTAAAGCGTAGAATACTTCTGTTTCCAGAAACTTCTGCAAATGAGGTTATAGTTTCATTAATAGCCACTGTAGAGGCGTCAGGTTGCGTTATGGTTGCAATTTTATTACCCGTAACTAAATCTGAAATATTCAGGGCATCTACTTCTAACGCTCCAGTTGTAGCATTTTGTGATAAACCATTGCCTGCAACATCACTATTTATTTTGGCGGCGGTAACTGCATCGGTTTCAATGGTTAAAGCACCGGTGTTGGATAGGGTAGCGTCTCCGCTCATCGCAACTCCTTGTGCAATATTACTATTGTCTCCAACAAAAATATTGCCGTTTGCGAGGCTATTTACACTTCCAACTTGACTGTCAACATACGTTTTTACTGCAAGTTCTGTTGGGAACTTCGTATTAGAGGCGTCAGCAAGATTTACGTCCGTAGATTTATTATTGGCATCTTCTTTTAAGTTGATATTGTTTTGAAGCGTAGTTTCTGCTGTAGTAGCTCTTAGTTGTTCCGCTAAAATAGCGGCATCTGCATCGGCTTCATTTTGATTTACATCATTCTGAACTGCGGTAATATCAGCTGATTCTTCCAAAGCTGAAAGGTTAGCTGTTACTGAAGTTCCACCTTCACTAATTGTTAATATGCTTGAAGTATTTATGGTAACTCCTGTAATATCGTCATCGGCAGTAGCTGTAATTTGTCCGTCTACATAAGTCTTAACGGCAAGTTCAGTTGGGAACTTTGTGTCCGTAACATCTGCAAGGGTAACATCGGTCGATTTGTTTACTGCATCTTCTTTTAAAGCGATGGCAGCGTCGGCATCGGCTTCGTTCTGGTCAACATCATCTTGAACGGTAATGATATCGGCAGATTCTTCTAAATCGGAAAGGTCAACGGTAACGGAGGTAGCACCTTCGTCAATTTTTAAAACGCTTGAGGCATTGATTGAAGCTGCAGTAATATCGTCATCTGCATTGAGTGTTATTTGTCCGTCCACATAAGTTTTTACCGCAAGTTCTGTTGGGAACTTGGTATTGGTGGCATCGGCAAGGGTAATGTCAGTTGATTTGTTTGCAGCATCTTCTTTAAGAGCGATGGCTGCGTCTGCATCTGCCTCATTTTGATTTACATCATTCTGGATAGCAGTTTCGGCAGCAGTTGCTCTGTTTGTTTCTGCTAAAATTGCAGCATCGGCATCTGCTTCATTTTGGTTAATATCATTCTGGATAGCAGTTTCGGCAGTAGTTGCTCTGTTAGTTTCTGCTAAAATTGCGGCATCTGCATCGGCTTCATTTGCATCAACATCATTTTGAACTGCAGTAATATCTGCAGATTCTTCCAAATCGGAAAGGTCAACGGTAACGGAAGTGGCACCTTCGTCAATTTTCAAAACACTGGCGGCATCTATAGTCACTGCAGTAATATCGTCATCTGCAGTGGCGGCAATTTGTGCGTCCACATAGGTTTTAACCGCAAGTTCCGTTGGGAACTTGGTATCAGTTGGGTCGGCAAGGGTAATGTCAGTTGATTTGTTTGCGGAATCTTCTTTTAATGCGATGGCAGCATCGGCGTCTGCTTCATTTTGGTTAACATCGTTTTGAATAGCAGTTTCAGCGGCTGTTGCTCTGTTGGTTTCGGCTAAAATTGCAGCATCGGCGTCTGCCTCGTTTTGGTCAACGTCATTCTGGATAGCGGTTTCAGCAGCAGTTGCTCTGTTTGTTTCGGCAGTAATGTCTGCAGATTCTTCCAAAGCGGAAAGGTCAACGGTAACGGAGGTAGCACCTTCGTCAATTTTCAAAACACTTGCAGCATCTATAGTCGCTGCAGTAATATCGTCATCTGCAGTGGCGGTAATTTGTCCATCCACATAGGTCTTAACGGCAAGTTCCGTTGGGAACTTGGTATCGGTAGCATCGGCAAGAGTTACGTCAGTCGATTTGTTTGCGGCATCTTCTTTTAAAGCGATGGCTGCGTCTGCATCCGCCTCATTTTGATTTACATCATTCTGAATAGTAGTTTCAGCGGCAGTAGCTCTAGTTGTTTCGGCTAAAATTGCAGCATCGGCGTCAGCTTCGTTCTGGTCAACGTCATTCTGGATAGCGGTTTCGGCAGCAGTTGCTCTATTTGTTTCGGCAGTAATGTCCGCAGATTCTTCCAAATCGGAAAGGTCAACGGTTACTGAAGTGGCTCCTTCATCTATTTTTAATAAGCTGGCAGCATCTATAGTTGCCGCTGTAATATCGTCATCGGCAGTTGCTGCTATTTGTCCGTCCACATAGGTCTTAACGGCCAATTCTGTTGGGAATTTGGTGTCTGTAGCATCTGCAAGAGTAACATCGGTTGATTTATTTGCGGCATCTTCTTTTAATGCGATGGCCGCGTCTGCATCGGCTTCGTTTGCATCAATGTCATTTTGAATAGCTGTTTCGGCAGCTGTTGCTCTGTTTGTTTCAGCGAGTATAGCCGCATCCGCGTCAGCCTCGTTTGTGTCAACGTCATTTTGAACAGCAGTAATATCGGCAGACTCTTCCAAAGCGGAAAGGTCAACGGTAACGGAGGTAGCACCTTCGTCAATTTTCAAAACACTTGCAGCATCTATAGTCGCAGCAGTAATATCGTCATCTGCAGTGGCGGTAATTTGTCCATCCACATAGGTCTTAACGGCAAGTTCCGTTGGGAACTTGGTATCGGTAGCATCGGCAAGGGTAACGTCAGTCGATTTGTTTACTGCATCTTCTTTTAAAGCGATGGCAGCGTCGGCATCGGCTTCGTTCTGGTCAACATCATCTTGAACTGCAATGATATCCGCAGATTCTTCTAAATCGGAAAGGTCAACGGTAACGGAGG
This sequence comes from Zobellia laminariae, assembly GCF_030553095.1. Classification (GTDB taxonomy): domain Bacteria; phylum Bacteroidota; class Bacteroidia; order Flavobacteriales; family Flavobacteriaceae; genus Zobellia; species Zobellia laminariae. The sequence goes on along the minus strand of NZ_CP130738.1, from coordinate 709,760 downwards.
TAGCACCTTCGTCAATTTTCAAAACGCTTGAGGCATTGATTGAAGCTGCAGTAATATCGTCATCTGCATAGAGTGTTATTTGTCCGTCCACATAAGTTTTTACCGCAAGTTCTGTTGGGAACTTGGTATTGGTGGCATCGGCAAGGGTAATGTCAGTTGATTTGTTTGCGGCATCTTCTTTAAGAGCGATGGCTGCGTCTGCATCTGCCTCATTTTGATTTACATCATTCTGGATAGCAGTTTCGGCAGCAGTTGCTCTGTTTGTTTCTGCTAAAATTGCAGCATCGGCATCTGCTTCATTTTGGTTAATATCATTCTGGATAGCAGTTTCGGCAGCAGTTGCTCTGTTAGTTTCTGCTAAAATTGCGGCATCTGCATCGGCTTCATTTGCATCAACATCATTTTGAACTGCAGTAATATCTGCAGATTCTTCCAAATCGGAAAGGTCAACGGTAACGGAAGTGGCACCTTCATCAATTTTCAAAACACTGGCGGCATCTATAGTCGCTGCAGTAATATCGTCATCTGCAGTGGCGGCAATTTGTGCGTCCACATAGGTCTTAACCGCAAGTTCTGTTGGGAACTTGGTATCAGTTGGGTCGGCAAGGGTAATGTCAGTTGATTTGTTTGCGGCATCTTCTTTTAATGCGATGGCAGCATCGGCGTCTGCTTCGTTTTGATTTACATCATTCTGGATGGCAGTTTCAGCAGCAGTAGCTCTAGTTGTTTCGGCTAAAATAGCAGCATCCGCGTCAGCTTCGTTCTGGTCAACATCATTCTGGATAGCAGTTTCGGCAGCAGTTGCTCTGTTAGTTTCTGCTAAAATTGCTGCATCAGTGTCGGCTTCATTTGCATCAACATCGTTTTGAACGGCAGTAATGTCGGCAGATTCTTCCAAATCGGAAAGGTCAACGGTAACCGAGGTACTACCTTCGTCAATTTTCAAAAGACTTGCAGCATCTATAGTGGCTGCAGTAATATCGTCATCTGCGGTAGCAGCAATTTGTCCGTCCACATAGGTCTTAACGGCAAGTTCCGTTGGGAACTTGGTATCGGTAGCATCGGCAAGGGTAATGTCAGTCGATTTGTTTGCGGCATCTTCTTTTAATGCGATGGCTGCATCGGCGTCTGCTTCGTTTTGATTTACATCATTCTGGATGGCAGTTTCAGCAGCAGTTGCTCTGTTGGTTTCAGCTAGTATTGCTGCATCAGCGTCTGTTTCGTTCTGGTCAACATCATTCTGGATAGCAGTTTCAGCGGCTTTTGCTCTGTTTGTTTCTGCGAGTATTGCCGCGTCCGCGTCGGCCTCGTTTTGGTCAACATCGTTTTGAACGGCAGTAATGTCCGCAGATTCTTCTAAAGCTGAAAGGTCAACGGTAACGGAAGTGGCACCTTCGTCAATTTTCAAAACACTGGCGGCATCTATAGTCGCTGCAGTAATATCGTCATCTGCAGTGGCGGCAATTTGTGCGTCCACATAGGTTTTAACCGCAAGTTCCGTTGGGAACTTGGTATCAGTTGGGTCGGCAAGGGTAACGTCAGTTGATTTGTTTGCGGCATCTTCTTTTAATACGATGGCCGCGTCCGCGTCTGCCTCATTTTGATTTACATCATTCTGGATAGCAGTTTCAGCAGCAGTAGCTCTAGTTGTTTCGGCTAAAATTGCAGCATCCGCGTCAGCTTCGTTCTGGTCAACATCATTCTGGATAGCAGTTTCGGCAGCAGTTGCTCTGTTAGTTTCTGCTAAAATTGAAGCATCAGCGTCTGCTTCGTTTTGGTCTACATCGTCTTGAACGGCTGTAATGTCGGCGGATTCTTCCAAAGCGGAAAGGTCAACGGTCACGGAGGTAGTACCTTCGTCAATTTTCAAAACACTGGCAGCATCTATAGTCGCTGCTGTAATATCATCATCTGCAGTGGCGGCAATTTGTCCGTCCACATAAGTTTTTACGGCAAGTTCTGTTGGGAACTTGGTATCGGTTGGGTCGGCAAGGGTAACGTCAGTCGATTTGTTTGCGGCATCTTCTTTTAATGCGATGGCAGCATCGGCATCTGCTTCATTTTGGTTTACATCATTTTGGATGGCAGTTTCAGCGGCAGTAGCTCTGGTTGTTTCGGCTAAAATTGCAGCATCCGCATCCGCTTCGTTTGTATCGACATCGTTTTGAACGGCAAGTATAGCCGCATCCGCATCGGCTTCATTTGTATCAACATCGTTTTGGACAGCAATAATATCTGCAGATTCTTCCAAATCGGAAAGGTCAACGGTAATCGAGGTAGCACCTTCGTCAATTTTCAAAACACTGGCAGCATCTATAGTCGCAGCAGTAATATCGTCATCTGCAGTTGCGGCAATTTGTCCGTCCACATAGGTCTTAACCGCAAGTTCCGTTGGGAACTTGGTATCGGTGGCATCGGCAAGGGTAACGTCAGTCGATTTGTTTGCGGCATTTTCTTTTAATGCGATGGCTGCATCTGCATCTGCCTCATTTTGGTTTACATCATTTTGGATGGTAGTTTCAGCAGCAGTAGCTCTAGTTGTTTCGGCTAAAATTGCAGCATCGGCGTCAGCTTCGTTTGTGTCAATATCAGCTTGTAAATTTGTTTCGGCAGCTGTAGCTCTGCTAATTTCAGCAAGTAGTGCGGCATCTGCATCCGCTTCATTTGCATCAACATCGTCTTGAACTGCAGTGATATCTGCAGATTCTTCCAAAGCAGAAAGGTCTGCAGTGGTACTATTTCCGTTCTCGATATCAATATTTAAAATAGAAGTAGTAGCATCTAAATTGGCATTTTCCAAATTTTGGTTGTCCGTACCAACAAAGTTTATTGCGCTAGTACCATTACTAAAAGTATAGCTACCATCTAGATTGTCTACTAAGTTTGCTTTTGAAATTATAGCAGAAATACCCGCTTCATTCGTATAGGTTACCGTACCATCATTATTATCCAATAAGGCGGTAATGGTTTCCCCAGCAGCAATGTTTACACATAGACTGGACCAAATATTACCTTTGTATTGAAACAGGCAATTCTGATCGGTGTTAAAGACCAGTGCCCCATTTAATGGAGTAATACTGTTCATTTGGGCATTGGTAACCCGCGTAACCACAAATACTTTAGTGGAACTTTCTAGTTCCATTAACGAGGCCGCATCAATCTGATTAATGTTATCTCCAATTTTTACTTGTGAAAACGCGAGTTGCGTTAAAAACAAGAGAACGACGAGGGGAACGTTTTTCATATTAATTTTCAATTTTATAACCATTTATTTTTGAGAACAAATGGTAGGTCGGTTATAATTATTCTTTGAAAATGACATTCAAAAAATAAGCTCAAATAGCTTTAAAGAAAATTTTAGATTCGTGTGAAAGGTTTCCTTGTGGGGGGCAAGTAGTCTAATGTTCAATTTTAGAATCCAATTAAATTACGGCTTAAGCTTAGATATATGTTTTAAACTTAAAATGTAAATCCCTGACATGTCATTGTAAATCAGAGCCTCTTTAACTTTTTTTATGTAAAGTTAAAGTCAGATCGATGAAATGCACACTATTTGTTGTGAAGTGAAGGGAAGTTGTAGTGTTACAAGGGAAAATAGTTGTAGGTAAATTCTGTAAAAGTAAAATGAAGTATAAAAGATCGATGAACGGTAAAAAAAGAGACCTAAGTGGTCTCTTTTTTAATTAATCGTTCGCCAAATATAAAAATCCTTGGAATTCAAGGTCCAAATCGTCTAGTGTAACAATATAGAAATACACCCCAGAAGGAAGGCCTTGATCTCTTGTTATGACAAAATTATTTTGTGTGGAAAGTCCGTTGAACTCATCCGTATAGTTTTGTTTTTCAAAAACCTTGAGTCCCTCACGGTTATAGATCTGTACAAAGTTGTTAGGTGATAACGCCAATTCTGGAATCTCAAGAAAATCATTAATGCCATCTCCGTTAGGAGAAACAAAATAGTTTTCTAGCTCTAAAAAATCTCTAGGTTCACCCATGGCGGCAAACGTAAGTACTTCATAGTCATCCGGAATAAAAGAACCGGAAGCTACAACGCCTTCGTTTAAATCTCCTGCAGGTGCTGAGCCATTAAGGCTTTCCCAACGGTTGGTAGCTTTACTGTAACCTACAATGGCAATCTCGTTAACATCACTGGTTAGAAGGCCAATGTTGCTACGTTCGTTCCAAGAGAGTTGTATGCTAGAAGGTACGGAACCTTCTAAGTGCCAAAATTCTATGGTACTGATATCGCCAATCTGGGTATCTTTATTATTTGTATTATATGAACCCGGTAGGGTAGTAGGGTTATTAGCGTCTTCTATAAAATAGGCACATCTGGCTAAAGTATTAATGCCTTCTGAGTTTAATATTAACGGTCGTAATTGCTCCGTATCTCCCACAGGAAAAATAAAATTCTGCTGATCGTTTACACTCGCGTACCCGTCTACCTTACTAATATTACTTTGTCCATTGGGGAAAGCATTTGCCAAGAAGTTAAGTGATAAAGCAGGTTGTGCCCGATCGGTAATTACATCTCCAGTAACGAAGTTGGCATTGTTCAGTACGTTTAAAGCGTTCTGTAAAACTGTTCCTGAACCTGTTACAAACTCTACATCATATAGCGTAGCGGGAAAGCTACCACTAATGCTGCGAAGGTTATCTCCGTAGAAACCGACTAAGCCCAGATTTTCATCAAAACTACCATCATTAATTAGATCGGTATGAAAGCCCATGACACCACCTTCATGAATACGGAGGTTACCGGTATTGTACAAAGCTTCTTGTGCCTGTACGCCCGATGCCAAAATTAGAGCCGCTATGTATAAGATGTGCTTTGTCATTTTACTTAGTTGATTTGTTGCCATTCTACACCATCACTTTGTAATTGAAGCACAACGGCATTAAGGTTTATACTTGCAATTCCATTGGAAGTTCGATATGAATCTATTGGGATTGGCCCTCCTGTTGAATTCTTTAATATATATATTTTGCCTGTATTAGCTGCAGGAGCAGGTAAGTTAACAGAGGTTCCTGAAATTATTATTACAGTATGGTCATCGTCCGCAATGGTAATTGCTCCTCCTGAGTTTTCTCGTCTTATTTTAGTTGAAAATGCTCCGGTAACAGTTACATTAGTTAAGTTCCCATCTTCTTCAATATGCAAAGCCTCTACACCCCCAACACTAAAACCGATTTCATCGGCCGCAGGTCTGAACATGCCAGTATTACCATCATCTGAAGTGCTAAAACTATAAGCAGGCGCACCAACAGTACCACCAGCTGAATTTACTCCTTCTACTCTAACTTCTCCGGCAAAGTGAAATTTGTCTAAAGGAGGGTTTGCACCATTTCCGAAGCCTACACTCCCGGGACCGGTAAATACTAATGATTGCCCTGTTCCTATTTCATAAGTTCTTATGACTTCGGTTTGAGTTAAATTTGTTGTTGAAAGGTTGGCTCCACTTACTGGTGCCCAAACTACATCACCAGAGCTATCAGTTGTTAAAACTTCTCCGTCCGCTCCTTCTGAAATTTTATCTGGAGTTACATTATTGTTTGCAATACTGGTTGTTACTACTGCTCCTGCTGCAATCTCATCAGTATTTACTGCTCCCGTAGCTATTTTATCTGCTGTAATAGCATCGGTTGCAATTACAGTCGCTGAAGTTGGGCCTGTTACATCGCCTACTAAATCATTTACACTAAATACATTAGTTGCAGATAAATCAAGTCCTGCTCCGGCTGTATAGGGAGTGGAAGCAGCTGCACCGTCATCTGTGCCAATTTCCCAAGTCGTAAGGGTATTGTTCCATTTCAATATTTGTCCATCTGTATCAGCTCCCATTGGGCTAAGGTCTTCAATCGCAATAGTATTGTTTGCAATTTTAGCAGATGTCACAGCTTCGTCTAAAATATTTTCTTCGATAACAGCATCAATGGCTAATTCATCTGTAGTAATGACGTCATTGGCAATATCCAGTTCAGAAGTTGCAGTACCGTCACCTGTAAATGAAGCAGAGGTAGTTACAGTAGCAAGGCCTCCTGATGCTGCAATCCATGAATACACACCAGCACCGTCTGTAGACAAAACGTTTCCACTTGCTCCGCCTGTAGGAAGTTCAGCTGATGCAGCAACAGCTGCTGTTAATTCTACTTCAGTAGCAAAACTTGATAAATCTACATCTTGCCCTGTACCATTTTCAATACCAATGGTTAATAGTTGGTCTGTTAATACAGAGCCTTCAATATTTTGTTCATCTGTTCCGCTACCTCCACCGGTTCCCCAAACAGTTTGACCAGAAGCATCAGTCGTCAATACTTGTCCAACAGCACCATGGGCCATTTTGAGCGATTACATTTCCGTATAGTTGTATGTCTTTGTTACTTAATATACTAAAGCTTTTGTCTGTTAATGTTGGGTTTGATACTACTCCATCTAAATTTTGAAGAAAGTGAAAATCACCAACACCCCAAGCTCCTGTTCTTTCGAATGCTAAAGACCCTTTTCCATGTGGATTTTCCGAGTCAACCGCAAAAAGGATACCCGATGCTGTATTTGGCGCACCACTTCGTTTTTGAATTTGAAGAGGAAATGAAAGTGCATCTGGTCCACCTTCCATTATCTGTACTTTTGCATAATCTCCAAAAGGACCGCCATCTATGCCAATCCCTAGAGCACCACTATTAATTCTTTTGCTTTGGTCCCAAATTAGACTAGGTGCTGTAGTCATATCACCATTATTTGAATTAAAAGCGGTTGTTGGTAAACCTGTAGTAGCATCTGCGTAAAAAAGTGACATAGGAGTTCCTGAATGCTCGCCATGGGCAGCTTCAACAATCCAAGAAGTAGAATCTTCTTCCCATCTAATTACATCACCATCAGCAGCTCCATTTTGGTTAATGTCTATTAATTCAATGGTTGCATCTTCTATTTTAGCAGAGTTAATAGCGTCATCAGCTACTGTATATTCATTACCAATAAGACCAGTACCTGAAATTGTATTGGCATCAAAAAGAGCAGACGCTCCACTTGGTGGAAGATCAGACCAAACTACGGCACCAGTAACGTCTGTACTTAAATATTGTCCGTTAGTAGTTGAAGGCTCTATTTTAATAGGTGTAACATTAGCATCTACAATTTTGTCTGTTGAAATGGCACCATCAGCAACAGTATACTCGTCACCAGCAATTCCCGCTCCTGATATCGTATTAGCATCAAAAAGAGCGGATGCTCCGCTAGGAGGCAAATCAGCCCATACAACACCAGTGGCATCAGTACTCAAATATTGTCCAGTAGTAGCTGAAGGTTCTATTTTAAAAGGATTTCCAGCGGTACCAATACCTGTAATTGTTGTTCCGTCTGCTACTTCAGTGCTTCCACCACCTCCACCAACAGCGGTTAATTCATAAGGCGTTGCCGCAGAACCATCTCCTGCAACTGTAATACTCGTAGTAGAGGATATTTGTGCTGTAGTTCCGCCACCTGCTAAAGAGCTTAAATTTACACTACTTCCGGCAACAGTAGCGCCATTGGAAAGGCTAAGAATATTTGTTGCTAAGTCAAAATCTAAATCTGTTAATTCGTTCGTAACGCTTCCATCAACTGCGGTAGCATTTATTACATAAGGCGTGGCGTCCGTACCATTTCCTTGAATGGTTACGTTGTTTCCAGGATTTATCTTAGTATCTGATCCATCTGCCGTAGGCAAATTAACAGAACCAGCAACACCACTTATAGAAAGTTGGGATCCAGTAAGGTTTAAGGTTTGTAATTCGTTGGTAGGACTATTATCATTATCCGCAGCAATCGCAGCAGCGTTGGTCGCAATACTGGTTTCTATTGTTGTAGCATCAAAAAGGGCACCACCATCACTTCCAATTACAATAGCATTATTGGCATCGGCACTTACTATATTGGCACCGGTAATAAAACCAGCATCATTATTAAAGAAGCTTAAACCAAGACTATCCCGATCAATAGCATATGGACCAACTGCATTTTCAGCAATTCTTGCCTTATCTACGGCATTAGGAGCTAATTTTCCTCTGCCTATAGATCCATCTTGTATATCTACACCATTAATACCTCCATTTAATATTTGATCGCTAGAGATACTATTAGGAGCTATTTCTATATTGTTACCATCCGCAGTAGGGGTAATTACAATAGTACTTTCGTCATTTTCGATAGGTAAAGCCGTAAGAGCACCGCCATCAATACCTTCACACATACTAATCCACGCTGTACCATCATAATAATAGACACAATCTGCTGTAGTGTTATAGACCAAGGCACCACGGTTGGGTACAATGGTTGCCATTTGTTCTGAATCTACTCTTGTAATGACCAATACCTTATCTGAACTCTCGAGTTCTAGAATAGAGCTTGGGTCAATAACTTGTGGGTTATCACCTATTTTTACTTGAGCTTGAGCAAAACTGATGAGGAAAAAACCGATAAAGAATAACGGTATCGAGATGCGCTTTTGCATACAATTGCGATTTAAAATTTTAGGGTAAACAAAAATAAAATTATATTGGAACTTATCTAAATTAACAAGACAAACTACGTGTAAGTCTAGCTAAAAGGATTATGGGTATTAGTAATGAGGTAGTTACAACATAGATTTTAGTTATTTTACGAATTAACAAAAGTTTAGCCACCGTGGTTTTTTTAAGACCAAAACATGTATTTCCTTTAACCACTTAATTTAAAAAACTGGTAACTCTATTTTATTGTACGAAAGTACTCCTTATAAAGTTGCCCTGAAATTGATTTTAAAAAACCACGTCTTTTACAAGACTACTTATAAAACAACCAAATGAAGATTATCCCTACCCTAATATGTGTTCTTTTTACTTTCTTATCTGTAACCGCCCAAGATGATGATCGCCAATTATTGCGTGGTACGGTATTGTACAGAAATATAAGTGTACCTAATGAGAACGTTATAAATATTACTACAGAAACTGCAGTGATATCTAATGAAGAAGGACAGTTTGCTATAATGGTTAAAGCTGGTGATGAATTGGCTTTTACAGCAGTGAACTATAATTTGGAAGTACTTAAAGTTACCGAAGAAATTATTAAAAATGGTCGTTTGGTAGTTGAAGTGAACGAAAAGGTTACTGAATTGGATGAGGTGGTCGTAAGCCCAGAGAATGAGGAGAAATTCCTAAAATTGCAGAATGAAGAATTTAAAAAGGTTGAGTATGATATTGATCGCTCTACCGAAGTAGAAAATATAGCCCTAAGTGAATCTGAAAGGGGAATGAAAGACGGACTTAATTTTGTAAATATATTTAAGGCGTTGGCTAAAGCAAGTAAAGGAGATACTGCTGAAAAGAAGCCACGTATGAAAATGAGTCAAGTATTAAGACAGGTATATGATGATGAGTTTTTTGTAGCCGATCTTAAATTGCCTCAAGCTTCTATAGATGATTTTCTAATATATTTAGATACCCACGAACCTGAATATGCATTGCTTTTAAAGAAAAACGAATTTGAGCTAATCGATTTTTTGGTTAACAAAAGCAAGGCGTACCGAGAATTAATTAATGAAGAGAAATAAACTTCTTTTTATATTTTTTTCTTTCTCTTGACGGGTCTATCCGCTCAAGATTTCTTTTCTGATGAACTTCAGGGCCGCGTCTTTAGTAAAGATGGTGATGTGGCCGCAACTCACGTTTTAAATACAACCACTAAAAAGGCTACAATTACGAACATTGATGGTTTTTTTACTATTGTTGCTAAGCTTAATGATACCTTGGTGTTTTCTGCCGTGCAATATAAACGCAAGGAAATTGTAATTACGCCTAGTCTTCTTGAAAGCAAACTTCTAATGATACCACTAGAAGAATCTCTGACAGAATTGGATGAGGTTGTGGTAATGCCCTATAATCTTTCGGGCAATATAGCAAGTGACCTTAAAACCTTGAGAACGGAGCCTGTTATTACCGCCTCCACTTTAGGGTTGCCTAATGCTTATGTGGTTCCCATGACTAAAGCAGAGCGCGAATTTCAGGCTGCTACCGCAAACCCATACACAAGTTTTGACCCGTTAATTAATATGATTACCGGTCGTAAGAAAATGTTGAAAGCTCGCCTAAAGCGGAATGAGAAATATGCCCGAACCCAAAGGGTACGAGAATTTTATGTGGATTCTCTTTATACTACCGAGCTAAAAATTCCCCAAGATAAGATTGAAGAATTTATGTACTTCTGCGAAGTAGATGCCGCTTTTCAACAAATTGTAGATACCCATGATAGAATAAAAATATGGGGTTATATGAGGAAGAAGAGTGTTGTGTACCTTAAAAATTATGAAGGGGAAGAGTAGGTTAGATAGGTGATAAAGCAATTAATTATATAGTTAATTGCCAAAATAATACCATATGAGACCATTACAAAGATTATTTTCTGTGAGTGTTATGGCAATGGTGGGAACCATGTCTCAAGCCCAAGTTTCATTAGAAGGTCGTGTATATAGCAAGAATGGTGATGTTTCTGCCACACATGTGTTGAATACAACCTCAAATAGAGCCACAATTACAACTGCCGATGGTTTTTTTGATATTGAAGTTCATCTTAATGACACTTTGGTTTTCTCGGCCGTACAATTCAAAAAGAAAGAAATAGTAGTTACAACAGCTATTTTAGGAAGTAAATTACTGGTAGTTCCCTTAGAGGAAGTTTTGACTCAGTTAGAGGAGGTAGTGGTAACCCCATATAGTTTAACGGGAGATATGAGTAGGGATTTAAATAGAGTTCCTGTTGGTTCAATAATTACGGCGCGCTCATTGGGTTTAGAAAACAAAAGGGCAATTAACCGTAAAGGAATGGGTGAAACTTTTAGATTAAATAAATACCTAAACCTAGTTACGGGTTATGATACCATTACTTTAGCGATGAAGGTGCGATTCGATTTGAAAATTGTGAAACTGTCCGAAGATATCTCAGGAAAGACCAAAGATTTAAAAAAGTATGCGACTTTGGAAAAAGAGGTTGGGCAAATAGATGAGATACGGTTATTTTTTACGGATTTCGTTTTATGAATACCCTGAAAATTCCCGAGCATAAAATTAATGATTTCTTGAACTACTGTATGGTATATGCTGATTTTAAGGAACTCGCAAACGCAGGTGACATGGCTTCGTTATATAAGTTAATGTCACAGAAAAGTCTAGTTTACAGAAAAAACAACGGGTTGGACTAATACTGTTTTTGGCATAACATTTGCCTATTTTTGTAGTAGAAAATCAGTTTATGAAGTCTTTAAAAATGTTTTTTGTAATACTAGTACTTCCATTGGTTGCCTTTACGGCAGCTCATAAGTTTTACGTAAGCGTAACAAATGTCAATTATTCAGAAAAAGACAAGGCGTTACAAATCACTTCTCGTGTTTTTATAGATGATCTAGATAAGCTACTTCAAGAGCGGTATGATGTGAAATCTAAGTTAGCTACAGAGGAAGAATCGCCATTGGCCGATGAATACCTAGAGAAATACCTGCGGGCCAAATTTGTAGTGGAAGTAAACGGTGCCAATGCCTCTTATAATTATATAGGAAAGAAATACGATGCAGATGTAGTCATCTTTTATATTGAGGTGCCCAATGTTGATTTAGCAACATTAAAAACCATTCAGATTGAAAATGAAGTTTTGACCGATTTGTTTGATGAACAACAAAACGTAGTGCACTTCAAGGTAGGAAAAGATAAAAAGAGCTTTGTTTTAGTCAAATCTCGTACTAAAGGAATGTTAAAACTATAACATCTAGGTAACTATTCCTTAAATTATTTTAATTTTCAGCGATTAAAACCACAAACATATATGAACAAATTAAAGTACTGTCTAGCTTCGTTACTTTTTGTATTCGCCAGCGTAATAATGGCACAAGAAGGCGTTAACGCAGACAAGGAACCAAGGCCATTACAATCAAAGTAAATTCAAACAGTTATACGAAGAGTTCGCAACTCCTAACAATTATCGATCAGCATCGGGTACACCTTATGTCCCGAGTATTATCAGCAAAAAGCTGATTATAAGATGGATATCGAGCTTGACGATAAAAACGCAAAAATCTTTGGTACAGAAACTATTACCTATACCAACAACTCACCAGATGACCTTGAGTACCTTTGGTTGCAATTAGATCAGAACGTACGTGCTAAAACCTCAAAATCTCCTTTGCGTAATGGCGGTGGTGTACCAATGGCAGAGCCTGCCGGTACTTTCGCACAGAAATACATGACCGAGCCTTTTGATGGCGGTTTCAATATAGATTATGTGAAAGATGCTAACGGAAAACCTTTGAAGTATACCATCAATCAAACTATGATGCGTATTGATATTCCAAAGCCGTTGAAAAGTAAAGAACAGATTTCATTTTCAATAAAATGGAATTATAACATTCCTGATCATACCATAAACAGAGCCCGTTCTGGTTTTGAATATTTCGCTAAAGATGGCAACCGCGCCTATGTTATTGCACAATTCTTTCCAAGAATGGCAGTATATAGTGATGTAGAAGGTTGGCAGAACCATCAGTTTTGGGGCAGCGGAGAATTTGCTCTTACTTTTGGCGATTACGATGTTAATATTACCGTACCTGCGGATCACGTTTTAGATGCTACGGGAACACTTCAGAATAGAAAAGATATCTTTTCAAAGGATATGATGAAGCGTTACGAACAAGCTAAGAAGTCATATGACAAACCTGTTGTAATCGTAACCCAAGCCGAAGCCGAAGAGGCAGAAAAAGGTTTTTCTGAAAAGAAAAAGACATGGAAGTTTAGAGCAGAAAACGTAAGAGATTACGGTTTCGCTACTTCAAGAAAATTTATTTGGGACATGCAGGCCGTTAAAGTTGGCAGCAAAGATGTTATGGCAGTTTCGTTATACCCAAAAGAAGGTAACCCATTATGGGAAGAATATTCTACTAAAGCGGTAGCACATACATTAAAATCATACTCGTCACATACGTTTGATTACCCTTATCCAAAAGCAATATCGGTACATGCCAAACAACAAGGTATGGAGTACCCTATGATTTGTTGGAACTATGGTCGTCCTAACGAAGATGGTACGTATTCCGATCGTGTAAAATATGGTATGATCAGTGTAATTATTCACGAAGTAGGTCACAACTTTTTTCCTATGATCGTTAATTCTGACGAACGCCAGTGGGGTTGGATGGATGAAGGTCTAGATACTTTTATGCAATTTATGGCGGAACAGGAATTTGGTGAGAAATTTCCAGAAGCAATTGCGCCAAACGATAAGTATCCTTCAAGAAGAGGAGACCCATCTAAAGTTGTTCCTTACATGGCAGGAGATCAGAGTACGCTTGCACCGATCATGTCAAATCCAGAAAACGTTTATCAGTTGGGTCCTAATGCTTATGGTAAGCCAGCTACAGCCTTAAATATTCTACGTGAGACTGTAATGGGGAGAGAGCTTTTTGATCATGCTTTTAAAACATATTCTCACCGTTGGATGTTTAAACACCCAACTCCAGAAGATTTCTTTAGAACTATGGAAGATGCTTCTGCAGTAGATTTAGATTGGTATTGGAGAGGATGGTTCTATACTACGGATTTTGTGGATATAGGGGTAAAAGGAATTAAAAAATACTATGTAACGGACAAGCCAAGCAAAAAGATGCAAGAGTATATGGCTGTTCGTGGTATTTCTGAAGAAGATTTACCTCCATTAGTTTATTTGGCTGAAGAAGGAAGTGAAGATTTAGATCCTAACTTAAAGGATAAAGCACCTTCTGAGAATTCAAAGTCGCTTAAAGAATTTATGATGGATAATTTAACAGCAGACGAAAGAGCAGCTGTTAAGGAGCCTAAATATTTCTATGAGGTTACTTATGATAAGCCAAGGTGGTATACCAATGCCATTAATTGTAGAGTACACCTATGCAGATGGGACTACTAAAAACATAACTTATCCACCAGAAATATGGAGAAAGAATGATAAAGAAGTGAGTGTGGTAATATCTTCACAGACAAAACTTACTGGTATTGTTGTTGATCCAAAGGCTGAAACTGCGGACATTGATACGTCTAATAACGCATGGCCTAAGAAAGAAGAGAAATCGGATTTCGAGAAGATGAAAGAAAATGCCGTTAAAGGCAAATAAATTTTTGTTAATATCACAAAAAGACCTGTTAGGTTTTCTTAACCTGACAGGTCTTTCTATGTAAACTTTATTATATTTGTGATATGTATTCATTGTACTTTTTATTCATTAGCGGAGGTGAAATATTCTTTATCATGTTCATCGTGGTAATGGTTTTTGGCGCCGATAAGATTCCCGGCATAGCCAAGGGGCTAGGCAAAGGTATGCGTCAATTAAAAGACGCCACAGAAGATATTAAACAAGAAATTCAAAAGAGTGCAGATAAGCAGGGTATAGATACCAGCTTTATTACGGACATCAAAAAGGACATTGATGATGTTAAAGATAATATTACTTCAGGAATCGGTAATGACCTTAAAAAAGGAGTAAGCGACGTTAAGAAAAGCGTTGATGATGTTACTGGAAGCATCAAAAGAAGTTAGGTTTGCTTGATCGTATTTTAGAATGGGATAGGGAAACCTTTATTTACCTCAATAATTTAGGCATTGAAGACTATGATCAATTTTGGATTATAGTTACCCATTTCTCCACTTGGATTCCCCTTTTTATTTTATTTCTCGTTTTAATTTTTTTAAAATACCCAAAGAAAGAAGCTGTCTTTGTGGTCATCACTATTTTGTTAATGTTGTTTTTTGTTTCAACTATAACAGACTTGACCAAAGAGGTCGTGGCACGTACAAGGCCCAATAATAACGAGAATATAAATACGTTGATTCGTATTCTTAAACCTTCTTCAACCTTTAGTTTCTTTTCTGGTCATTCTTCCAGTTCTTTTTCGGTAACTACTATTGTAGTGCTGTTTTTAAGAAGACGTTTTAAATGGTGCTGGCTGTTCTATATTTGGCCAATATTATTTGTGTCTAGCCGTATTTTTGTTGGCGTGCATTTTCCAATAGATATTATTGTGGGATCATCAGTAGGTGTTTTCTCGGCGTGGCTTTTCTATATGCTCTACGTTCGCCTTATCGCACCCTACTTAGGGTTAAGCCATCCCTAATAGGTAGTAATACTGTTTCTATTCGTGGGTCTTCTTTTAATTTTTTGTTGAAGTCCAGCAGAATAGGTGTCACCTTATCTTTTTTATCTACAGGCTCAACTACTTTACCGGACCATAATACATTATCAGATAGTATAACACTACCTTACCGAGTCTTTTGCATGACCAGTTCAAAATAATCAGGGTAATCCTTTTTTTCAGCATCAATAAAAACAAGGTCAAAGGTAGTTTCAAGTTTTGGTATGATATTTTTGGCATCACCAATATGTTGTACGATTTGATTCTTGTATGCACTACGGGAAAAATAGCGTTCTTGAATATCTTGTAGCTCTTCGTTAATATCTATGGTGTGTAACTCACCATCTTTTTGCATTCCTTCTGCAAGGCAAAGGGCAGAGTAGCCTGTATAAGTACCTATTTCAAGAATATTTTTAGGATAGATTATTTTTGATAACACACTAAGTACCCTTCCTTGAAAATGACCTGTAAGCATACGTGGGCGCACTACTTTAAGATGTGTTTCCCTAGTAAGTTCTTGAAGCAATTTGGGTTCGTTCTCTGAGTGATTTTGAATGTAATCCTCTAAATCTGAAGATAAGAAATGCATGACCTGTAATTTGTGCAAATATATAGTATTTTAGAACTTCTTAACCGTAGAATAGACCTGTAGAAACTATGAGTAAATTTATTACGCGAAGCGCAGTATTGAGTGATTTAGATACTTTACTAGAATTTGAACAAGGCATCATTGCTTTTGAAAGACCTTTTGACCCAACTCTAAAAGAAGACCCTATCAGTTACTATGATTTGGGTGAGTTGATTAAAAGTGATGATGCAGAGGTTGTGGTAATTGAACACGAAGGACAACTCGTTGCTTCCGGCTATGCACAAATTAAGAAAGGCAAGCCATATCTTGATCATGAACTATATAGCTATCTAGGTTTTATGTATACCGATGCTAGTTTTAGAGGGCAAGGACTAAATAAAAAGGTGGTAGAAGCACTAAAGGACTGGTCCAAATCAAAAGGTATTTCTGAAATACGCCTTACCGTCTATGATGATAATGCAGGAGCTATTAGAGCTTACGAGAAAGTAGGTTTTAAAGCACACATTGTTGAGATGAGAATTGTTAACCTAAAGTAGCGCTTCAATAGTTTAAATATCCTTTCCTAAATTGTATTTTTGATAAAAACTGCCTTATGAAATTCGAGAACACCTTAGAGTTTGCCCAAAAACTAGATGGCGAAGATAAACTACGAAGCTATCGTGATGAATTTTATTTTCCTAAAGTGAACGGAAAACAGGTTATTTATTTTACAGGAAATTCTCTCGGGTTACAACCTAAACGGACTAAGAAATTTGTTGATGATGTCATGACAGATTGGGAAAATCTTGCTGTAGAAGGTCATTTTCATTCAGAAAAGCCTTGGTGGGATTATCATGAGCGGTTAGCAGCCCCATTGGCAAAAGTGGTGGGAGCAAAGACGGAAGAGGTTTCAGTTATGAATACACTTACGGTGAACTTACATCTATTGATGGTTACCTTCTACAGACCAACAAGCAAACGTTACAAGATTCTTTGTGAAGAAAAAGCATTTCCCTCGGACCAATATATGTTACAAAGTCAGGTGAGACATCATGGTCTTGATCCTGAGGATACTTTGGTTGAGGTAAAGAAAAGAGAAGGTGAAAACTTCTGGCGTACCGAAGATGTTATTGAAAAGATAAATGAAGTAGGTGATGAGCTAGCTCTAGTTCTTATTGGTGGAGTAAATTATTACAATGGTCAAGTTTTTGACATGGAAACAATAACCAAAGAAGGTAAGGCTGTTGGGGCCAATGTAGGTTGGGATTTGGCTCATGGTGCAGGTAATATTGAATTGAAATTGCACGATTGGGATGCAGATTTTGCTGCATGGTGCAGCTATAAATATATGAATAGCGGTCCTGGTAATGCTTCTGGTGTATACATTCATGAACGTCATTTGAATAAGAAAGATATTCCAAGATTTGAAGGCTGGTGGGGGACCAAAAAGGAAACTCGTTTCTTGATGAAACCGGAATTTGAGCCCATGGCAAATGCCGATGCTTGGCAGTTGAGTAATCCTCCTGTATTATCTGTGGCTCCTTATTTAGCTTCTTTGGAGATGTTTGAAGAGGTAGGTATGGACGCTTTAATTGACAAAAGAGACCGTATTGTAGCTTATCTAGAGTTCGTTCTTCAAGAAATAGAAGCGGAAATGGATGGGACTTCTTTCGAAATTATTACGCCTAAAGATAGAGGTACACAGTTGTCCGTTTTTCTTCACGGGCAAGGAAAGCCACTTTTTGACTACTTAATGAAAAATGGCGTCATTACGGACTGGCGTGAACCCAATGTGATTCGTTTAGCTCCGGCACCTTTTTATTGTTCATTTGAAGACATGTACCGTTTTGGTCAAATCTTAAAAGAAGGTATTAAAACGGTTTAATTCCTATATCTTTTAACACTTAATTTTTTCCTGATTCTATTGGGGTAGGAGAGGTATTTCCGTTTTTTTAAATTTTTAATTAGTGCATTTCATCGATAATAATTACCATTCGTCGACCGAATTGGTGGTTATTTCCGTACATAAAATGTGAGTTTTGGCCCCAAAACTTAAAATGAACACTAAATGAAAAAAATGAAAAACAAAACGTTTCCTACTCGTCTTATGCTTTTAATGGCGGTAAGTACATTGGCAGTAATTTCCTGTTCCGATGATACTACTGAACTTGATGCCGAAACTTCTCTAGTTCCCCAAACGGAAGTTCCGGCAAATCAAGATATTCAAGATGCAGAATTTATCACTAAATATTTCATGGGTGATGCCGTGCAAGTATCTTTAGAAGATGATGGCACCTACAGTTTAGCTGGTTCCGATGCGCGATTATTTGAAGATCAACTCGCAGATTCTCCTGATACCTATAACCCAAATCCTATTCCGGGCGAAGAGCTTTCCGGTCTGGCATTGGCAGGAGGAATTAGAAAATGGACAAATAATACTGTCTATTATGTAATTAATGGTTTAAGCTCTAGCGTAAAAAGTGAGTTGCAAAAGTCTTTTGATGAATGGTCTAGCAAGACCAATGTTGTTTTTAAAGAACGCACCAATCAATCTAATTACGTAACCATCTCTTCTTCGGGGTCTAATAGTAATTCTGGAGTTGCAACCTTAGGGATGTACAATTCTGGTGGCTATATTCAATTAGGTACTCGTGCTACAGCAGTGGTTATCATTCATGAACTTGGTCATACATTAGGGTATATTCACGAACAGAATAGGTCAGATAGAGATAATCATATTATTATTAAAACAGAGAATATCCAATCTAATGCCCAAGACCAGTTCTATAAGAGTACTTCGGCAACTTTTCTTACGGGTTCTTTTGATGTGAATTCTATTATGATGTACGGTAGCTATACGTTTAGTAAAAACGGACAGCCAACCATTACTGATCGTAGTGGGAATACATTG
The DNA here is from genome assembly GCF_030553095.1 of Zobellia laminariae. GTDB lineage: Bacteria > Bacteroidota > Bacteroidia > Flavobacteriales > Flavobacteriaceae > Zobellia > Zobellia laminariae. The sequence continues at coordinate 691,119 of NZ_CP130738.1, read as the reverse complement.
CCTCAAAGACAAGCCCGTTTATCCTCATTGGATATACAAGGAACGAATGCTGCTTATCCGTCTACAGATGGTGGAGGAGATAATCCTGCACCTAAAGAAGAAGATTTATGCGATACTGCATCTACTTATGCTTCAAACAAAGCATACAGCGTAGGTGATTATGTATTGTATTATGGGAGGCTATACCAAAGAGATTATACACGTTGGAATTACATAAAAAGTTGTAATTAATACCAACCAATAGGCTAAAATAGGGTAAATTTTTATCCGTTACATATAAAGAAAGACCACCTTTTAAAGGTGGTCTTTTTTTCGTTTTTGGACATTAGTATTTCAATTATCTTCGTATCAAATACCCAATATGAAATCTCTTCGTCTTATTTTGACAAATTCACGCTATTTTGGCGCAGCATGGGTGTTTGCGAGTATTAACATCCTTTTTGGTACATGGGCCATTTACATACCAGCGGTAAAAGAACAGCTTCAAATAGATAAGTCTCAGTTGGGGCTTGCTATATTTTTTCTTTCCCTTGGGGTGTTCACGGTTTTTCCCATGGCCTCTTCTATCATTAATAGAATAGGAGTAGGGACGGCTACTTGGTACGGAGTTGTACTAAGTAGCGTGGCAGCACTTTTACCTTTATTGTCTCCTAATTATTATACGCTTATGGCCGCGTTATTTCTTTTTGGTGCAGCTAATGGTTTTACAGATATTTCTATGAATACCTTGGTGACTGAACTAGAAAAAGAAGATAGAACAAGTTTTATGAGTGCTTCCCATGGATTTTTCAGTTTGGGAGGCGTGTTGGCCGGACTAGGTAGTTTTCTTATAGGACCATTGGGTAATCCGCCATTACACATGCTAATTGCTGTTCTATTAGTTTTAGGTATCAATTTTATTTTCCATGAAAAGTATAAAAATATAGTAGCTGCGGTTGAGGAAAAAGAAGCATTTAGTTTAAAACTCTTTAAGCCGATGTTGTTTTTAGGGTTGATTTCATTCGTAGCCATGGGAAGCGAAGGTGCCATCGTAGACTGGAGCGGACTTTATTTAAAAGAAATAAGTTTAGCACCCGAAGTCCTTTGGGGAGCCGGATTCTTAGGTTTTCAAGTTACTATGACTTTAGGACGTTTTCTTGGAGATGGTATCAGCGAAAAAATAGGATCGGTGAAAATGGTAACGTTTGCCACTGTCTTGGTGTTATTGGGATATGTAATGGTCTTGAGTACGGAAACGTATATGGCCATTTCCGGTTTTGCTTTAAGCGGACTAGGATTTTCAGTTATGGTACCAGAGGTATTTCGTATAGGAGGTAAAGTAAAGGGTGTAGATTCTTCACAAAGTGTGTCATTTATAGCGGGCACTGGCTATACCGGTTTTTTAGTGGCCCCTCCAATTTTGGGGTTCATTGCCGATAGCTCTTCGCTAAAAACTTGCTTTGCGGTACTATTTGCATGTGCCCTTTTAGTATTGGCAGCAACTTTTAAATTAAATCGAAATCGGAAAAAAGCTTAACGATTAGTTTGTTTTTACTTCAAGATTGGTAAAGTAAAGTTTAAAACTACCATCTTCATTTTGATGTATTTTGGCTACTTTAAGTCCGCCAACATCAGTATAATCTTCCCAAGTAGTGCTCATAGAAGGTTCTACCTGATTCCCTTTTCTAAATACCCATTCTTTTATGAGATAATCATCGCCAAAATAAAAATCATAGGCATCACCAAGGCGTGTAGCCTCCATCTTGTTTGTAAACAACCGTTAGTTTCTGCATGGATGTTTTGCTAATAGGGGCTTCGGCACTTGGTGTAAGTTCGTTTGTACTTCCGTCTTTATCCCAAAGAATATTGATGGGTGCTATCAGCCAATACTTATCATTAATGAACCCGCCGTTAGTTTTGTAGGCCGTACTGTCCATATCCTTTCTGTTATAGACTAAGGTGTCTTCTGTGGATATGGCAGTTACCTGATTCGTTTTTGGTTTCCAAATCCACGTACGTTCAAAGTGAGAAGTATCTCGGTCTACATTAAAAGTGAATTTTAGCTCTTCAACTTTATTCCAGTTTTCATAGCCGTTGGCATAAGCTATTTTTTCTAAAATAGTTAGCTCTTTTTCGGGTTGAGGTGCTTCTGTTTTTTTTGTCTCTTTACAGCTAATAAAAAGAATTGTAAAAAGAATACATGCGGAAAAGTACTTTGCCATAACGTAATTTTTTCTCAAAGATAAATGCTTTTGATCAAAGCAAGCACTTGGCTAAAAATCATTACGGAATAATTACTGAAAAATGAAGAATACCTTTTAGAAATAACGGGGAGATTTCATTGCCTTTAATCCTCTATTAAATAATTCATAAATAAGAATAACCTCATGTGTTCCTCCTGAATAAGGTCTAAAGCTTGAGGTAGGCAAGTCGTAAGCATACCCAATTCTAAAAGAATCGGAAATGGCATAATCCATCAACACACCAAAACTATCGGAATCATTAAAACGGTATGATGCTCCAATCCAAAATTTCTCGTAGAAAAGAAAATTTGCTGTAACATCATAAGACGCTGGTGCACCGTTAGTATATTTTAATATGGCCGTTGGTTTGAATTTTGTAGTTTGTCCAATATCAAAAACATAACCACCAATAGCATAATAGCTGTTGCGTTCAAGGGCTACAAATTCGCCATTGTTTAAATCTGTATTTAATATTCTAGGAGCTGATGCACCTAGGTACCATTTGTCTGAACTAACATAAATACCGGCACCCATATTAGGATTCCATTTAGAGAAGCCATCAAAAAAGAAAGGGTCACCTTCGTCCGGTGTTCCTAATTTATAATTAGTAACACCACCTTTTAGTCCAAGGGCCATATTTACATTGCTGCTTAATGGAACGGTGTATGAAACATCTGCGTAGATGTAGTTTGTTTTCTCAAAACCTAATTGGTCATTTATGTAGGATAGACCAACACCTATATTACTAAAACGTATTGGTGTATGTACAGATAGCGTACTTGTTGTTGGGTTTCCTTCTATACCAGCCCATTGGTTCCTGTGCAAAGCAGTAGCATTCAATGTTTGTCTGCTGCCCGCATATGCCGGATTTATAGACATAGTATTATAAACGTATTGTGTAAACTGTGGAAGCTGTTGTGCATTTGAAAAAAAGGCACAGCTTACCGCCAAAATTGCTAGGTAATTTCTAAGTGCTGTCATGGTTGCCTTTTTAGTTTGAACCGATATAGATATATCCGTTTACTGGTTTCATTTCGTTATTACCAAAACCGATAATATAATAGTACGTTCCTGACGAAAGCATGCCTGAGTTACCCAAAGCATTACTTGGTGCTATTCCGTTCCAATCATTAGTATAATCGTTATTGTCATAGACAATATTGCCCCAACGGTTAAAAACTTTCAAGTGATAGGTGTAATCACATCCTTCTAATCCGGTAATTTCAAAGATGTCATTAATACCATCTCCATTAGCTGTAATAGTTTTAGAGATGATTAGATTTTCAATATCACAAGGTAAATCTGCCTCAACAATAATAAGTTGGGTATGAACCGTTTCGTTACCGTTATTGTCAACAGCAATCCACGTTCTGGTAATTTCGTAACCTGTTGTACAATCCCTATCGTTAGTAGCAGTTTCTGTAAAAGTTACTTCTGGGTCAGTATCACAATTATCTATTGCCGTCAATAGTACTGCATCGGGAATAGAGTCACAATCTACAGTCATATCTTCAGGAAGTTCCTCAACAAAAGTTGGCGCTTCTTCATCCATGATGCATTCATCAGCGATTACAGTGATTATTTGCGTGTGAGTAAAGGTATTGTTAGCGTTGTCTGTAGCTGTCCACGTTCTAGTAATTTCATATCCAGTTTCACAACTTCGGTCATTAGTGGCCGTTTCTGTAAATGTAGTAGTAGGGTTAGGGTCACAATAATCAATTGCAGTTAATGTAGCCGCGTCTGGAACACCGTTACATGGTACCGTAATGTCACCTATGGTAAGTTTTCTGCAAACACGGGAGCTTGTACATCTGTAATGTGAATTACGATATTAGTTGGATCTCCGTTACCAATACCACAGTCGTCAAAAGTAAAAGAGCTATTAGATACTTGTTGGGTCATATTAATTTCACCCATATATGTAGCCAAGGTCTGCGATTCAGAATTAAATGTACAGGCTGGAATGCTAGAAAAATACGCATCATCTTTAACCCGTACCGAATATTGAATGGTATATGGAGCGCTTGTAACATCTGTTAATCCATCTGCTACATTAAATGTAAGTACACGCGTTGTGGTGTTAAAATCATAAGTAATTTCACCATAAGGTAAAGGTTCTACACCTATAAAATCCATCTCTTCTGGAACAGTAGTGGTAAAAGACAAATCTCTAATATTATCATTTCCTGTATTCGCAACATCCAAATAGATTTGAACGATTTCTCCCGTACGTGGGTTTTCATCAGATGGGGTTGCATACAAGTCTAAAGAATGTAAAGAAGGTTCGTATACTTCTACGGCCATTCCTAAAAGGTAAAGGCCATACACCTCTTGATCCGATGTCATCCTTACCGTAGCTGAGGTTTGATTATTGGTTATAAGCGAGTTGTTTTTGTTATCTAAATCAAATAGACTGGCGTCATACCCTAGCGTATTGGAACTGGCTGGTATCCTGTCCAAGAAATCACTACCATGGGTGGTAATAGAACTATTGAAAAAATTATTAGATTGTCTAATAGGAGTTGATAATGGTTCCCATCTGTTAGAGGTATTCAGTATTAATAATTGATCACGAGAAATGCCCTTATCTCCTTCAAGAGACCCCATTACCATATTAGCCTTTACATCACCGTTAGGTACGGTCTGAAAGCCATCAAATGTGATATCAAAATTATTTTCGGTACTGGTAATATGTGCATAACCGTCAAAAAGAGTAATGTGTTTCTGTGGCATAAGAGGACTTTGCCAAACCACAACAATTTGCCATCCGCCAGAAGTACCTGTTCTTCCTCCACCGTGAGAAAGTAATTGTCCTTCTGTTGCCTTAACGTTCGCTACTTGGTATGTTCCAAAAGGATCACTTAAGTCTTGTACCCAACTAGTAATATCTTTAACACAGATATAAGGGTCATTTACAAAATGGTCATCTCTACCACGGTAGATTACCTCGTCTGCCGTTATTGTTGGTTCATAGGTGCTAGATCCCGGTAGCATTAATTTTATATCATTATAATTCCAAGAAGGTTCAACGCCTCCAGTACCAGCAATGATTGTTCCAGAACCATTTACTTCATATTCCTTATCGGCTGCTGCCCAATAAAGAAAAACACGTTCTATTGTCATACATGAACTTCCCGGAGATGGATTGACCAAGTTGGCGCTACTAGAATTAAAAGTAGTAGGGTCACTATCAATATCTACAAAAACATTGTCTGAGAAGTCATGATTACTGCCGTTACCGTTATATGCATTTGTTGCATGTCTGGAAAGTACATTATTGGCAATCATAGTGAAATCACCAGTTATAGTTTCTGAATACCGAGGGGTAAACCCCTTCTGAAGCTGCGCATTAGCTGAATTAAAAGCTAATAGGAGCATAAATAGTCCAGCAGTTCGTAATGTTTTTTTGGAAAGTAAAATTTTCTTCATAATTATAGGTTTGTCTAACAATCCTCATTGGTTGACATATAATCAGAAGCTACAATACGGTCTTTACCTGTATAGTTTTGTAATGGTGTAATTAAGGTCAAGTTCAATTTGTAGCAACTAGGTTATTTGGGATAAAAAAGTGCTGTAATTTTATAGCATATTATTTGTTCGATATATGTAAAGTTCACTTAAAGTACCGTTAATACGCACACTATCCGATAAACGGTTCTTATTTTCGCCAGTGGCATTTATCTATAGACGAGTTGCGCGATTATATCGATAAGCATATTTTGATCGTTATGGATAGACCGTTAAAAAAAACGATAAAAGGTAATTGTATCGATATTAGATATACACTGTTTTGGTACAGATAAATTGTTTAATTTTGATATGTATAAACAATAGGAAATGAGTTCTAAAAAAGGAAAAGTTCAAGAAGCGATAGACGAAAAATTGTTAGAAGAAAGAAAAGTCTTCTTATGGGGCATGGTAGATGATGATTCTGCCAAGCACGTAATTGATCGTTTGTTGTATTTAGATATGCAAAATAATAAAGAAATACAGTTGTACATTAATAGCCCATATGGTTATGTTACTTCTGGTTTTGCAATGTATGATATCATAAAATCGCTAAAAAGTCCGGTTTCTACAATTTGTACTGGTCTTGCTGCTTCTATGGGGTCTATTTTGCTTTCTGTTGGAAAGAAAGGTAGAAGATTTATTCAACCACATGCACAGGTTATGATTCATCAGCCTAGTGGTGGTGCAAGAGGTCAAGCTTCAAATATTGAAATTCAGGCCAAAGAAATTATTAAGACCAAAGAATTGAGTGCTCGTATTTTAGCAGACAATTGTGGTCAAGATTATGAAAAGGTATTGAAAGATTTTGATAGAGATTATTGGATGAACGCTGAAGAATCGATTGCTTATGGCATCGTAGACGGTATTCTAGAATAGTAACTGCAGCTTTAGAAAATTAAAAAGTCCTTCGTAATTTAGAAATTATGAAGGACTTTTTTGCATGTATATAGATGCTCTCGCAGAATTTTCATCACTCTGGTTTATGTATTGCACTTGCATAACAAAGTAAGCTGTTTCTGTAGTCTATTACCCTGTATGTAGAGACTGTGGTAGAATTTAGTACATTTACAATCTACGTTTTTCTCATCATTTGAAATTACTATGAAACAAATTTCCAAGAATATTGCCATAATAGGTTCAGGTCTTGTCGGGTCGTTATTGGCCATTTATCTCAAAAAAATGGGACACACCATTACCGTTTTTGATAGGAGACCAGATATTAGAAATATAAAATTCTCTGGACGTTCTATAAACTTGGCGATGAGCAATAGAGGCTGGCAGTCGTTAGCGGAAGTTGGCATAGAAGAGGAAATAAAGAAAATTGCAATTCCATTAGATAAACGTGCTATGCACGTAATTGATAAGCCTATTTATTTTCAGAAATACGGAAAAGAAGGTGAGGCCATATGGTCTATTTCTAGGGGAGTGTTGAATAAAAAAATGATTGACTTAGCGGAAGAAGCTGGAGTTGAGTTTCGTTTTGATGAGAAGGTCTGGAATGTTGATTTGCCCGAAGCTACTTTGTTTACGGGAGACACCGAGAAGGGCGAATGGAAAGAATACAATTACGATATTGTTTTTGGTTGTGATGGCGCATTTTCTCGTGTACGTCATAAAATGCAGCGTCGTAGCCGTTTTGATTATTCTCAGAATTTTATAGATGTTGGTTATAAAGAGCTTTCTATACCTGCCAATGAAGATGGTACCCATAAGTTAGATAAAAATTCTTTTCATATTTGGCCTCGTGGCAAGTTCATGTTAATTGCCATGCCTAATTTAGATGGTAGTTTTACGTGTACTTTGTTTATGCCTTTTGAAGGCGAAACGTCTTTTGATAGTATACAGACCAAAGAACAGGCAAAGTCTTTCTTCAAGGCATATTTTCCTAATGTTAGAAAAGAAATAGAGAATCTAACGGAAGATTTCTTTAAGAACCCAACAAGTGCTATGGTAACCATGAAATGTTATCCTTGGACGTATTGGGACAAAGTTGCTCTTGTAGGTGATTCTGCCCATGCTATTGTTCCATTTTATGGTCAAGGTATGAATGCTGGTTTTGAAGATATTTTTGTGTTAAAGCAAAAAATTGAAAAGCATGGCGATGACTGGGAAGCTATTTTTAAGGAGTATCAAGAAGATAGAAAACCCGATGCTGATGCAATAGCGGAACTTAGCTATCGTAACTTTATTGAGATGAGTAGTAAAACCGCTGATCCAAAGTTTTTATTACAGAAAAAAATTGAAAAGCACTTTGCTAATTTGCACCCAGATAAATGGGTTCCGGCATATTCAAGGGTTACTTTTTCAAACAGGCCTTATTCAGAAGCGCTAGCTATGGGTGACGCTCAAGAAGAAATTATGCAAGAAGTAATGCAAATACCTAATATTGAAGAAAAATGGGATAGTAAAGAAGTAGAACAGAAAATCTTAGACTTAATTTAATCCTTTCTACTGCGCATTTCCAATTGCCGCATTGGCATACCATCTATTTTATCAAATACGACCTCTGGCGTTAGCGGATAAGCCTTTGTTAGCTTAATGCCGCCATCTTTCCCTATTAACAAAACACCTTCAAAGTCGTGCGATAGTTCTAGCCGCTTGTAAATCAATTTTGCATTCAGGTTTAATTTGCTTCTATCTTGGTCATATAACTTTTTAGGGCTCATTAAAAAAAGCACAAGGTCACGATCAGTAAGTTTCTTTTGCTCATTTGTAAATGCAGTTAAGTTTATGTTCAAAGCATCATCATTAGTGTCTTGAGCAACAAAGAGTAGAATACGATTCTTCCATTTATAGCCCTCTAAGCCTTGTCCAAACAATTGGAAATTTGCCATTAGCGCTATGGTTACAATGAAGAATTTAAGGAATTGCATAAGTAATTATCTTTCAGAACATAATATACTAAAAAAGCCATCCTCTTAAAAAGAGAATGGCTTTTGTTTTTATAGAAAAATGGGTGACTACATTTTAGTAAACATTTTGCCCATTTTTACTTGCTCTTCTTCAGCTAGTACAGGATCAACCAAGATTCTACCACTATGCTCATCAGTAATGATTTTTTTACGAGAAGCAATCTCAACTTGTACCTGTGGAGGAATAGTAAAGAAAGATCCACCTGAAGCTCCTCTTTCAATTGGAACAACTGCTAAACCGTTTTTTACGTTGTTACGGATACGGGTGTATGCCTTAACAAGACGTTCTTCAATATCGCCTTGATATTTTTCAGATTGCGTTAAAAGTGCTTTTTCTTCTTTTTCGGTTTCAGCCAAAATAGCATCAAGTTCACTTTTCTTATGCTTCAAATGCGTTTCACGTTCAGATAAACGTTCTTTCGTTTCGGAAATAACTGATTTTTTCTGATCAATTTGTGCCTTGAATTCTTTGATGTTCTTATCAGCCAATTGAATTTCAAGTTCTTGAAATTCTAATTCTTTACTGATAGAGTTGAATTCTCTACTGTTACGAACATTCTTCTGTTGCTCAGTATATTTTTTTATAAGTGCTTTAGCCTCATCAATAAGGTTCTTCTTGGCACCAATCTCAAAATTGATAGTCTCAACATCTGTTTTCAACTTATCCAATCTAGTTTTAAGACCAAGAACGTCATCTTCTAAATCTTCTACTTCTAAAGGAAGTTCACCTCGTACGTTACGTATTTCGTCGATTCTTGAATCAATCAATTGCAAGTCGTACAATGCCCTTAACTTTTCCTCTACCGTTGCTTCTGATTTTTTTGCCATATACTTTATAAATACTTGATAGGATTGGTTTTACTTTCCGATAAACGGATTGCAAAATTAGGGATTTTTTTCGTAAGATAGTCAACTAAAAGGTTTTTTGTAAACTGCTCGCTTTCAAAGTGTCCGATATCCGCAATTATCATTTTGCCTTCCGCTTTGTAAAATTCATGATATTTAATGTCTGCTGTAATCAAAATATCGGCTCCAGAGGCCTTAGCAGCTTCAATAGAAAAAGCGCCACTGCCACCTAGCACGGCAACTTTTTGTATTTTTTTATTCAATAATGCTGAATGACGAATACCTTCAGCTCCCATTTTTTGCTTTACTATTTTTAGAAAAGCCATATCCTCAATAGGAGTTTCAAGTTCGCCTACCATTCCTATACCAATATTCTGGTTGGTGTTTTCTAAGGTAATTACCTCGTAAGCCACTTCTTCATAGGGGTGGGAAGTAAATAGGGCTTTCATTATTTTTCCTTGGTTTGCTTTGGAAAAGGTAACGTTTAATTGGGTCTCTTCCTCATAATGGATTTTTCCTATTTCACCAACTGTAGGATTAGCCTTTTCTCCAGCCTTATAACTACCCTGTCCGTTAGCGTTAAAACTGCAATGGCTATAATTACCTATATTTCCTGCTCCTGCATCAAAAAGTGCTTCTCTGAGTTTCTCAGCGTCCTTTACAGGGGCGTATGTGGTTAGTTTCTTAATGGTTTCTTTCTGTGGAATTAATATTTTAGGATTATTTATCCCAAGAACTTCACAGATTTTAGCGTTTACTCCTTCAGGCACATTATCTAGTGCGGTATGCATGCTGTAGATGGCAATATCATTTTTGATAGCTTTAATAACAACACGTTCTACATAGGATTTTCCGGTAAGCTTTTTCAATCCCCCAAAAATGATAGGATGAAAGCTGACAATTAGATTACATTTAGTGGCGATTGCTTCGTCAACAACATTCTCTAAAGTATCTAGGGTAACAAGAATTTCCGAAACTGTTACATTGGCATCACCAACCAATAAACCAACATTATCAAAGCCTTCTGCATAGGGTAAGGGAGCTAAATCTTCAAGAATATCTGTAACTTCTTTTACGGTCATTGCTATTTTTATGAGGTCTAAAGATAAAATATTATAATTTCGCCTTTGTGCAACTACTCAGAAAAATATTATTTCCCGTATCATTGGTTTATGCGTTGGTGGTTTATCTACGGAATTATTTCTACGATAAGGGAATTTTTAGTTCCAAAAGTTTTGAAATACCCACTGTATGTATAGGGAATCTAAGTGCCGGTGGTACAGGTAAAACTCCTATGGTGGAGCTGTTGATTGCCCTGTTGAAGGATAATTTTAAAGTGGCCGTGTTGAGTAGGGGGTATCGCAGGAAGTCAAAAGGATTTGTTTTGGCTGATAATGAAGCTACGGTGGAAACCTTGGGAGATGAACCTTTTCAAATATTTTCTAAATTTTCGGATATCACCTTAGCAGTTGATGCAGATAGAAGAAACGGGATAGAAATTTTAGAAAAACGTATGCAGCCAGATGTAATCTTACTGGATGATGCTTACCAGCATCGTAAGGTTTCCTGCGGATTTTCTATACTCTTGACATCTTTTGGTAATCTTTATGTGGATGATTGGTATTTGCCAACAGGAAATTTAAGGGATAGTAAAAAGGAAGCAAGTAGGGCGGCGATTGTAGTGGTGACCAAATGCCCCAGGATTTAAGTGTGGATTCTCGGAACGCAATAATGGTAAAGCTGAAACCAGAACCTCGTCAAAAAGTATTATTCTCCTATTTAGATTATGATGATACCATTAAGGCAGTTGATGATTCTATTTCTTTAGAGGAGTTAAGGACCAAAGAAGTTACTCTAGTTACTGGTATTGCAAATCCACGGCCATTATTAGATTATTTGAAGTCTAAAGGATTGAGGTTTATGCACCTAAAGTTTAAAGACCATCATGATTTCAGTGATTCGGAATTATCTGTTCTAAGAGAAAAGCAATGTATATTAACTACGGAAAAAGATTTTGTACGCTTAAAGGACAAGGTAGATAATCTTTATTTTATTCCTGTAAAGCATCGGTTTTTTGATGATGGGGAATCTGTGTTAAAAGGAAGATTGCAAGAATTTATGAAGTAGTATTCTTAAGTTCTTTTCTGTTGAAAATATTCTCACCAATCTTCTGATAAAAGACCTCAGGTTTAAATGGTTTGGTAACTACATCATTACAGCCAGCAGCATAAAAACTTTCTAAACTATCGTCTAGAGAAATAGCGGTAAGGGCTATAATAGGGGTGACAATATCAAACTTTCTAATTTCAATAGTGGCTTCTTCACCACCAATACCTTATGGCATGTGAATATCCATTAAAATAGCGTCATAATAGTTTTCACGAGCCATATCTATTGCTTCGCCACCGTCATTGGCAATGTCGCTCGTAATCTCTTTTTTGGTAAGCATTTTCTTGGTGATGACTTGATTTATTTTGTTGTCTTCAACAATTAAAATATTCAAGCCTTTAAATTTGAAATCTTGTGGAGTTACTTCAAACGGAATATCATCTACAATACTATCCTTACCCTTCATTTCTATTTGAAAGAAGAATGTACTTCCAACACCCAATTCACTTTCTAGTTCTATTTTACTTTCAAAAAGTCCTAGCAAACTCTTAACTATAGTAAGTCCAAGACCAGTACCACCGTACTCTCTATTTATTTGTATTGAACCTTGTTCAAAACCATCAAAAATATTCTGTTGTTGCTCTTTTGCAATACCTATACCGTTGTCTTTTACCTCAAAATAAAGTGTAACATCCTCGTCATCCTTCTTCATGAGTTTGGCAGTTACTTTGACTTCGCCACCTTTGGTAAATTTTAAAGCGTTACCAACCAAATTCAGAAAAATCTGAGAGAGCTTTAACGGGTCACTCATCAAGTGGTAAGGTATTTTTGTGTCGTAATCTAAAATTAACGTGGTGTTATTGGTCTGTGCGCCTTGCTTAAGAGAGTCAATAACTTCTTGAAGTACCTTTTTAAGGTTGAATTCTACATTAAGAGGTTCTAGTTTGTCGGCATCAATTTTATTAATTTGAAGGATGTCGTTTATGAAATTCAACAGATAATCTCCTGAGAATTTTAGGGCTTTTAAATGTTCCTTCTGTCCTTTGCTTGGATTCTCCTCTAAGAGTAAATGTGTAAGGCCTGTTACTGCATAGAGTGGTGTTCTTAACTCGTGGCTAACCGTAGACAAGAAATTTGTCTTAGCTTCCATAGCATTTACCGCAGCATCTCTGGCAGCCTTTAGTTCGTTATTTTTAGTCTGAAGTAAATCGTTAGTTTTTAATTTTATTTGGTTGTTTCTAAATAAGGAAACGGCCAAAAGCGTAATGATTATTAATAGGGCAGAAGTCAATATTATAGTAATATCAGACTTGTTCTTGGATTCGTTCAGTTCTTCAATTTTTTGTTCTTGGCGCTTTATTTCATCGCTCATAAAATCGAATTGAATCTTTTCCGCTGTTTTTGCCTCGGTCTTCATTTTTGCAATGTTGAAGAGCGAATCCCGTATTTGCAAAAGGTCTTTGTTGTTGGCTAATGACTTGTCATACTTGCCAAGTCTTTCGTAAACAGTGGTGAGCATTTCATTGGCTTCCCATATTTCTTTAAAAAACTTATTCTTTTTCGCCAGTTTTAGTGCGTTTTCTCCATTTTCTGCACTCTGCTCAAATTTTTCGGTAGCTAGATTTAGTTTGGCTAAACCTAAATAGGCTCTAGTGGCTAGATAATCACTTTCGTAAATATCCGTATTGATAATAAGAGAGTTGAAATTTTTTGTGGCACTATCGTACTTTTCTAGTTTCAGATAGATGTTACCTTCCGCTAGTAATATATTATTGAAGAAATTACGGTCGTTATTCAGCTGTTTTGCTTCATTAAGCATGAAAATAGCCTGAAAGTTTTTCTCGTCATGGAAGAGTAAAATAGCTTCAATGTACTTTTGCATAGCGTTACCATAAGGATATTCTATATCCTTTAGCAATGCCTTGGCTCTATCCCAATAAAAGTAGGTAGTCTCTTCTTTTTTTAATTTAAGGTAAACTAGAGCAAATTTGTGATAGCAATCTATAAGTGCTTTTACATCTTCATTTTTCTCAGCAACCTTTGAAGCCTTTTCAAGGGCTTCAAGAGCTAAATCGGTTTGGTCTCTATTACGGAAAGCTCTCGCTTCTTCAAAGTAGATACGAACATCACTATTTTCCACAACAAGACTATCTTGGGCTTGCGCATTTTGCACAACCCAAATCAATATGAATATTGATAAGATTCTTTTTAAGCCGATATGTAGAAAATCTAGATTCAAACGTATTTATTTCCTTTCAATACTAAAATAAGGTCTATAAGTCTACTACTGTAGCCGGTTTCGTTATCGTACCAACCAATAATTTTGACCATTCTACCAATAACCGAAGTCATCATAGAGTCAAACGTACAAGAGTAATAACTATTGTTTATGTCTATTGATACTATTGGGTCTTCTGTATATAAAAGTATGTTTTTAAGCTCTTTATCTGCTTTTTCCTTAAAAACAGTGTTTATTTCTTCTATGGATGTTTCCTTTTTAACATTAAAGGTAATATCTGTTAAAGATCCATTTGGCACTGGTACACGAATTCCGCATCCACCAATTACGTCTGCCAAATGAGGGAAAATTTTGGTAAGCGCTTTTGCCGCTCCCGTGGTGGTGGGAACAATAGATTGCGAAGCCGCGCGAGCCCTTCTAAGATCATGATGTGGTTGATCATGAAGGCTTTGGTCAGAGGTATATGAGTGTATTGTGGTAATATAAGCCTGTTCTATGCCGCACAAATCATCAATTATTTTGATCATTGGTGCTGCATTGTTGGTTGTACAAGATGCGTTTGAAATGATATCATCATCCGCAGTTATGGTAGCCTCATTAATGCCCAATACAATCATTTTTATATCGTCATCTGCAGGTGGAGCTGATAAGATCACTTTTTTAGCCCCGTTTGCCAAATGTGGTTCAAGACTTTCTTTGGTTTTGAATTTCCCAGAACATTCAACCACAATGTCTACATCGTAATCAGACCATCTAATGTCGTTAGGGGTTTTGTGGTTGGTTAAAGCGACGGATTTATCGTCTACAAGAATTGTATTTTCTTTATAGGTAACCTTGGTGATTGAAAACCCCGTGAATACTATCGTATTTTAATAAATGTGATAGTGTTCGGGCATCTGCCAAATCGTTTATGGCTACTACATTTAAATCGGGGTGTGCGTCTAAAAGCCTAAAAAGGGTTCGACCTATCCGGCCAAATCCGTTAATGCCTATATTGGTCTTCTTCATAAAAAAGGTGGTGGCTAAAGAATAAAATATCTAAAGCTATTTTTCATTTGACAGTGAAATTGTTTTAGCTGATTAGCAATCCTCAGTTAAAAAAACAATTAGTGTATATGTTTGTGGGCCTTGTAAGAAGATCTCACTAGAGCACCACTTTCAACATGTCTAAAGCCCATTTCTAGGCCTATTTCTTCATATTTTTTGAATTGCTCCGGAAGAATAAATTCTTTTACGGGCAAATGTTTTTTGGAAGGTTGAAGGTATTGACCAATAGTGACCACATCTACATCGGCATCGCGCAAATCTCTCATGGTCTCTATGACCTCTTCCTCAAGTTCCCCTAAACCTAGCATAATACCAGATTTGGTACGGTTCACGCCATTAGCACGTAAATACCTCAAAGCCTCAAGACTGCGCTCATATTTTGCTTGTATACGAACTTCTCGAGTAAGTCTTTTAACGGTTTCCATATTATGGGAAACAACCTCGGGACCTACTTCTATAATACGATCTAAATGTCTTTCTATTCCTTGAAAATCGGGAATCAATGTTTCTAGAGTAGTTTCGGGATTCATTCTACGAATGGCCTTTACGGTTTCCGCCCAAATGATAGAGCCCATATCTTTTAAATCATCTCTATCTACAGAAGTAATAACGGCATGTTTGATGCCCATTATTTTAATAGAACGTGCTACTTTTTCTGGTTCCGCCCAATCTACTGTATCTGGACGACCGGTCTGAACACCACAAAAACCACATGATCTAGTGCAAATATTTCCTAGAATCATAAACGTAGCTGTACCTTCTCCCCAGCATTCACCCATATTTGGGCAACTACCTGACGTACAGATGGTGTGAAGGTCGTATTTATCTACTAAACTTCTAAGTTGAGTATACTTTTTACCTGTAGGAAGCTTAACTCTTAGCCATTTTGGTTTGCCTTTGGGAGGAATAACGTTACCTATAGTATCTGTGCTCATAGTTTAATGCAATTTTATACAAATATACGATTTAGCGTTGCAGCACCGATGCTAATGGCTGGTTTTTGCTTTTACCTAAAAAGTACTTTTTGTGAGATTTAAGATAATATCAAATTCAAACAGAATATGATATTTGTTTGAGATGGGGAGAGTTCTATTTTTTCTGAATGACTTCGGCTAGAAGCTTTTTGGCCCTTAATAGTTTAACCTTAACGTTGTTAATAGGTTCATTAAGTTCTAGCGCTATATCTGCATAGCTCAATTCTTTAAAATACCTCAGGTTGATGACTTCTTGATAATGTGGCTTCAGTTTTTTAATGTGCATTAAAAGGGTAGCCAAGTTCTGCTCTCTGATTAATTGATCTTCTCCAGATGGTGCATCGTCTAGAACTTTCTTAACCGCGTCTTGATTTCCACTGGTTTCAAGATTTTTTTTACGCTTCCGAATTAAGTCTACGTGTATATTCTTTGAAATGGTAATAAGCCAAGTATTAAACTCGTAATCGGAATTATAAGTGCTTAATTTATCAAATGCCTTTGAAAAAGTCTGAACAGTAATATCTTCTGCATCGCTTTCATTTTCAGTACGTTTTAGCTGAAAGCCGTATACGCCGTTCCAAAAAGTATCTAAAAGTGTGCTGTAAGCAATTTGACTGCCCGCAAGGGCCTTTTTTATGGTAATCTGAATATTGTCATCGGCTTTTGCCAAGAGTAGTTAGTTTGAAAATGAGAATTTTAAATTGAAGATTGAAGGTTTATGTTATCTTCATTTTTACAATCTTGCTCGCTCGGTAGTTTACCGCACATTCCACAAGCTTGCCCATCTTGATTCAAAAAAGGACTTTGACTAGCACAGGTGCCTGCAAATTTACCGTCTTTTTTCGCCCAAATTTTAATGGCTATTCCTGCAAAGGCTAATGCCAATAAACCAATTGTCAATAATATGAGTTTCATATAGATGAATTTTGGGACAAAGATATAAAATTAAGCCCCGAAACGGAAGTTTCGGGGCTTAATGATATCTTAAATAAGATGATTGCTTAGTATGCGATATTCGCTACTATATTTTCTACAGATGGACTTTGATTTCCTCCCTTGGGCTCAATAGTAATATAACTTACGGCATCTTCCGCATAAGGTAGTGCCAATAATTTTTCTTGACTGTCAGCCTCTTTGATAATTCCTAGGTTCAACATTTCACCGTTTACCTCTGTCCACATTTGGTAACATTGGTCTTTTGGTAGATGTGGAAGCTTACTAACGTTAAGGTAAGAAAGTCTCTTAACAGGGTTTATGTAAGCAACCGCCTTAAGTTCTTGCGCTTTCCTATTTCCTTTAACCGTATACTTTTTAGTTTCTGGATTTTGAAGTACAATAAACTGGTTTCTTACATCTTCTAACTGAGCACGCATTGTTTCTTCTAAATCGTCAATTTTATTATTAACGATAGAATTTTCTGATTGTAAGCTTTGATTCTGATCCCAGAAGAAATATGAAGAACCTGCAGAAATTAATACAGCAAAACTAGCAGCAACTGCCATGCGGTAGAAGTTTCTTTTAAAGTTAGATTCTTTGTTGATACTTGAAAGTATTCTTTCTTTAAGGGCTTCTGGAGCTTTAACGGCATGCATTTTTGCATACGTTTCTAGGTTGTCTTGCAACTCTTCATAAGTTTTACGAACTTCTGGGTACATAGATAAGTAACGTTCTACTTGTAATGTTTCCTCAGTTGTTGTAGCACCCAAAAGATAGCTTTCCAGTAAATCGGAGTCTAAAAATAGTTTTATTTTTTCTTTCATGGTATTAGGATATCAGGTTTATTGATAACAACAACAGCATTGTTGGGCCATAAATTTTCTTGAGTTCCCTGAGTCCGATTTTTAATCTAGATTTAATAGTTCCCAGCGGAATATTAAGCTCATCGCTCGCTTCCTGTTGTGTCATCCCCTCAAAAAACAAGGCATCCAACACAATTTGGTATTTGGTCTCTATTTTCTCTAAATTTTCACGGACATCCATAAACTCTGGTCTTATGCTGTTGACGCCTAAATTATATACGTCAGAAACATCGATTTGGATTTCCTTATCGCTTTTTGTATTAACACTTCTTAATTTATCTATTGCCGTGTTGCGTGTTATGCGAAATAACCATGTAAAAAGTTTTGCTTTAGAGGAGTCGTACGAGTCAGATTTTTTCCAAATTTTTATAAAACTTTCTTGTAATACATCCTGTGCCAATTCTTCATTTCGAACTACTTTGTTGGCCACCCCCAAAAGCGTGTCGCCATAATGTTCATACAAGAGTGAAATGGCTTTTTCATCTCTTTCCTGAAGTAGTTCTACAATATGTTTTTCAAGTAGTGTACTCATGTTATAGTGCCGGATTCAAAAAAAATGAATGTTTGGGCATCCAATTCAATCGCTAATACCGTATATGTTTAAACGCTAATTTATAAAATTGATTTTTATATCGGCGTTTTCTAAAATATTAATAATATAAATGTGCACTTGGTAACTGCACATTTAATTTTTGGTTAGTTTGGTTTGGTATAGCCCCCGAGATTTTTTCTTTGGGGGTTATTTATTTTATGATGTTTACTTCCGGTGATATACTAATGCCAAATTTCTTCTTCACTTCATCAATTATTCTATATGCCAAGTTTAGTATTTCCTGACCTGTAGCCGTACCATGATTAACAAGTACTAATGCCTGATTTTTGTGAATTCCTGCATCACCGAATCTCTTACCCTTAAAACCGCATTGTTCAATTAACCAACCTGCGGGTATTTTATAACTTTCATCCGTAATTTTATAGGATGGAGCATCTGGGTGTAGAGCAATGAATTTATTGTATTCTTCAATACTTATTACCGGATTTTTGAAAAAACTACCGCTATTGCCCAAAACTTCGGGATCCGGCAATTTACTTTGCCTAATTGCTATTACAGCATTTGAAATATTTTTTATAGTGGGATTTGAAATTCCCATTCTTTCAAGCTCGGCCTCAATAGCTCCGTAAGAAGTATTTTTCTTATGGTTGTTTTTACTTAATTGAAACGTAACCGAAGTAATAATATATTTTCCTTTTCCTGCGTTTTTAAAAAAAGAATCGCGATAACCAAACTGACAATCTTCTTTAGAAAAGGTTTTTAGGGTCTGCGTTTCAATGTGCATGGCTTCACAGGAAACGAAATTGTCTTTTAGCTCAACTCCGTAAGCACCTATATTTTGTATAGGCGCAGTACCTGTATTACCGGGAATAAGAGACATATTCTCTAATCCACCGTAACCCTTATCTAGCGTCCATAACACCATTTGGTGCCAATTTTCACCTGCCATGATTTTTAAAATGACGTTGTCATCATTTTCTTCAATGACTTCTTTGCCTTTAAGATTAATGTGCATTACCAATGCGTTAATATCATCGGTAATCAACATATTACTTCCTCCACTAAGGACAAATTTGTTTGGATAACCATCTAGTTGAAGTCCCGCTTTTAGGTCTTCCAAACTATTGATTTCAATAAAGAATTGAGCTGAAGCATCAATTCCAAAAGAGTTATATGATTTAAGGGATATGTCTTTGTTAACCTCCATTAAGCTATATAACTTTTTAACGCCTCCTTTAGTATATTAACGGCTCTTTTTAAGTTTTCCTTGTCTAGTACATAGGCAATTCTAATTTGGTTTTTGCCAAGTCCTTCTGAAGCATAGAATCCTGCTGCTGGCGCAACCATTACCGTTTCGTTATTCAATCTGAAATCTTCCAATAGCCACTGTGCAAAGTCATCGGCATCTGTGATAGGTAATTCTGCAATGCAATAAAAAGCACCTTGTGGTTTCCCAACTTTAATACCTTCAATTTTCTCTAGTTCTTCAATGAGTACGTTTCTACGACCTACATATTCTTCTTTTACATCATCAAAATAGCTTTGGGGCGTTTCTAAAGCTGCTTCACTGGCAATTTGTGCGTAGGTTGGGGGTGATAATCTTGCTTGGGCAAATTTTAGAGCAGTTTTAATAACGTCTTTATTCTTGGTAACCAAGCACCCAATACGAGCGCCACACATGCTATATCTTTTACTTACAGAATCTATAATGATAGCATTCTCTTCTAATCCTTCTTCCTGTAAAATTGAGTAATGCTCTTTTCCGTCGTAGGTAAACTCTCTGTATACTTCGTCCGCAATCAAAAACAAATCATGTTTTTTAACAATTGCAGCTAGTTTTTTAATTTCCTCTCTAGTATATAAATATCCTGTAGGGTTACCATAGTTACATATAAGGATAGCTTTAGTCTTAGGGGTAATTAGTTTTTCGAACTCTTCAATGGCCGGAAGGGCAAAATTAGAATCGATATGAGATGTCACAGGAACAACTTTGACGCCTGTTGCGGTTGCAAAACCGTTATAATTGGCATAAAAAGGTTCCGGAATGACAATCTCATCATCATTATCCGCAATACTCCCCATAGTAAAAGCTAAAGCTTCTGACCCACCAGTGGTTACTATAATATCTTTAGCAGTTACGTGAATATTATTTTTGGCATAGTAAGCCGCAAGTTTTTCACGATATTCTTCAGACCCTTCTGTACGGCTATAAGCAATAACTTCTAGTGTATTGTTCTTTACCGCATCTAGAGCTACCTGTGGCGTTTTTATATCTGGTTGGCCAATATTAAGGTGAATTACTTTAGCCCCTTTTTTCTTAGCTTCTTCCGCATAGGGAACCAATTTTCTAATAGGAGATTCGGGCATAGAAAGCCCTTTATGTGATACTGATGGCATATAGGTTCAATTTAGCTGCAAAAGTGAGAAAACCAAATGAGAAAACCATGCCAGATTGGAAAATCGTTTATTGGTAATTAGTTAAAAAAGGAGGGATGTATCTATAAATATCGTAAATTAAAGAGGAAAACATGAGAAAAGTTGAAAAAGCTACAACCACATATCATCTTTTTTTTAATGTTGCTATCTTCTTTGGTGACAGCGCAGGGCTTCAACTTGCCTAAAGGTCAAAAAATTGAAAAATTAAAGTTTCAACTGATAAATAATCTAATTGTAGTGCCCATTGAAGTAAATGGCACTGAATTATCCTTTTTATTAGATTCAGGGGTGAGTACTCCCATATTGTTCAATATATCGGAGAAAGATTCTATACAAATAAATAATGTTTCAGAAATCACCATAAAAGGCTTTGGAGGTGATGTTCCTATAAAGGCGCTGGTTTCAAATGGAAACCAATTCCGACTAAAAAATATAACGAATGAAGACCAAAAGCTGTTCGTTGTGATGGATAAAAGCATTAATTTTTCAACCTCTATGGGTATTCCGGTCCATGGCATCATAGGATATGACCTTTTTAGGGATTTTGTGGTTGACATTAATTATGTACGTAAAACTATTAAGTTCCGAGATTCTGAAAGTTATGTGTATTCAAAAAATAAAAAAAAGCAGGTTTTACCACTATCTATCAGAGCTAAAAAGGCGTATCTAAATACGGGACTTTATTTAAAAGATAGAAAAGAATTTCCGGTAAGGCTTTTGTTGGATACAGGAAGTAGCGATGCCCTCTGGCTTTTTAAAAATGATTCTATAAATGTACCCGATAAGCATTATGATGATTTTTTAGGTAAAGGGCTCAACGGCAATATTTATGGAAAAAGAACCAAGGTAGATGGCCTACGTATTGGCCGTTTTGTATTGAATGATACAAAAGCTGCTTTTCCCGATAAAGAATCTATGCGGGAATTAAAAAATCTGACGGGACGTAATGGTAGTATTGGTGGTTGTGTCTTAAAGCGTTTTAATGTGGTCTTTGATTACCAACGAAATCGTATTACGCTTAGCAAAAATTCTAATTTCGGTAAACCTTTTAGATACAACTTATCTGGATTGGATCTCCAACATGATGGTATTCGTTATATAGCGGAAAGTATTGCCGACGATAGAGGGGTGGTATATAATGATAAAAGTGATTTTGGTAATGTGCAGTTGCTTTTTGAGGGTCAGACTAGACTTAGTGTTGCTCCGGAAATTATTGTGTCTGCCATTAGAGCAGGAAGTCCCGCACATGAAGCTGGCCTGAAAGAGGGAGATATTATCTTAGCGGTAAACGGTAAAAAGATTCATCGTTATAAACTGCAGGACATTTTGGAGATGATTAATGAAAAGGAAGGTAAACGTGTTAAATTACTTATTGAACGCTATAATTCTGATTTGCTCTTCTCCTTTGTTCTTAAAAACATGCTCAAATAAAAAACCCCAATCGAAAGATTGGGGTTCATTATAAATTTGAAGATAATGTTATTTACCGTCAGCGGCTTTAACTTCACCTTTAATTTTAAGAACCTTAGTAGGTGTCTCTGCATTAGAAATAACGGTAATCGCTTTTCTAATAGGACCTACACGGTTAGTATCATATTTTACAGAAATCTCACCTGTTTCTACCTGGTAAAATTGGGTCTTCAGGTTTTTTAGGAATGGTACAACCACAACTAGAACTTACCTTACTAATAATTAACGGCGCTTGGCCTGTATTTGTAAATTCAAAAACGCGGACGCCATCGGCTCCTTTTTGAATTTCACCGTAATCTACGGTTTCAGATTTGAATTCGATTTTAGCGGCCTTGTCCTGTGCGGTTAGGGATAATCCCATTAGGCCAATAAATAATACGAGTACTATTTTTTTCATTTTGTTAAATTTAGGGAATCTCAAAAATAAATCTTTTCAGATGAACCTCCAAAATTCTTTTGTTATCTGTTAACGTTACTTATTTTTGTTTCGTATTTAAAATTAGGCAAAATTGCCATAAATTATATATAACGTAACTTCAAATTACGGTCTTTATTGTTAAGACCGTTATTACTTAGACAAAAACCGTTCCAAAAATATGGATATCCCTTCTAAATATGATCCCCTAAAAGCTGAGAACCACTGGTATGATTACTGGATGGAGCACGATTATTTTTCATCCACCCCAGATGAAAGAGAGCCTTATACTATTGTAATTCCTCCTCCAAACGTAACTGGAGTGCTCCATATGGGACATATGCTGAATGTCACTATTCAGGATGTATTAACCAGAAGGGCCCGTTTAATGGGCAAGAATGCATGTTGGGTACCGGGAATGGATCACGCTTCTATTGCTACAGAGGCTAAAGTTGTGGCAAAATTGAAATCCCAAGGTATAGATAAAGCAGATTTAACTCGTGAGGAGTTTCTGAAACACGCATGGGATTGGACAGATGAATATGGAGGAGTTATTCTTGGTCAACTTAAAAAATTGGGTGCTTCTTGTGATTGGGAACGTACCAAATTTACTATGGATGATGATATGTATAAATCGGTCATCAAGGTTTTTGTTGATTTATTCAATAAAGGATTGATTTACAGAGGTCACCGTATGGTAAATTGGGATCCGGAAGCGCAGACTACCCTTTCTGATGAAGAAGTAATTTATGAGGAAAAGCAGGGTCTTTTATATTACTTGTCATACCCAATTGAAGATTCTGATGAACGTGTAACCATTGCTACAACAAGACCTGAGACTATATTAGGAGATACGGCTATTTGTATTAATCCTAATGATGAACGTTACCGTCATTTACAAGGAAAAAAAGTAATTGTTCCTATATCTGGTAGGGTCATACCTATCATAGAAGATGAGTATGTAGATATTGAATTTGGTACAGGATGTTTGAAAATAACACCAGCCCACGATATTAATGATAAGGCCTTAGGTGAAAAGCATGGCCTTGAAACTATAGATATCTTTAATGCAGATGCAACTCTAAATTCTTTTGGATTGCATTATGAGGGAAAAGACCGTTTTGTTGTTCGAAAAGAAATTACCAAGGAACTTGAAGAAAAAGGATTTTTGGTTAAAAAGGAGAACTACGTTAATAAAGTAGGTACTTCAGAACGTACTAAAGCTGTTATTGAGCCTCGCTTAAGTGATCAGTGGTTCTTAAAAATGGAAGATTTGGTAAAGCCTGCCATCACAGCGGTACTTGAAACTGAAGAAGTGAAATTCTTCCCTAAAAAGTTTGAGAATACCTATCGTCACTGGATGGAGAACATTCGTGACTGGAATATTTCGCGCCAATTGTGGTGGGGACAGCAGATTCCCGCTTTTTATTTTGGTGATGGACAAGAAGATTTTGTAGTAGCAGAAACTGCAGTTGAAGCTTTAAAATTGGCTCAAGAGAAATCAGGAAATACCAATTTGACAGAGGCCGACTTAAGACAAGATGAAGACGCTTTAGATACTTGGTTTTCTTCTTGGTTATGGCCTATTAGTGTCTTTAACGGCATTTTAGAGCCGGATAATAAAGAGATAAATTACTATTATCCAACCAATGATTTGGTGACCGGTCCGGATATTATTTTCTTCTGGGTAGCTAGAATGATTATTTCTGGCTATGAATACCGTGATGAGCGTCCTTTTAAAAATGTATACTTCACAGGATTGGTACGTGATAAGCAACGTAGAAAAATGTCTAAGTCGCTGGGGAATTCTCCTGATGCGCTTAAATTGATAGAAGATTATGGAGCAGATGGTGTTCGTGTTGGACTTTTACTAAGCTCTGCTGCGGGTAACGACCTAATGTTCGATGAAGATTTATGCCAGCAAGGTAAAAACTTTGCCAATAAAATATGGAATGGTTTCCGTTTACTAAAAGGGTGGGAGATAGCAGATTTACCACAACCTGAAGCATCAAGATTAGGTATTGAATGGTATAAAGCTAAATTCAATAAGACCTTAGTAGAGATTGAAGACCATTTTAGCAAGTATCGTATTTCAGATGCGTTAATGGCAATTTATAAGTTGGTTTGGGACGATTATAGTTCATGGTTATTGGAAATTATTAAGCCAGACTATCAGAAACCTATAGATAGAACTACTTATGAAGCAGTAATTGTTTTGTTTGAACAGAATTTGAAACTGTTACATCCGTTTATGCCATTCTTAACAGAAGAGGTTTGGCAGCATATAACAGAGCGTACGCCGGAAGAGGCTCTAGTAGTTGCGCAATGGCCAAAGATAGAAAAGGTTGATGAGGATCTAATAGAAAGTTTTGATGTGGCTGCAGAAGTAGTATCTGGTGTTCGGAATATTCGAAAAGAAAAGAATATTCCAATGAAAGAAAGCTTGGAGCTTATGGTTCTCAACGAAGGAAATTTTGCTAAAACTTGGGATGTGGTTATAGAAAAACTGACCAATGTTGGTGAAGTTGCTTATGTTGATGCAACGGTAGTAGGTGCTTTGTCTTTCCGTGTAAAAAGTAATGAGTACTTTGTTCCAATGAGTGGCGCAATTGATGTTGAAGCGGAAATTAAAAAGATTGAAGAAGAATTGAAGTATACCAATGGCTTTTTAAAATCTGTTCAGAAGAAACTTTCTAATGAGCGATTTGTGAGCAATGCTCCAGAAAAGGTTATAACTATGGAACGCCAAAAGCAAGCAGATGCTGAGGCTAAAATAGAAACGCTAGAGAAAAGTTTGGCAAGTTTGAAGTAAGTTTTTTTCTGAAAATTTAAAACAGCCGGATATTCTTTAATTAGAATACCCGGCTGTTTTGTTTCTTTAATGAGCTATTTAATTACTTTTCGTTTAGAGTGATATTAAAAGTATACTATTGATTTTTATCATTTTCATTCTATTCATTGGTCTTGTGCGATTGAATTTTGAATTACAAACTACTAAATGAACTGAAATTCATTTATGACCGTATATTGTTATGTCTTGAGACTTTAATGACATCTAAAATTAGTTTGTATAGCTCCATATTCTTACTTGGATACATGTTTTTTTAAGATTTGTCTGATCTGCTTAAGTCATTGGAGGCCCCAATTGTCATGATTTTAAATGTTCCCCCATTGTATGACTTCGGGGTCCTTCTTTTTTGTGTGACTAGTAATTTTTAGTCAGTATATCTTCATTATTAATTTTTCATGTTTATATTTATGTAAAACCAGCATAACATGAAAAAGATAACATTTATAGCAGCTCTTTTATCGGTTTGTTTTGTGACTTCACAAGAAACTAAGACCGAAATTTTGTCACCTGAAATTCAAATTAAAACTGCGGTTTTTCCAGCCCCGGAGGCAGATAAAGATGCTGCCATGGTCTATGGATATGATAGTTCTGGGAATTTGACGGTATTAAGAGAGGGAGCCAATAATTTGATATGTATTGGCGATGATCCAACTAAAGAAGGAGTGAGCGTGGCATGTTATTCCAAAACATTGGAACCTTTCATGAAAAGAGGTAGGGAATTAACAGCGGAAGGGAAGAATACAAAAGAAAAGAGAGAGATTCAAGGTGCAGAGGTAGCATCTGGTAAATGGCAAATGCCTATTGTGCCAAGTATGCTATATATTTATTATGGTAGTGACGAGGCATATGATAAGAAATCTGGTGAGTTGGGTGACGGTCAATATCGTTATGTGATTTACACACCATTTGCTACAACAGAATCTACTGGATTACCATCAAAACCTCATGAAAAGGGAATGCCATGGTTGATGGATCCAGGTACTTTTCGTGCACATATCATGGTAGGTCCTTTTAATTAATTTTCTAAGTAAGAACGATAATGTTGAGGTTCACTAATTTTAATAGTGTTCAGGTATGATATTGAGTTAATTCTACTGAATTTATCAAACAATTTTTAAGTTATGAGACCTTATATTTTAGCAGAAACAAATTGGGAAGCCTTAAAGGATGAAAAATTTGATTTAGCCATATTACCTTGGGGCGCAACCGAAGCCCACAACTACCATTTGCCCTATGCTACGGATAATTATCAAGCAGACCATATGACTGCAGAATCCGCTCGAGTAGCATGGGAGAAAGGAGGGAAGCCTATTGTTTTACCTACACTTCCGTTTGGGGTAAATACAGGGCAGTCTGATGTTTATTTGGATATCAATTTAAACCCAAGTACGCAACTTGCTATTTTGACCGATATAGTAGAAGTGCTTAATAGGCAAGGGATTTACAAATTATTGATTTTTAATGGTCATGGAGGTAATAATTTTAAGCCTTTAGTCCGTGAGCTGGGATATAAATTTCCTAAAATGTTCATCATTTTGCTTCTTTAGGAGTGTTGGACAAGGATTTGTATTTTGATGAAAAAGGAGATCATGCAGATGAAATGGAAACTAGTCTAATGCTTCATTTACGACCAGATTTGGTGTTGCCAAGAGAAAAATGGGGGGACGGAGCTTCTAAAAAATATAAAATAAAGTCTTTTTCTGAAGGTTGGGCCTGGGCCGAAAGAGAGTGGTCAAAAATAAGTGAAGATACCGGTGTTGGTAATCCACATAAATCTACAAAAGAAAAAGGGGAGCGGTTCTTTAAAGATGTAACCCGGAAAATGGGTCATTTTATCTACGAACTCTGTCAAGCAGATACTGAAGATCTTTACGAATAAAATAGGACGGGCAAAAGTTGAAAAGAGCGATTATTTTTTCTTTTTAACTTCAACTTTAACAAGTTTAATATATGCCTTCATAGCATCATCTCGCTTAATATTTTTAGCCTGAATAAGGGCATTAGCTTTAAAAGCGTTGATAAGGGGAGTGCTACTGCCCGGATTACTATAATTTCTATTGGCTATTTTATAATAGGCATAGAGTTTTAATAGTAGATCGGCCGGTAAGGGTTCTGTAAAGCCGTTCATAAACTCTACGGCCTTGTCGAAATCAATATGTAATTTCTCCTTCTTCATTCTTTTTTAGAACTGCGGCAACACAAGTTTCTGCACCGATTACTTTTTGGTTTAGCTTAACGGTAATTGCACAGTCTAGTGGCAAAAACAAGTCAACTCTTGACCCAAATTTAATAAAACCTGCATCTTCACCTTGTTGAACGTTGTCACCTTCCTCTGCATAATTAACAATACGCCTCGCTAAGGCACCAGCAATCTGTCTGTAAAGGATATCTCCAAATTTAGGTGTACGTATAACTACGGTTGTTCGTTCGTTCTCTGTGCTGGACTTAGGATGCCAAGCTACCAAATATTTACCAGGTGATATTTTGAGTATTTTACACTTCCGCTTACGGGATACCTAGTAACATGCACATTTGTGGGAGACATAAAAATAGAAACCTGTATGCGCTTGTCTTTAAAGTATTCGGTTTCTTCAACCTCTTCAATAACAACTACTTTTCCATCTACGGGCGCCAAGATGTCATCAAAGTTTTTTGCTGCCCTACGTGTAGGGTTTCTAAAGAATTGCAAAATCAAAATTAAAAACACAAGTGCAATTAATTGAATTCCTAAGCGAAGCCATGGAATATCAATAGCGTATTGAGAGCCAAGTACAACTAAAGCCACAATAAAAAAGGTGATCAGGATAATTTTTTGACCCTCTCTATGAAACATGTGCGAAAATTTTTAAAGTTAAGTATGCAAAAGGTGCAGCAAATATTAAACTATCTAGACGATCCAACATGCCGCCATGGTAAGGTAAAATAGCACCACTATCTTTTACGCCTGCCGTTCTTTTAAATTTTGACTCAATTAAATCACCTAAGTTACCCGTAACTACAATTACAATAGCCAACATAACCCATTGTAGGGGATTTAAGATGGGCTCGTACTTAGCCATAAAATAAGCCGTTCCAACGGCGAAAACTAAACCGCCAAGTGCACCTTCAACTGTTTTCTTTGGTGATACCGCAGAGAACAACTTTGTTCGCCCAAAGCTACGACCAACAATGTAAGCAAACGAATCATTTACCCAAATTAAGATAAAAATACCTATAATTAGAAACTTGGCAAAGTCATTATTGGTATATGGAATCATTGTAAGGAAAATGCAACCACCTCCTACATAGAATAAGCCAATAAGAAATTTTTGAATTGTATTGAAGAGTTTAGTCCTTTTGGAAAAAAGGAAAAACAGAAGCATGAAGTTAACAACTAGAGTACAGCCTAAAAGAACGTAAACCACATACATATCGCTTACAAAATATATATAGGCCCACCATAGTATTAAATAGGCACCATAAATATGGAGCCCTTTTAAGTCAACAAGTTTTTTGTATTCATTTAGACAGGCAAGTCCAAATATCATAAATAAAAAGTCGAAAGCATCAGAACTTAAAAAGACCACGGACAATAATAAAAGGATGTAAACAACTCCAGTAATCGACCGCCTTAAAATTTCCTTCATACTATTA
Source organism: Zobellia laminariae (assembly GCF_030553095.1). Taxonomy (GTDB): domain Bacteria; phylum Bacteroidota; class Bacteroidia; order Flavobacteriales; family Flavobacteriaceae; genus Zobellia; species Zobellia laminariae. The sequence goes on along the minus strand of NZ_CP130738.1, from coordinate 662,103 downwards.
TAGGTCTTCCAAAAGTAAAAGGTACAGATTCTTAGAACTGCTTCCGTAAGTTAGGAAATCATCTGAATTTCCTTCGTTTGCCTGAAAGTGCTTTAGTGTAGTTATGTTTGCTGGAATGTTATGACCGTATTTTTTCTTAATCGTTTTTAAACCTTCGCCGATAGATTCTACTAGCTGACTAGTAGTGGCAAATACGATTACATTATAAGGTAGCTCGTTAAGTTTTTTATCCATTAATTGATTAGAACAAACCAATATGGATCCATTTTGAGCAATTAAATGCTCGCAAGTGGTGAAAAAGACTTCACTATCTCTACTAGTATTTGTAAAGCTGATGTTTTCTTTTGCAAATTTTTCTTTGAGCTTTGGGTTCATGACATAGAAAGGATGTTCCTGCCAGCTATTCTCATTAACGATGTTCTTAACCGCCTGAGAAATTTCAGAAAATGAATCGCAGTAAAGAAATTTACCACCATTTTGTTTAAAATGTATGGTAAATTTCTCGTCTACAGGAATGTTCAGGTCGGGCATATGCGCACCTCTGGTTTCCGCTGTTTCTTTGGAAACCTTCTTTTGCTTACCACCGCCGAATAATTTGTCAAATAGCCCCATTTGCTCTTATAAAACTCAATGCGTGTTCTCCTCTAGTTAAAGAAAACGCTAAATATTCTTATTTATTTTCCTCATCTTCTTCTGCTACAATATCCTCGGCGGACGATTTGTTGGCAGAAAGTTTTTCTTGTCCTTTTTTATCGAATGTTTCACCGAAATCTCTTTTGCCGAAAATCTTCTCTAAGTCTTCTTTAAAGATAACTTCTTTTTCTAGCAATCTTTCAGCAAGAATAGTAAGCTTGTCTTTATTATCGGTCAATACTTGAATAGCTCTTTGGTACTGCTCTTCAATAATTTTAGAAATCTCTTTGTCAATTTTTCTGGCAGTATCCTCACTGTAAGGTTTAGAGAAGCCGTATGAATCTTGTCCTGAAGAATCATAAAAGGTGACATTACCAATCTCCTCATTAAGACCATAGATGGTTACCATTGCTCTAGCTTGTTTGGTTACTTTTTCCAAATCGCTTAAAGCTCCAGTAGAAATCTTGTTGAAAATAACTTTTTCAGCAGCTCTACCACCCATCGTGGCACACATTTCATCTAGCATTTGCTCTGGACGAACAATAAGACGCTCTTCTGGTAAATACCATGCAGCACCTAAGGATTGCCCTCTTGGTACAATAGTTACTTTAACTAACGGAGCAGCATGCTCAAGCATCCAGCTTGTAGTAGCATGACCAGCTTCATGGTAAGCAATAGTTTCCTTTTCGCCAGGTGTTATTATTTTGTTCTTTTTCTCTAATCCACCAACTATTCTGTCAACGGCATCTAAGAAATCTTGTTTAGAAACAGCCTTTTTCTCTTTTCGGGCAGCAATCAATGCAGCTTCATTACATACATTGGCAATGTCCGCACCAGAGAAACCATAGGTGTTTGTCTCGCTAAAAATTCTGTGTCTAAAGCTTCAGCAGTTTTAATAGGTCTTAGGTGAACTTCAAAAATTTCTTCACGCTCCCTAATATCCGGTAAATCTACATATATCTGTCTGTCAAAACGTCCCGCACGCATTAATGCTTTATCCAATACATCTGCACGGTTGGTAGCAGCTAATACAATAACATTAGTGTTTGTTCCAAAACCGTCCATCTCAGTAAGTAACTGGTTGAGCGTATTTTCGCGTTCATCATTAGAACCGGTAAAGTTATTTTTACCACGTGCACGGCCAATAGCATCTATCTCATCAATAAATATAATGGCAGGTGATTTGTCTTTAGCTTGTTTGAAAAGGTCACGTACTCTTGAGGCACCAACACCAACAAACATTTCTACGAAATCAGAACCAGACAGAGAGAAGAAAGGTACTTTAGCTTCTCCTGCTACAGCTTTGGCTAAAAGGGTCTTACCTGTTCCCGGAGGGCCTACAAGGAGGGCTCCTTTAGGTATCTTTCCACCAAGAGAAGTATACTTGTCCGGATTTCTAAGAAATTCAACAATTTCTTCAACTTCTTCTTTTGCTCCTTCTAGACCGGCAACATCTTTAAAGGATGTTCTGGTGTCTGTCTTTTCGTCAAAAAGCTTTGCTTTAGATTTTCCAATGTTAAAAAGTTGACCACCAGCACCGCCGCCGCCGCCGCCAGACATTCTACGCATCAAATAAATCCATATACCAATTATTAAAATAAAAGGTAATATGCCTAAAAGAAGGTCCATTAGATAGTTGTTGTCTGTATCGTAATCGACAATAGTATCTAGGTTATTTTCTTTTTTTATGTTCTTGATTTCATTCTCAAAGTTCTGTAAATCACCATAATCCAACACGTACTGAGGTACAACACCTGTTGAAGGAAGTAATGGCTTTTCCGCTACATCTTTATGAACATCCTTTGCCATGGCTTCGTCTGTAAGGAAGACTTTTGCCTGACGCGTATTGGTAATGATCATAATTTCTTTGACATCACCATTTCTAAGGTATTCTTGCAACTCTGAAGTTGTTGTCTTTTTGGTACTGGCTAAGTTGCCACTACCTATAAATTGAAAACCAATTAAAAGTATTGCGATCAATCCATAAATCCACCATGAGCTGAACTTCGGTTTCTTTGTATTCGTGTTGTTATCTTTAGCCATTATTTTTTTTTACTGATTCAAACTGCTACTACTTTCTATCTTGGTTACTTTAGCGTCTCCCCAAAGGCCCTCAATATCATAATACTCCCGAATATGTTTCTGGAAAACATGTACAACAACGTTTACGTAGTCCATTAGTACCCATTCCGCATTGTCTTCGCCTTCTACATGCCAAGGTTTATCTTGGATTGCTTTACTAACGATTTTACGAACTGATCCTACTATGGCGTTTACGTGTGTGTTTGAAGTACCGTTACTAATTATAAAGTAGTCACAAACTGTGTTTTCTATATCTCTAAGATCAAGTAAATAAATATCATGACCCTTAACTTCTTCTATTCCCTGTAATATCAATGCAATTAGTTCATCTGCACTGGCTTTGCTTTTTTGCATTCAAAAATTTTAGTTTGTACAAAGTTATTATTTTTTTGTTCTTTTAGACCTAGTTTTTTATAATAGATACAATATATTCTAAATAAGCCTAGCATGAACATAATCAAACTTGATGCCACGGACTCTACAAACGCATATTTAAAGCGTTTGTTGTCTGATGGTTTAGGGGCTGATTTTACAGTAATTACCGCAAAAAAACAGCTGAAAGGTAAAGGTCAGATGGGCGCTAAATGGGAGTCTGATTCTGGTAAAAACCTTACGTTTAGTGTGTTGAGGCAGGGTTTGGGTTTAAGTGTTGCTAATTATTTTGTTTTAAATATTTGTGTTTCGTTGGCCGTTTATAAAACCTTAAAGGCGCACCAAGTACCGGATTTAAGTGTAAAGTGGCCCAACGACATTCTGTCAGGTACTTCAAAAATTTGTGGTATTCTTATTGAAAATATTCTTTCTGGAAATTTAATAAATACCGCTATTATAGGAATTGGGCTTAATGTAAACCAAACCTTCTTTGGTGAACTGGAAAATGCGTCGTCTTTAAAACTGATATTGGGGAGCAATTTTGACTTAGATGAGTTGCTACATGAAATTGTAGAAAACCTAAAATCAATCTTTTTAGAATCAACTACGGATAGCACGGAAAATCTCTGGAAAGCTTACGAGGATGTTCTCTTTAGAAAAGATAAACCCTCAACTTTCGAGAATAAACAAAATGAATTGTTTATGGGCTTTATTCGTGGAGTTTCCCCAACAGGGAAACTTCAAATAATGCTTGAGGACAATGTGCTAAAAGAATTTGATATTAAAGAGGTTAAATTGCTCTATTAATTAAATCTTCGTTAAGTTATCGGATAAAGTGCCCATAAAATTTGTTATGGGATGCTTAATCATCATAGCCATCATAGCGTTAAACTTACCTTCAAAACTTAAAGATACCTTACTTTCTGTATCGCTTACGGCAATAATATCTGCAGTTAACGTGAATGGTAATTTATCGCTTGCTGCACCTAAAATAATTTGACTGTTAGGAGTCTGGGTTTGGCGTTCCAATACAATTTGAGGCATGCCTTTTAGTGCAAAAAGAAATCGATCTTCGTTTATTACTTCGAACTTATCGATATTATCCGGCATCAATTTTTCAAAATTCTTCAGGTCAGTCAAGAAATCATAGACTTCTTTATCTCCTTTTGGAATATCTTTTCGAGGTGTTTCTATGTGCATAGTAAAATTATTGTTGCCATTTAGATGGATTTTTTCTCCATTCTAATAAGGTATTTAACTGATCTTCTTTAATAAATTTAGTGTCTGAAGCTTGCTCAATTAGATGTTCATAGTCGCTTAGTGTGTTTAAAGAAACATTTTTTTCTTCAAAATTACTTTGCGCAACATCAAAACCGTAAGTAAAAATGGCTAACATGCCCTTAACATTGGCGCCAGCCTCCGTTAAAGCGTCTACAGCGTTCAAACTACTTTTTCCAGTACTAATTAAATCTTCAATAACTACTACTGTTTGATTGGGTTCTAATTGTCCCTCAATCTGGTTTTTTCTTCCGTGAGATTTTGGCTCAGGTCTTACGTAAATGAACGGAAGTCCTAAGAAATCTGCAACTAAAGCCCCAATTCCTATAGCGCCAGTGGCTACTCCGGCAATAATATCCGGTTTGCCATAAAGTGCTTCTACCTGCTTTGCCATTTCTTCTCTAACGAAGTTTCTAATGACAGGATAGGAGAGTATTATTCTATTATCACAATAGATTGGAGATTTCCATCCGGAAGCCCATGAGAAAGGATTTTCCGGTTTCAACTTAATTGCATTAATTTGCAATAGAAGTTCGGCCGTTTTCTTGGCGGTATTTTTGTCTAAAACCATGACGCAAATGTATAAAGTTTTTGTGAACGAATTGCCTTTGATCCTAACAAATAAACTCTCGGAAACCGGAGGTGGTGAATATTTTTTGCTAAACGAAGCTTCTATTCAAGAAGCTATAAAGGCGTTGAGGAAGAAAAAATTGACCGAAGCTTACATATATCACCCTAATCATGAGGATATTCTTAAGAAGTTTACTCATAAAATTCCACTAGTAGTTGCAGCGGGCGGAGTGGTTACAAATGACTTGGGAGAGGTGCTATTTATCTATAGAAATGATAAATGGGATTTGCCAAAGGGAAAATTGGATAAAGGTGAGTCTATAGAAGCTTGCGCCATAAGAGAAGTTATGGAAGAAACAGGTGTAAAAGATTTACGGATAGAGAACTTCCTTAGAATTACCTATCATATATTCAGCAATAATGGGGTATATACACTAAAAGAGGTACATTGGTATGCAATGAGAACTAGTTTCATGGGGAAACTTAAGCCAGAAAAGAAGGAAGGAATAATTAAAGCAAAGTGGAAAGGTCCAAAAAAAATCCAAGAAGCGCTTTTAAATTCTTACAACAACATTAAAATTCTTTTTGGGGCATAACCTTAATCTTTCATAATTCTGTACACCGGATATTGTAAATGGGCCGCTTCATAATGGTCAGATTGTTTGTAAAGCCAATCTAGTTGCGCATACCAATTAGTGTTAAATGTTGAGTCGTTGGCTTTCTTTGAAAGAAAACTGTCTCTCAATAGTTGATTTTCTTCTAGTAATTTTGCTGCTTCATCTTCAAATACGTACGGAGAGAAACCTTCTTTTTGTTGTAAAACCGAATCGAAAAAATTCCAATTAAAGAAAGAATCTTTTGTTTCTGGCTCAAGGGTTTCTAAAATATACCTAATACCTTCTTGTTCGGTAGGAATTATGATATCTCCTTGTTGAAACTTTAGTTTTTTAGTGGACTTTGTTATCTCGGTATCATAGTGTGGGTAATGGCCCTCGTATGGGTAGTCTAAGGTCTTGTAGCTGGCTATTTTATACGATTGTACAGTGAGTATGGTATCTTTCTTTAAAGTGTTGTAGTCTATTTTGTTAAGTTCTAATAACGAAAGAGCTTTACGCCATCCCTTTTTTAAAATGTAAGCTTCGGGAATTATCACGGAATCAACAGCTTTGTAAAAATTTTGATAGGCTACTTTTTTGGTAAAGGGCTTGGTTCTGTCATATTTTAGTCTTGATAGTCCAGTGACTTCACTGGTAAGTGTGTCTCCTTCATATCCCTTAAAATCTAAAATTGTAGTTTTTGTAGTATCTACCTGCCATTTGGTAGGGTAGTGGGTCCAATCTTTATGTCTGTGTTTTGCTTCTGCTCTAAGTTGTTTTATTTGTTTAAAATCTGTCTCTGCTAAATCAATCATTTTGGTCATTAGAGTATAAGTGCCGTCTACTCTTTGTTTGTAAGGTTTAAGCATGTGAGTTTCTACCATCATGCCAAACGTATTCCATAGTGTGGTATAACCTGTAGAGTATCTAGGGTAATCCATAAATTGAGAAAACCCTTTTTCCGGTACTTGGTTAAAAACATTTACATAGGGAGTAATATCCCATTCCGCGTCCTGCAATGATTTTTCTAAGGAAGGCATCATCTTATTGTTAACGTATTTGCCCAATTCGCCACCTAATTTGTCGTGTTGGGTAAAGAGGTGTGTCAGCGTGTATTGGTAATCCGCTCCATTGCTTACATGGTTATCTATAAAAATATCAGGTTTAACCATATGGAATATTTCAAAAAATGTTTGCGCATTTTTTGTGTCTGCCTTAATAAAGTCTCTATTGAGGTCGTAGTTAAGTGTATTGCCGCGAAAACCGTATGATTTAGGTCCGTTTTGATTTGCTCTGGTTGTGCTGTTCCTGTTCAGTGCCCCACCAACATTGTAGATGGGTATGGTAACTAACACGGTATTTTTTGGGGCATTTAATTTACCAGTGGCAAAATCTCTATACAGGATCATTGTTGCGTCAATGCCATCACTCTCATAAGGGTGTATGCCGTTATTAATGAAAAGGATGGTTTTCTTGTCGCTTATTTTTTGAAAGTTGAAGTCCCCGTCAGGGTTGTAGGTAATTATATGTAGTGGGTGCCCACTATCTGTATCACCAATAGTTTGCATGTTTATTTCAGGAAACTCCTTGGCTAAATGAATATAAAAATCTATTGTTTCTAGATATGTGGCAGTTTCATTGCCATCACTAAGTTCAAAATGAGTTTTATGATCTGCTGTCTTGTCTTGCTGTTCTGTTTCGCATGAAAAACAAACCAGTACGACTACCAAAAGAATGGTAAATAAGAAGGGGTTGATACTCGTAGATATTCGTCGCATATATCAAAAATAAGCAAAAACAGGTAAGCTTATACTATGCAATTTTGGTAATCTCGGCAACGTGTTCTTTACGGATGGGTTTGTTGTTGAAGGTAATGGTATGGGCAGTTTTTTTCTTAAAATCCTCCCAGTTTTGCAAATCTAGGGTGTCAATAGAAGAGGTAATTATGTTTACTCTTACCTTATCTGTTAGGTTTAGGGTTATAAATTCATCTAAGAATTGCCACCCGTCCATAATGGGCATATTGATGTCCAAGAAAATTACCTGAGGCGTTTTTTTATTTTCCTCAATTCTCTTTTTAATTCCTTCTATTGCAAACTTTCCATTGCGGTATACCGTAATGTCATTACAATCAACAACAAGACTCAACATCTTTTGAATGCCAAAAACCGTAATAGGGTCATCGTCAATAATGCAAATGCTTTCAATTTTGTTCATTAAAATATATTTTGAAGGTAGTACCTACGCCTACCTCACTAGCAACTGTCACTTTGCCGTTCATTGCCTCTATTTGGTTTTTGGTAATGTAAAGACCAATGCCTCTGGAGTCACTGTGATCGTGAAAGGTCTTGTACATTCCAAATAATTTGTCGCCGTATTTTTTAAGATCAATACCTAAGCCGTTATCTTCAATAGATAGAACTATAAATCCGTTTTCGCTTATTGCACTCAACGTAATCAATGGTGGTCTATCTGGGTCTTTATATTTTACAGCATTTGTAATGAAGTTCATTAGGATACTGTCTATATATGAAGGAATAACTTTTATGGCCGTATGTTCAGATATCGCATTTATTATTTTAGCATTATTGTTGACTAAAAACTCTTTTAGATTTCGTTTTACGGAAACTATGCGCTGATTTAATCGAATAGGTTTTCGTTCAAGATTGATGTTCGTATTGATTGCCACTACCTCGTTCAGATTTTCTAATGTCTCCAATAAATTATCCGATGCATGTGTAAGCATTTTTACAATGTGGGTCTTCTCTTCTTCGTTTTTTTCGTTCGTAAGAAAATCCAATAACATGGAGAAGTTAGCGGTATGTGAACGCAGGTTGTGAGAAACAATGTGAGCAAAGTTTACCAGTTTCCTGTTTTGTTGTGAAGTAACGTTAATAAGGTCACGTAATTCTTGTTCTTTTTGCTTGATGTCCGAGATATCCATACTGATGCCTACCAGACCCTGAGCTTTGCCATTATTCCCTAACAAAGGTATTTTTGAAGTAAGGAAAGTAGCTATTCTACCATCTTTTGTTTCGTTTATGGTCTCTCTACTCAATATAGGAATAAGAGTTTCCATTACCTGTAGGTCCTCAGCTCTAGAAAGTGATGCAACGTCCTCATTGAAAAGCTCAAAATCACTTTTCCCTAATAATTTATCGGCACTGTCAACACCCATATAGTCACATTCTGATTTGTTAACCAGAATTTTTCTTGATTCAGTATCTTTAATAAATACGTTTAATGGCAAATTGTCAATAAGCGTACGGAGCAAGAGTTCATTTTCTTTGGTCTTTGTTTCTGATTGTACCTCTTTTTCAATATTTTGTAAAGTTCCTTTAACGCCCACTATTTTGCCATCTAAATAGGTTGGCATACCGGCTATCTGAACCCAAATTTCTTTTCCTTTGGAGGTTCTAAACTGTAATTTTTCGTTCCATTTGGTACCCTTGCTCATGGTTTCATGAACTAACATAGATACGGTATTTCTGCTATATCCATCTTTATAGGAAGAAATGGCAGCATCAAAGGTAAATTCGTAATCTTGGTCAACATCATATATTTTGCGAATCACATCGCAACACACAAGTTTGTCATTTAAAATATCGTAATCCCAAACTCCAATCTGACTAATCTCGCACATAGCGTCCAAAAGCGATTGAAGTCTATCTCCTTCTTCGTTTTTAAGTTTTTTTTCGGTAATATCTTCAAAGTGAATAATAAGGCCAATGGTTTCGCCAGTATCATTTTGCCATGCTGTACATGCCCATTTATACCATTTTGAACCGGCAGCACTTTTTAGCGTGTAATTTAGATTGGCATCATGAGACTCATCCGTAAGGTAATTGTAAAGTTTTTTCTCCCAATTGTTGCTAAGGGTTGTAAAAAGTTCATTAATTGGTTTGCCAAAAGTATTTTTAGCATCAAAAGAAAAGTCACTCATAAACTTGTCGGACGCATAAATAACCTCGAACTTTTTGTTCGTGAAAACAGTGGCCGTTGGCAGCTGTTTTACAAGAGGGTTATTTCGTATGGTTTTGGTTCCGTTCAAGGTCATGTGGTAATTTCTTACTAAACTAGGTGCATTTGGTGTGATAATTAAACCTTTGTTGTGAATAGTATCAAACTCGTTGTGTTGCTAGGATAATAGGATGTTTGGCTTAGTTAAAAAACCATTTGTGTTGTATTTACTTACAAAATACAAATAAATTATAACAATACCATCCCTTGAAATATCATATTCGGAAATAAATTTAAAAATTTAGGATATACGGACAGTATCAGGCACAAGACTGGTATAGTCGCCACCATTACGAATTACATCTCTAACAATAGAAGAACTGATGTAAGATTTTCCTGAACTTGTAAGTAAAAAACCGTTTCTATCTCAGATAATTTTCTGTTTGTATGCGCAATAGCTTTTTCAAATTCAAAATCTCCGGGGTTTCGTAAGCCTCTTAAAATAAAATCGGCATCTACTTTCTTACAGAAATCTACTGTAAGACCCTCGTATGTAAGAACTTTAATTTTAGGTTCATCTTTAAAAGCGGTTACAATAAATTTCATACGCTCCTCTAGTGAGAACATATATTTTTTATCGGCATTTACACCAATGGCTATTATAATCTCATCAAAAAGAGTGATGCCTCTTTGAATTATATCAGAATGACCTAAGGTAAGTGGGTCAAAGGAACCTGAATATAGCGCGTCTCATATGTTCTACAGAAATTTTGGAGCTGGTTTTGCCCGTTCTTATAAAGTTATCCTTTTTTTCTTAAAGCTTCATCTACGGCACTGGTAAACAATTCTTCAAGAGTAATACCGGCCTTTTCTGCCTGCTGTGGCAAAATACTTTCAGTAGTGAGACCAGGAGTGGTGTTCATCTCTAACATGTAGGGTTCGTCTCCAATGAAAATAAACTCGCTTCTGGAATAGCCTTTCATTTTTAATACCTCGTATGCACGTTTGGCAAGTTCTTCAACCTTTTCTTGCTGTATTTTTGAAATACGAGCTGGAGTAATTTCTTGAGATTTTCCTTCGTACTTTGCCTCGTAATCAAAAAAGTCGTTTTCTGTTACTATCTCCGTAATAGGTAAAACTTTCGTTTTGCCTTTATAGGTTATAACACCAACGGAAACTTCCGTACCGTCTAGAAAAGATTCAATGATAATTTCATCATCTTCTTTGTAGGCATTTTCTATGGCACTCTTTAGACTCTCCTTTTCATGAACTTTAGAAATACCAAAACTGCTTCCGGCCTTATTTGCTTTTACAAAACAGGGTAAACCTACTTTTTCGATTATCGCCTCTTCATCTATTTTATCACCTAAGTTTAAATAATAGGATGGCGCAGCGTTAATTCCGTAAGGTTTTAAAACACTTAAAAGGTCTCTTTTGTTAAAAGTAAGTGCAGATTGGTAATAGTCGCAAGAAGTTTGTGGCATACCCAGCAGTTCAAAATAAGCTTGCATAAGTCCGTCTTCTCCTTATGTGCCATGAATTGCGTTAAAAACACAATCAAAACTGAGGGTTTCGTTTCCTAGGTTTACGGTAAAGTCATTCTTATTTATGGAGTGCTCTTTTTCATTCTCATCAACATAGACCCATCTATCCTTAAAAATATGGATAGGGTAAGTATTGAACCTTTCCTTATTAATGTAGGTATGCACCACATTTCCACTTTTTAGCGAAATTTTATATTCACTACTGTAACCACCCATAATAATGGCAATATTTTTCTTCATACGACCGTTTAAAATTTACTCAATAAAACGAAACCGAAATTAAACAAAAAAAGCAACACGAGTTCACTATATTTGTTGCGTTAAAAGGAACCCGATGCGTAATTTTTTCAATTTTTTAAAAAGTAAGGTATTTTTTATTCAAATAGGTCTAGCCATATTGGTTTTGATACTCTTTGTTTTTTTTACGTTACGTTGGTTAAGTTCAACCACAAACCATGGTGAATTTGTTGAAGTACCTGACTTTGGTAAAATGTCCGTACCGGATATGCGTAAAGCTGCAGAGGAGGCAAAATTAAGATATGAGGTCTTGGATTCTGCTAATTTCAATCCAGATTATCCAAGATTCTCTATTATAGAGCAAACACCTCCCGCAGGTAATAAGGTAAAAGAAAATCGTAAAATATACTTTACTGTAAATCCATCTGGTTATAAAAAGGTTTCTGTACCTAATATAATACAGGTTACACAACGTAATGCAGAATCTATGCTTCGCGCCGTTGGTTTAGATGTACAACGTGTTACATATATAGACCAATTGGGTAAAGACATGGTATACTATATAAAGTATAAAGGAAAACAGATTAAGCCTTATGATAAACTACCTAAAACTTCAAAAGTGGAATTGGTTTGTGGCAACGGTTCTATAACCGAGAAAGCAAGGGTTCAAGCAGATTCAGAATAATACATGCAAACACCAGAAAATCAAGAACCAAACGATGATGACCTTTTTGAGCATCACCGTGTCATAGCCTCTAAGGGGCAAGAGCCGTTAAGAGTAGATAAATTCTTAATGAACTTTATTGAATACGCTACCCGAAATAAAATTCAACAATCTGCTAAAAACGGACATATTTGGGTTAATGGGACTATCGTAAAACAAAATTATAAGGTAAAACCAAATGATGAGGTAAAGGTGTTATTTGAACATCCGCCTCATGAGTTCCTTTTAATTCCAGAGGATATTCCTATAGATGTTGTCTATGAAGATGATGTTCTTTTGGTGGTTAATAAACCTGCAGGTATGGTAGTGCACACTGGTCATGGAAATTATTCTGGGACACTTATAAATGCACTTTTACACCATGTTAAAGATTTACCTTCAAATAGTAATGAACGCCCTGGTCTTGTACATCGTATAGATAAGGATACTTCAGGACTTTTGGTTGTTGCCAAAACGGAAGCCGCCATGACACATTTGGCGAAACAATTCTTTGATAAAACTTCTGAAAGGGAATATGTTGCCTTGGTATGGGGTAATGTTCAAGATGATGAGGGTACTATAGAAGGAAATGTTGCAAGAAACCCTAAGAACCGTCTTCAGATGCATGTTTTTCCTGATGGAGATGAAGGCAAAGAAGCGGTAACTCACTATTCCGTAATAGAAAGGTTAGGTTATGTTACCTTGGTGTCGTGTAAGTTAGAAACAGGTCGTACGCATCAGATAAGGGTGCATATGAAATATATTGGCCATACGCTTTTTAACGATGAGCGCTATGGAGGTGATAAAATTTTAAAAGGAACCACATTTACTAAATACAAACAGTTTGTAGATAACGCTTTTAAAATTTTACCACGTCAGGCATTACATGCTAAAACGCTAGGTTTTGTGCATCCCGTAACTGGAGAAACTATGAGATTTGATTCTGAGATTCCGCAAGACATGGTAGAGTGTATTGAAAAATGGAGACATTACTCAAATCACAGCAGTTAACTTATAAATAACATTGATACCCGTATCAATAACTCTTTTCTTTAGCCATAGGTCAAGTTGATAATCATCAGTATTTTTACCTTAAGTTTTTGAAAATGGACACTAGTATGAAAATTGTTATCTCACCTGCAAAATCATTAGATTTTGATAAAGATTATCCCAGATTTAGGGAAACACAGCCTCAATTTTTAGATGAAGCTTTAAAACTGAACAAAGTTTTAGCCAAGAAAAACCCGAAAGACCTATCCGCACTGATGGGCATTTCAGATAAATTGGCACAGCTTAATTATGAAAGGAATCAAAGTTTTGAGGTGCCTTTTACATTGAAGAATGCGCGTCCTGCTATTTATGCTTTCAACGGGGATGTTTACCAAGGTTTAGATGCTTATAGCATGCCTGCTCGCAATGTAGAGAAGCTACAAGAAAAACTACGTATTCTTTCTGGCCTCTATGGTATTTTACGCCCTTTAGATTTAATGCAACCCTATCGTTTGGAAATGGGTACGCAGTTAAAAGTAGGTAGAAAGAAAAACCTCTACGAATTTTGGAAAAAGACTTTAACTGATGAATTAAATTCAGAACTGAAAGATGATGAACTTTTTATCAACTTAGCGAGCAACGAATATTTTAGTGCAATAGATAAAAAGGAATTAAAAGTTCCTGTAATAAGTCCTGTTTTTAAAGACTGGAAGAATGACAAGCTAAAGATTATCAGTTTCTATGCTAAAAAAGCACGAGGTTCCATGGTTCGTTACATTATTGATAAAGATGTAAACACGCTAGATGAACTTAAGGGGTTCAATTATGACGAGTATGAATTTAGTGAAGCACACACCGTCAAAGAAAACGAACCCGTTTTCATTAGATAATTATTTCTTTTTTTTAATATCAATTTTTTCTTCCACGGTAGGGCGTCTCTTGATTTTTCTTGGTCGCCTTGCCCCAAAAGAGCGATTTGCAATTTTACCTCTTCTCGTTTTTATATCTCCTCGTCCCATATCTTTCTATTCTTTGTTTTAATATACAGTTTTAGATTTACATCTTCAAATGAAGTGTCTAGAAACCACTTTATTTGTCTGAGAAACTTCACAATTTTCATTTAATTAATAGGCTTTTGATATTGCTATAGTAAGTCAAAAAAGTTAAGTTTGTTTGAATCGGTTTTTAAATACGAATTTAAACAACGCAGAAATGAAAATAGAGAAGGTTTTAGTAGCGAATAGAGGAGAGATTGCTATACGTATTTTCAGGGCCTGTGTTGAAATTGGAGTTCGTACAGTTGGTATTTATACCTATGAAGACCGGTATTCTTTACACCGCTATAAAGCTGATGAATCCTACCAAATTGGAGAGGACAACGAACCGCTAAAACCATATTTAGACATTGACGCCATTATAAAGGTGGCCAAAGAGAACAATGTAGATGCCATTCACCCGGGTTACGGATTTTTATCTGAAAATGCCCGGTTCGCTCAAAAATGTGAGGATAACGGTATTGTTTTCGTTGGACCTAAAGTATCAGTTTTAAAAGCTTTAGGCGATAAGATTACAGCTAAAGAAGTGGCGGTAGCGAATAATATTCCTGTTATTCAAAGTAGTGATAAAGATTTAAAAGATGTAAAAACAGCCATTACAGAAGCCAAAAGAATTGGTTACCCTTTAATGTTGAAAGCAGCTTCTGGTGGTGGTGGTCGCGGAATGCGGGTTATTAGAACACAAGAAGAATTAGAAAAAGGTTTTCCAGAAGCTAAAAGAGAATCATTGAACGCCTTTGGCGATGATACGGTTTTCTTGGAAAAGTTTGTTGAGAATCCAAAGCATATAGAAGTACAAATTGTTGCTGATACGCATGGTAATATAGTACACCTTTTTGAGCGGGATTGTTCGGTGCAAAGAAGGTATCAGAAAGTTATAGAATTCGCTCCTTCCATAGGGCTTCCTCAAGAAACAAAAGATAGTCTGTATAAATATGCAATAGATATTTGTAAGGCGGTTAATTACAATAATATTGGTACCGTAGAATTTCTGGTAGATGATGATGGTAGTATCTATTTTATTGAAGTTAACCCTCGTATACAGGTAGAGCATACGGTTACAGAAATGATAACCAATATAGATTTGGTAAAGGCACAGCTGTTCATCGCCGGTGGATATAAACTGTCTGATACCCAAATTAAAATACCTAATCAAGAATCTGTTCAGGTAAATGGTATTGCACTGCAGTGTAGAATCACAACAGAAGACCCGTCTAATGACTTTAAGCCAGATTATGGCGTAGTAACTACGTATAGAAGTGCTTCTGGTTTTGGTATTCGTTTAGATGCAGGAAGTATCTATCAAGGTGTGGTTATTTCTCCTTTTTTCGATTCAATGTTGGTAAAGGTTTCTGCGCGTAGCCGAACGTTAGATGGTTGTTGTAGAAAGATGAGACGTGCCTTGGCGGAGTTCCGTATTCGCGGTGTGAATACGAACATGGCTTTTCTTGATAATATTCTAAAACATGATACTTTCCGTGAAGGAAAAGTAACGGTTAATTTCATTAAAAATGAACCTAAACTTTTTGAGTTTGTAGAGCCTAGAAATAGAGCTAATAAGCTTATTACATTTATAGGGGAAACTATTGTAAACGGAAACTCTGACGTTAAAAATTACGACCCTAACCGTAAATTCACAAAACCGAAAGTTCCTTCGTTTTTAAAAACGGACAGCTATCCTAAGGGAACAAAAGATTTGTTGACCGAGATGGGGCCGGAGAAGTTCTCCCAATGGTTAAAAGCGGAGAAAAAAGTACACTTTACGGATACCACCATGCGTGACGCCCACCAAAGTTTATTGGCGACCCGTATGCGAACGGTAGATATGATGAAAGTAGCCGAAGGTTACGCTAAAAATCATCCTGAGATATTTTCTATGGAGGTATGGGGCGGTGCCACTTTTGATGTTTGCTTGCGGTTTTTACACGAAAACCCTTGGGAGCGTTTAGCTCTTCTTCGAAAAGCAATGCCAAATGTACTGTTGCAAATGCTTATTCGTGGTTCAAATGGAGTAGGGTATACTGCTTACCCAGATAACCTGATCGAAAAGTTTGTAGAGGAATCTTGGAATACTGGAGTAGATGTCTTTAGAATTTTTGATTCATTAAACTGGATGAAATCCCTTGCGCCATGTATTGAACATGTGCGAAAGCGAACGGGAGGTCTAGCAGAAGGTTCCATCTGTTATACAGGTGATATTTTAGACCCTTCCAAAACAAAATACGACTTAAAATATTACATACAGCTGGCTAAGGATATAGAGAATGCCGGAGCCCATATTCTTGGTGTAAAAGATATGGCTGGACTTTTGAAACCAAATGCCGCTTTTGAGCTAATTTCGGCATTAAAGTCAGAAATAAATATTCCTATTCATTTGCATACGCATGATACGTCTTCCGTGCAAACGGCTACTTATTTAAAAGCTATTGAAGCTGGAGTAGATGTTGTAGATGTGGCTTTAGGAGGTCTTTCTGGGCTTACCTCGCAACCTAATTTTAATTCGGTTGTAGAGATGTTGCGTTTTAATGAGCGAGAGAATAAAATGAATACCGATAAGTTAGCTGAGTATTCTGATTACTGGGAAGGTGTAAGAAATTACTATTACACTTTTGAATCTGGATTGAAGTCAGGTACGGGAGATGTGTATCACCATGAAATTATGGTGGACAATATTCCAATTTAAAAGGTCAAGCTATTGCTTTGGGTCTTGAAACCAAGTTTACGGATGTGACCAAAATGTATGCTGAGGTTAACCAGATGTTTGGTGATATTGTAAAAGTTACGCCTAGTTCCAAGGTAGTAGGCGATATGGCTCAATATATGGTTAGTAATAACCTTACTGTAGCAGACGTGATGGAAAGAGGTCAGGATATTTCCTTTCCAGAATCTGTAAAAAGCTTTTTCAGGGGAGACCTTGGACAGCCTGTTGGTGGATTTCCTAAAAAATTACAGAAGATTGTTTTAAAGGATGAAAAACCATATACCAATAGACCTAATGCTCATCTAGAACCAATTGATTTTGATAAGGAGTTCAAAGCTTTCAAAAGAAAGTTCAATAAAGGAATGGGTAGACCACTTGAAATGACTGATTTACTTTCGTACCAATTATACCCAAAGGTGTTTACGGATGCATATAACAACCATGTAAAATATGGCAACGTGGTGAACATACCTACCAAAAATTTCTTTTATGGTATGGATGTGGGCGAAGAAATTATGGTGGAGCTTGAAGGCGGTAAGAACGTTCTAATTTCTTTAATGCTTAAGGGGGAACCTGATGAAGCTGGAAACGTTAGTATTTTCTTTAAAATTAATGGACAGCTTAGAAACGTTTTAATAAAGGATACGTCGGTAAAAGTAGAAAAGCAAGAAAACGTGAAGGCAGATTCTGCTGATCCAAAACAAGTTGGAGCACCGTTGCAAGGTTTATTATCTAATGTACTGGTTAAAACAGGACAGGAAGTCAAAAGAAATCAACCTTTGTTTGTAATCGAGGCCATGAAAATGGAAACTACGGTAACCGCCACAGAAGAAGGTATTGTTGCAAAAGTTCAATTGAAAGGTGGCTCTTTGGTTAATTCAGATGATTTGGTGCTGACCCTTAAATAGGTATACTTTTGTATCTATGTTCTCACACACGCATCCTTATGAGCCTTTTATTTTTGAGCAAGCAGAAAAACTGATTGTTGGCACATTGCCACCACCTAGATTTACGACTGGCGATTTAAAGGTAAATGATGTAGATTTTTGCTACGGTAGTAAAAATGGTATGCTTTGGCCTATACTTGATCGTATTTTTGAGCTGGGTTTAGTATATGAAAATACCCATTTAGCCATAGAGCAACGTAAGAACTTCTTGCTCTCAAATAAAATTGGGGTTTGTGATATTGTTCAGGCAGCGGAGCGGGATAAAGTGGATGCTTCAGATTTGGGAATGCAAAATGTACAGTTAAGAGATTTAGTTCATTACTTAGAACTTTATCCGAACCTGAAAACTATCCTTTTCATGGGCGGTAACAGTAAAAATGGGCCGGAATACTTTTTTAGAAGACTCTTGAAGCCTTTAGATTTGAAGATGAAAACTATTTCTGATCAAGTACCTCGCATATATGAACTACAACTTCCTAAGTCCAAACGGAAAATACGTACCGTTTCTCTAACGGCGCCATCAGGTGCGGCAAATAGGGCAGTGGGTAGTTTGGATTCTTATAAACAGATGAAGGCTGCAGATGCCAATTTCAATACATTGGATTTTCGGGTTATGCAGTACCGTGATTTTTTCGCTCGATAATCGAGATTAAATGCTTCGAGGCTTACCTCAAAATCAAAGTGTATTCCTTTTGATGCCTCGTGGGCTTGCCCCGAAGTAGTTTACTTTCTAAGATATCTATCTTATTCCTCTTCAAAAAATACCAATCAAATTGTCATAAACTAAAAAGAGTCTCATCGGTTACGACAAGACTCTTTTACGAGAACACTATATGAAAATGAAAAATTTTGATTCGGTATTAATTACATGGTAAATGTACTGCCTTGTTCCGCTTCTGGGTAATTATTGTTGTCAAGGTTGTTGTTTTTGTGGTGTAGCACTGTATTTTTGTTATAAGAAGTATTGGAGTGGTAATAGTCGTGGATTATTACCGATATTTACGAATCGAAATCGATATATAATTGTCTTAAAATTTTAATATAGCCTATGGCGCATTCAGAAAGATTGGTTGAGTTTAAAAAATCGGTCAACAATAAGTTTAATGTTTATAATAGCCTGTTCTTAAATTTGCCGTATCGCGATATTGAGAATGTGGGTATGCTTATTCCTTTATTGTTGGATCAATGCCAAAAAGGCTTGAGTTCAGGTCTTAATCCTCAAGAAATTCTGGAAGGTTTTTTTGCGAATTATGTGGAAATAAAATCAGAGAAAGACCAAATCGATTTTATGTTCAAAATCATTCAATATGTTGAAAGACAAGTGGTCTTGTACGATAGTGTTGAAGATGCAGCTTTTCCTAAATTGCAAGAGCACACAAAATCACTATCTATAAAAGATTATTTTCAACTAGTAGATAAAAATAAAAGTTGGGACAAGGTATCTAAAAAGCTATCAACATTTAGTGCTCGTTTGGTGCTTACAGCACACCCTACGCAGTTTTATACACCTGCGGTGTTAGATATTATTGAAAAATTACGTTCTCTTATATTGGAGGATAAGATAGATGATATTGATGTTGTTTTACAGCAATTAGGTCTTACTTCTTTAATCAATTCTAAAAAACCAACTCCTTTAGATGAGGCAAAGAATATTATTTATTTCTTACGCCATGTCTATTACAATGCAGTAGGTGATTTATACGCTTATATCAAAGAGAATATAAACAAAGCCGATTTTGAGAATCATAACATTATGAAACTAGGCTTTTGGCCTTATGGAGACCGTGACGGTAACCCATTTGTAACTGCAGATATCACTAAAGATGTTGCAGACGAACTTCGCGTTACCTTAATGAAGTGTTACTACAATGATTTAAAAATCATTCAGGAAAAGTTGACCTTCAAAGATGTACAAGAACCGTTACAAAAGCTTAGAAGTAACTTGTATGCGGCTATGTTCGATTCTAAGAAAACAGTAGGATATGATGATATTTTACAACCACTTCTTGATACAAAGGAGTTATTGATTAACAAATATCATAGCCTTTACCTAAAGGAGTTGGAGAATTTTATTGATAAGGTAAAGATATTCAAGATTCACTTTGCTACGCTAGATGTAAGACAAGATCATAGCAAGCACTTATTGGCTGTAGAGACTATTTTGAAAAAGAATAAGTTGATTAAGGAAGATATCAATGAGCTTTCGCAAGACGAATTGATTGATATTCTGATCAATAAAGATATTACGATTAATGCTAGTGATTATTCAGAGGATATTATTAAGGATACCATAAACAACATTCAGCAATTAAAAGGTATTCAGGATTCTAATGGCGAAGATGGTTGTAATCGTTATATCATAAGTAACTCTGAGGATATATTTTCTGTATTGTTTGTTTTTGGATTGTTTAGATGGTGTGGTTGGAAGAAGGAAGAGATCAGTTTTGATATTGTGCCTTTGTTCGAAACTATGATTGGTATGGACGGTGCTGAGAATACTATGCAGACACTTTTTGATTTACCAGAATACAATGCGCATTTAGAAAGAAGAAATAAGAAGCAGACTATTATGCTTGGTTTTTCTGATGGAACCAAGGATGGTGGTTATTTAAAAGCCAACTGGGCTATTTTCAAGACTAAGGAAACACTGTCTAAAGTCTGTGACAAAAATGGATTCAACGCTATCTTCTTTGACGGACGTGGTGGCCCACCGGCACGTGGTGGTGGTAAAACACATCGTTTTTATGCTGCACAGACTAAGACTGTTGCCAATCATGAAATTCAGTTGACCATACAAGGCCAAACTATTACAAGTACATATGGTACCAAGGAACAATTTATTCACAACAGTGAGCAATTATTGACTGCGGGACTTTCAAATAACCTTTTTGGTAAAGAGAATGTGATTTCTAAAGAGCATAGAAAACTAATAGAACAACTTTCTGAGTTGAGCTTTGGTAAGTATGATGCCCTTAAGCAGCATGATAAGTTTATGCCGTACCTAGAGAACCGAAGTACTTTAAAATACTATCAAAAAGCAAATATTGGCAGTAGACCATAAAAAAGGGGTAATAAGAAAAAATTAGAGCTTTCTGATTTAAGAGCAATATCTTTTGTAGGTTCTTGGAGTCAGTTGAAACAAAATGTTCCTATTACTTTGGGTTGGGGACAGCTATTCAAACTATTAAGGATGAAGGCAGACTGTCAGAGCTTAAAAAACTGTATAAAGAAGTTCCTTTCTTTAAAGCTTTAATGAGCAATAGTATGATGTCTCTTTCTAAATGTTATTTTGAGCTTACGAGCTATATGCAGAAGGATGAAGAGTATGGCGCTTTTTGGAATATTCTTCATGAAGAATATCTATTATCTAAGAAAATGTTACTTCTGATTTCTGGAAGTAAAATTTTGATGGAAAATGAGGCTATTTCTCGTGAGTCTATCAGAATACGTGAAAACATTGTTCTTCCGTTATTGGTGATTCAGCAGTTTGCTTTACAGAAAATAGGACAAGATAAAGGGTTTAAGGACGAGTATGAAAAAATCGTTACTCGCTCGCTCTATGGTAATATTAACGCCAGTAGAAACTCAGCATAAAAATGAAGCCCTTACTTTTAAAAAGTAAGGGCTTTTTGTTTTAGTGTAAATTTATTTTCTTAATCCTCATAAACTTTAAACTCAGCACCCATACCGTAGTTGCGATGTCCGGTTTGAAGTAGTTTTGAGTTTGGATTATAATTGCGGTCAAAAACTTGCCATTTTTTATCGTTGAAGAAAATGCGCCGTACAAAAGTGCGTTGCGTGGCTTCGCCTTTTACGAAAGGCAATAGCGGACGGAAGGAGGTGGATATTTTCTGAATACCTCGGGCCGTTTTTATTTCTCTGTATTTTTTTGTCTCAACTAGTTTTCCATCGGTATTGGCATATCCTAACACTTGGATAGAAACAAAAATGCCAGACTCGGGTATGAAAATAGATTTGGATAGTAAATCCAGCTCAAAAACCTTATCGGCTTTTTCATCCATGGCAAAGACTACATTCTCGTAGGGTATGCCTGCTCCTGAGTCCCATTATTATTTTCATAGAATTGCACTCTAAAAATAGTAGCGAATTTTCCTTTCCCCTTAGACTTGTATTCCGATTCTGCATTAACAGGGAGATATAGTTTAGAAATTTGCGATACGTTATCTTCATATCTATTAAACAGTACGGCCACTTCACTCTCCACCGTTGGTAGAACAAGCAAAAATATCTTTATGGGTTTCTGCCTTTTGTTTTCTAAACTTAAATTTTCCTTGTTTTGGGGCGGAAACTATGACTTCTCCAAGTTGTGAAACTTCTGGGTCTAGAGAAACAATGTTGGTAGCTGCATTAATCTCATCAGCTATAGTTATCATTTTTTCTATATCCTAGTGCAGAAATATAAAGTGTATCTATATCTGGATATTTCTTTTTAGAAAAAATGAAAAGGCCTTCTTCATCAGCAAAAGTACCTAGCCCATCGCCAAATGATATTGTGGCAAAAGAAATGGGAGAACTGTCTTTGGTGTCTATGATTTTAATCTCTTGCGCATTGACATAGCAGGCGGCGAGAAAGAAAAGAACTAGTATGTATCGTTTCATGGCGTTAACAATTTTGTACAGAGAAATTCCCAATAAGGGCGTGTACTTTATTGAGAACGGGATTTACTGATTTTCAGTATTAAAAGCCGAAGTAATAAGAAAAAAGGAAACCCATAAAAAACCACATCAAACCAATCTTTGAATTGCATATTGACTGCACCACCCATTATCCATTTTACTTTACCCCAAATATGAGGTTCAGGAAAAAAGGGGGCTAGGCCAATAGTAAGGCATAGCAGTATTACAATCTTCCAGTTGTTAATAAGGTCTTTCATTAACACGTATTTAATTAAAGCCTATTATCTAATAGTTTTT